>JAEWVC010000041.1 GCA_023459275.1 Bacillota bacterium | reverse complement strand
CTGGATCGGTGGCTGATTCACTACAACACCGAACGCCCTCACAGAGGTTACCGAAACCGCGGAAAACGGCCCTTGGATACCCTGCTGGATTTCGCTTGATTGTTAGATATGACCGTTAGTCGTACACTTACTTAACTGCCGATATTGAAGACGCGCATAAAAAAAGCTTATTTCTCTTAGTACAATAGAAGAATACATTAATAAGTGTCCAAGTAACAAATTGGTTAAGTCAATTCAGAATGAAATATCACGCTATAAAACTTGCGGAAAAATGCCGATAGGCAGTTATGGAAAAGAGTATCCAGAGCACGAAACATATACTATTCAACGTCTGCGTATATTCATAAAAGGCAGATTAACTGGCATAGTAGCAGACAATTTTATCGAGCATTATTCTGAAATAATGGACGGAAAATGCAATCAGGATTTACTGTCAATGGGAGAAGCAGCAGACATTGTTAAAACATTACGAGATATTGAAAAGGATTATATTTACTACTGTCCAGAAATAGTTCGTTCAAAAGCAATAGCATATAGGATCTTGAGTAAATTATTGGAAGTATTTATTCCCGCTGCTTTAAATATGCCTGATGATACTAAAATTGTGAATGACCATTATGATGACCTAATTTACTCTTTCTTTTCGACCAATTACAGGTATGTATGCTTATCTCAGTGCCAAAATTCAAATGATGATCACTTAAAGATATATAATAAACTATTACTTGCAACTGACTTTATATCAGGAATGACAGATTCATATGCATATGAGTTTTATAGAATAATAACAGCAGGAGTAAGATGAGCCTGCTTTTAATTCTCACTCCTCCACTTAACAGGCACCGACTGAGTTCTACTTTGCTTCAGTGTAACCTATGTTTGATGACCGTACATTTGACATGCCGATTTGTTTTTTCCATGGTTGACAGAAGCATATCCATCCGCTATAATCAATAAGCCTTGTTCCAAGGCATATGTGCCCGTAGCTCAGTTGGATAGAGCGTTGGACTCCGACTCCAAAGGTCACAGGTTCGAATCCTGCCGGGCATACCATGAAAAGCCTTGCGCCCATAGCGGTGCAAGGCTTTTCGAATGCTCCGGCAGCTCAAAGCCAATCCATAAATGCGGCCTGCCTTGGCGGGCATTTGTTATCCTTTGCTCCAGGCGGCAAAACTCGTTCCAAACACCAGGGGATCAGATGCCGGGCGGCGAAATAGAATGCAGCCGTGCTTTTCATGCGGAACGGAAAAAGCAAGGAACACGTGTTGATAAAAAGGAGAGGCCGCTATGCCTGTCTTCATCGAAGCTTCCTTCCTGGACGCACCCCGGGCGCTTTTAAAAAACCAGGGTGTTCTTGCCGCCACGCTCCAAAAAACGGCGGAGGCGGCAGCGGCCGGGCCCTTGTACAGCGTCACTTTTCACAAGGCGCCGGTGGGAGGGCCCAACGACTATTGCAGCCAGGCACCCTACTGGTGGCCGGATGAGCAGGGGCGTTTCGTGCGCAGGGATGGGCACTTCTATCCCGGCCGGTTCCTCCATCACCGAGCCGATATGGCCGCCATGGCGGACGCCTCCTTGACCCTTGCCCAGGCGGGGTATTACCTTCGCCGGCCGGAGGATGCCCTGCGGGCCGCGGAGCTTTTGCGTACCTGGTTCATCGACCCGAAAACGCGGATGAATCCACATCTCAACCATGCGCAAGCCATTCCAGGCGTGTGCGAGGGCCGGTCTTTAGGCATCATTGACACCATCCACCTGCTAAAGGTGGTGCACGGCGCCGCGTACCTTTCCGGGCCGGCGGAATTGACGGACGGCCTGAAGGATTGGTTTTCCGCTTATCTTGACTGGCTAATGAACAGCGGCTTCGGACGTCAGGAAAGGGCGTACCACAACAACCACGCTGCCTGGTGGCACGTGCAGGCGGCGGCCTACGCGGCCTTTACGGGCGCGTGGGGCCTCTTTGACCAGTGCCTGGAAAGCTTTCTTGATCACGTGCTCCCCGCTCAACTCACGGAACAGGGTGCCTTCGCGGATGAGATCACGCGGGCCGACGCCATGCATTATTCCCTGTTCAACCTGGATGCCTTCGTGCTGATGGCTGAGCTTGCCTATGTAAACGGCCGGGGCCTTGTTGTCTGGCAGGCGGAGCGGGGGCCGGGCCGCAGCATCCGAAAAGCCATGGACTTTCTGCTCCCCTATCTTACAGACGAAACGCCCTGGCCTTATACCAGGATCGCTCCCCTTCCCCCGGGCCTTTTGCCCCTGCAGCTTGGCGCGCTGCGGCTTGACGCCCCCGAATACCGCCTAGCCAACCGCACGCTGCAAAAAGCGAAAACGTCCGGGGAGCCGCTGCCCGCCTGCCCCATTGGTGCGCTTTGTTTGCTGCCGGGCTTTGACCCGGTAGAAGAACGGCCATAGCGCAAAAGGGATACAGTGGGCACCCTGGCATGCTTTTCGCCGCGGGCGGAAGCATGCTGTTTAACCGGCAGTGCGCCATCCGGCGGCTGCCTTCCCCTTTGGCGGACAGCCTGCCATGTCACCTATTGGCCAGGCGGTAAATGCTTTCGATGTCGCTTTGCGAAAGAGGCTTGAAGCAGCCCACCGTGCGCTTTCCAAAAAAAGTGCAGGCATAGGCCAGCTCGCTGATCACACTTTCCGGCTGAACGCCGATGCCAAGCTCCGTAAAGCAGGTAGGCATGGCAATGGACCGGAAATAGTCCACCGTTTTTTCGATTCCCAGGCGGGCGGCCTGCCGGTCATCCTGCTCGTGGACATTCCAAATGTTTCTGGCATACCGGGCAAAACGGGGTATGCCGGTCTCCATGCAGTATAATGCCCAGGCGCCCCACACGGCGGTAAGGCTGGCGCCGTGAGCCACGTCGAAGCGGCCGCTCAATTCATGACCCATTTGGTGCACCCCAAAGTCTGATGCGCGGCCCAGCCCCGTCAGCCCGTTGTGGGACAGGCTGCCGCACCACATCAGTTCGCTGGCCGCGCCGTAGTCCGCCGGGGCCTCCATGGCAATGCGTCCGCTTCGGATGGCCACCCGCAGAAGCGCCTCGGCCAGCTCGTCGGTCAGCTCGTTCCCTTCCTCCAAGGTGAAATACCTGTCCAGGGTGTGCATCAGAATATCCGCGATGCCGCAGGCGATTTGAAATTTGGGCAGGGTGTAGGTGAATTCCGGATTCATCACCGCAAAGCAGGGGCGGTTGAACTCCGAAGTCATGCCGCGCTTTTCGCCCGTATGATCGTTGGTGAGCACGGAACTGGCGCTGGTTTCACTGCCCGCAGCCGATATGGTCAGCACAGCGCCTACAGGCAGGGATTTTTGAAGCGGAATCTCCCTGGCCCAGAAGCGCCACACATCCGCTTCGGGGTTCGCCGCGCCATGGGCGATGGCCTTGGCCGAATCAATGGCGCTGCCGCCGCCCACCGCCAGGATAAAATCGGCATGAAAGTCCAGCGCGGCCAGAATTCCTTGCCTGACATGGCTCAAGGTAGGGTTGGGCCTGGCCCCTCCGAAGGGCAGGGAGCTAAGGCCCTCCTTTGCGAGTTGGTCGGTGATCATATCCAGCAGCCCCGATTTTACCGCGCTGCCGCCGCCGTATACGATCAGTGCCCTGGTGCCGCCGTGTTTTTTCATAAGCTCTGCCGTATGAAGATGCGCATCCTTGCCAAAACGGATTTCCGTGGGTACATAATATGAAAATGCGTTCATCGTTTCCGCTCCCTCATTTACAAATTTGGCCTTTGACATAAAACAACGGCCTTTGCTATTCTATCATGGCGGATTTTATCAGGACAACCCTTTTTGGCATAAAGAACGCTGTTTTTTGGCAGTAAGGCTATTGACGAACGGGGCCGCGGATGATACCCTGCCATAAGGCCGAATCAATCGGAGGATGTTTGCTATGGAAAAACAATACAGGCTTGGTTTTATCGGTTATGGCGGGATGGCGGGATGGCATCATAAAAATTTGGACCGCGCTCCCAAGGTGATCCCTTACGGCGTGTATGACATCAATCCCCAGCGGATCAAAGCCGGCGAGGAAAAAGGGCTAAAGGGCTATGAAAGTGCCCAGGCGCTGCTTGCCGACCCCATGATCGATATCGTGCTGGTGGCCACGCCCAACAACTTTCATGCGCCCTATGCCATCGCCGCCATGCGGGCTGGCAAGCATGTGATCAGCGAGAAGCCGGTGACCATGGATTCCAGCGAACTGAAAGCGGTCATGGCCGTATCCCGGGAAACGGGCAGGCAGTTTTCCGTCCATCAAAACCGGCGCTGGGACAAGGACTATCTGACGGCGCGCAAAGCCATCGAGGAGGGCATGATCGGCGAGCCCTACCTGATCAAATCCTGGGTGCTGGGCTCCAGGGGCATCCCCGAGGGATGGCGCTGCCACAAGGTGGCCGGCGGCGGCATGCTGCTGGACTGGGGTGTGCACCTCATCGACCAGATGCTGCAAATGGTTCAAAAGCCCGTTATACAGGTGTTCGCCAGGATGCAGCACGTAAATTTCCAGGAAGTGGACGACGGCTTCACCCTGACGATCCAGTTTGAAAACGGGCCCGTGGCCATGGTGGAAGTGGACACCGCCTGCTTTGTGAGCCAGGGAAGATGGCACGCAAGGGGCACGGAGGGCACGCTGTATATTGATAACTGGGACGCGGAGGGCAAAGTTGTCCGTGCCAAGGATAAGTCCACCACCTGGGAGGAGGAGATCGTCTACACCTCCGCCGGGCCTACCAAAACCATGGCTCCCAGGTCCGTCTTTACCAGCGAGGAGCTTCCCCTGCCCGTAGTCAGCGCGGACTGGATTGCCTATTACCACAACTATGTGGCCGCCCTGGAGGGAAGGGAGCCGTTGCTGGTGAAGCCCGAAGAGGCTTTGCGGGTGATGCTTGTGATGGAGGCCGCCGTGGAAAGCGAGCGGACGGGCCAGGCCGTGTCCGTGCGGATATAGACTCCTGCGCTTTTTCTGCAAAACGCGCCGGGAGGGGGTTGCTCATACAACCTCCTCCCGGCTTTTTCATGCGCTGTTTTATTTATCCGGCACTTGGACGATCTTTTGTTCCCTGTCGGACTTGTACGCGTTCTCCAAGAGCTCCGTCAGGGCGATGGCATGCTCAAGATCAAGGGGGATGGGCGTACCTTTTTCGATGCCGTCCAGCCACTGGCGGATGGCCGGGGATTGCTGCTTGGGCAGTTTATCCGGGCAGTACCAGCCGCCGTCAAAGGACGCGGTGCGCATTTTGATCCGCCCGTCCTCCAGGACGATGGCGCCCTTGGTGCCCAGCAGCTCGAAGCATTCGCCGTGGTAGGGAGCGATGAAGCCGGTTTCCAGCACCGCGATGGCCTTGTTTTCAAACTCCACCACGGAAACCGCGTTATCGTCCACCCCGTTTGGCGCGCAGGTGTTGTTGAACATGGAGGCGATCCGCTTCGGCTTGCCCAGGAGGTAGGACGCCATGTACATGGGATGGCAGCCCAGGTCCATCATGGCCCCGCCGCCTGCCTTTTCCGCGTCATACCAGTAATCCGGCAGCCAGGCCCTAAGCGCTCCGTCATGGGCCTTGCGCATGCGCAGGAAATGGAGGGTGCCCAGACTCCCCTCATCAATGGCCTGCCTGCACAGCTGCGCCAGGGGCGTTGCCATGTGCGGAAAGGAAATGCAGAACTTGACGCCGCTTTCAAGGACTGCTTTTGCGATTTCACGGCAGTCCTTGACGGTTGTGGCCAGCGCTTTTTCGGTGAAGATATGCTTTTTCGCCTTTGCGGCCTTGATGATCACAAAGGGATGATCGGCGGTGGGCGTGTCCACCACCACCGCGTCCACGTCCTTTCTCAAAAGGGCTTTGTCGATGTCCGGCTCAAAGGCGGCGCCCAGCTCCTGTGCCCAGGTTTCGCCCCGCTTTACGTCCTCATCCCACACGCAGGTAATTTTCGCGTCGGGCTGCTCCATGATCGTTCTGGCATAATCCTTGGCGTGGACGTGCCATTTGGAAAGCATCAGGATATTGACCATACGCTTCTTCCTTTCCCCCTGTTTGAGGGAACGCAGATATTTTCTTCTTTCCCCTTACTCGATGGATTTCAAATATTGGATGCAGATGTCCGTTTCGGTGAGCCCGTCCGGGGTGAGGGTTTCGCTCTCCACCACCATGGGGATGCCCAAATCTTTCGCCGTTTCATACACAGCCTTCACCGGGGCCGTGCCGCGGCCAAGGGGCATGCCCTCCCCGTTTTGATAGCCGTCCTTGATGTGGATCACGGGCACCCTGCTTTGAAGCCGCTTCAAAAGCGCCACGGGGTCCGCCCCGGCGGCATATGCCCAGAAGGTATCAATCTCCAGGTCAAGCTCCGTGCGGTAAACGAGCTGCTCAAAGGCCACCGAGCCGTCGGGGTTAAGCCGGAATTCCCTGTCATGGTTATGGAAGCCCAGGCGGAGTCCTTCCCTTTTCAGGCATATCTGGAGTCCGCTCACGGCCGCCACAAAGGTGTCGATTTTCTCCTGGCTGCCAAGGTCCGCCGAGGGCACGATGATCCTTGGATTGCCGATGGCCTTGTGGTAGGCGATGGTTTCTTCCGTTTTATCCAAAAGTTCGGCAAGGCCCGTATGGGTGCCGGAGATTTTCAGCCCCGTTTTTTGCAGCAGTCCGGCCACCTCCGCCGCCTGAAGGCCGAAAAAGCCCGCGAATTCCACACTGGCATACCCCTGGCTTTTGACTTTCGCCAAGGCGCCTGCCATATCGGTTTTTGTGATATCCCTTACGCTGTAAAGCTGAACGCCGTATTCCATGATGCACCCTCCCTACTTTTTGAAATAGAAAGGCTCCCCTGTTTTGGCGGAAACATAGATGGCTTCCAGAATCTCCGACACCACGCAGGCCTGCTCCGGCAGCACCACGGGAGTCGTGTCGTTTTCAATGGCGTCGATCCAGCGGCGCGCTTCCGTGATGGCCGGGGTCTCCTTGACGCCGTCATAGAAAGCCACCCCGCCGGAAGACACGTCGGGCTTGATCTCTATGAGCCGGCCCAGCTCGCCCTTGTTGATGGAGATGCCGTTTTTGATCTGTGCGCCGGCCTTGGAGCCGCAAAGCTGCAGGCTGCCTTCCTGGATGGGCTCGATGGTGTTCAGCGCCCAGGTAGCCTCCAGGGTGATGGTGGCGCCGTCCTCCATGACGATAAAACCAAAGGCGCTGTCCTCCATTCCATGGTCGCAGGCGCCCCAGGGGTTGCCGCACTCCGGGTGCTCCAGCTTCTTGTAGGTGGTGCCCACCACCATGCGGGGCTTGTAGTTATCCATCAGGTACAGCGTCAGGTCCAGGGAGTGGGTGCCGATGTCGATGAGCGGACCGCCGCCCTGCTCGTATTCGTTCAGGAACACGCCCCAGTTGGGGGTACCCCTACGGCGGATGGCAAAGGCCTTGGCGTAGTAGATGTCCCCCAGATCGCCCCGCTGAACCACGCTCTTCAAATAGTTGCTTTCTGCCTTGTGGCGGTGCTGATACCCGATGGTCAGCTTTTTGCCCGTTTCGTTGGCGGCTTCCACCATGCGGCGCGCGTCGGCGGCGGTCTTGGCCATGGGCTTTTCGCACATCACATGCTTTCCGGCATGCAGTGCGTCAATGGTGATATCGGCATGGGAACGGTTGGGGGTGCATACATGCACCACGTCGATGGAAGCATCCTTCAACAATTCCCGGTAGTCCTCATACACCTTGGCCTCCGGCGTTCCGTATTCCTTTGCCGCCTTTTCCGCTTTGTCCCTGATAAGGTCGCAGAAAGCCACCAAGTCCACCCGGTCAAGCGCCTTCAGGGAAGGCATGTGTTTCCCGTTGGCAATGCCGCCGCAGCCGATGATCCCCACGCGAAGACGTTTTTTCATAGCATATTCCTCCGTGCATAATTTGATTGTATTATAGCGCAGACGCTTCCCGGATGATATAATGCTTTTGTATCAGAATATCACTTTTTTGCAGAGGCTTGCATGAGCGGATTCTACAGGGAGACCCGGGCGCCCAAGGGAAATATACGCTATATCTACGATTGCAGCGTGCAAAGCACCGTGGGCAAGGCGGTGGTGGCATCGCCGCATATTCATGAATATTTTGAAATCCTATACTGTCAAACCGGCGCGTTCCGGCTGATGCTCAATGAAAAGCCCTTCGATTTGAAACCCGGGGACATGGCGCTTATCGACCCCATGGAGATCCATGGCTCCACCTCCCTTCAGGGCGGCCTGAACCAGTACCTGGTGATTAAATTCCTCCCGGAGGTTCTGTATTCCGCGGAACAATTGATCTTTGAACTGAAGTACATCCTTCCCTACATCAAAGGCAATGATCCCCATCAAAAAGTGTTTCCCGCTGCGCTGACGGGCCCCGCGGCGGTAGGGGATATGCTCAGGGAGATTGTGGACGAATACGTCAAAAAAGAGTTTGGGTTCGAGCTTGCGCTCCGGGCCAATATCAGCAGGCTGTTTTTGTGGATCCTGCGCTGCTGGCACGCGTATAAGTCCAACAGCCTGCCGGATGCCGCGGCCCTTGATACCCTGGCCCGGGCCTTCGCCTTTGTGGATGAGCAGTACGATAAGAACATTTCCATGATGGATGCAGCGCTTTACTGCGGCATGGAGTATATGGCGTTCTCCCGCTTCTTTTCCAGGCATGCCGGGCGCGGCTTTGCGGAATACCTGCTTCACATACGGCTGAAAAACGCGGCTTTGCTGCTTTGCGGTACAGAGGAATCCATCACGGATATCGCCATGATGACGGGCTTCTCCACCACCAGCTACTTCATCCAGCGGTTCAGGGCGGCCCAGGGCATGACGCCCAGGCAGTTCCGCAAACGGTATGCCGGGGGCGGGGAACCGGCATAAAACCTTGCAGGCACACCTAAGGCGGGCATGGCCGTGGGGAAAGCGGAGCCGGCTCCTTTGACTTTGTCAGTCTTCTACGGCCATTGCAGGGGACGGGCGGTATGAAGCGCCTTTGCCGTTCCATACTATAGGCACAAGCCTGTCAAGGGAGGCCGTTTGCCATGTCTTCCGCCAATCCTTCCCCCCGTGAAAACCGGGCGGCGCTTTTTGCCCTGATCTATGCCTTTGCGCTTTTCATATTTTGGGGAGCCGCATGGCTTTTGTCCCTATGGCTGGAGCAAAGCGGCATCCTGCCCGGCCGGCCCTTTGACAGGTTTCTCTATTGGCTGGTGATGCGCATCCTTTTTTGGGTGCTGCCCTCCCTTGCCCTGATCCGGTATTCCGGCCGCAGCGTAAGGGAGGTGCTGGGGTTTGACAGGATACGGGACATCCTGCTCTGGGGCGGGGTCACGGGCCTGGTCTGGGGTGGAAAGGCGGTTTTTTACCGGCTGATCGTTCATCAGGCGGTACATGCCGTCCTATGGGACTGGTCTTTTGTGACGGCGGTCATCTACGCACCCTTTGTGGAGGAGCTTACCTACCGGGGCGCCATGATGGGTTCGTTTCAAATGCGGATGTCCTTTCCACTGGCCAACTTGCTAAACGGCTTTCTTTTCCTTCTGATTCACCTGCCCGGCTGGTATTTCCAGGGTGTGTTCTCCCAGGCGGCTGCTGTCTACGCAAGTATGGGGCTGGGGGTGCTGCTGCTGGGATGGATCTTCGGCTTCGTGGCACATAAAAGCCGGTCGGTGGCTGCCAGTACCCTTGCCCACATGCTCAACAACTTCTTTCAGCGGTTTGTGAACTGACAGGCCGCTTTGTTTTTCCTGAAAATTGTTGTATCATATTCTAAGAACAATCCGGGCCTGCAGATTTTCGCGCACGAAAGAGGGATACGCCATGCCGCTTCTCATTGTAAGGGACAACATTGTCCACATGCATACCGACGCCATTGTCAACGCCGCCAACACGGGCCTGAAAGCCGGCGGCGGGGTCTGCGGTTCCATTTTCGACGCGGCGGGATTTGAGGAACTTGCAAAGGATTGTGCGCGCATCGGCTTTTGTGAGGTGGGCAAGGCCGTGCTGACGCCCGGGCACCGTCTGCCCGCCAAATATGTCATCCATGCCGTAGGCCCTGTGTGGCAGGGCGGGAACCACGGAGAGGAGGAGCTTTTGCGCTCCTGTTATGCAAGTGCGCTGGAACTCGCCAAAGCCCGCGGCCTTGCGTCCATCGCCTTCCCCCTGATTTCCTCCGGCATCTACGGCTATCCCAAGGATCAGGCGCTGCAGATCGCTGTTTCCCAAATTGGTTCCTTCCTGCTTCAAAACGATATGACGGTGTATCTTGTGGTGTACGACAGAACTTCTTTTCAGCTTTCCGAAAAGTTGTTTTCCGCCATTCAAAGCTACATTGATGACAATTATGTTCACGAACGCAGAAATTTACGGCATCTCCAGGCCCCCGCAGCAAGGGAGGCTCCCCCGCCTCCGGCTGCTTTGCAGGCGGGAGAAGAAATATCCCCCGCGCTGGAAGCGCCCAGGCCCCTGTTTTCGGAAATTCCCTTCAGCCTGCAAAATGCCCTGAAGCGCACCACAGACACGTTCTCCCAGGCCGTGCTTCACATCATCGACCGGAAGGGGTTCAGGGATGTGGATGTGTACAAGCGCGCCAATCTGGACAGAAAGCTGTTTTCCAAGCTGCGCGGCAACAAGGGCTACACCCCCAGCAAGCAGACGGCCGTCGCGCTGGCCATAGCACTGGAGCTGGAGCTTAATGAAACGGGAGACCTTCTGGCCCGGGCCGGGTACGCGCTGTCCCCCTGCAACCGGTCCGACCTGATCGTATCCTATTATATCCGCAAAGGAAACTATAACATTTTTGAAATCAATCAGGCGCTGTTCGCCTTTGATGAAGCGGCGCTGGGCGCGTAAACCGGGCCTCTGCCGAGCTGCCGTTCTCCGCACGAAAAATGTCGCCCGGCAAGCGACCAAAAGATGGGAAAACCATGGTATCCTCCTTCTATCAATGAAAGGGGGATCTTTCCATGAAAAATGATTTGACGGAGCTTGTGTTCATCCTGGACCGCAGCGGCTCCATGGCCGGCCTGGAAAGCGGCACCATCGGAGGCTATAACGGCTTTCTTGACAAGCAGCGGGCACTTCCCGGCGAAGCCCTGGTCACCACCGTGCTTTTTGACGACCGGTATGAGCTGCTGCATGACCGCATCGCGCTGCCGGGCGTCCGCCCCGTAACGGACAGGGACTATTTTGTCCGGGGCTCCACGGCGCTTTTGGACGCGGTGGGCCGGACCATTGAAAAAATCGCCAATGCCCATCAGCATACCGGTGAAAGCCAGCGCCCCGGGAAAACGCTGTTTGTGGTCACCACCGACGGGCTGGAAAACGCCAGCCGGGAATTTACCTTTCAAAGGATCCAGCAGATGATCACGCGGCAGAAGGAAGAGTTCGGTTGGGAATTCCTGTTCCTGGGCGCCAATATCGACGCCGCCGCCACCGCGGGGAAAATGGGCATCCAGGCTGACAGGGCGGTAAATTTCCACGCGGACAGCCAGGGCACGAAGCTGAATTATCAGGTGCTCAGCGACGCGGCGGGCAGTGTTCGCGCCGGCACGCCGCTTGGCGCTGATTGGAAGGAAAGTATCAACGAAGATTTCCGCAGCCGTGCGCCAAAAAAATAAATATCAGGCCCCTCAAGCGGCCGGAAAAGCATGCGCTTGCTTTTCCGGCCGTACCATTTTGGGTTCAATGACGGGATTGCCCCTTTTCCGCTGAAGCGCGCCTGTGGTACAATGGTTTTACGGTATACTGCCCGCTCAAAGTACGAAGGTTTTACGCAAAGCAGCCGGGGGCGGATACACACGCTCCCGGTTCCCGCGGGTTTTTGCCTGATGTTTTGAGCAAAGCCATGCTCAGGATACAACCGGGAGCCGGGAAGCGCGGCATCCCAGAAAAACGGGTGAGGAGGGCGTATGGAGATCATGCCGATCCTGCCTTTTATTGCGCCGATGATTGTCATGCAAACGCTGGTGCAGGCATATTTCATCAGGCACTGCTATCAAAACGACGCACTTTCCAAGCGGGCCAAGATCCTGGTGATCGCGGCTATCGCGGTATTCAACACCCCCGCCGCCGCGGTGTATCTCTTTCTTTCTAGGCCCAAAGAAACGGTGCTTGCGGAGGAAAGCCGGGACACGGGTATGGATGACAACATCCGCCAGGGCACCTTCATCCTGCTGACGCTGGCCTATCAGGTTTTTTCCCTGCGCATACTCGTCATTACCGATACCCCCAGCCATGATCCCACAGTGATCTGGCTGGTGACCGTCTGCTATGTGGTTTTCATATTGCAGGGGCTTGCGGCAGGGCGCCATCCGGCCCTGTCCGTAGTGCTCCCGCTTATGCAGATCGCCCTTGTCACGGCCATCGACACCCTGGACGGCACCCAGGGCAGCCAGTTTCTGGTGCTGGCTGTGGTGGCCGGGATCATCAACGCCTGCCCTCTGCGCCTGGCCAGATTTCACAGCGCACTGGCCTTTTCGGCCTACCTTTCCGAAAACATCCTCAAGACTCTGACAAGCGGCGCGCCGTCATCGCTGGACAGCACCGTCGGCACGCTGTATATGAACACGCTGCTGTTCGCGATGGTCTACATCGCCTTTTATATGCTGCGGAAGCAGTCCATCGCCAACAGGCTTTTAAAGGAGCAGTCCCTGAAGCTGGAGGAAATGGCGGCCCTTCGGGAACGCAGCCGGATCACCGGGGAGATCCACGATACGGTGGGCCACACGCTGACCAGCGCCGCCATCGCCATTGAGGTCGGGGAAAAGCTTCTGGATCAGGACATTTCCATAGCCAGGGAAAAATTCACACTTGCCGGGGAACAGGTGCGAAAAGGCTTGCTGGATATTCGGCAGTCTGTAAAAACCATCCAGGAGGGTATGGACAAGCCATTTCCGGAGGCGCTCGTAGCGTGGGCGGAGGGCGTTGGAAAACGGACGGGGCTTGCCGTGCATATCGTGACGGAGATGCGGGCGCCGCTTTTGCCCATTCAGCAGAAGGTGCTGCTTCATGCCGCAACGGAGTGTGCCACCAACAGCCTGAAGCATGGCCATGCCACTGCGGCCGACCTGCTTATACAGGAATACAGGGGCACGGTGACCATGACCTACACCGATAACGGCACCGGCACGGATCAAATCGTATTCGGTTTCGGCCTTGACAACATGGCAAGGCAGGCGGAAAGCATCGGCGGCACGCTGTCCGCTTCCAGCGAAAAGGGAGAGGGCTTTACGATAAGCATCACGATCCCCACGGGCTCTGCGCCGGGAGGTGACAAATCATGAGCAGCATCCGCATCCTGCTGGCGGACGACCAGACCATCATCAGGGAAGGCATCCGCTCGCTTCTTGGCGCGTACCCGGACCTTGCCGTGGTGGGCGACGCCGGCGACGGCGAGGCGGCGGTCAGGCAGGCAAGGGAACTTGCGCCGGATGTGGTCCTGATGGATATCCGCATGCCGAAGATGGACGGAGTGGAGGCCACCCGCCGGATCAAGGCGGAGCTGCCCGATACGGTGGTGATCGTGCTGACCACCTTTGATGACGACGAATATGTGATCAAGGCCATGACCTACGGCGCATCGGGATACCTGCTCAAGGACATCGGCAGCGGCAAGCTGGTGGAAGCTATCCGGGACGGGCTCCGGGGCAACATCATCCTGCCCGGGCGCATCGCGGCAAAAATCACCGCCCGCCTTGCCCAAAGCGCCGCCCCCGCCGCGGCCTTGCAGGATTTTACCCAAAGGGAAACGGAAATCATCCGCCTGATGGCCGGTGGAAAAAGCAACCAGGAGATTGCCAAAACACTTTACCTGACCGTGGGCACGGTAAAAAACTACATCAGCCAGATCTATATGAAGCTGAATGTCAACGACAGGGCCAACGCGGTGATCGCTTTCAAACGGATGGGATTCTGAACTGTTTGCAAATCATATATCCTCTTGGAAAAGGCAGTATTCCTGCCTTTTTTGTTTACCCCAACATATGACTTTTCCTATGACTCCGGTCACTTATCATATACCTCTTTGCCCTGGTATCATCTAACCGTACCATATAAGGAGGATAGATGTATGAACGGTTTTAAGCTTACCACGGAAATGATCCTCATGCTGCTGCCCGTGATCGCGATCCAGCTTGGCCTGGCCGTATACTGCATTGTAAAGATTTTCAAAGAGGGCGTCGCAAACCTCAACAAATGGCTTTGGTTCGCGATTTGCCTGTTTGTAAACCTGCTGGGGCCCATGCTGTTCCTTTTGATCGGCAGGAGGAAAGCGCAATGATGATCACCGTCCGCGGCCTTACGAAGGACTTTAGGTCCTTCCATGCCCTCAAGGGCATTGATCTGACTGTGAAGCAGGGCGAAATATACGGGTTCATCGGCCACAATGGAGCCGGGAAGTCCACCGCCATGAATATTCTGGCGGGTCTCAGCCGCTTTGATGCCGGCACATGCACGGTGGCCGGCCGGGACCTAAAAAAGACGCGGCGCCCCGGTGCCCTGGACCTGGGCTACCTGCCGGAAGACCCCAGGTTCTACCCCTGGATGACCGCCCGGGAAACGCTTGCATATCTTGGGAACGGCCTTCGGGACGGCAAATTGAACGCACGGGTGAATGAAATGCTTCACTGGGTGGGGCTTGAAGAGGCCTCCGGCCGCCGGATAGGGGGATTTTCCCGGGGGATGAAGCAGCGGCTGGGCATCGCCGCTGCGCTGATGCATGATCCAAGCCTGCTGATCCTGGACGAACCTTCCTCCGCGCTGGACCCGGAGGGCCGCAGCGATGTGATCCGCCTGATCAGGGAGCTCAAGCAAATGGGCAAGACGGTTTTCTTTTCCACCCATATCCTAAGCGATGTGGAGCGGGTATGCGACACGGTGGGCATCATCGCAGACGGGCGGATGGTGATGGAAAAGTCCCTGGAAGCCATGACACGGGAGCACATCCTGCCCATCTTCGATGTGGAGACCGCCGTAGCCCCAAGCCCGGAAATGGTGGAACGGCTGAAAGCCATCCACGGCGTGACGCAGGTGCAGGCAAGGCCTTCGGGCCTCTCCGTGACCGTAAAGGAACCGGATATCATATCTCCCGTACTGATGGGGTTTCTGGCGGGAGAAAATCTGCCGGTAACGTCCTTTGCCCTTCGCAAGCCCACCCTGGAAGACATCTTTATCAAGGAGGCGAACGGCCATGCTGCGTGAAATACAAAAGGAATGGCGCTACGGCTTGCGCAACGGCCGGTTCCTGATCCTGCTGGCCGGCTTCCTGTTCTTTGCCATGCTGACCCCGGTGATGATGAAGTATGTGGTACCCGGCGTCATGCAGGCGCAGATGCCAGGCATCGCGGAGGATACGCTGGCCCAGATGTTCCACATGGACCAACTGGGCTGTATCCAAAGCTATATGGGGGATGTGCTGGAGATCGGTGCGCTGATGGCGGCCCTTACTCTGTGCGGGCTGATTGCCCAGGAAATAAAGGATCATACCCTGGTGCTGCCCCTGTGCGGCGGCAAAAAGCTTGTGCACATCCTTTCCGCCAAGTTTCTGGTATTCGCCGCCGCGCTCATCGTAATCCTCACCGGAGCGCTTTCGGTGGATTACCTCTACGCCGGGCTCCTGTACCGTTTTGACATCGGCTATGCCTCCATCGTATCAAGCGGGCTGATGCAGGGGCTGTTCATGGTGTTCTTGCTGGCAAACCTTCTGTTCTTCGGCGCGGTCATCAAAAAGCCTGTGGCGGCCGGGCTTGTTACGCTAGGCATCCTATACGCCATGAGCGCGCTGGGGGGGCTTTTGAAGATCGGCTCCTGGCTGCCCACGGGCCTGATGGACGCGGCCCTTAAACTGCAAGCCGTCCCTTCCCCCGAAGCCCTGAAAACGGCATGTATTACGGTTGGCCTGATCCTCCTCCTACTTGGCGCCGCGCTGCTTCAGCTAAAGCGCATGGAATGGAACCAAAGAGGCTGAAAAGCAATCATAAAAAGAGTTTAAAAGACGGGAGGGGTTCCAAAAAGAAATCCCTCCCGTTTTTGATGCCGCATTTTATAATTCCTTGCCGCCGGACGCAGTGATATCCTTCCCGTTTTCCACGATGGCACCAAGGGCGGCTTCCAGCCCGCGGGTGATACCGGCAAGGGCCATGCAGGGCGCGGGAGCGGACCTTGATACCACCTGCTTAGGAAGGTAGGGCACATGGACGAACCCGCCACGGATCTGCGGGAATTCCTTTGCAAGCGTATACAGAACGCCGTACATCAGGTGGTTGCAGACAAACGTACCCGCACTGTTGGATACACTGGCGTTAAGGCCCGCATCGCGGATGGCCTTCACCATGGCCTTCACGGGCAGCGTAGCAAAATAGGCGGGCGCGCCATCCTTAAAAACAGGCACATCCATGGGCTGATTGCCCTCGTTATCCGGGATGCGGGCGTCATCCACGTTGATGGCCACCGCCCTCCCGCCTGGCCCACGCACAGCACCGCATCCGGCTTTATGCAGCGCGGGAACAGCCAGCTTATCTGCTATCTTACTTCAAAATCCGGTGCGTCACAAGCCATCCGGGTCAAAAAGCCTTTCGCTGTAGACATGTGGCATCTGCGGATTATGTGACTTTGTCACGGAACAAAATCTGCGGGAAGGGTAAACTTATCATGTGGTTTTTTGTCCCAAGATTGATAATTCATTAACAAATTAGAGAAGGTGTTTTCATGGGCAAGAAAGTTCTCATTGTGGGCGGCGTGGCCGGCGGAGCCAGCACGGCGGCAAGGCTGAGAAGGCTTGACGAGACGGCAGAGATCATCCTGTTTGAGCGCGGGGAGTATATTTCTTACGCCAACTGCGGGCTGCCCTACCATGTGGGGGACGTGATCAAATCCCGGGATGCGCTGCTGCTTAACACTCCGCAAGGCATGAAGGCCAAGTTCAACCTGGATGTGCGCACACTGCAGGAAGTCATCGCCATCGACCGGGTCGCCAAAGCCGTGACGGTCAAAAAGGCGGAAACGGGAGAGACCTACCGGGAGACATATGATGTTCTGGTGCTGGCCCCCGGCTCCTCCCCCCTGCGCCCGCCCATCCCCGGCATCGACTCCCCCCGGGTGATGACGCTGTGGACCGTGCCGGACACCGACCGCATCCGCGCCTTTATTCGGGATAACAATGCCAAGAGCGCGGTGGTGGTGGGCGGCGGCTTTATCGGCCTGGAGATGGCGGAAAACCTGCGCCACGCGGGGCTTGAAGTGACCATCGCCGAAATGCTGAATCAGGTGATGGCCCCTCTGGATTTTGAAATGGCGCAATTGCTCCATGAAAACCTGATGGACAACGGCGTGAAGCTTTGCCTCGGGGACGGCGTCTCCTCCTTTGCGGATACCGGCAAGGGTGTTACCGTGACGCTGAAAAGCGGGAAAACCATAGAAACAGATCATGTGATCCTCTCCATCGGCGTCAGGCCCAACAGCAGCCTGGCCAAGGACGCCGGCCTTGAAGTGAGCAAAGCGGGCGGCATTGTGGTCAGTGACCATATGGTCACCTCCGACCCCTTCATTTATGCCGTGGGCGACGCCGTGGAGGTGGAGGATTTCATCGGCAAGGGCCGCACCATGATCCCCCTGGCTGGCCCCGCCAACCGGCAGGGCCGCATCGCTGCGGACAATATCGCCGGCGGGGATGAAGCGTACCATGGCACCCAGGGCACGGCCATCGCCAAGGTATTCGACCTGGCCGCCGCCTCCACAGGGCTGAATGAGAAGACGCTCATTAGGCAGGGTATGCAAAAAGGCAGGGAGTATGAAAGCCTGACCATTACGCAGAACTCCCACGCGGGCTACTATCCCGGCGCCACGCCGCTCACCCTGAAGCTGCTGTTTTCCAAGGATGGAAAGAAAATCTTCGGCGCGCAGATCGTGGGCCGGGACGGCGTAGACAAGCGCATCGACACCATTGCCACCACTATCCGCCTGAACGGCTCGGCCCTTGATTTGAAGGAACTGGAGCTGGCCTACGCCCCGCCCTATTCCTCCGCCAAGGACCCGGTAAACATGGCCGGCTTCGTGGCCGAAAACATTCTCACGGGCAAGATGGCTATCGCGGACTGGGACGCCCTGGACAGGGCGGAGTCCGGCAGCCGCACTGTTTTGGACGTGCGGGAGGAGGCCGAACGCATCGTGTACGCCGTGCCGGGCTCGGTCCACATTCCTCTTGGGCAGGTGCGGGCAAGGCTTCATGAGCTGGACAAAAAGAAAGAAATCATCGTATTCTGCGCCATCGGCGTCCGGGCCTACAACGCCGCCCGTATGCTGATGGAAAACGGGTTTGAAAATGTGAAGGTCTACCCCGGCGGCACCAAGTTCTATGCCTCCACCCATTATGAGACCAGGGAGACGGCCGAAATGCTGCAAACCGCCGTGGTATCCGATTCCGGCCACCAAAGCGTACAGGATGTGGCCGTGGCTTCCGTCAGGCTGGACTGCAGCGGCCTGCAGTGCCCCGGCCCCATCATGAAGGTTTTTGAGACCATGAAGAGCCTCAAGGACGGCCAGGTGGTGGAGGTGGTGGCCAACGACCCCGGCTTTGCAAAGGATATCGTCTCCTGGTGCCGCAGGACCGGCAACTCACTTCTTAAAAACTATCAGCGGGACAACGAATATGTGGCCCTGGTGCGCAAGGGCCTTGATGCCGGGGCGGAGCCCGCGCAGGCCGTGAGCCGCGGCGCGGACGGGAAGACCATTATCGTCTTCAGCGGCGACCTGGACAAGGTGCTGGCCTCCTTCATCATCGCCAACGGTGCCGCTGCCATGGGCCGGCCCGTGACCATGTTTTTCACCTTCTGGGGCCTGAATGCGCTGCGCAAGGGGAACAGGCAGAAGGTGCAAAAATCCTTCATCGAAGCCATGTTCGGCGGCATGATGCCAAGGGGTGTCGGCAAATTGAAGCTCTCCAAGATGAACATGGGCGGCATGGGCACCGCCATGATGAAGATGGTGATGCGGCAAAAGCATGTGGATTCCCTGGAGGAACTTATGAAAAAGGCCATGGCGTCAGGCATCAAGCTGGTGGCCTGCACCATGAGCATGGACGTGATGGGCATCCGCAAGGAGGAACTCATCGACGGCGTGGAACTGGGCGGCGTGGGTGCGTACCTGGGGGACGCCGAGGAGTCCAATGTAAATCTCTTTATTTAATATACACAAACGAAGGGAGGGGCCCTGCCCCTCCACCCCGCCCAAGGGATTTATCCCTTGGGCATCCTTTTTGGAAAATCAGCTGTATGCCTTCCCGCTGTCGTGGCTAAACTGCCAGCCGATGCCGAACCTATCGGTGACCATACCGTACAGGTCACTCCAGAAGGTTTCCTGCAGTTCCATGTCCACTTCCCCGCCTTGGGCAAGCTCCTTGTACAGGCGTTTGATCTCCTCTTTGTCCTTTGATACGACGGTCAAGCTGATGTTGGTCCCTTTCACAAAAGGCATGCCCGGAGGTACATCGCTGAACATGACGGTTGCCCCGGCAACGGAAAGATCGGTGTACATGATGAGCTTCTTTTCCGACTCGTCCAATGGCATCCCGGGGTCGGGCGGCGTATCCCCATAGGTCATGAATTTGGGCTTTTCCGTTTGGAACACCTTCGCATAAAACTCCACCGCCTCACGGCAGTTGCCGTCGAAATTGACGAATACCTGCAGCGCCATATAGGAATCTCCTTCGTGTTGAGATTTTTGTCACACTTTTACTATACCACCCCTGGGCGTTTGTTAAACCGCAAGCCACGCGGTCACAGATGAAATCTTCCGGCCCGCATACGGAAAATAAAAAAGGCTGCCCTCAAAACAGGCGCCTCGTTGAAATCACAAATACAAGCAGCAACCGGCCTTCCCTCATCCGGCACTGCACGTACCTTCTCCTCGTAAGGAAATCTTTTTTCTTGTCCTCTTATGAAGTTTTGGGGGTGGGATGCGGGGAGGGGCATTTTTGAAAAAATTTCCCTCCCCGCATACGCTCCCAACACACTTACAAAATGAACCTTCTCACGTCCGCGTCCTTGCTCTCCCTGTGCAGGTGTTCCTTCACATACTCGCCGGTGATGTTCAGGTCCACTCTTGGCATGTTGTCACCGCCGGCATTGAAGGAGATATCCTCCAAAAGATCCTCGAATACGGCATGCAGGCGGCGGGCGCCGATGTCCTCGCCCGACTCGTTGGCGGCAAAGGCCGCATCTGCCACAGCATTGATGGCGCCTTCGTCAAAGCGCAAAAACACGTTGTCCACAGCCAGCAATGCCTCATACTGCCTGGTGAGCGCGTTGTCCGGCTGGGTGAGGATTTTTGAAAAATCCTCCTTGGTCAGGCTCTTCAAATTGACATGTACGGGGAAGCGGCCCTGGAGTTCCGGGATCAGGTCCGTGACCTTGGCCACATGGAAGGCTCCCGCCGCAATGAAAAGCATGAAGTCCGTGCGCACAGCGCCGTACTTGGTGTTTACCGTGCTGCCCTCCACAATGGGCAGGATGTCCCGCTGAACGCCCTCCCTGCTGACATCCGGGCCGTGGCCGGAAGACCGCCCCGCAATCTTGTCGATCTCATCGATAAACACAATGCCGTGCTGTTCGGCCCGTTTGACCGCTTCCTCCTGCACCGCGTCCTGGTCGATGAGCTTGGAGGATTCCTCGGAAAGCAGGATCTTCCGGGCTTCCTTCACCTTCACCCGGCGGATCTTCGTCTTTTTGGGCACCATGCCGCCCATCATGTCGCCGATGCTGATGGAGCTTCCCCCCACCTCCAGCTGAGGCATGGTTTCCTCTACCTCCACCTCCAGCTCCCGGTCCTCCAACTCACCCTTCAAAAGCTGCTGGCGGACCTCCTCCTTTTGGGTGGAAAGCTTCTGCTGCTCCTCGCCGGTCAGTTCCGGCTCCTTTTTGTTCCCCAGCAAAAACTCCAGGGGATTGCCGCCGCCCTTCCTAGGCGGATGGATGAGCAGCGTCACCAGCCTGTCCTCCGCCAGCACCTGGGCGCGGGTTTGCACTTTTTTCTCAAATTCTTCCTTCACCATGCGCACGGCATTCTCCACAAGGTCGCGGATGATGCCTTCCACATCACGGCCCACATACCCCACCTCGGTAAACTTGGTGGCCTCCACTTTCACAAAGGGCGCGTCCACCAGTTTGGCCAGGCGGCGGGCAATTTCGGTCTTGCCAACGCCGGTAGGGCCGATCATCAGAATATTTTTCGGATAAATTTCTTCCCGGAGCTCATCGCTCACCTGGGCGCGGCGGTAGCGGTTGCGAAGCGCGATGGCCACGGCCCGCTTGGCCTCCTCCTGGCCGATGATGTACCTGTCAAGCTCCCGCACGGTTTCCCGGGGCGTCAATATCTTCATGCTCATCCCTCCGTCACACCGTTTCCACCGTGATATTGTCGTTGGTGAACACGCAGATGGAGGCGGCGATGCGCAGCGCCTTTTCCGCGATCTCCTTGGCGGAAAGTTCTGTGTTTTGCGCCAGCGCCCTGGCGGCGGCCAAGGCGTAATTCCCGCCGGAACCGATGGCGGCCACGCCGTCGTCCGGGTCGATCACCTCGCCCGTGCCGCTCAAAATCAGCATGCTTTCCTTGTCCGCCACGATCATCATGGACTGCAATTGCCGCATCACCTTGTCGCTGCGCCAATCCTGGGCCAGCGTCACCGCGGCCCTTTCCAGGTTGCCGCCGCACTGGGTCAGCTTGTCCTCAAAGCGTTCGCACAGGGTGAAGGCGTCGGCCACGGACCCTGCAAAGCCCACGGCCACCTGGCCGTGGTACAGCCTGCGCACCTTTTTTGCGGTGGATTTGAAAATCGCGTTTTCCCCCATGGTCACCTGCCCGTCGCCGGCAATGGCTGTCACACCATCACGGCGCACGGCGCAGATCGTAGTTCCCATCATGGCCATAAATAAGTATCCTTTCTTCAGTGGGCTAATATCCAGTTGATCATATCCGAAGCAACCGTTCCGTCCATATTGGCGGGCGTATTGTACTCCTGCAGGGTGTATTGAAGCGCAGGATCGCCGGTATACTTCATCATCAGGTGGTTGAGCTCCGGGTACAGCTTATAGGTCACAAAATCCGGCGCGCCCAGAGCTTTTTCCCATGCGTCCAGGCCGTTTTCCACCGATACCTGGAAATCCTCCCCGCCCTGCAGGATCAGGGTGGGCAGCTTCAAATCAAGCAGCAGCGCCGGGGCGTCATACTGCTTCATCTCATAAAAGTAATAGCCCGGCAGGCCGAATACGGTTTCCTGCTTGGCTTCCTCCGGGGTCATTTGGTAGAGCGCGTTGACCTTTTCTATCTCAGCGTCCAGCAAGGGCTGCTGCTGTGCCTGCTGCTCCACGGTCAATTTGGAAAGAACATCCTCATTCTGGGCGATGATGATATCCGTCAAAAGCAGCGGCGTGCCACTTACCAGGATCATGCCGGCAAACAGACCCTCGCCCTGGGCGGCGATCCTGGATCCAAGCATGGCGCCCATGCTGTGCCCCAGCAGAAAAATTTTCGATCCGTTGATGCGCGCGTCCGCCTTCAGCAGTTTTCCCGCCAGCACCGCGTCGTCCACCGTTTCTTCCTTCACGGTGAAGGAAAGCTGAACTTCCTTCGTAAACAGATCACTGTGGGCAAAGGTGCGCTTGTCGTAGCGCAAAACAGCGATGCCCTTTTGGGCAAAGGCCCAGGCGATATCCCGGAAGAACTTTGTTCCCCCAACGGCCTCATTTCGGTCGCTGGCGCCGGAGCCCTGCACCAGCACCACAGCGGGGAAATTGCTGCCCGTTTCAGGCAGCGTCAGCGTGCCGCCAAGCGCCCACTCGCCCTCCCCCACGGAGATATCTTCCTCCACGATACCCGCCGGAAGTTCCGCCTGCTCCGCAGCCGCGTCCTGCTGCACAGGGGCCTGTGTGATGAAAAATCCCGCCACCTTGCCGGAGGGGTCCAAAGTAAGCTGCATCAGCAGATCCTGTTTGGACATATCAAGCGTTAGAAAGCAGGTTTCATATCCCTGGGCTTCCCGCACGGAAAAGCTGCCGAACCCTTGAAAATCGCCGAACATGGACGCAATTTGACCCCAGACGCCATCGAAGGTCTCCCTGGGAAGCTGGGCCTTCACCGCGTCAGTAAACATGGCGTACAGCTCTTCGTTCTTCTGCCCGCCCATCAGATCGGTGGCGTACTGGACGGCAAACGCCTTGTGCGCATCTTCCTCCGCCAAAGCAGGAATGGCAAATGCGAGCAAAACGGCTATCAAAAGCAACGACAGGATTCTTTTCATCATACCCAATCCCCTCCTTACCGTAAAACCTATCACACATAAACCCTATTGTCCCGGGCTTCCGCCTCAAACCCGCGTTTTCAGGGCTAAATCCCCAACAATGGCCAGCGACCGCGCGGCGATGGCCTCATACCTTTGCACCTTGTTGCGGATGCGCTTCTTCCCCGGCTCCACAGGCAGGTCCTCGATCAGGCCAAAGCAGCAGTTCATGGGCTGATAATCCCGGTTGGGCGTGGACACATAGGCGGCCATGGCCCCGATGGCGGTGGACCGGGGAAATACGGGCGCCTCCCGGCCATTCAGCCGCATGGCCAGCGCAAGCCCTGCCGCAAGGCCGCTGGCGGCGCTCTCCACATAGCCTTCCACCCCGGTCATCTGGCCGGCGAAGTACAGGCCGGGCCGCTCCTTCATTTGAAAGGTGGCGTCCAGCAGCCCCGGACTTTTGAGAAAGGTGTTGCGGTGCATGACGCCGTACCTTGCGAACACTGCGTTTTCAAGACCCGGTATCATGCCGAAAACACGCTTCTGCTCCCCGAATTTCAGCCGGGTTTGGAACCCCACCAGGTTAAAAAGCGTCCCTTCCGCATTGTCCTGCCTCAGCTGCACCGCGGCGTAAGGCTCCCGGCCGGTATGGGGGTCCCGGAGCCCCACGGGCTTTAACGGCCCGAAGGCCAGCGCCATATGGCCCCTTCGCGCCATGCTCTCCACAGGCATGCAGCCCTCGAAGACCATGGTTTCCTCAAACCCGTGGACCGGGGCCGTTTCCGCCGCCACAAGCGCCTGCACGAAGGCGTCGTACTGCGCCTGGTCCATGGGGCAGTTCAGGTAATCCTCGCCGCGGCCATAGCGGGATTCCCTGAAAATCTTGTCCATGTTCAGGGAGTCCAGCGTCACGATGGGCGCGGCGGCATCATAAAAATGCAGGGACTCTCTGCCCGTAAGCCGCGCAACCGTCTCCGCCAGCGCATCCCCGGTCAGGGGCCCGGTGGCAATGATCGCCGGCGGCTCCGGGATCTCCGTCATTTCCCGGTGTTCCACCGCCACCAGCGGATGACTGTGAAGCGCGTCGGTGATATATTGGGAAAACCCCTCCCGGTCCACCGCCAGCGCGCCTCCAGCAGGCACACGGGTGGCATCCGCCGCCTTCATTACCAGAGAATCCAAAAGACGCATCTCCGCCTTCAGAAGCCCCACCGCATTCGCCAGCCTGTCCGAGCGCAGGCTGTTGGAGCAGCACAGCTCCGCCATGCGCCCGTCATGATGGGCCGGGGTGAACTTTTCCGGCTTCATTTCAACGAGCGTTACCGGAATCCCGCGGCTGGCAAGCTGCCAGGCGGCTTCCGCGCCGGCCAGGCCGGCGCCCACCACCACAGCGCGGTTCATTCCAGGACGTCCTCCTCGGTTTGCGGGATCTCCACCTTTACCCGGTGGCGGCAGGTTTCATTGGCGCAAAGATGCCAGACTTCCCCTTTGCGGCCCACCTTCTCGGTCATGTAACTGCCGCACTGGGGGCACCGTTCCTTAACAGGCAGTTCCCAGCTGACGAAATCGCACTCGGGATATCCCTCGCAGCCATAAAACTTTCTGTTCTTGCGGCTGTTCTTTTCCATCAGGCGCTTTCCGCACTTGGGGCAGGGGGCCTCAATATAGGTTACAATCGGCTTGGTGTTGCGGCATTCCGGGAAATTGGGGCAGGCCAGGAATTTCCCGAAGCGCCCCATCTTGTACACCATCATGGCGCCGCATTGGTCGCAGGGGATATCGCTGACCTCGTCGGCGATATGCACCTTTTCCACCTGCTCCTCCGCCTTTTTCAGCGTTTCCACAAAGGGCGGGTAAAAGGAGCGCAGAATATCCCGCCAGTCGGCGCCACCCTCTTCCACGCCGTCCAGCTCATCTTCCATTTCGGCGGTGAATTCCGTGTCCACGATTTTCGAAAAATACTGCTCCATCATGTCCGTAACCATGCGGCCAAGCTCCGTGGGATACAGGCGCTTCTTTTCCCGGCTCACGTATCCCCTGGTGATGATGGTGGTGATGGTGGGGGCGTAGGTGCTGGGGCGGCCAATGCCCTTTTCCTCCAGCGTTCTGACCAGGGAGGCTTCGGTATACCTGGCCGGAGGCTGGGTAAAGTGCTGCTGGCTTTCCACTTCCTCCACCGCCACAGCGTCGCCTTCCTTCATCTGGGGCAGGGTGGTTTCGCTGCTTTGCACATCCTCGTCGCTGCTTTCCTCATACACGCTGGTAAAGCCGGGGAACTTCTTGTGCTCGCCGTAGAAGCGGAGCATCACGCCGTTTCCGCCGATCTCCAGGGTCAGGGTATCATACAAGGCCGGCATCATCTGGCTGGCCAAAAACCTGGAATAAATCAGGCGGTAAAGGCTGAACTGCTCCTTTGACAAAAAGGCCTTGATGCTTTCGGGCGTGCGCCTGACGTCCGTAGGCCGGATGGCCTCATGGGCCTCCTGGGCGTTCTTGCGGCCCTTGAACTCGTTGGGTGCCTCCGGCAGGAATTCCTTGCCGAAGCGCTCCGGAATATACTGCCTGACCGCTTCCAGGGCGTCTTCGGAAATGCGCACGGAGTCGGTGCGGATATAGGTGACCAGGCCCTGAATGTCCTTGTTTTCAAGCTCGATGCCTTCGTAAAGCTGCTGCACCACCTGCATGGTTTTGGCGGTGGTGTAGTTCAGCTTCCTGCTGGCCTCCTGCTGCAGGGAGGAGGTGGTAAAGGGCGCGGCGGGGGTCTTTCTGCGCTCGCCGTTCTTTACGCCATACACGGCAAACCGCGTATTTTTGATACGGTCTGCCGCGCTTTCCGCGTCCGCCTGCGTTTTGATATCAGCCTTCACGCCGTCCAGGGAAATAAGCCTTGCGGCAAAGTGCATCTTGCGGCCCCTGATGGTGTACATCTGCGCCTTGGCGATAACGTCCCAATATTCCTCGGGAATGAAGGCCTCGATCTCCTCCTCGCGCAAAACCACCATCCTGGTGGCCACGCTCTGCACGCGGCCGGCGGAGAGCCCCTTTTTCACCTTGGCCCACAGCAGCGGGCTGATCTTGTAGCCCACCAGCCGGTCCAGCACCCGGCGGGCCTGCTGGGCGTCCACCCGGCCCATATCGATGGGGCGCGGGGATTTCAGGGCGTTTTGCACGGCCTTTTTGGTAACCTCATGGAACTCGATGCGGCAAGGCTTCTCCGTATCGATGCCCAAGGTCTGCGCCAGATGCCAGGAGATGGCTTCCCCTTCCCGATCAGGGTCGGTAGCCAGCAGGATCTGCGAGGCGTTCTTCGCCTCCTTGCGGATCTTGGTGAGGATCTTGCCCCGGCCGCGGATGGTAATATATTTCAAATCAAAATCGTGGTCCACGTCCACGCCGATTTGGGATTTGGGCAGATCGCGGATGTGGCCCTGGGAGGCCTCCACCTTGTACCCTTTCCCCAGAAATTTGGCGATGGTGCGCGCCTTGGCAGGTGATTCCACGATGACCAGCTTGGTGTCTGTTGCCACAAAGATACCCTCCATGCTAAACTTTTTGCCGCCCCGGCGGCGGCTTTGATCAATGGGTGTCCGCCAAAGAGTAGAGGTTTCCAGCGGATTTCTTTATTATTCCCGCTAGCTCCAGGATTGTCAAGAACGAATTGAGCGGCGCCGCGTCCATAGAAAGGGCCTGGACCAGTTCCTCAAAGGTCATATCCTCCCGCCGCAAAAGCGCCTCTATCTTCTCCCGGCCCGGAATATCGGGGCCCGGCACACCGGGCACAAACGGCGGGGCTGCATCCTCCCAGCCCATATCTTCCAGAATATCCCCGGCGCAGGTAACAGGCCGCGCCCCCTCCCGGAGCAGCCTGTTGGGCGCCTCCGCTCCCTCCCGGTTCACGGGGCCGGGGAGGGCGAACACTTCCCGCCCCTGGTCCAGCGCATGGGTTACGGTGATCATTCCGCCGCTTTTCAGCCTGCCCTCCAATAACGCCACACCATGGCTGACACCGCTCAAAATGCGGTTGCGGTCGGGAAAATGATAGTTGGCGGGCTTTGTCCCCAGGGGATACTCCGACAGGAGCAAGCCGCCCGCGTCCAAAAGGCTTCGGCGCAATTCTTCATTTTCGGGAGGATACGTCACATCCAGCCCGCAGCCCAATACCGCGGCGGTCTTTCCCCCGCCCGCAAGGCATCCGGAATGGGCGGCGGTATCAATGCCCCTGGCAAAGCCGCTGACTACCGTCACTCCCCTCCGGCCCAGCTCCTTCCCCAGGGAGAAGGCCGCTTCCCGGCCGTAGCGGCTGGGTGTGCGGGTACCCACCAGCGCCATGACTCTTCCCCGAAGGATAGATGGATCGCCCAGCGCGTACAGCACGGGGGGCGGGCCGGAGATATTGGTAAGCAGGGGCGGATACAGCCCGTCCCCGGGAAACAGCGCCGAAACACCCAGCTTTTCCATGTCCGCTTCGCTGCGCTCCATCACCCCGGCATCGCGGTGCTGCGCAAGCATACGGCCTGATGCTTCCCCCAGGGCTTTCCCCATGGCCGGGGAAAACGCTTCCCATACGGCTTCCGCGCTGCCGTAGACGGCAAGCAGCCTGCCTATTTTCCTGCTGCCCATGTCCGCCTGGCTTAGCCAGATGCGGCACCGCTCCTCCATGGTATATGCCATGGCTACCTCCAATATTTCCCGTCCAGGTTACGGTACCTAATGGCCTCCGCCACATCCTCGGTGACCATATCTCCCCCGCCCCGAAGGTCCGCGATGGTGCGGGCCACCTTCAAAATACGGCCGTAAGCCCGCATGCTCATGCCGTAGCGCGCCATGGCCAGGTGGAGCACCTCCTGCGCCGCGGCAGGCAGCGCGCAATAGAGCTTTAATTGCCTGGCGTCCAGCTGCGCATTGCAGAAGATATTCTCCTTCCGGTACCGCTCCTGCTGCAAAAGCCTTGCCTTTTGCACCCGCTCCCTGACGGTTTGGGAGGATTCCTCCCGGCCTGTGGCCTGAATCTCCTCCACGGGCACCGCATCCACCTCCACCTGGATATCGATACGGTCCAGCAGCGGCCCGCTGATGCGGTCCAGATACCGCCTGATCTCATGCTGGCCGCAGCGGCACTGCTTTACCCGGCTGCCGTAAAAGCCGCAGGGGCAGGGGTTCATGCTGGCCACCAGCATGCACCGGGCCTGATAGCGGGACTGGGCCTGGATGCGGGAGACGGAGACGATCCCATCCTCCAGGGGCTGGCGGAGGGCTTCCAGGGCATTGCGGGAAAATTCGGGCAATTCATCCAGGAACAGCACGCCGTTGTGGGCCAGGGATACCTCCCCCGGCTTGGCCGTCTGCCCGCCGCCCACCAGCGCCGGCAGGGATGCGCTGTGATGCGGCGCCCGAAAAGGCCGGCGAATCATCAGCCCGCCCTCCGGGGGCAGGTCTCCCACGATGGAATGCAGCCGCGTGGTTTCCAGCGCCTCCTGAAAGGTCATGGGCGGCAGGATGCCGGGCAGGCACCGTGCCAGCATGGTCTTGCCGCTGCCGGGAACCCCAATCAACAGCAAATTATGTCCCCCGGCGGCGGCAATCTCCAGCGCCCTGCGGGCCAGGGACTGCCCCCGCACCTGATTCAGATCATGGGTATCCGGCGCCTGCTGGTGAAGGCAGCTTTCATAGCTCTTTTGCGCCTGGGCGGGGATGCGGCTTTGCCCCGTCAGGTGGCGCACAACCTCCAGCAGCGTGGCGGCGGGAAACACCTGCATGCCCTGGATGCTTTCCACCTCTTTGGCGTTCTTTTCGGGCAGTATCACCTTCATGATCCCCTGTCCGTGGGCGCTGATCACCATGGGCAGCGCGCCCCTGACGGGGTTCAGGTCCCCCTGCAGGGACAGTTCCCCCATGAGCATCATATCCATAAGCTCCGGAAACGCCGCCTGCCCGCTGGCCTGCAGGATTGCCACGGCGATGGGCAGGTCAAAGGCCGGGCCTTCTTTGCGCAGATCCGCGGGGGCCAGGTTTACCGTCACCCTGGCTACCGGCATGCGGAAACCGCTGTTCATGATGGCCGCGCGGACCCTGTCCTTGCTCTCCTTGACGGAAGCGTCGGGCAGGCCCACCAGCTCAAAGGCGGGAAGGCCGTTGGAGATAAACACCTCCACCGCCACGGCAAAGCCGTCCACGCCGCTCAAGCCAAAGCCCAGGGTCCGGGAAAGCATAGCCTTGCCCCCCTTTCCGCTTTTGTATCAATAATAGATCCCTTTGAACCACTTCATGGCGTCCAGCCAGACGGTGGAGGTAACCATACCGCTGGCGTAAGGGTAAAACGCCGCAAAGAGGATCCCCGCCAGGGCCACAAGCGTCCACAGGATGCTGTCGGCAATGATTTCATACTTCTGCCTGAGCCACTTGAAGCACAGCACCGTGCACAGGATGATGAAGGGCACGCTGGCGAAGTAGTGATAGATGAACGTGGAGCGCGGCACCAGCACCCAGGGCATAAACTGGCTGGCAAAGCCGGTCAGCAGCAGTGCAGGCGCGTCGTCCAGCTCCCTCGTGCGCACATGGAGGAGCAAATCCCTTTCATCCCGCCACACATGCCGCTTTACGAAGACCACAAACACCGCAATCAGCGCCGCGAACCCAGCCCACCACACGGCGGGATTGCCCATGGCGAAGATGGTGGAGCCCATCCCCTCCGGCACATAGCTCCCTTTGAAATACCACATGGGCTTCAAAATCAGGGGCCACTCCCACCAGGGGGATTGGTAGGGATGGTCGGCGCCCAGGCCCGGCGTGCTGTGGTAGTTGTACATGCCCTTTTGCGCTTCAATGATCTTTTGCAGCGTCACGCCGCCGTTGGGGGCGAAATACGGGATGTATGACAGGTAATAGATCGCCGCCGGCACCGCGATGAAGAAAGCAAGGCAATACAGGCAGGTGACCAGAACCCGCTTTGGCCCTTCCCGGGCGGCCAGCGCCACCGCGCCCCGCCGCTCCTCCTTTACCGCCTTGGGCGTGGCAAGCAGCCTGGCCGCCGCACCGCTTTCCGCCAAATGACGCCAGCAGCTTACGAAGAACAGCACGGCCAGCCCCACCGCGGCGTAAATGCCGATCCATTTGCTGGCGATGCCCATGCCCATGAACAGCCCGGAGAGGGCCAGGGGCACAAGCGTCTTCCAAAAGGGTTTTTCCCAAAAGTCCATCAGCACATAGCGGAACATGAACAGGTACGACAGCATGATAAACAGCACCGGGAAGCTGTCGATGGTGGCGATGCGCGTCTGGGTAAAATGCATCAGATCGAAGGTCATCAGCAGCAAGGCCCCGGCGGCAAGGCCTGTTTTCCTGGTCAGCTGCTTGGCAAGCAAGTACATCACCGGAAGCATCAAAACACCCGCCAGCGCCCCGGCGAACCGCCAGCCAAAGGGCACCATGCCAAAGGCCATCACCGCCCAGCTCATCATCACCTTGCCCAACGGCGGGTGGGAGGTTTCGTAGGGACGGATGCCATGGGCATGCTCATAGGCGGTGCGGGCATGGTAGATCTCATCGAAATAGGTGCTGTTGTACCAGCCGGGCTCCCCTTCCAAAGTATCCTGCTCATCCGTAAGGTTTTCTATGGAGGTCTTCACGCTGGAAGCCAAGTTGTTCCCCGTGTGGGCGATGACCCTGGCGGGAAGCGCCGCCCCGTCAAGATCCCTGAAAATCACTTCGTTCAGGTTCAGGCCGATGGTATTCGCCGTGATCCTTACGTACCGGCCCACGAGGTCCCTGGGCGCATCGGTATAGGTCACGGAACCGGCGGTTCCCCTGGTGTTCACCAGGTACTGCCACTGGAAGCAGTTGCCCTCCTGCATCCTGGCAAAGTATTCCTCCGACCAGGCCTGCCCATCCGCGCTTACCGCCACGGTAAAGTCGCTGTAATTGATGCCGCCGAAATAGAGCATGTGGAAGTCCTGCTCGCCGCCCAGATCCAGCACCACCTGCTCCCCGGCCTTGGTGGAGATCCATGCGGTCTGCGGGGCCTTCATGCTGCCCAGGTTCCAGAAGGTCAAAATGGCATAGGCCAGCGTAATACCCGCAAGAAGAAGATAATCCAGGCGCTTCAGGTTCAGCCGTGCATCCCTTGGCTTCAAGATCGCCGCTTTCGCACGGCTTTCCACAGGCTTACCCTGCACCTGCTTCATACCGGGCAATGCCGCCAGGGACATGCGCCGCTCCGGCGCGTTTTCTCCGCACAGCCGAAGACCGGTATACATGGCCAGCGCCGTTAGCGCCAGGTTTGAGACGGACAAAAGCACGTTGAGGGCGCCGGTTTCACTGCTCAGGTGCAGGTACTGGCTCCCCAGGCGGATGGAATTGTCCAGCACGATGCCGGCGTTTATGAATGTGGTGACGGAGAAGCCCACCAGCAGCGTCATGATGCGCCAGTCCCTTTTTTGCACCCAAGCCATGGCCAGCAGGATCAGCGCCGGGAACAGGTAGCGTTCGTGCATCATTACGCCCAGCACATACAGCCCCGCAAACAGGATGCCGCCCATAAGCGGCAGATTTTCCACCCTGCCGCCCTGCAGGTAGGTGACCAGCACCCAGGAGATCACCAAGGCCATCATCATCGTGCCGAACATGCCAAAATCTACATTTATCGCTGCCATCGTCAGAAATGCCACGAAGGCGGCGGCAAAGAAGACCGGCTGGCCATATTTTTGAAAAAGGTTCCCGTTCCGTTTGGCGGCGACAGCCGTCTGCCAGACGCCGATAGCAGCCGATACCAGCATCAGTGCCAGGGGCACGGCACGGCGCACCGTGTTGGTCAGCGGCTCCCAGTTGTAGCTGGCCGGGAAATAGTAGAAGTTTGCGGTGTTCAGCGTCGTATAGGCGTAAGAGGACAGCGTCGACCCATACAGGTCAATGATCCAGGTGATTTTCTGGTGGATGTAGAAGGGCACAAGGACCACGGCTCCCACAAGCACCGACCACAGCAGGCCGCGGCCCAACTCCTTCAGGGGCAGCTTCTCCTCCTTCCGGAACAGCTCGTACAGGAGAGCAGCAAGCCCCAAAGGCCCCAGCATCAGCGCCTGGGGCTTCATCAGCACGCAGGCCACATAGGCCGGCAGCGCCTTTTCCCATTTGCGTTCCATGGCCCACCAGGCCACCAGCAAAAGCCCCAGCGCCAGGATGCTGTCCACCTGGCCCCAGGCCGCGCCATTTAGAAGCACCGCGGGGTTGAAGGCATACAGCACGCTGATGGCCGCTGCGCTCTTTTTAGGCAGCTTCTTTTCCGCCATGCGGTACAGGAGCAGCGCCGTTACCATGTCCGCCACGATGGGCGCGGATTTGATGTTCAAAAGCAGCAGGCCCTGGGACGCATCCCCCAGGATACCGGCCACCAGGCTGTTGAGCCCCCACACGTACAGCAGCGCCGGGGGATAGTCCAGCATTCCGGCGTTTTGATAGATGTTCGCCGGGCCGTATTTCACCATCATATCGCCCCAGATGCGGAAATCCATCACATCGTGGGCCATGCCCGGGATCTTTGCCGCCAGAATCACCCGGAGCACAAAGGCCGCGAAAAGCGCCGCCGCCAGTACGGCCTTGACATGGTCCTTTTCCTCCCGTTTGAGGCGTGGGGAGGGCTGTTCCCTGTTTAGAAGGGGTTTTAGCAGCAGAAGAAGGATCAGAAAGGCAAAGGACAAAAGTACCAAAAGCGGCCAGTTGGAAGAGTTTTGAGCACTCTCCTGCGTATCGTCCCCGCCATCCGCAGCCAAGGCGGAGTCTTCCTTATACCACTGCGTCAAAACCGCGCCGGCGGGAAGCCCGCCCGTCACCTTTACAAGGCGCAGATCATCAAAATAGGCCTTTCCCTCGCTCTCACCGCTGTACCCGCCCAGCCTGGCATACACCGTGACGGTGTTTTGGCCGGGGCCGGTCAGCCCGTACAGGGTAAGCTCCCGCCATGCCCCATCCGTACCGTACAGGCTGTCGGAAAACACATATACCCCTGCCACCGACAGGTTGGCCCCCAGCCCGGCGTCCGGGATATTTTCGGCCTTCACATAGCCGCTCAGGCAATAGATGCTGTCCGGGTCCACGGACACGATCTGGGCGAGGCGCGCGTCATTGGCGCCGAAATTCTCCACCACCGCCGCGTGCTGCCCATCCTTTGCCTCACCGGTAACGGTATATTCCGTATACCCCGGCTGGTCCAGATAAGCGTCCGTATACCAGCCAGCCGGCATTCCGCTGCCATCCAGTTTTTCAAAGCTTCCGTTCTCCAGCAGATTTTCTTCCGCCGCGGCGGCCATGGGAATCAGCAAAGCCGCGGCCAGCACAAGCAAAAGGCAGCATCGGAAAAGAAAGGAGGGCCTGCGTTCCATAGATACGATCTCCTTGCATGCATTCTGCCACCGACAGCAAAGGAAGCTCAGCCCGGCCAGCTTCCCGAAAAGGCGTTCTCCACATGGATGACGCCTCCCCCCGTGACCTCCACCACATCAAAGCGCATGGGCCGGTCAAACCCGCCCGTTTGAAGCAGGTATTCCCCGGCAGCCAATAAGATGCGCCGCTGCTTTTTTGCCGTGACGGCCTCCATCCCGCTGCCCGGGCGGCCGGCAGGGCGGTATTTGACCTCCACGAACACCAGCAAGCCGTCCGCTTCCATGACGAGGTCAATCTCCCCGCCGGGCGCATGGAACCGCCGTTCCAAAAGGCGCAAGCCCTTCCCAGCCAGAAAGGTAAGGGCCAGTTCCTCGCCCCGCAGCCCCTTTTCTTTTGCCCCGGCTCTCATACAAAATGCCCGATAAAGCTTCTCCGGTGGGCCGGGCAAGGCCCCAGGGCGCGCAAGGCAGCAATGTGCTCCGGTGTGCCATATCCCTTGTGCTTCAAAAACCCATATCCGGGGTATTGCGCGTCCAGTGCCGCCATCTGCCTGTCCCTTGTGACCTTGGCCACAATGCTGGCGGCGGCAATGGAATAACACAGCGCATCACCGTGGACAATGCCCCTCTCCTGGCCATGGAGCCCCAAGCCCGAAAGCGCATCGATCAAAAACAGCGTGGCCGGCACCCCGGCAGCAGCGCGGCGCATGGCCTCCTTGGTAGCGTTCAGGATATTGATCCCGTCAATCTCCTCCGGGGACGCCTCCCCCACACCCACATACAGCGCGGTTTCCATAATGAGGCCATACACCGCTTCCCTGCGGGCGGGGCTCAATTTTTTGCTGTCGTCCACCCATTCCAGCAGAGGCTGGGGCGGCATCGCCACGCAGGCGGCCACCACGTTCCCCGCCAGCGGGCCGCGGCCCGCCTCATCCATCCCCGCAAAAAGGATCCCCATGGCCCATAGGGGCTCATCCGTTTTCGTCAGCTCCATCAGCCGCTGAGGACGATTCATCCTGCATATGCTCCTTCGCTGCCCGCGCTTCCAGATTTTTTCCGTTCCCATCAGTCAAACGGGAGGAGAAAGGCGTTTCATCCCGGACAAGCTCCAAAGTGATTCTCCCCAGCTTTCCCGCCCGGAATTCATCCAGCACCACGCCGGCGCCACGGTCCAGGTCCGCCTCACCGCCTTTTATAAGCCAGCCGCGGCCGCGGCAGGCTGCCTCCATGAGCGCCGTACCGGAGGATACTCCATCCGGAACCCTAAACCGCTGCCGCACCGCATCGGGGCATACGGCCATCAGATCCTCCAGCAAATGGATGGCCAGCATCAGCCCGTCCACCGCCTGATCCCTGATGGTGCCGATATACGCCAGGCGCCTGGCAGCCGTCTGATCGTCCATCCTGGGCCAGAGCATGCCCGGCGTATCCAGCACCTCCAAATAAGGCGTCACTTTCACCCACTGGTTGGCCCTTGTCACGCCGGGCCTGTCGCCCACCTTGGTTACGGAAGACCCGCACAGGCGGTTGATGAGGGTACTCTTCCCCACGTTGGGAACGCCTGCCACCATGACCCGCACGGTCTTGTTGATCCCCCTGCCGGCAGCCCTTTCCACCCTCTCCCGGGCGGCTTCCTCTATCAGCGCAAGCACATCCTTCGCTTTTCCGCCGGTGGATACAAACGGCTGCGCAGTGACTCCCTGCCCGCGAAAAAGGCGGAGCCATTTCTGCGTTTCTCCCGCGTTGGCCAGATCGGCCTTATTCAAAAGCAGCACACGGTTCTTCCCGGCTGCCAAAGCGTTCAGATCAGGATTGCGGCTGGCGTGGGGAAGTCTGGCATCGCAAAGCTCCACCACCGCGTCCACCCGGCCAAGCTGCTGGATAAGCAGCCTCTTGGCCCGCGCCATATGCCCAGGGTACCAGTTGATCTCCACGGGCAGCTCCTTCCAATATATGGGTTTCATATTGATTTTTTGTTTCCTTTTAGTAATACCATTCTTTTTCCCAAAAGGCAAGCATATTTTTCCCGTTATAGTAGGCATTCTTATGCACTTGTACGCATTTGCGGGATGAAAATGGCAATGTATATCCGTTTATGCTATAATCAAACCGATTCCAATCTAACGCGAGGTACGTATGCCGGATGACACACGGGTGAAACCCTGGTTCGACATGGTAGCCAGTGAAGAATATGAAAACGTGCAGAAACTGTGCGGTTATCTCGTCTATAGCGCGGGTCTGGACGCATCATTTGCAGAGGACTTGGTACAGCAGGTTTTTTTCACCGCCTGGGTAAAGCGGGAAGAGTTGCACGGTCATCCAAAACCCCGGGCATGGCTGTGCAAAACCGTGCGGTACAGCTTCAACAACCTTGTCAGAAAGCAGCTTTATCTTAGAAGAATGCAAGCCATGAGCCTGGACGAGCCTTCCGCCCAAAAGCACGCCCAAGCCCCTTCCGAGGATGCGTTAGAATCCCTGCTGCGGGAGGAACCGTCGGATGTCATGCGCCCTTTCCTGAAAAAGCTTTCTGCCAGGGATCAGCTTTTATACCACCATCTTTATCATATGAAAAGGGACCTCCCCACGCTGTGTGAGGATTATGGCATTGGCGAAACAACGCTGAAAAAGCGGATTTACCGCCTCCATCAGCGCCTGATCAAGACATTGGAAGAAAAAAATTTTCAAATGGTGTCCAAATAGGACGTGCTCAAGACATATATATAGCGAAAGGAGCACCCGGATGGGCCTCAAAGAGCATATGGACGCCCAAAAAGAGGCGCCCGTTTCCTCCCTTTTGGAAGTCCTCGCGGAGCTTGACAAGCCCCTGGAGGAGATGGATACGGACCGGATTGATGAACAGGCCGGTTCCGTGCCGGATGATGATGCTAATACCTTGCCGGCCTATGGCCAGGCGATGCATGCGGCATGGCGCAAAGCCCGGAAGAACAGCGTCCGCGCCGCCGGGAAGCGTGTTTGGAAGCACACCGTCCTCGTGGCTGCGTGCCTGATCCTTGTCACGGTCACCACCTTTGGCGCGGCCAACGCATTCCGCTGGAACGGCTTCCTGAGGATTTTTCATCTGAGTGAAGGCACACTGACCTTTCAATCCCCCGCCAAGGAGTATCCTCTTCTGGGAAGCGGAACACAGAACGGGGAGATGATCCCTCCTCCGCCGCCCAGTGAGATCGAGGATACGCAGGCCAAGGAAACTTCCATCCGCAGCGAAGAGGAATTGTACACGCTCAGCACGCCCGGGGACAAAGCCTTTCGGCCCCTGCTGGAAAAGTATGCATTCGGTGGGGGGACATTGTTTGAAGATGTCTTCGGTTCTACGCTACACTTGTCCTTGGCAGACGGAGAAGGATTGAGTATTTATGTGCAGATCGTCGCTTTCGATGCCTCCAATGCGGACAACATGTCCGTCGGTGTCACCTTCGAAACCGATGAGGGTTCCCAGCAGACGGTCAGGCTGGGAAACGACACTGTCATCGTCAGCACCAATGGTGATGTCAACGCTGTGGAGTGGGTCCTTCCCATGGGGTACTGCCATATCTTTGGGAAGGCAGGAAAGGAAGAGGTTCTCGAAATCGCGAGGATATTGATCAACGCCGGATTAAAACCGGTATAAGCGCCGTGTATAATGCGCCGCGTCCACCGGCCGGCTTTTGCGCGTGCACGGGCGGTTGCGCGCATGCCCTTGCCCTCCAAGGTGCTGCCCGCAACGCCAAAACCTCCGGCGAATTTCGCCGGAGGCTTCTTTTTTTGTCTGAAAATCATTATAGCTTCAGCAGCATGTCCCCGGGCTTGATCCATCCGCGCCGGCGCATGAGCTCGCTGAAGGCAAGGGACAAAAGCGCCGGAAGGATGAAATGGAGCAGAGCTATCTTCAGTGCGATCATGCCGGCGCTTTCCAGCCCCGCCATGGCGCGCCAGGTGCCGATCTGCCCAACAAATCCGGAAGTTCCCATGCCGGCAAAAACGCCGGAGTTGCGCATCTGAAACAGGGTGGTGGCCAGAGGCCCCGTGATGGCGGAAGCCAGCGTGGGCGGAATCAAAATCAAGGGATGCATAAGGATGTTGGGCACCTGCAGCATGGAGGTGCCAATGCCTTGGGCCACCAGGCCGCCCACGCGGTTCTCCCGATAGCTGGTAACGGCAAACCCTACCATCTGGGCGCAGCATCCTGCCGTAGCCGCCCCCGCGGCAAGCTGAAGCCCCAAGCCTAGTTCCCCGCCTTTGGGAACCGCAAAAATCATGGCGCAAAGCGCGGCAGAAGAGATGGGCGCTGTCAGCGCCAGGCCCACCACCACCGACACGATGATGCCCATGGGAATAGGCTGTAAAAGCGTAGCCGTATCGATAAAATTGCGAAGCAGCGCCATCAGCCAGTTGACGCCGGGGCTCGCCACAGCGGACGTTAGCCCGCCGGCCAGCAGCGTTGCGGTGGGCACCAGGATAATATCCAGCTTTGTCTTTCCCGCAATGAAATTACCGGCCTCCGCGCCCACCACGGCCGCGATGAAGCACCCCAGCGGCCCGCCCTGCAGATAACCGATGGCACCTGACACAGCCGATGTGAAGATGGCCAGGGGCTTCACCTTCATGCCCCAGGCCACCGCCACGCCGATAGCCGCGCCGACTACCTCCGCCTGTTTGGCCGTGGCTGCCATTTGGGTTAAGATAGACAGGCCGGGAATAAAAGTACCCAGTTGTTCAAGGATCGTGCCGATAATAAGTGTAGAAAACAGTCCAAGCGCCATGGCGCTCAAGGCATCCAATCCGTAGCGCTTGAGCAGCCGCTTTCCCAGAGAGAGCTTTTTCTCCTCCTGCATAACCGCATCCCCCCTCCTCCGATTTCGCTTCATTATAAGGGATCATGCGCACGCTGTAAAGGGACAGACAGAAAAAACGCTATAAAATCAAAACAAATACAGATTCCGGAAAAATTTGTACCGCATGGAAACAAAGGGGCCTTTCACGGCTCTATAGAGTGTATCGCGATACAGGATTGGAAAGTGATGGGATTCTGTGGAAACAAATCAAAGCCTGAACGACCGGTTTACTTTAGCTTTGCGGGAGCACCGCCTGACCATGTACCGCGTGGCGCGGTCCATGCTGAAAACGGACGCGGACGCGGAGGACGCGGTATCCGCGGCAACGCTCAGCGCGTACAAAGCCATGGACAGGATCAGGGATTGGGGGGCCATCCGGCCCTATCTGATCCGCGTCACCGTAAACGCCTGTCATCGGACGCTTCGGCAGCGCAAGCGGGAAATCATTTCCGATGTAGAGCCGCTTCTCTCTGTGCGGCCTGCGCCGGAGGAAACACCGCTATGGATGTACCTGGAATCGCTGCCTCCTTCCCTCCGGATGGTGCTGCAATTGCGCTACGGCGAAGGGCTGCCCCTTGATGAGATCGCAAAAACGCTTGGCGTCCCCAAGGGCACCGTTTCCTCCAGGATCCACCGGGCACAGAATGATCTGAAAAAAATGATGACAAAGGAGGGGCGCTGACATGACGGATCAGGAATGGAAAGCGCGGTTTCAGCGGGAGCCGCTCAAGCCGCCCTCGGGCTTTGAAACACGCCATGACGCGCTCCTCAAGCGGCTGACAGCAGAAAAGGAGATTGTCATGAGGAAGAAAGTTTCATTTGCCATGGCCCTGGTACTGATTTTGCTTGTGCTGGCCATCGGCGCGGCCCTGGCGGCCGGCATGGGGGTTTTCGGCCAGTTTGCCGATCCCGACAGGGGCACAAAGATGCAGGACCTGGACGCCTCCTCCCAGCTCTACGATGTCACGGTGACGGCGGAAGGCGCGCAGGGCAAGTACCCCGATATCCTCTTCACCCTGAACCAGGGGCTCTACGACGGGGAAGCCCTGTACTTTTCCTATACGCTCAGCGGCGCACAGCCTGCGGTGACGTTCCTCGACGGAACACCGGAAGCGGATACAAAGTGGACCTTCACCCCCCAAACGGGGCAGATGACCACCGACTGGGCGCAGGAGCTTTCCAAGGAGGATTACGCCCAATTTCAAAAACGCCTGGAAACAGACGGAAGGGTATACTTCACTTACTGGCCGGCAAATATCGGCGACGGCGCATACCTTGCGGACGGGACGATCCTGGATGTGAGCGACAGCGGCCAAAAACGGCAGGAGGACGGGACCTTGACAGGCTTCACGGAGATCCAGCGCCCTCTGCCTGAAGCGGCGCGGAGCAAGACCTCCCTGGACCTTCAGGTGAGCCTGGCCCGCCATCAAATCACCTATTACCAGGACAAGACGGGCAACTACTATCTGTACGGGGAAAACATACGGACGATGCTCCCCTTCACCGTCATGAAAAGCGGGGATACAAGCCGCTATGAAGGCAGCGCCTCATTCGAGGCCTACACCGCCAATATCGTACTGACGCTGACCGATGTCCAGGTTCAGGCCGATATCCTCATCGGCGGGCCTGAAGCGTGGCTGTCCGCCTGGAACAACAATGGCGACGGCGGAGAACCTGTGGACCTTATCCTTGGCTATGCACTGTACGCCGACGGCATGCCCTGCCAGGAAACCGGCAGTGCTCTGGGTGAAAAGGACGGAAATCTGTCCATCCAGATGGCATGGTCGAAACCGGCCGCCTTCAAGGAACTCCGCGCAAGACCCGTATACAACCACAGCGGCGAGCACCCGCAGGAGGAAATTATCCTGACGGAAGTGCCTGTCAGCCGGTAAAAGCGGGCCACAGGCACAGCAAGGGCCGTCTGCCTTTTTTGTCAGGCAGACGGCCCGTTGCTTTGCATCCCCACGGGATAATACCGCAGCTTTCTTCCGCTCAATGGGCTGCGCCCCCGCGCCGTCAAACACCTATTCGGTGCTGATGTACATCATCCGAGCGCCCAGACAAATGCACACATCTTTTTTTATTGAAAGCCTTGACAATTTATCCGCATAATGGTACGCTACCTACGGCTTAAATACGGAACGCGCCCAATGAATGTTATTAGGAAGGGAGGCACGCATGCCATGACGATCAGATTTGCAAAAAATAGCGCAAATCGGCTTGCATTTGCAATCGCCGGCGGAATGGCAAGCAGAAACCGTGCCTCCGGTACCAAGAACTTCATAACGGGCGCCTAGTGCTTGATGGACGTGGAATGACGAAGCACCTGGTGCCAGCGTCAACCACGCCATGACGGTCTTTGATTGAGCGGGATATCCATCCGACTGGGTATCAACAGGCTTTTTCACGGCGGGGTTGAAAAACTCCCGCCGTTTTTATATGGAAAAAGCGGCCGCCCAAAGCGAAGGAGAGAATGCCATGAAAAAGCACATTCCCGAGTATATGCTGTCCGCCTTTTCCGCCCAGGGGATCGATACGGGCAAGCTGATCTACGCCATCCACACCGACATGGCCCTGGACGGCAGCCACGCTGACACCTACGCCGCCCTGGACATGGAAAACCTGTATGTCCTCTATGGTCTTGAAAAGGTGGTCAAGGTCAGCGGCGCCCGGCGGATCGTGTCCGCCTATGAGGTGCACCATATGGACACCTTCCGGCTTTTAGACCTTGGCGAACTGAAATACGAGCGCCTCCTGTCCACGGGCCGGCTTTTTTCCGAAAAGGATGGGGAGGCCAAAATCCTGCTGCTGTTCTCGGTGGGATACCTGACCTATGCCGAGCGGCTGATCAAGGCAGTGAAAAACGTCCGCGAGGGGATAGATCCCTTAAGCGAGATTTTGACCGACGAAGAGCTGTTCTGCCCCAAGTGCGGCACCAGGTATCCAGAGCCGGAGCGCAAGCTCTGCCCCAAGTGCATGGACAAAAAGTCCATCACCGTAAGGCTGCTGGGCTTCTTCAAGGATTACAAGGCAAAGGTGATCACCATTTTGCTGGTGATGCTGGCGGGCACGGCGTTTTCCACGCTGACGCCCTATGTGAGCAACAAGCTGTTCCTGGACGAGGTGCTCACCAAAGGCGGCCGCTATTACGGGGCGGTGCTGGCCATCGTGGCGCTGATCTTCCTGGTGCGGTTTATAAGCACGGGGCTCAACGTGCTGTACTCCTTCGTGCTGGCCAGAACGGTGCCTTGGATCGTGTACGATCTGAAGGTGAAAATCTTTGAGGCCATGCAGCGTCTGTCCGTGGGCTTTTACACCTCCAAGCGCACCGGCGCGCTGATGAACCGCGTCAACAAGGACGCCACCAACATCTACTGGTTCTTTGTGGACGGCCTGCCCTACGTGATCGTCAACGTGCTCACCTTTGCGGGTGTGGTGACGCTGATGTGCCTTTTGAACCTTACGCTGGCGGCCATCTGCCTCATTGTGATGCCCGTGGCCATCCTGCTGTTCCGGATTCTGTGGAGCGTATTCCGCAGGTTCCACCACAAGAACTGGGTGTACAGCTCCCAGCTGAACGCCATGGTTTCCGATTCCATCAACGGCCAGCGGGTGATCAAGGCCTTCGCCAGGGAGGACGACGAGACGGAGCGCTTTACCGACGTGGGCGGCAAGCTGGCCAGCGTGGATACCGCCTCCATGAACATCGGCTTCACGGCCTTCCCGCTGATCTACCTGTTCATGTTTCTGGGCCAGGTGGCCGTGACCGTCGTGGGCGGCATGATGGTGCTGCGCGGGGAAATGACCATCGGCACGCTGCTTACCTTTATCGCCTACCTGACCATGCTTTACGGGCCGCTGGAGTTCATGTCCTGGGTATCCAACTGGTGGGCCCGCTGCGTGGACGCCGCCCAAAGGGTGTTTGAGATCATCGACGCCAAGCCCGACGTGGCGGAGCCGGAGCGCCCCGTGCCCCTTGAGGACTTTCAGGGCCGGATCGACGTGAAGGACGTATGGTTTGAGTACGACCCCGCCACCCCCATTTTGAAGGGCATCAGCCTTACGGTGGAGGCCGGAAAAATGCTGGGCATCGTGGGCAAGACAGGGGCGGGAAAATCCACCCTGGCCAACCTCATCGCCAGGCTCTACGATGTAAGCCAGGGCAGCATTAAAATCGATGGCGTAAATGTGAAGGACCTGCCTTTAAAGATGCTGCGCCAGAGCATAGGTATCGTTTCCCAGGATATCTACCTGTTCATCGGCACCATCGCGGACAATATCCGCTACGCCAGCCCCTCCGCCTCCATTGAGGACGTGATTAGGGCCGCCAAGGCCGCCTCCGCCCATGACTTCATCATGAACCTGCCCGACGGCTACGAGACAAGGGTGGGCGCCGGGGGCCAGGACTTGTCCGGCGGCGAAAAGCAGCGGCTGTCCATCGCCCGCACCATCATCCAAAACCCGAAAATCCTCATTCTGGACGAGGCTACCGCGGCCATGGACACCGAGACCGAGGGAAACATTCAGCGGGCCCTTGGCAAATTGCAAAAAGGGCGCACCACCATCTCCATCGCCCACCGGCTGTCCACCCTGCGGGACGCCGACAGCCTGGCGGTATTGAGCGAAGGCAAGGTTGTGGAAAGCGGCACCCACGCGGAACTCATCGCCAAAAAGGGTGAGTATTACAAGCTGTACAACATTCAAATGGAAGGCTTGAAGGTCATCTCCATGGAGGCGTAGGGGGAAACGATCCCCCGGACGCAGCCCTTGGGATCACGCCGGGACAGGACGGCACAAGCCGCAGATAACGCAAAATGACTGAAAGATCATCATGGAGGAGTTCGTATGCAAACCGTCCAGCAGACTATCGCGTCCACTCTGGCCGACGCCATCGACATCGGCTTCCTGGACCTTGCCAAGGCCACCTTTTTCCAAACCCCCGGCGGGTTTACGGGCCTTGCCTATGACGGCAAGGAGTACAAGCGCATAAGCCTCCGGCGGGCGCTGCCCCTTCACGACCCGGGCAGCTACGTTTCCGTGGCCGATCCTGAAAACAAGGAGATCGGCATCATCCGCAGCCTGGCGGAATTATCCGACAGCCAGCTCCCCATCGTGCTTACGGAGCTGGACCGCCGCTACTACTGCCCGGAGGTTTTACAGATCAAGTCCGTCAAGGATAAGCTGGGCTACGTCTATATGGAGATGGTCATTGGCGGCAAGGATGGCAGGGCCGAAAAAACCTGCGCCGTAAAAGACGTGAACCGGAATATCCGCATGCTTGCGGACGACCGGCTGATCATCTTTGACGTGGACGGCAACCGCTATATCGTGCCCAGCCTGAACGGCCTGGATAAAAAGAGCCTGAAGCGCCTGGAGCCCTACCTGTTCTAATCTTCTCCCCCAAACATTAGGAGTGGAACGTATGAAAACGTATGTCTTTCCCTATGACCTGGGTCTTGATATGAAGCCGGCCGCGGGCGAACTGCGCTTTGACGAAGCGGGAAACATCACCGTCGCACAAGGAGGCCAGCCGGCGGATTCCTTCCCCGCCGATACCGTCAAGGAAGCCGCCGTCCTGGCCGGCGTGGGCTGCGGCCAATTGTTTGTGACGTTCGCCGATGAAACCGAAAAAGTGCTGTGCCGCTTTTCCATGTCCGGCCTCAAGGCGGCGGGTGAATTCTGCAAGGTGGTCAACTATTACGTGCAGACAAAGACAGCCCTGATCCCCGAGGAAAAGGAAATCCACGTTTGCCCCACCTGCGGCCGCCCGCTGATGGAGGGCATGAAGGCCTGCCTGTTCTGCTTCAGCAAGCGCGGGCTTTTGAAAAAGACCCTGGGGCTGATGAAGCCCTACCGCAAGGGCATGCTCACCGCCCAATGCTTTGTGGCGGTATCCTCCGTGCTGTACCTTTTGGTGCCCCTGTTCAACCGCTACCTTATCGACAACTACCTGACGCCCCTGCGGGGCACGCTTATGGATGTGCTGGTACTGGCCGGCGGCATGTTCCTGGCCAGGCTGCTGGGCGAAATCATCTTCATCTTAAGCTCCCGGGTATTCAACAAGTCTACCGTGGCCTTTTCCAACGACCTGCGTGTAAAGACCTATGACCAGGTGCAAAGGCTGTCCATGAATTCTTTGGCCAAGCGCACGCCTGGGGACATGATCCGCAGGATCATGGAGGACACGGTGACCATCAAGGATTTCATGTCCGACGGCGGCCGCTGGGCCGTGGAGCAGTCCATCACCTTTGTGGTAGTAATGACCATTCTGTTTTTTACCGACTTTAAACTGACGCTCCTGGTGTTCGCCCCCGTGCCCATCGTAATGATTGCCCTGTCCAGGTTCTGGAAGTTTATCCGCATCAGGTACGAACGGCAGTGGCGCAAAAGCTCCCGCTGCCAGAGCATCCTCCACGACATCATCAAGGGCATCCGCACTGTAAAGGCCTTCGGCAACGAAGATCTGGAGATCGCCAAGTTCTCCAAGGCCACCAAGGAGCTGGCCCAGGTATCCTCCTCCAACGAGACGCTTTGGGCGCTTCTCTTCCCAAGCATCACCTTCTTTACCGGTGTCGGCGAATTTCTGGTGCTGTACTTCGGCGGCCAGGCCATTCTGGGCGGCCGGCTGAGCCTGGGCATCCTGACCCAGTTTGTGATGTACATCACCTATATCTACGCGCCGCTGCGCTGGCTGGTCTCCTTCCCCCGCTGGCTGGCCGACGCCATGACCTCCATGGTCAAGGTGTTCGAGGTGCTGGACGAGGAGCCGGAGATTGCCGAGAAAGCGGAAACGAACAACGTGCCCATCTCCGGAAAGGTGGCCTTTGACGGCGTGTCCTTTGGCTACAAGTCCTACGAGCCCGTTTTGAAGGACATCAACCTGACCATCAACCCCGGCGAAATGGTAGGCATCGTGGGCCGCTCCGGGGTGGGCAAGTCCACCCTCATCAACATGCTCATGCGGCTGTACGACCCCAACACCGGCAAGATCCAGATCAACGGCGCGGACCTGCGGGATATGTCCCCCCGCCACCTGCACGAGAACATCGGCGTGGTGTTCCAGGATTCGTTCCTCTTCGCCGGCACCATCTATGACAATGTGGCTTACGGCAAGCCCGGCGCCACGGCGGAGGAGGTCATCGCCGCCTGCAAGGCCGCCAACGCCCATGACTTCATCATGCAAACCCCCGACGGATACAACACCCTTCTTGGCGAGGGAGGGCACACCATCTCCGGCGGCGAGCGGCAGCGGCTGTCCATTGCCAGGGCCATCATCAAAAACCCGGATGTGCTCATTCTGGACGAAGCCACCAGTTCCCTGGATGTGGAGACGGAATCCGCCATTCAGGAAAGCCTAAACAATCTGACCAAGAACCGCACCACCGTGGCCATCGCCCACAGGCTGTCCACCCTGCGCAGCGCCGACCGGCTGATCGTGCTGGACAAGGGCCGGGTGGCCGAGGCCGGCACCCACGTGGAGCTCCTTAAGCAAAAGGGTATCTATTACAAGCTGGTCATGGCCCAGCGCCAGACCAGCAAGCTGCAAAAGGAAGAAGAGCCCGCGGAAATCGCGGTATAACGGGGCGGGAAGGGGCACTTTTTGAAAAAAGTGCCCCTTCCCGTACCTATCCCTTCAAAAACTTCTATTCAACAATACACATCTTATACTATTGGAAAATATTATTTCGTCCATGGCGGCAAGAGATTTTCGATGCAGGGCAAGGAGTTGAAGCGATGCGTAGCAGCGCTACGCTGAGCGGAAGGCGACACAGCCCTGCGCGAAAAGGACCGCCGCAACGACGAAATAATGTTTGGAAATAGTATTACATATATCCGCAATGATGGTGGACAATGGGAGGCATAAATTTATCCCGGTCCGCCTATCAAACATGCGCTCCATTCCGTCAATTAGGTGTAGGCCTACCAAAGGAAAGGAATCTACCGCATGAATGGCACGGAATTCGAAACCTGTGTCCTTCAAATTGAAGCCCGGCTGTACCGTATCGCACGCGCCATGCTCAAAAACGACCAGGATGCCGGCGACGCGATACAGGAAGGGATTTTGAAGGCATGGCAGCAGCTTCACAGGCTGCGGGATCAAAGCCGCTTCGATGCATGGCTGACCCGCATTGTCATCAACGAGTGCAGAAATACCCAACGCCAGTATAAAAGGCGGCCCGTTTCTCTGGATGCCCTTGCGGAAATGGGAACGCCGCCGCCCGACCCGGTGCTCAAGGATGCCCTGGAGCGCCTGGACCTAAAATACAGGCTGCCACTGGTACTCCATCTGGGAGAGGGCTTTCCCGTAAGGGAGGTCGCGGCATTGCTGCGCCTCCCTCTGAGCACCGTCAAATGGCGGCTGCATGAAGGGTGCAAACTGCTGTATGCATTGCTTGGCGAGGAGGCAGAATCATGAAAAGGCCGGTTAAAAATGCGTTTTCCCCCGTGCCCGCGGCTGTGCATCAAAAAGTACTGACGGCATTGAGGGAAGTAAAAACCACGAAACCCGTCAGACGAAAAATGTCCATTATCCTTTTAGCGGCGCTGCTGACGCTCCTTCTGCTGACAGGGGCGGCCGTTGCTGCAAATCACTGGGGCGTCCTTCAGTATCTGTTCGGCGGGGCGCAGCATGCGGATGACAAGGTGAGAGAAAAGGTTTGGGAAGTGGGGCAAACGAAAACGGCCCAGGGGGTAGCGGTCACCATCGACAGCGTGCTGTACGACGGGGAACGGCTGGCCGTGGGATGGACGTTCGAAAACACGGTTCCTGCCGACCCGGCTTATATCGTCCTTGGTTCCTTCACGGCGGACGGCAGGCGCATCAATATCGATTCCAACGACCTGATGGATCACGCATGGCTCCCCGGCTTTATGGACGGCAGCGCGCATCGGGAGCCCCTGGCAAGGGAAGGCTTTACAGGCACGATTGAGGGTGGCGCGCCCGAAGGAGTCTTTGATGTGATCCTGCGCATATCCGTTTTCAAGCCGGCCCAGCCGGTATTTTCCCTCAAAGATTCCGATTACAGGGACACAGCCGGGCAAACCGATTTTGCCCGCAGAGCATCGGCCATTTGGGAAAAGAGCCAACTGGGATATCTGGTGGTGGACGGGGACGGCGAGGTGCAGCTTACCTTTGCAGATGATCCCGGGAAGGTTTACGTAGGCGGTACGCCGGAGGAGATCGCCTCCACGGGGAAATTTGTACGGGAGGACATGGTGTTTTCCTTCTCCCTGGATGCCGGGAGGGCCTCGGAGGGCCGGATCGACCTGCCCGTTGACACCGTTTACCGGTTTGATGGGTTCACCGCGCGGTATGTGAAAGCGGCGCTGACGGCGGCATCCACCAGCCTGGTTGCGGAGCTTATGCCGGAGGACGGCACCTACGCCTCCGCCGTGTCGCTGATGGAAGAGATTTCCCCCTGCCTCACTGACTTGGAGGGAAATCCTCTGGCCTTCCAGACCGCATACTATCCTTATGGCATTGGGCCGGTTGAAAAGGAAGACGGCACATGGGTGCTTCAGTTGGATTACAGCCTGCTGCCCGCGCTGGCAGCAATTCCGTCCGCCATATCCATCACATGGACCGATAAGGATGGTAAACGTGCATTGATGCCGCTTGCGGTTCCATAAGCGCGGCACGCTGACAACTGTACCAGGATGCGTACAAAGGGGCACTTTCCCCAAAAAGTGCCCCTTCCTGTTCCTTCCCGGAAAACATCCTGTCGATCTTATGATATGAGGCCTAACCTCTTATACTGTTCCGGCGGCGCATCGTTCTCCCGCATCAGGCGGATCATCTGCCCGATGAGGCGCTGTTCTACCGCCTCGTCCCGGATGGGATGAAGCTGCCCGGGATCGGTCTCCAGGTCAAAGAGCATATCGGGATACTTTTCATTCATTTCCACATCGCTTGTGGGGTCAGGGATATATTGTATTTTCATGGTGGGGCATCTCTTGGTAAAGCGGAAGGGCGGCGCCATTTCCGCGGTTCGCATCTCCTCCAGCGTAAAGAGCTTGCGCATATGGGTAGCCATGTGGGTGTAGTTGAAAAGGGGCCTGTTTTCCGCCCCGGCGTAGTTGCGCATGTACACATACCGCCCGTCGGCGATGTTCACCTGGCCGCCGTGCATGCCGAAAAGTACGGCGTCGTGCACCTTACTATCCTTTTCCATCACCGGGCGCAGAGGCTTTCCCTCCATGTCGGGCGGCAGCGGAAGGCCGAATATCTCCAAAAGGGTGGCCGGGATATCAATGGTCTGCACCAGCGATTTGCGCCTTTCCCCCGCGCAGCCAATGCGTGGGTCCCACACGAACAGCGGGATATGGGCGTTCTCGTTGTAGAAGGGATGCACGCATTTGGCCCAGCAGTCATGCTCTCCCAGCAGAAAGCCGTGGTCGGTGTTGACGATCAGCACCGTATCCTCCCACATGCCGTTTTCATCCATAAAATCCAGCACGCGCCCCAGGCTGTAATCGCACATGGAAAGCAGCGCGGCGTATTCGCGGCGCACATGCTCCACAGTTTCCCTGGATTCGGTGACCTTTTTATACTCCGGCCAGTCAAACAGCGGGCCTTCATAATGATGGGGATACAGCGCCTTGTAGTGCGCCATGGCGTAAAACGGCTCGTGGGGGTCAAATGTCTCGATTTGGAGGAACCAGTTGTCCTCCCTCTTATTTTTCTCAAGGAATGCAAGGCCCAGGTCAAAGCACTGGGTTTGGGGCTGCTGCGCCTCCGCTTGAATATAGCTTCTGTTCACCAGGTCCTGCCGCCAGGCCCTGCCCAGGTGGCAGGGAACGGCTGGGTCTTTTACTTCGCCCTTCCAGGTGTCGCCCTCCTGTCCCCTAACGATTTCCCAGGAACTGTACCGGTTATGGAAGGTGCAGCCCCCATCCTCCCAGTAGTGCTGGTGGTCGGAAATCAGGTGGGAATACACGCCGTTCTTTTTGAGAATCTCCGGCACAGAGTCGTCAAAGGGTTCTACAGGCCCCCAGGCCCTGTGCAGGAAGTTGAGCCGCCCTGTTTGCAGTTCCCGACGGGCGGGCATGCAGGGCAGGCTGCCGGCATAGCAGGTGTCGAAGGTCACTGCCCTTTGTGCCAGGCGGGAAAAGTTGGGGGTTTTCGTCCAATCACAGCCGTAAGGGTTCAAAAAGTGACGGTTCAGGGAATCGTACATCACATTGATCACGCGCATGGCTGATTTATCTCCTTACCACCATTTGATTGCGTCCGTCACGTGATTGCGGAGTGCCACAAACGCGTCGTCGGCGATATCCCTGGGCCTTGGCAGCGGATTTTCAATGATCTCCTTGACCTTGGTGGGCTTGTTGGTGAGCACCATAATCCTTTCGCCAAGATAGACAGCCTCCTCCACATTGTGGGTGATAAAAACCACGGTGGTGCCTGTCCGCTCCTGAAGGCGCACCAGCTCGTCCTCCAGTTTGTAGCGAAGCTCTATGTCCAGCTGGGCGTAGGGCTCATCCATCAAAAGCAGTTCCGGCTTGGTGGCAAAAGCTCTGGCGATGACCACCCGCTGCAGCATGCTGGCGGAAAGCTGGGAGGGATAGCTTTTGCGGAAGGGAGTGAGGCCCACGATCTGAAGCACCTCATTGACGCTGGCGTCCGCCTCGGCCTTTGACCGCATCTTGATGTCCAGCCCGAAGCGCACGTTCTGCTCCACGGTCAGCCACGGCATGGTGGAATTTTCTTGAAAGATGTAGGCAATGTTGTTTTTTTTCAAATCCACCGGCGCGCCGTTCAGCAGAATTTCCCCGGAGGTGATGTCATACAGCTTTGTCAGGCTGTTGAGGAAGGTGGTCTTTCCGCAGCCGGTGGGGCCCACCACGCAAAGGATCTCGCCCTCCATGATATCGAAGGACACATCGTTGAGAACCAGCAAATCGCCGAATTTTTTCGTCAGGTTGCGAACCTTGACCTTGATGTTCTTTTCCATCTTCCACCTCTACCTGGTCCGGTCCATGATTTCGGTGATTTCCTTGCGCAGGCGCAAAAACTCCCTGTCCACGTAGTTTCTGGGCCGCGGCAGCGTGATTTCATACTCCGCTTTGACGCCTGTGGGGCAGTTGTTCAAAACGATGATCCTGTCGGCAAGGTACAGCGCTTCCTCGATGTTGTTGGTTACGAAGATCACCGTGCGCTTTTCCCGCTGCCAGATGCGCTCCAGCTCTTTTTGCATCAGGTACCTGGTCTGCGCGTCCAGCGCGCCGAAGGGCTCGTCCATAAGCATCACTTTTGGCTCAATGCAGTAAGCCCTGGCAATGCCTACCCGCTGCTTCATACCGCCGGAGAGCTTGACGGGGTATTCGTTTTCAAACCCTTCCAGCCCCACCAGCCTGATGTAACGCATAGCGCGTTCCCGGCGTTCTTTTTTGGGTACGCCCCGCATCTTGAGGCCGTATTCCACGTTGCCCAGGGTGGTCAGCCAGGGGAACAGCGCTACCGACTGGTAGACCACGCCCCGGTCAGGGCCAGCCTCCCTGACGGGCTTGCCCTCCACCTCCACGCTGCCGCCGGTAAACGGCTCAAGCCCGGCGATGAGGTTGATGATGGTGGTCTTGCCGCACTGCCCAGGGCCGAACAGCACCAGAAATTCGTTTTCCCTCACCTGCAGACCGATGCTGTCCACCACCTTCAGTTCGCTCCCGTCCGGCGCGTAGAAGGTCTTCGACAACGCTTTGCAGTCGATGATCACTTTCCGCCCTTGTTCCACGCGCACATCACCTCCTCAATCTTGCGCATCACGATAGCCAGCAGATAGCCAATGATTCCAATGGCCACGATGCCGGTCAATACCTGCACCATGTTGTTGACCTCCATGGCGTTGACGATGATCCATCCCACGCCTTCTGTGGAGCGCACCATTTCCGCCGCCACCACCGTGGCCCAGCCTACGGAGATGGCGGTGTGCAGCCCGGCGAAAATGAAGGGTACGGTATAGGGCAGCACGATGGTCCACATGGTTTGCACGGGGCTGGCCCCCAGCATTTTGGAAGCGCCCAGAAGCGTTGCGTCCACGGAGCGGGCGCCGTCATACACATTCATGGTGATGGTGTTGAACGTGGATAGGAAGATCAAAAACCACTTGGTGGATTCCCCCAGCCCGAACCACAGGATTGCCAGGGGGATCCAGGCGATGGGCGGGATGGGCCGGATCATCAGGTACAGGGGCTTGAAGATGGCCTCGATCACCTTGTACCGGCCCATGAGAATGCCTAGCACGATCCCGGCCGCCGCCCCCAGCAGGTAGCCGATCAAAACACGGCTCAGGCTGAACAGGGTGTGCCCCAGGATGGAATATTTCCCGATGGGCTTCACGAAGGAGGCGAAAAAGCGGCCGAACACCGCCAGGGGGCCTGGCATCAGCTTGCCCAGCAGCGTCCCTTCCCGCGTTCCGTACTGCCACAGAAGCAGAAACAGGGAAATCGCCAGAAACGCACCGAAGATGCGCTTTGTTCTTGAAGCGTTTTGCGCGCCCATTTACCACTTCTCCCCTTTCGTAAGCACCTTTTCCAGCAGGGACAAAAGCCACGTAAGCAGCGCGCCGATAAGGCCGATGGCGATCATCCCCGCGATGATCACATCCGGACGGAATATGCCGCGGCATTGCTGGATCATGAACCCCAGGCCCCGGGTGGAAGCCACCAGTTCCGCGGCCACCAGCGCCGACCAGGCGCCGCCCAGCGCCACCCGCATGCCCGTGAGTATCAGCGGGAGCGCGGTGGGCAGGGCGATCCTCGTCAACAGCTGGAAGTTGCTGGCCCCGAAGGTTTGACCCACCCACAGGTGCACGGTCTTCGTCTGCCTGATGCCCGAGTAGGAGTTCACCACACAGGCGATGAATGCCGACAGGAAGATCACCATGGCCTTGGAAAGCAGGCCGATGCCGAAAAGCACGATCATGATGGGGATCCACGCGATCCCTGGAATGGGGCGAAGCAGATCGAAAAGCGGCCTTACAAAAACGTCCACATTCTCATACCAGGCCATCAAAATCCCCAGCGGCACCCCCACCGCCACGCCGATGAAATACCCGGTCAGCGCCACCTGAAGGCTGGACCAGATGTGCTGGAGCATGGTGGCTCCCTCCGGGGCTTTGGTGTAAAACTTTTTCACAAAGCTCACCAGCGTCTTGACGGGGCTGGGCAGGGACTGGGGCGCGGCCAGGTGCAGGCCGCCCGTGGCCAGCCACCATATAAACACAAAGGCGGCCAGGGACAGGCAGGATACCCAGATGTAGTTTTTCTTTTTCGGCAAGGATACGCGCCTCCTGTTGGATGGATCATCCGCTTTTGACAAGCAGGCTGCCTTTGCGTGAAAAGCAGCCTGCCTGTCATGGAAACGGAGGGATTATTCCTGCACGCTGAAGGTGATACTCAGCGCTTCCTGAAGGAAGGAAGGATCAAAAGATTTGGTGACATTGCCAAGGTTTTCAGCCTCGATCTTCCCGTCCTGGGCAAAGAATTCGGCGATCTGCTTCATGCCAAGGCCATACAGGTAGCCATCCTTGGTCATAAAGTCCTGGTCCACATACTGCCGGACGGCCATCTCGCTACGCAGGGAGCTTTCATCATACGGCTTGCCGTTTTCGTTAAACCAGCGCATGGACAGCTCGTAGCGGACCTCGTCATCCTGCAGGGCGGCACAGGCTTTGTAGGTGGCGCGTATGAACTTCACAATGTCGTCATGGCGTTCTGTTGCCACCTTGTCATTGATAAAGATGCCATCCATCAGCGAGGCGCCGGTGGCATCCTCAAAGGAGGCGGCGCACACATAGCCGGCGGCTTCGGCCTGGAAGGTAAAGGGCGGGTTGAGGCCCACCGCATCACCCTGGCCGGATACGAACGCCTGGTATGCGGGGCCGTAATCCATGTGGATCTGCACATAGTCGTCGCTGGTCAGGCCCAGCTTCTGCATGTACTTCATCGCGTTGAACTGGGACACGGTCCCCAGGGGGCCAAGGATCTCCATGCCCTTGCACAGCTCGGCGCTGCCATAGATATTGGGATAGCCCTCCACTTGCCCCTTTACGGAAAGAATGGGGCTGTCAGGCCGCACATAGATGCCCATGCCGCCGGTTGTATTGATCTCACCGATCCAGTGGGTAGTGCCAAGCGCCAGGGAAAAAACGGAAGCCAGCCCGCTGACGGCCACGTCGATCTGGCCGGCGGCATACGCTTCGTTGATGGGCGCACCGGTGGGGAAGATGATCATCTCCACGTCCAGGCCCTCTTCCGCATAATACCCCTGCTCCAACGCGTACTCCACCGGTACGCCCACGGTCAGGGGCATGGTGCCAACGGTGAGCTTGTTCCCCGCCGCAAGGCCGGGAACACACACGGCAAAGAGCGCAAGCGAAACAAGGACTGCCATGAATCTTTTCATAGAAACCCTCCATTCAAATTATGCGTGTCCGATAACGCATTTCTGGAAATATCGTATCATACTTTTTTTGTTTGTCAATGGTTTATGGAAATATTCTTCTGCATATTTGTCTATTACTGCTGTATTCCTTTGGATATAGCGGTTCTCCAAAGAAAACATGCATGATGGTGCCCGAACACGCAGTATCCGAAATAATTTTGAGAATATTCTTCCCATATCTTTCTTATATACATTGAAAGCATCCGTATGCGTGCCCGTTCACATTGACACCGGGCAGTGTTGTGCTATAATATCCGGGAAGGGGTTGGGCAATATGGCGGTAACCATCAAGCAGATTGCAGAAATGGCGGGCGTATCCACGGGGACCGTGGACCGGGCGCTGAACAACCGCGGCCGCGTAAGCCCGCAGGTGGCGGAGCGGGTCAGGAAAATTGCCAGGGAACTGGACTATCATCCCAATGCCATTGCCAAGTCCCTGTCCATCCGGCGTCAGAATCTGCGCATCGCCGTCATATCCAACGTGACTGGCAATCAGTTTGCGGACATCGTGCTTTCCGGTGTCACGCTTGCGGCGGATGAGTTGCGGGCCTCCGGCTTCGCGGTGGACATTATGCCCTGCAAGGATTTTGATGCCGCCGACCAGGCGAGGCTGATTGACGAAGCGGTGGACAAGGGATACAGCGGCATCGTGCTGATCCCCCAAAATGACGAGGCTATCCGCAGCCGGGTCACCGCCCTTACGGAGCGGGGCTTTCCCGTCATACTGCTCACCTCCGTTATTGAGGGCGCGGCGTTCCTGGCCTATGTGGGGTGCAACTACAAATATTCCAGCCAGATCGCCTGCGGGATCATGAACCAGATCACCAAGGGCGACGTTGAAGCTGGGCTGATGATTTCCAATCTGCACAACTGGAGCAACCAGCAGCGCCTTGCGCATATAAAGGAATATATGGCGCGCAAATATCCCCGCATCCGCATAGCGCATGTGCTGGAGATGCCCAACGACGATATCCATTCCTATCTTGCCGCAAAGGAGTTCCTAAATGCCTGTCCCGGCATGCAGGCGCTGATCTATTGCTCCGGAGCCGTCAGCGGCGGGCTGCAGGCCGTGCTGGAGCAATATAATGAAAGCCCTTTCACCATTCTGTGCTTCGATTACACGCCTTCCATACGCCAGGCGCTGATTGAGGGTAAGATTCCATTCACCATCGCCCAGAACCCCAAAGAACAGGGATACCGCGCGCTGAAGCTGATGGCGGAGCATTTTGTGGACCACAAGCCCATGCGGAACGAATACATCTACATCAACACAGAAATTATGGTCCGGGAAAGCATAAAAGAACGGCCATGACGTGCTCCGGCCGTTCTTTTTTCGCAAACCCTTTGGATGAGGCGGGAATGGTGAACCGCATCCCGGCAACTTCCGTGCCCGGCCCCGCAGAATCTCTATTTTGCCATGGCCGCCGCCAGGGAAGGCGCGGCGATGAACAGCGGGAAGGCCGCAAACATCAGCACAACGCCCAGCGCGCCGGGGGTGAGGGCAATCAACAGAAGGTAGACCACCGGCGCGGCGACCCACACCGCCAGGAAGCCGGAAAACAGCGCAAACACGGGAAACCGCAGCGCCAGCAGGCCCAGGAGGGAGGCGAAGATGGCCCCGAAGCTGAACAGGAACGCCCCGCCGGGCAAGAAGAGGGTGAATACGCCCGCAAGAAGCACGGAAAGCAGGATGGCGGGGATGACAAGCGCCTCGTACGTACCGCCTTTCTTGATGAATCTGCGCCCGTACAGTGCCAGCATCAGCCAAAGGATGAGCACCAGCGCCACGGTGATCGTTTCAAAGGCGGAAAGCCCCACCAAATTTGTCAAGTCATAGGTCAGCCCCAATATTTTGGACAGCAGCATGGCAAGCCCGGTGCCGACAGCCGCGGTCATAAGGGCCGCCCCCAGATAGGCAAACGTTCTGAACAGGCTGCGCAGGCGGCATTTCCCCCGGCGGACAGCCAGAACAAGATAGATCAGCAGCAGGGCCGCAGCCAGGCCCAGGAAAGCCCAGTTCAGGCCGGCCGGGAAATGGACAAAAACGCCTCTTGCCAGGGTGAACCAGGCAGCGTCGCCGGAAGCCTCAAAGGTTTCCGGCACATTCCCGAAGGCAAAGGCGGATACCAGCGGCAGCACCTGCTCACCATAATCCTGGATGGCCGACAGGCTGATATTTTCATAAAGGTCCCTGGCTGTATGGTTGTCTTCAATTTTATACAGGTTGGAGAAATTCAATCCCCGCATGCCCTGGCTGATAAAAGCCGTGAAATCCGTATAGTTGGGCATGATGCGATACACGTCCGTGGCCAGCGACCAAGAGGCGGGATGAGGATTGTTTTTCGCGTAGAAATCAATCAGAGCGGCGTTGCCAGTGCTGGTCTCGAACAGGATAGACGGCCCGGAAAGCCCCCGGGATTCGATATTGAACACCGCGTCCGAGGCGGCGGCGTTGAATTCCGCATCCCCTGCGATGGCGCTGGAACCCAGCATGGTAGTCTCCTCCGCATCGGTAAACACCACGCGGAGGGTATTTTCCGGGATACCCTGCGCCGCTACGCACCGCAGCACCTCCAGGACCACGGATACCCCATACCCGTCGTCGGATGCCCCGTGGGAACCCGGGGATTCCCCCAATCCCAGGCCCGGGTTGGAATCATAATGGGCCACCAGCAGCAGGGAACGGCCGCTTTTCCCCTTAAGCGTTCCTACGATGTCCTCCGCGGTAAAGTGGCCGGTGTAGCGCTTTGTCTGGTAATCCCCTTCATAGGCGCGGGTCGTCACCGTCAGCCCGATCTTTTCAAGGGTCTCCATCAGATAGGTGCGCACCTCGCCGATGGCCGCCGCATCCATATTGGTATGCACATCCTTCGAGATCACTTTCAGATCTTCCGCCGCCCGACGCGCGCTGAAGGACGTGGCGGAGACATTTTCACCCGGTGCAGGGGAGGTCATAAGAACGCTCAGACCCAGGAACGCGGCCAGGAGCACCGAAAGCACGGCGGCAGATATTTTGACCGGCTTCATCAGAAAACCTCCTTTTTGATGCGAATGGCGGCACGAGATACATTGCTTATGAATGCATCAAAGTATACCATACACTGGGATGTTTAGCAATTTCCATTTTCAGCTTTTGCCTTTTCGGCGGATATTGCCCAAAAACCAAAAATGTTCCTAAACCGTTTTTGTTTCCGATGGACTGCGCAGGACAAACACACTGCCTACAAATCGGATCAGGCGGACAAACTGCCTTTCCTCATGCTCAATAAACGTATATTCGGATAAAAAAAGTGATTCCGGCACACAGAATGTACGTATTTTTGAATTTAAACAGCTTTCCACTTGTATTTGCGGCACAATCGCAGTATGATGTTGTTTATGGGGAGAGAATCGGTATTCCGGTATTCGAAAACGATTTAGATTCTTGGATTGGAGGCCGCACTTGTATGACATACGGTTATTTTGATGACGCAAACCGGGAGTATGTGATCCAAAGGCCGGATACGCCTTATCCGTGGATCAACTACCTTGGAAGCGAGGATTTCTTTTCGCTGATCTCCAACACTTCAGGCGGGTACAGTTTTTATAAGGATGCCAGGCTCCTGCGCCTGACCCGTTACCGCTACAACAACGTTCCCACGGACGCGGGCGGGCATTACGTATACATCAAGGATGGGGAAACCGTATGGAATCCCGGGTGGATGCCGGTAAAAACGCCCCTGGACGCGTATGAATGCCGGCACGGTTTGGGATATACCGTGATTTCCGCGGAAAAAAACGGCCTGAAGGCCAGGCAGACGGTGCTGGTGCCAAGGGGCCGGACCGCAGAAGTGATGCAGCTTGCGCTGACCAACGCGTCGGACGGCGAAAAGCGGATAAGCATTTTCAGCTTTGTGGAGTTCTGCCTGTGGAACGCCATGGACGACGCCACAAATTTCCAGCGCAATTATAACATCGGCGAGGTGGAGGTGCAGGGAAGCGCGCTGTACCATAAAACCGAATACCGGGAGCGGCGGAACCACTATGCGGTATACGCCGTCAACGCGCCGTTGGACGGCTTTGACACCGACCGGGAATCCTTTATCGGCCTCTACAACGGCCTCAATGCCCCGCAGGCGGTGATGGAAGACGCGCCGCGCATGAGCGTGGCCAGCGGCTGGGCGCCCATTGGCTCCCACTGCCTGCGCCGCGTATTGAAGCCGGGCGAAACCGCTTCCTTCGTGTTTGTGCTGGGCTACTGCGAGAATCCCGAGGGTGAAAAATTTGAGGCCTCCGGTGTCATCAACAAGGCCCCGGCGCGGGAACTGCTTTCCGCTTTTCAAACGGACGCGCAGTTTGATGCCGCCATGGCGGAATTGAAATCCCACTGGGCGGAGCTTTTGTCCATCTACCAGGTGCAAAGCGCCGACGAAAAGCTGGACCGGATGGTGAACATCTGGAACCAATACCAATGCATGGTCACCTTCAACATGTCCCGCTCCGCCAGCTACTTCGAATCCGGGATCGGCAGGGGCATGGGCTTTAGGGACTCCACCCAGGATCTGCTGGGTTTCGTCCACCTGATCCCGCAAAGGGCCCGGGAGCGTATCACCGATATCGCCGCCACCCAGTTTGAGGACGGCAGCGCCTACCACCAGTATCAGCCCCTGACCAAGCGCGGAAACCTGGAGGTGGGCAGCGGCTTCAACGACGACCCCCTGTGGCTGATCTTCGGCGTGGCTGCCTACATCAAGGAAACGGGCGATTTTTCCATCCTTCATGAAAGTGTGCCCTTTGATAACGACGAAAAAAAGGCGCAGCCCATGATGGAGCATCTGCGCCGTTCCTTCCGCTATACCAGCACGCACCTCGGCCCCCACGGCCTGCCCCTTATCGGCCGGGCGGACTGGAACGACTGCCTGAACCTGAACTGCTTTTCCAAAACGCCGGGGGAAAGCTTTCAAACCTGTCAAAACTATGACAGCGGCGTGGCGGAATCCGTGTTCATTGCGGGGATGTTCGTGGCCGTAAGCGATGACTACGCGGAGCTTTGCCTACGCTATGGCTGGGAGGCGGAGGCCGCTTTTGCCAAAACCGAAAAGGGAAAAATGGAAAAGGCCGTGCTCCAAAACGGCTGGGACGGGGGCTGGTTCCTGCGGGCCTATGATGCCTACGGAAACAAGGTGGGCAGCGCGGACTGTGAGGAGGGCCAGATCTTCATTGAGCCCCAGGGCTTTTGCGTGATGGCAGGAATCGGCGTAAAGGACGGCCTGGCCCAGAAGGCGCTTGATGCCGTGCGGGAGAAGCTGACGAGTGCCCATGGCATCGCGCTGCACACGCCGCCTTATACCGCCTACCATCCGGAGCTGGGAGAAATCAGCTCCTATCCCCCGGGATACAAGGAGAACGGCAGCATCTTCTGCCACAACAACCCCTGGATCACCATTGCTGAAACGGTGCTCGGCCATGGAAACCGTGCCTTTGAAACCTACCGCCTCATCTGCCCCAGCTACACCGGGGACCAGACGCTGCACCGCACAGAGCCCTACGTATATGCCCAAACCATCGCCGGGCCGTATGCAAGGCGCTTCGGCGAAGCAAAAAACAGCTGGCTCACCGGCACGGCGGCCTGGTGCTTCTACGCCGTATCCCAGGCCATCCTGGGCGTGAAGCCCGATTATGACGGTCTGCGGATCGACCCCTGCCTGCCGGACGATTTGAAGAAGCTGACGCTTACCCGCCGCTGGCGGGGAAACACCTATATCATTGATATCGCCAACGAAAGCGGCGGGGAGAAGAAAGCCGTGCGCCTTACGATGGATGGAACCGCCCTTGCGGATACGCTGATCCCCGCCGCATTGGAAACAGGAAAGGTGTTCCGCGTCCAGGCAGCGGTAAAGTGATCCCGGAGACCGCCAAAAACGTTGCAGCCGCCAGCCTGATGATTTGGCCGGCGGCTGCAACGTTTTTACTGCCTGATGCCCGTCAGTGGATGGCGTAGGGGATCAACGCCACGATTTCATCCTCCAGATAGATCACGCGGAACATTTCGGTGCCGTCCAGCGTCACATGGGCCTGAAAAGAGCTGGGGTCCCTGTACCTAGTAGGACTGTTCTGGTTCCCCGTGTAGAAGATGCAGTTCTTGGACAGCTCGTGCTTGTAAAGGGCGGTGGAATCGTTGGTGAAGGCGGAGGTATAGTTCGTATAGCCATCCCCGTAAGTCACCGTCACCAGGTCCAGTTTGGCGTACCATTTGCTGCCGGATTGGTAAACATCCTTTAAATATCCCACGGATACGCGGGTACGGGCCTCACTGGGGCGGCGTTGGAGAAAAACGGTGTAGACCGTGTTTTCCCCGCCGGCGGCCGTAACGGAGATGGTCACCGCCTGGGGTTCATTGGTCAACTGAATCTCCTGGGAGGTCTGCCCCGAAGGGACGTACTGACCGTTGACGTAGATGGCCGCCGCCGGATCCACCGCGGCAGGCGTGAAGGTCACCCGGCTGACCCAGCTGGCCACCGTCAGAATATAGCTTGTAACCAACGGGGTGAACGCTTCGGGGACCATGATGCCTGTGTTGGGGCAGTTGTGCGTCAGGGAGATCAGCGCGCTGTCGGGATACAAGGGTACGGGTGTCGGCGCGGGTGCGGCAAACGCGGGCGTAAAGGGAAGAAGCAAAAACGCGGCGAGTACCAGAGCAAGCCCCCTTTTCATGGAAAACCCTCCTTTTCTTTTTGAACGGTCAAAAAGAGCAGACTACTCAAACAGCGGACGGCGCAGCCACCTCTGCCGCCGCCGGGGCCGCGCGGAAAATAGATAGGAAAGCAGATTGCAGGGCTTAAATTCCGGAAATACCTAGTTACATATGTAACGGACAAAACGCCGCTTTTCATCAGTATGCCGGAAAATTTCCTGTTGTCAATAAATCTATTCGGGCGGAGGGAAAAGGTGACAATCCCCCGCAGGTATGGTATCATACAGCGGAAAGAAAAGGAGGGCACCCCATGGCAGAGGCGCCGCTGATCACCGTATGCATCGTTACCTACAACAGCCGGGCACATATCAAAAACGCGCTGGCGTCGCTTATGGGCGGCACCAGCGCGCAAAGGCTGCAGGTCATCGTGGTGGACAATGCCTCCCGGGATGGGACGGCCGCCCTTGTGGAGACGGAGTTCCCGCAGGTGCGCTTGATCCGCCTTCCGGAAAACATTGGTTTTGGCGGCGGGCATAACCGGGCGCTGCCGTATTTGTCCGCGCCCTACCATGTGATCATGAACCCGGATCTTACCCTTGCGCCGGATGTGCTTGAAAAAATGGTTGCCTATATGGAAGGCCGCCCGGAGGTAGCGCTGCTGACCCCCAAGGTGCTCAACACCGATGGCAGCGAACAGTTTTTGCCCAAGGAACTGCCATCCGTGCGCTATATGCTGGGCGGCCGCCTGGAAAAAATGGGCCGCCCCTTTGCAGCCTGGCGAAGCCTGTACACCTGGCGGGAGAAGGCGGTGAGGGAACCGGCGGAGCTTTCCTTTGCCACAGGCTGCTTCATGTTTATGCGCACGGAAGCCTTCAGGGCGGCGGGCGGGTTTGACCCGCGGTTTTTTATGTATATGGAGGATGCGGACCTGACCCGAAGGATGAAGGCCCAGGGGCTGACACTCTACCACCCCGGCTTTGCCGTAACCCACATCTGGGCCAGGGAGGACGCCCATTCCCTGAAGGGACTTTCCCTGCATGTAAAATCCATGATCCGGTATTTTCAAAAATGGGGCTGGCGGCTGTAAGACCGCCTCCGCCGGGAATCGTCATTTCCGGCCGGTTTCCCCTTCCAGGCAGTGGTAATACACCGTGTCAGGCTGCAAGGTGACACCGTCCCTGGCAAACAATTCATCAACGGTAACAAACATATACCCTTGCTCTTCCAGATAGTCGATAAGCAGGGCAGCCGTATCCGGGGCCATTTCCTTGATATCATGGCAGAGGATGATGTCCCCGTCTTCCACCTGCCCCTTGATATTGTTCAGGATCGTCCACGGAGACCGCCCTTGCCAGTCGTAGGTATCCACCGACCACTGGATCAGCGGCCAGCCGGCCTTCGCCTTGATCATGGCGGGGTACTGGCCGTGGGGCACCCGGTCATACCGGGGATATAAACCGATGGCCTCCGACAGGGCATCGTTGCACATGGCCACCTGCCGGCGAAGCTGCGCCGCGCTGGATTTTTCCACGTCGCCGTGATGGTAGTTGTGGGTGGCGACCGCGTGCCCTTCGTCATGCTCCCGCTGCACCAGGTCCTGATTGGGCCCGATACGGTTGCCCAGCACGAAAAACGTGCCGCGGACCCCTTTTTCCCGAAGCGTGTTCAAAAGCAGGGTGGTAGGCGTTCTTAAGGGGCCGTCATCGTAGGTAAGCGCCACCATGGGATGATGGCTGTTGTCGGTCTGGAAAGCCGCCTCCCCGGTCATCATCCCGGCCAGCATGGGATACATGACGGTAACTTCCAGCAAGGTGTTATGGCCGGGATACACCTGGGCCGCCGGGTAATGGAGCACCAGGGACATGGCGTGGAGCGTGAAATCCGCCAGCCCCAGCGCTTCTCGGTCGGTCCAGGCGGAAAGCTGCTTTTCATCCGGCTCTTCCTTGGGAAAGTATCCGGTGATTTGGCGCTCCACCTCCCGGGCCAGCAGCCCCCACGCGGGGCTGTCGGGCGGGAAGATGTCCATCAAGCGTATGGGCTGCCCCGTTTGCATGTTGAAGGTTCGGGAAACAAGCTGCGTGCTTTGAAATTTGCGCGCTACCGTGACCCTTGCCGTAATGAGAAAGCTCACCCATTGCGTGCCTGTGCGGCTGTAGCGGCAATCCACGTCCAGCCTGGAGTTTCTGGAAGTTGCGTTATATGCCTTGGGCAGCGTCCCCGCGAATTGGTCTTTATAGCTGTCCATCATGACAGCCAGCTCCTGGTCAATTTCCGGGTTTACCGTTTGCGGATACCAGATCCGGATCACACTTTGATTCGCCTGGGTCGTTTCCCACTTGCGCAGTGTTACCCGCTGCACCAAGGAGGCCTCCGGCGGTATTTCAGCAAGCGCCGCGGCCGGCAGCAGTGCAAGGCACAGAAGCAGGGCAAGCAGTTTCCTCATGGGCGGTACATTCCCTTTCGGCTTCGGGATTCCCATCCGAAGGAATGGCAGAAGCAATAACAATTATACCGTATCTACAGCAGCAAAACAATATGGGCTACCCGTCCATCCGCACCATGCCGTAGTATGTTTTGGCGGTAAGAGCATACACCATGCCGTACAGCAGGGCAAATACACCGGCGGTTGTAAAGATACTCAGTGTAATGAGCAGGGTGTTGCCCAGACCAAACATGGAAAGCATTTCGGTCATCATGTGCAGCGCGCCCAAAGTATGCAGGATGGCGGCGACGATGGGCAGGACGAACACCATCAAAATCTGCTTGCGCACGGTGGCCTTCACTTCATCCCTGGCCATGCCCACCTTCTGCAGGATGATGAACCGGTCATGGTCCATATAGCCTTCGGACACCTGCTTGAAGTAAATGATCAGTGTGGTGGCCATCAGGAACAGCAGCCCCAGGAACACTCCCAGGAACAGGAACCCGCCGTACATGGCGTACCATTCCTGGCGGATGGTGTTGACGTCTGATAATTCATAGCCAGTATCTCCCCCATTTTCCTGAAGCACGGCCAGCAGCTGATGGGGGAGGTCCGTATGAAGGTTTTGGGAGAAGGCGGAAAGCGCCTCATACGATCCTTTCGTATTCCACCAAAAGGCTTGTGAAAAATATGCTTCCTCCTCCTTGCCGCCAAGGCTTTTCACCACGGCCGCCACAGCTTCCCTGTCCTTGAGCACAAGGTACATGGGCGGCTCCGGGCTGGTATACCCCTTATGGGCCACAGGAAAAGCGGCAAGATTTTCCTTGATTTGCAGCGTGGTATCCCCCACCGTGAGAAAAGCCGCGTCAGGAACATTCCGGCTTTGAAACAGCAGCGCCTGCCCATTATCAAGGGTATAGGCCCCGTTCACCATGGCGTTGTAGGACGCCAAGGGAAGGATATACAGATCCCACACCTTTTTGTACTGTTCCGTGGAGGTGATGCTTCCCCTGTCCGCCTGAGAAATCACATCGCCTTCCCTTAAGACAGCGGCCTGGCAATAGGTGGCTGTGTAAACATCTGCTATTTCAACCTGATTTTCAGCTGCCAGTCTGCTTATCATCGCCTCCACCTGCCCGGGGTCCAAAATGCCTTCCTGGATGGCCAGCTTCTGGTCTGTGGGGTTTTGGTCCCTGAGCATGTCTCCCTGCCCGATATACAGCGCCCCGGTGGTGCCGATGGTGATGATGGCCATGGTGCTCAGGATGCAGATGCCGGCAAGGCCCGCGGCGTTCTGCTTCATCCGGTAGATCATGCCGGAAACGGAAATAAAGTTGCGGGGCTTGTAGTAATAGCTTTTGTTGCGGCGCAGCAGCTTCAAAAACGCGATGCTGCCGGCGGTAAACAGCGCATAGGTGCCCACAATCACCAGGAGGACGGCAATAAAGAAAATGGCAAGCGCCTTCATGGGGTTATCCACGCTGTTGGCCAGCACATAGCCTGCCGCCATGGTTGCGATGCCGGTAAGCGCCAGCAGCCAGCGGGTCTTGGGCTCCTTTTCTCCCCGCTGCTGCCCGCGCATCAGAGTAACCGGGCTGTTTAGATGCACCTGCAGCCGGTTATAGATCAAAAGCACAAGGAAAACCGCGGCAAACAGCCCGCAGGTCAAAAGCAAAGGCAGCGGCGTTACCTGAAACACGATGGGGGTGGGAACGCGCATCAGCGCCTGGACCAAAAGGAACATCAGCCTGCTTAAGGAAATGCCAAAGCCGATGCCGCAGACAAGGCTGCCTATCAGCAGCGCCACTGTTTCATGGAACAGGATGCGGGCGATATGCTTTTTCTCCAGGCCCAGAATGGCGTACAGTCCCAGTTCCTTCTTGCGGCGCTTGATCAAAAAGCTGTTGGCGTAAAAGAGGAAGGCAAAGGCGAAGATGGCCACCACCACGGCGCCCAGCACCATCATCACCTGCATGGAACTGGCGCCCCGAAGCTTTTTGATGCCGCCATTCAGGGCGATCATGCAAAAAATATAGAACACAAAAACGGTGCACACGGTGCTCAGGAAAAAGGAAAGATACGTCTGCCTATTCTTTTTCAGGTTCGCAAGCGCCAGGCGCAGGTACAGGAACCGCTTACGCATTCAGCTCACCCCCGGCGGAGAGAACGGTGAGCGCGGAGATGATCTTCTGATAGAAGGCCTCCTGGACCATGTCGCCCCGGTACATTTGATGGTATACGCGCCCGTCCCTGATGAACATCACCCGGCCGGCGTAGCTGGCGGCCTGGGCGCTGTGGGTGACCATCAGGATGGTCTGCCCCCTTTGGTGGATGGCCGCAAAGGTTTTCAATAGGTTTTGCGAGGCCTTGGAATCCAGCGCGCCGGTGGGTTCATCCGCCAATACGATCTTGGGGGACGTGACGATGGCCCTGGCCACGGCGGCGCGCTGCTTTTGCCCGCCGGATATTTCATAGGGGAACTTGGACAGTATGTCTGAAATATGCAAAATATCCGCCACAGCCGTGAGCTTTGGCTCCATGTCCCTGTAGCCCTTACCCGCCAGCACCAGGGGAAGAAGGATGTTGTCCCTTACGGAAAAGGTGTCCAGCAGGTTGAAATCCTGAAATACAAAGCCCAGGCTGTCCCTGCGGAAGGCGGAGACCTCCTTGTCTTTGATCCGGCCAAGGTCACGGCCTTCCAGGAGCACCTGGCCCTCAGTGGGCTTGTCCAGCGCCGCCAGGATGTTTAAAAGCGTGGTCTTCCCGGAGCCTGATTCCCCCATGATAGCTACAAATTCTCCCTGCTCCACACTGAAGCTGGCATCCGTAAGCGCCTCCACCTTCTGTCCGCCAAGAAAGGTGGTATAGATTTTTTTTACGTGGATCACGTCCAGCAAAGGCATATGAAAAACCCTCCCTATGGATGTTTGCGGCTTTCGCGCAGGTTTTATTGTAGACCTCTTTACAGCGTTTTGCCTTGATACAGCCTTACAAACAGGGAGGTAAAGCTTACAGTTTTGAAAGGTGGGCCTTCTTTTAAAAAATCTCCAAGGGAAGCCGGGCAATGCCGATGGTGACCGTGGTGCCGCGATCCGGTTCGGACTGGATGGAAACGGTATGCCCAAGCTTTTTCGCCGCCTCTTTGGCCAGGTAGAGGCCGATGCCCGTGGCCCGCTGATCCACCCGGCCGTTGTGGCCTGTAAATCCCCGGTCAAAAACCCTTGGCAGATCCTCCTTGGGGATCCCCGCGCCGCTGTCCTGGACCGCCAGGGCCACCCCGTCCTTTACATAGATGCGCACGGCACCTTTCTCCGTATACTTGACCGCGTTGGACAGAATCTGCTCCAGAAGCACCAGGAACCATTTTTCATCCGTCATCACCCGCACCTGAAAGGGCTCAAGCTCCAGCGCGATCTTTTTATGGATGAACAGCAGGGCGTATTTTTTCACTGCCTTTTTCACAAGGCCGTACAGGTCGTATTCCTTCAGTTCCAGATCATCGGCCTGGCTTTCTAGGCGCAGGTAGGTCAGCGCCATTTCCGCGTAGCGCTCAATCTTGAAAAGCTCCTCCTCCAAGGGGCCCGCCGGCAAAGGTTCGCCGCTTTGCAAAAGCAGGCGCATGGCGGCGATGGGCGTCTTGATCTGATGCATCCAGAGGGTATAGTAATCCTCCCGCTCCTTGAGTCTGCGTGTTTGTTCGTTTTTTTCCGCAAGCCGCATTTCCGCCTGCCCTTTGACCAGCGCCTGGTACTGCTTTTCCAGCCTGCCCCCCGGCGCGGGCAATCCCTGGGGCAGGGTTTCCAGGTGGTTTTGCCCCGCCTCCGCCTGGCGGAACCTTTTTGCATACCGGCTGAAGGAAGCCACAGCCGCCACGGCCGCCAGGAGGCCGGAAAGCAGCAAGGCGTATAAGAGCGGACCCATGTCCAGACGGGAAAGCGCGCCGACGGCAAGAAACAGCAGGGCAACAGCTGCGCACAGAAAAACGGTGCCCGCCTTTTCCCGAAGGAAGGACGCAAATAGTCCCGGAACGGACGCTTTTTTCATTTTCAGGCCTCCGTAAGATACCCCATACCTTTTTTGGTAACGATGAAATCCTCAAGCCCCGCATCCTTGAGCTTCGCCCGGAGCCGGGCCACGTTGACGGTGAGGGTATTGTCGTCAATGAATTCGTCGCTGTCCCACAGCCTTTTCATCAGCGCGTCCCGGCTGACGGCGTTCCCCTTGTTTTCCAGCAGCATTTGCATGATCTTTGTTTCATTGCGGGTCAAATCAATCTTTGTCCCGGCATACTGAAGGCTGCCCTCCCCGATGTTGAGCACCGCGCCCCGGTGGGCAAGGGCGGCAAGGGGCGCCGCAAAATCATAGCTGCGGCGCAAAAGCGCCTGCACCTTGGCCGCCAGCACATTGAGGTCAAAGGGCTTGGTGATATAATCGTCCCCGCCCATGGAAACGGCCATCACGATGTCCATATTTTCGGCATGGGAGGAAAGAAACAAAATCGGGACCTTTGAAATTTTCCTGATCTCCCCGCACCAGTAAAACCCATTGTACCGGGGCAGGGAGATATCCATCAATACCAGGTGCGGGCTTTCCTGGGAAAATTCCTCCAGCACATTGGAAAAGTCCTTTGCCGCAAACGCATCATATCCCCATTTGGCAAGGTGGCCGCAAACCACCCCGGCAATGACGGGATCATCCTCCACCAGCATGATTTTATAAGCGGACATGCAATCACCTCCCGGAAGAGTATAACACAAACAAAAGGCGGGGAGGGGCTTTTTGTAAAATGCCCCTCCCCGAACTCCGCCTGAAAAACTTCATTTTGAGAGAAGAAGGTTATTTGAGCTTCCAGACAACATCGTTCCAGAGCAGTTCCTTTTGGAGCTGGGGAATGGTGGTGTCCTTGTTGATGTGGATGAACTCAATGCCCAGCATGTCACAGAAATCCCGCAGGTACTCCGCGTCCAATTGGTAGCTGAGCACCGTGTGGTGGGCGCCGCCGGCCAGGATCCAGGCCTCGGCGGAGGTGCTCAAATCCGGCAGGGGCTTCCACATCACCTGGGCCACCGGCAGCTTGGGCATGGGATGGTAGGGGCTCCTGGCCTCCACGTCGTTGACGATCATGCGGAAACGGTCCCCCATATCCACCAAGGTGGCCACGATGGCAGGGCCGTCGCCCGTTGCAAAGGTCAGGCGGGCCGGAGGCTCCCGGTCGCCGATGTTCATCACGTGCACCTCGATGCTGGGGCGGCTCAAGGCGATATCCGGGTCCACCTCCAGCATATGGGCGCCCAGGATCCCCTCATTTTCCGGGTCCATATGGTAGGAATAATCCTCCATGAAGGCGGTACCCCCGGGCAGCCCCTTTGCCATGACCTTCATCACCCGGCCCAGCGCGGCGATCTTCCAATCGCCTTCCGCGCCGAAGCCGAAGCCGTCCTTCATCAGGTTTTGCGTGGCCAGGCCGGGAAGCTGGCGCATTTCCTGCAGATCCTGGAAGGTGTCGGTATAGGCGAAGAAGCCGCCCTCGGTGAGGAAGGCGCGCATGGCCACCTCCTGCCTGGCCTGGTAGCGCACGGCGGCCATGTTGTCGGTTTTGAGGTCATACTTCTGTTTATACTCGGCCATCTTGGCGTCGATTTCAGCTTCGGTGACCTTGTCCATCCGGGCAATGAGGTCACCCACGCCGTAGCTGTTGACGGACCAGCCCAGCTTAATCTCCGCCTCCACCTTGTCGCCCTCGGTGACCGCCACCTCCCGCATGTTATCTCCAAAGCGGCAGACCTTCAATTGCCGGGATTCATGTACGCCCACGGCGGAGCGCATCCACCGGCCCATGCGGGCACGCACCTTGGCATCCTCCCAATGGCCGGCGATCACCTTGCGGGGCAGCCGCAGCCTGGCGCCGATGAACCCATGCTCCCGGTCACCGTGGGCGGACTGGTTGGTGTTCATGAAATCCATGTCGATCTCATTCCAGGGGATGTCCCGGTTGAACTGGGTATTCAGGTGCAGATAGGGTTTTTGCAGCCGGGTCAGCCCCGCGATCCACATCTTGCTGGGGGAGAAGGTATGCATCCAGGCGATGATGCCGGCGCAGTGCGGCGCGTTATTCGCCTCCTGAATTACCTTTTGGATGGAGGCGGAGTCCAGCACCGCGCCTTTGAACACAACGGTCCCCACGATGGCCGCGTCCTTGTTCCAGCCCTCGGCCATGATCTTCGCGTGGCGCTCCACTTCTTTGATGGTTTCCGGTCCGTAGAGGGATTGGGTGCCGGCGATAAACCAGAATTCATACTGCTTCATGCTCATAATATTCCTCCTTGCATATGGTTTCATCTGCGTACAAAACGCTTTGGGGTGCCTGCCGCAACCGATTATATCATACCCGCCTTTGCACGTCCAGAATCACCCAAATGTGTGCATCCGGCCGGATTGATTGACATGGAAAAATCCAGGGGGTAGAATGGATGCAGCGACTGTCCGCGGAGGCTTTATGCGGGAATCAGCACTGCTTCACACCATCGGGGCCGGATTCCGGGAGGCATTGGGCGCAAACCTAAAGGGGCTGTATCTTCACGGCTCCATGGCCTTTGGATGCTTTCATTGGGAGACAGGGGACATCGACCTGATCGCCGTGGCCGGGGAGAAACTTTCCCTTTCCCAAAAGGTAGAGCTGCTTGCCTTTCTTGTAAAGACCGCCCCGGCCTGCCCGCCCAAGGGGATCGAAATGAGTGTGGTCCTTGCGGAGCACTGCCGGCACTTTGTATACCCCACGCCCTATGAGCTGCATTTCTCGCAGAAATGGGCGAAAACCGCGGAAAGGGAGCCGCTGCGCCTGTGCGGCGAAGCGGAAAAAACGGATGCTGACCTGGCCGCCCATTTCACCGTGATTCGGAAAGCGGGCATCGCCTTGTTCGGTCCGCCCGCCCGGGAACTCTTCGGCCCGGTGCCAAGGGCTTTTTACAAGGACAGCATCCTGCGGGACATTCAAAATGCGCCGGAGGACGTTTCAAAGGACCCAGTGTATGTGATCCTGAACCTGTGCCGCTGCCTGGCTTTTTTCACGGAGGGGCTGGTGGTTTCCAAAGAGGAGGGCGGGCAATGGGCGCTGCGCCATGGGGCGGACACCTGGCACCCTATGATAAGAGCCGCGCTCGCAAGCTACGCAACGGGCGCACCGGCCCTGCCGGAAAATGCGCAGGCACTGCTTTTCGCGGAGCAGATGCTGGCAAGGATCGGGCGAATGTACTGACACACGCAAGGAGGGGATTTCCGTGCTATCCATGGAGGATCAGGAAAAAATACGGCGCTTTCTGTACCGCAACGCCAGGCCGCTGGATCTTGCCCGCTGGCAATACCATTTTGAAAAGGGCGATCAGGAACCGGTGCTTACGGCGCTGGCTGCCTACCAAAACGAGGACGGGGGCTTTGGCAGCGCCCTGGAGGCGGACGCCTGGAATCCTGAATCCTCCCCCATCCAGACCAGCACCGCCGTCGCCATCCTTGAGGAAATCCATTTTTATGAGAAGACTCATCCCCTGGTCTTCGGCCTTCTTCAATCCCTTGACAGCGGAAAGGACTATCAAGACGGCCGGTGGATGAATGTCATCCCCTCCAATGATGATTACCCCCACGCCCCCTGGTGGGAGTCCGGCTCCCAAAGCACCAGCCACAGCCCCTACAACCCCAGCGCCATCCTGGCGGGCTTCGCGCTGTACTTCGCCCCGAGAAACACCATGCTCTTTGGCAGGTGCAAAATCATGGTACGGGAGATGGCCGATGCCTTTCTCCAGGCGCCGGAGCTTGATATGCACCCCCTGATGTGCGTGAGGGACCTCATTGGCTGGCTAAAGCGCGCAAACCTTGCAAGCGCTTTTCCCGTATCTGCCATGGAGGAGGCGCTGCTTGGCCAGGCGGCCCGGCTGATCAGCAGCGACAGGGACAAGTGGGGCGGCTACGCCTGCCTGCCCTCCAGGTTCATACATGGGCGGAACCATCCCCTGTACGGTGAACTGAAGGAGCTTGTGGAAAAGGAACTGAACTTTTTGGAATCTACCCGCAACGATCAGGGCGTATGGGACATTTCCTGGCGCTGGGCGGGGTATGAAAAGGCCTTTGCCATCAGCGAGAACTGGTGGAAGGCGGATGTCGCCCTGCGGAATCTGCGGTTTTTGAAGGCGTTCGGGCGGCTAAGTGATGCTGCCCCATATGAAAGGGAGAGACCATGACCATTGGCTTGATCCGAAGCTACCGCGATTTTTGCGTTTATCTGCGCAGGGCCGGCTTTTCCATGGCCGGGGAAAGCGGCGACGGCATTTTTGCCCTCGGGGACCATTTTGCCGAAAACATCCGCTGGCACACCGGCGACACCGACACGGACCCCTGGGCCTTCCGCATGCGGGTGCTCAAGGAGGAAAGCGGCATCGGCTACGGCAAGTTCTTTCTTTGCAAGGGCGGATATATGACCAGGGAATGGGCTCCCTGCTTCCTTGCGCTGAAAAGGGCGGGGCAGACCTATGAGGAGATGTACCGCACGGGCCGCATGAGCTATCTGGAGCACGCCATCTGCCGGCTTGTGGCGGAAAAGGGCGAAATGGCCTTTCATGAAATCAAGGCGGCCGTGTGCGGCAAGGGGCTGGAGGCGGCTTTGGCCCGGCTGCAAACCGGCATGTTCCTGACCATTTCCGGACAGACCTTCCGGCTTTCCAAAGACAACGCGCCTTACGGCTGGCCTGTGACCACCTTTCAATTGGCGGAGGATTTCTGGGGCCGGGAGGCTGCGGAAAAAGCCTGGGCCACGGCCCCCGGGGAGGCAAGGGAGCGGATCACGCAGCGGATTTATGAGCTGAACCCCAAGGCGGAAAGCAAGGCGGTGGAACGGTTTCTGCGCTGATCCTGCGCGCGTTGGAAATGGAGTTGTCCGGAATTCTTCCGGCTTCTCCAGGGGGGAAAAAAGATGTTGACAGCCCCCGAAGCATGTGGTAAGATTTTATCCTGTCAGCAAGGGCGGGGACCTTGCTGCGCGGTCGCCGGACTGCGGCATGCGCCTGTAGCTCAGTCGGATAGAGCAACGGCCTTCTAAGCCGTGGGTCGGGGGTTCGAATCCCTTCAGGCGCGCCAGATATGGTGGGTATAGTTCAGCGGTAGAGCGCCAGATTGTGGCTCTGGATGTCGTGGGTTCAAATCCCACTACTCACCCCATCTTTTTTCCCCGGCGGCCCTATGGCCGCATTGGGGTGTCGCCAAGCGGTAAGGCACGGGACTTTGACTCCCGCATTCGTAGGTTCAAATCCTGCCACCCCAGCCATTTTTGACCCATTAGCTCAGTTGGCAGAGCACTTGACTTTTAATCAAGGTGTCCGGAGTTCGAATCTCCGATGGGTCACCAGTAAAAAACCCTTGAAAACACTAGGTTTTCAAGGGAACTTTTTTTATGAAACATAACAGTCATTTTAAGGTTGTGCAACTTTTGTGCAACTTTTTTTCTGCAGATGAAAACGCAGGTGATTTTCTTGTCTTGGGGCATGCATAAGAATTGAATAAACTTTCAATCTGCCGAATGAGGAATAAAGAAAACCCCTTGAAAATCAGGTGTTTCAAGGGGCTGGTGCTGCATAGAAATTTCTATCTGGCAATGGTAAGCAGCCTCGAATCTGTCTTAATTTTCTCCGTGATGCTGTCAATGGACATTTTGACCCGTTCGTGGTGCTGGCTCTTTAGGTGGGTGTAGATGTTTACTGTGGTCTGGTAGTCTGTATGGCCTACAATCCGCATGGTGGTAACTGCATCAAACCCGGCGTTGTAAAGCATTGTGATGTAGTTATGCCTAAAGTAATGAGGGGTGAGCGGAGTGACCCATCTGGCGCAGATATCCTATGCCGCATCCCCATCAGTCTGTTTTTTCCTTTTCCTTTTTACTTCGCTTCTTTTCTCTGGGGACCGCCAAGCCTGCATCGGCCATCAGGCGGACATGCCATGCCACCTCCGTTTCCGTCCCGGGACCCGTCATTGCAGCAGCATGGCACCGTCGCCCCTTCGGTATAGGTCCAGCAGCGCCTTAAGGTCCCGGATGCGGTTAGCCAGAACGCATCCGTCATCGGTATCGGCCACCATCCGCCGCTGCGCAAAGGGTATGAAATCCGCCTGCTGCGACAGTATATCGTCATTTTCGGCAATCAGCTGGACTCCGCCGCGCATGGGCTGGTGCTTCACCAGCCGCAGGCCGTGGGAATTGACAATCAGGGTATAGCCCGCAATGCCCGTCTGGCTTTGGTAAGCCTTGCAGAAGCCGCCGTCGATGACGATCAGCCGCCCTCCTGCGCGTACCGCCGTTTCACCCTTGGGCAGCAGCACGGGCGTGTGTCCGTTGATGATGCGGCCCTCCCTGGCGGACAGGCCAAACTCTTCAAGCACCATCCTGCAGGTCTCTTCCTTCACGATCCATGTGTAATACGGGTTTCGCTGCTCATGCCAGGCCTCCGGACCGCCGATCAAAAGCCGCTGGAAGGTTTTTACACTGCGGCCGCACAGCGGCGATGTATCGCCGCACCATAGATACCACAGAAAATCAAGAGCATCCTGCTCTTTGGAAAAATACGCCGCGCGGGCCATGGAATCGCAAAAATCCATCAGCCGCCTGCCTTGATAGCCCGCGCCGCCCAGGAAGACCTTCTGAAAGCGGCCATCCTCGTCCATGGGGATGCAGCCGTGGTAGAGCAGGTTGCCATTGACGCAGCGGTACATCCCCCCCTTATTGAACAGAAAAAGCGCGTGCCTTTGCAGCCGCTCGCTATGCGTGAAGGCGGCGGCCATTTCATCCAGGAGCGCCTGTTCTTCCTCCGTCAGACGGTACGGGTCTCCGTCGCACAGCGTTGGAAACGACGTGCACGCAAGGGGATATGTCTGTCCGCCGATCTTGATGGCCGCGCTTTTCCGGTCGATCTTGTTAAGCAAAAGGCGTTCGTCCATGCCGTATTCCGGGTGCCGGCGGATCAACTGCCCTTCCAGCTTGAACATAATCACCGTAACGGTTTGAATCGCCGCCTCCTCCTGGGGCAGCGCGGGATACAGCCTTCCTGCCAGCAGGGAAAGCGTCCGCAGGCCGATGCCATACCCGTTTTCAAGCACCGCCATATTCCCGTAAGCCAGGGAATTGCGTATCGCCGCCGCCACGCAGGGCAGGCTGCCCGCAGCCGCGCCCATCCACAGGATATCATGATTGCCCCAGGCGAAATCAACCGCGTGGTGTGCCAGCAGCATGTCCATGATGGCGTCTGGCCGCGGGCCCCTGTCGAACACATCGCCCAGCACATGCAGGCGGTCTACCGCAAGGCGCTTGATCAACTGGCAAAGGGAGATGACGAATTCGGGGCCGGAGCCGATCTCAATCAGCGTCTGTATGATCTTTTCATGGTACACATGCTGGTTGGCGTCCTCATCCTCCTGGGCGTGGAGCAGTTCGTCAATGACATACGCAAACTCCTGCGGCAGCGCCTTGCGGACCTTGGAACGGGTGTATTTGGAGGACAGGAACCGCGCAAGACGTATCAGGCGCAGCAGCGTTTCCTTGTACCACTCCGGCGTCGCGCCGCCTTCGCTGATGTGCATCTTCAGCTTTTGGGTGGGATAATAGATCAGGGTACACAGCCGTTTGACCTGCGCTTCGGTCATCTCACCGCCCAGATGGAGAAGCACCTTTTCACGGATCACGCCGGAGCAGCTGTTGAGGATATGCTCAAACGCCTGGCTCTCCCCGTGCAGATCGCTCATGAAATGCTCGGTGCCCTTGGGCAGGTTGAGGATCGCCTGCAGATTGATGATCTCCGTATACAGCGACTGGGCCGTTGGATATTGTTTTGCCAGCAGGGACAGGTACTTGATTTGCTCGGGAGCGTAAGGCATCATTCTGGTTCCCCGCTTTCTTGCTTCAGTAAACCGGCATCGCATATGCAGCTTATCATAAAACAGCCGCCGTATCAGGTAACAGGGGCGGGGTGGAAGATGCACAGGTCATTATAAAGGCGGTAGTGCTCGGCGTACGCCCTTTTCCGGCCGCCTTGCGCCGCGGCGGATCTTTCCCCCAAAATCAGCGGTGTACGTCCTCGTTGGCCAGCTTTTCATAAAATTTCACCAGCGCGCTGTGGTCGGACTGGCCTTCGCCGTTTAGATGGATGGCTTTCATCATCTCCATCACCTGATTGGTCAAAAACATGGGCGCATCCACCGACTTGGCCGTTTCCAGCACGTTGTTGAGGTCCTTGATATGCAGGTCGATCTTGAACCCGGGCTTGAAATTCCGGTCCATCATCATGGGCGCCTTGGCGTCCATCACCGTGGAGCCTGCCAGCCCGCCCCGGATGGCGCGGTAGATGGCATCGGGAGAAACACCCGCCTTCTGCCCCAGCATCAGTGCCTCCCCCACCGCGGCGATATTCACCGCCACCACGATCTGGTTGCACAGCTTGGTCACATTGCCCGCGCCGATCTCCCCGCAGCGCACCACCGAGGCGCCCATGGCGGAAAGCAGCCCCTTGTGTTCCTCAAACAGCTTTTCCGGCCCGCCCACCATGAAGGCCAGGGTGCCGTCGATGGCCTTGGGCTCTCCGCCGGACACCGGGGCGTCCAGCATGCCCACATTAAGCTTTTCAAGGGCGGCGGCAACTTCCCTGGAGGCGAGGGGGCTGATGGAGGACATATCGATGAGCACGCTGCCGGGCTTCACCGTTTCGCATACGCCGCCCTCCCCCAGCACCACATCCTTCACTTGGGGCGAGTTGGGCAGCATGGTGAGGATCACGCCGCAATCCGCCGCCAAAGCGCGCACGCTTTCCGCGGCCTTCGCGCCAGCCTGGGCCAGTTCCTCCACAGCGCTTTTGTTCAAGTCATAGACCGTCAGGTCATACCCCTTTTTCAGCAGGTTTTTCCCCATGGGCTTGCCCATGATCCCAAGGCCAATCAAACCGATCTTCATGCAAAATCCTCCTTATGGAAGTATTGTTTTCCTGCGGCAACGCCTATCTGTTAGGAAGCAGCCCCATTTCCTTCAGGACAGCGTGTATCTTTTCCCGCCGGGCGGTGTTCAGCGGCGCGATGGGGGCCACACAGCCGCCCTCCCAAAGGAGAATACCCCATGGATGCCGCTGTCCATACAGTATCCCGGCAGCCTTTCGCAGCCTGGCCTGTTCAGCCTGCTCTTCCCCCGTAACGGGTGTGACCGCGGGAACAATAATACCCCTGGGAGAAAAGGCCCTGCGGTCCCTTCCTTTCGCTTTGCGGACCAAAGAATCCTGCCAAGCCGGGCGGAATGCGCCTGCCTGGGACCAGCACAACCACCCTTTGACGTAAAATGAAAAATATGGCATGGCATAGTCCCGGGAAAATCGCCCAAAAAGGGGAAAGGCGGTTGTTCAGCGCACAATTTGTTGTTATAATTGGAAAAGAGGCATTTGCTTTCCCCAACGACAAAGCGGCAGGGATGCGGTAATGATGACGGTACCTCCGGTAGCCCCCGTTTATTCGCAGATAGCGCTGGACATCGCCCTGCGCATTGCCAAAGGCGAGCTGAAGGAGAATACGAAGGTATACGGCCGGTCCGTGATGGCTTCGGAATACGGCGTTTCGCCGGAAACCATCCGGCGGGCCATGAGGCTGCTTTCGGACATGGAGATCGTGGATATCCGCCACAACAGCGGCGCGGTGATCCTTTCCTGCGAAAGGGCGCGGCAGTACGTGGACAAGTTCGGGGCGCAAAACGACATCCGCTTTCAGCAAAGCGAGCTGCAGCAGCTGCTGCAGACGCAGGCGGAGCTTGGCAAGCGCATCAGCGAGGTGGCGGGGTCCATCGTGCGCATCAACGAGCGGTTTTCCGCCACCGCCCCTTTTCCCAACTATGAGGCGGCTGTGCCGGAAAACTGCCCCCTGGCCGGCAAAACCCTTGGGGAACTGAAATTCTGGCAGCAGACGGGCGCCACGGTGATCGCCATCCGGCGAAAAAACAGGATCATCTTGTCCCCCGGACCCTATGCCGCCCTGGAGGAACAGGATATCCTGCTTTTTGTGGGAAGCATCAACAGTCCGGGAGCAGTGGCGGACTTTTTAATAAACGGGTAAAGCAAGATTGGGATACAAGCAAGCACAAAGAGGCGGACGCGCATCAAGCGGCCGCCTTGGTATATTCAGAAAATATGCGCTTTCCCCCAATGCGGGAAGGGCGGCCTCCTTCCGCCGCCTTCGGGCGGCACCTCCCTTCCAGGGAGGCCAAAGGAGGCTTTTTTGAGGGGCCTGCAGCCTGCCAGCCTCCGGCAAGGCCATGGGACAGGCGGCAAAAGCCTGCTTTCTAGCAGTACTACGCAAGCAGTGCCAGCAGCATCCGTTCGGCCAGGGTGATGCGGAATTCCACGTTGCCCACCAGGGCCTGCTCCGCCGTGGTGTGCATGCCGTCGCCCTCCAGTCCGAAGCCGTCCAGCACAGGAATGCCCGCCAGGCCGGCAATGGCGATGTCCCCGGCCCCGCCGGTGCGCTCCGTGCGAAGGGATACGCCGTACTCTCCGGCGATCCCCTGGGCGAGCCTCACAAGCGCCATGCTTTTTTCCGTCGCCTTCAGGGCGGGATGGGTGTTGCCCCAAGCCACGGAGGCCGAGGTGCCGGGAACGCCGGGGGCGTTCACGATGGCGGTGAGTTTGTCCATCAGTTCCTGTTTGAAGGCCTGGTCAAAATAGCGGAATTCCCCCGCGGCCTCCGCCGCGTCCGCCACCACATTTTCCGCTGTGCCCCCTTTAATAACGCCGATGTTCACGGAAATATCGCGGCTGTCGTCCCGCAGTTGATAGATTTCATTAACTTTTTGGCAAAGTGCCTGGATGGCGCTGGCACACGCAAGGTAATTCGCGCCGGAATGGCCCCGGATGCCAATGGTGCGCAGGATAAAGGAAGTAACTCCCTTCCTTTCGCAGGTGAGGGCGCCGCCCTTGCGGGCCGGTTCGAAGCTCAGGGCCGCGAAGGACTTTTGGGCGGTATCCAGGATGACGGGGAAGCTCTCGGGAGAGCCCACCTCCTCATCGGGGTTCAGGACTACTTTGACGGTATACTTTTCCTTGTCCACCTTGGGCAGCGCACGCCCAAGGGCGTGAAGCATCACCGCGATGCCGCCTTTCATGTCGCACACACCGGAACCTTTTGCCGTGCCGCCGTCCAGCTTGAAGGGCTGGCATTCCGCCCGGGGAAAAACCGTGTCCATGTGCCCCATGAGCATCAATTGCTTCTCCCCATGGCCGTATGTACAGGTCAAAACGGGGCCCATCTCCTTGCCGGGGGTCAGGGCCGCCTGCATGCCCAGGCCTCGAAAATCCTCCGCAACCACCGCTGCCAAAGCGGCCACGTCCTCTTTGTTTATGCTGCCGCTGGGCAGGGATACATACTTTTGAAGTGTTTCCAAAAATGCCTGCATACATCCGGCTCCTTTGTCTTTTGATCTGTCTTCCACCAATATTATACGATTTCTCCGGGCAGATGGCTCTTGAGCACCCGAAAGCTGCGCGTAAGGGCCGCTTTCTCCGCCTCTGTCAGGCACAGTTCCGGCAGGGGCACCGCCCCCTGCCTGTCCACCAGACAGGGCACGCCGGCATAGATCCCAGACCCGCCGTACTGGCCGGTAAGCAGTACGGAGCAGGCAAGCTCCGCCCCTTCGTCAAAAAGGATGGCACGGATCAGCCGCGCCGCGGCGGCACCGATGCCAAACTCCGTGCAGCCCTTTTGAAGCACGATATCCCAACCCGCCGACACCGTCTGCCGGACAATTTCCGAAAAATCCAGCTCCGTTTTCACCGCCTGCGTAAGAGGCAGCCCATCTACCGCGACCGTGCTCAGCGCAGGCACCTGGCTGTCCCCGTGCTCCCCCAGGCAGTAGCCCTTGACGGCGGAGGCGCCTACATGGAGCGCCCTGGCCAGCAGCGCCCGAAAACGGGCGGAATCCAGTGCCGTGCCGGTGCCGATCACGGAAAGCCCCGTTTTTGCCCGCAGGTACTGGGCGATAAGGTCGCAGGGGTTGGAGATGGAAACCACCGTGCCCGAAAACCCGCAGCCCATGAGCCCTCCGGCCACATCCCTTGCCACAGCCAGGGTGGAATCCAGCTCCCTTAACCGGTCGCTGCTTTCGTACCCCGCGGCGCATGCGCACATCACAGCGATGTCCGCGTCCCGAACATCTTCATACCACCCTGCATAAACATGCACGTCCCGGGATGCATATGCGGCGGCATCCCGCAGGTCCGCAGCCTGGCCCCGGGCCTTTTCCCGATTGATATCCACCAATACCAGTTCCTCTGCAAGGCCCTGGCGCACGCATTCCAGCGCCACATGGCTGCCCACATGGCCTGCCCCGATAACGGCGATCCTGCTCTCTGGCATGGACGCAACTCCCCCCATACAGCGGCATAAAGAAGCCCGCCGCCGTATATTGTGCGGCGGCAGGCTGTGTTTGTCAAGGCAGGGTTATTGGTTGAGGCTGTTGTTCAGTTCAATGGCTTCGTCCATCCACTGATAGTACAGGCCGTTGTCCACCACTTCCTTGATGGCTTCGTTGACAGCCTCCAGCAGCGAGGTTTCACCCTTGACCACGGCGGCAGCCACGCCCAAGGAGGTATAATCAAAGGGGGTTTCGCACTTGACCAGATCCGGATAGTTGGCGATGTACTGGTCGGCTACCACGGAAGCCAGGGCCAGGCCGTCCACCTTCTTGGTCATAAGCATCATCACGGCGTCAGGGATCTTGGTGATGGGCTCCATGACGGCGTCGGGAAGCTGCTTGGTCACAAGCTCCTGCTGGAGCGTGCCGTTCTGGGCAGCCACCGTCTTGCCCTTGAAATCGGCAAGGGTCTTGAGGGTACCGGCATTGGCCTTGAGGATCAGGAGGATCTGGTTCCCATCGTTGTAGTACACATCGGAGAAGTCCATCTTTTCCTTGCGCTCCTCCTTGGGCACCATACCGGAGATGGCCAAATCCACCTTGCCGGTGCCAATGGCGGCAACCACGGTGTCAAAGTCCATGGGTTCCACAGCCAGTTCCACGCCCAGCTTGTCGGCGATGTACTTGGCCAGGCTCAGGTCGGCGCCCACGGGGTTGCCGTCCTTGTCCAGGAACTCGTAGGGGGCGTAGTCGGGAGAGGTGGCGACCACCAGCTTGCCCGCGGCCTTGATCTGAGCCAGGCGGTCCGCCGGGGCGGAAGCCATTGCGCCGGTTACGGTAAACAGCATGATGAGCGCCATGCATACGATCAGCAGCTTTTTCATGGGAAAACCTCCTTGCGGTTGTTGATGTGCCCCATTGTATACCCGTGCAGCATAAATGTCAATACATAAAAATGAAAATTTATTCATTTTCTCGTGGGGCAAGGCTTTCCTATTACGGGTTGAACTGACCTCCGGCCATGAATAAAATGCGTATATGCTTCTATACAAAAAAGCCGGCGTGTGGTATACTGGTGCGTGCTTTCCCAAGTGTTCATAAACAGTCAGAACTTAGGATTTGATCCACGTGAAAGCGAAAGATCGGCTGTTTATGAACATTAGTGCCCAAAATATGCAGTTTGAGGTGCCGCCCCTATGCCAAGGCTCAGCAACCGTGTAATGACCTTTACCGACTCGGTGATCCGCCGCATGACCCGTATCAGCGACGCCTGCGGCGCCATCAACCTTTCCCAGGGGTTTCCCGATTTCGCGCCGCCCAAGGCCATTACCGACGCGCTGAAGGAGATTGCCGACGCGGGCCCGCACCAATATTCCGTTACCTTCGGGGCGGAGGATTTCCGGGACGCGCTGGCCAGGAAGCAAAGCGCGGCCATCGGCCGGGAGATCGACCCGGACAGGGAGATCGTGGTGACCTGCGGGGGCACCGAGGCCATGATGTGCGCCATGATGACGGTATGCAATCCCGGCGACAAGGTGGTGGTATTCTCCCCCTTCTATGAAAACTACGGGGCGGACGCCATTCTTTCCGGGGCTGAACCCATCTTCGTGCCCCTTACGCCCCCTGATTTCGGGTTTGACCGGCAGGTATTGGAGGACGCTTTCAAAAAGGGCCCCAAGGCCATTATCGTATGCAACCCCTCCAACCCCACGGGGAAGGTGTTCACCAGAGAAGAGCTTGCCTACATTGGCGAGCTGGCCCAGCGGTACGATGCCTTCATTATTACTGATGAGGTATACGAGCACATTGTGTACGACCCGTGGGAGCACGTGTCCGTCTCGGCATTGCCCGGGTTGTATGGCCGCACCATCACCTGCAGCTCTCTTTCCAAGACCTATTCCATCACCGGCTGGCGCCTTGGCTACCTCATCGGTCCGGAAGAGGTGATCGAATGTGCCAAGAAGGTGCATGATTTCCTTACCGTAGGCGCCGCGGCGCCCCTGCAGGCCGCAGCGGTGGCCGGACTGACCATGGGCCCGGAATATTACCAGGGGCTGAAGCGGCTCTATACGGAAAAGCGGAACCACTTCCTGAAGGGGCTTGACGAGTTGGGGCTTGCCCACACCGTTCCCCAGGGTTCCTATTTTGTGATGGTGGATATATCAAAGTTCCTGGCGAAGGAACAATTTGAAGGCTTTTCGGATTTGATGTTCTGCGAGTGGATGATCCGGGAAATCGGCGTGGCGGCCGTGCCGGGGTCCAGCTTCTTCAGGGAGCCTGTAAACCATCTGATCCGGCTGCACTTTGCCAGGGAAAAAGATACGCTGAACGAGGCGCTGCGCCGTCTTGCCAGGCTTTCGGAGGTTTGATGCATTCCATGCCGGACACGCAAAGCGTACTTTTCCCAAGCTATACCGTGGGTCCCGAGGCCTACCGGGAGCTTGCCGCCGCCATCGCGCCCTATGGGAAGCGCATCCTGCTGATCGGCGGGGAAAAGGCCATGCAGGCGGGGCTTGACAGGTTTTCGGCGGCGCTTGGTGACCGGGCAGAAATCACCGGCATCCGGCGGTTTTCCGGGGAATGCACCGTTTCCAAGGCCCAGGAACTGGCGCAGCAGGCACGGGAGTGCTCCGCCGAAATCATCGCCGGCATGGGCGGGGGCAAGGCCATTGACACCGCCAAGGCCTGCGGCCATTTTGCGGGGCTGCCGGTAATCACGCTGCCCACCATCGCCGCCACCTGCGCCGCGGTGACGAAGCTGTCGGTGATGTACCATGAGGACGGTGCCTTTGACCGCTTTCTGTTTCTTGACACGCCCCCGGTCCGCGCGTTCATCCACACGGGGATCATCGCGGCCGCGCCTTCCGCCTACCTGCGGGCCGGCATGGGCGATGCCATCGCCAAGCATTTTGAAAGCGATTTTTCCGCCCGGGAGGACACGCTCTCCTATACGGACAGCCTGGGCCTGGCCATCGGCCGCACCTGCTGGGAGCCGCTTGTTGAGGCGGGCGGGCAAGCGCTTGCCGACTGCGAAAGCGGCCTGGACACCCCGTCCCTTCAAACGGCGGTACAGTGTGTGATCTTAAGCACCGGGCTTGTGTCCCTGCTGGTAAAGGAGTGCTATAACGGCGCGCTGGCGCATTCGCTGTACTACGCCATGGAAACGGTGCCCGAGATCGGGCGGTGCCTGCACGGGGACGTGGTAGCCTTCGGTGTACTGGTACAGCTGATGATGGACGGAAAGCGGGATACAGCCTATGCCGTCCGCGGTCATCTGAAACGGCTGAAAGCGCCCGTCACCTTTGCGGAGATGGGGCTGCGGTTCCCCTTTCCCGGCCTTCCGGCCATTCTGGAGGAAACCCTGCGCCAGCCGGATATGGCGCATCTCCCCTACCCTGTCACCCCGCAGATGATAAAGGATGCCATGGCGGCCGTGGAGGCCCTGGGGAACGAACAACCATAGGAGGTCTGCCCATCGATGGATACAGGTCTAATGAGCATGCTGGACTCCATGGCGGTGAACATCGGCAAGGTGCTTACCCGCTACGGCCACCTGTTTGTGCAGGGGCTTTGGTACACCCTGCTTCTATCGCTGATCACTGTCGTCTTCGGAACGATCATGGGGTCGTTGCTGGCCCTATTGAAAAGGTCGCGGATCAAGCCCCTTTCTTTGATCGCCACCGCCTATGTGGAGGTGGTGCGGGGCACGCCACTGTTGCTGCAGCTCTACTTTTTCTATTTCCTGCTTCCTGGCATCGTGCCCATGCTGAACCTTTCGAAGTTTGCCTGCATTTGCATCGCGTTGATATTCAACTCCGCGGGCTATGTTACCGAGATCATCAGGGCAGGCATCCAGGCGGTGGATTACGGCCAGACGGAGGCGGCCAGGTCGCTGGGCCTGAGCGCCCGCAAGACCATGACCCACGTGGTCTTCCCCCAGGCCGTCAAAAACATTCTGCCGGCGCTGTGCAACGAGTTTGTGACCGTCATCAAGGAAACATCCCTGGCCTCCACCTTCTTCGTGGGCGACCTGATGACCCAGTACAAAACCATCAGCGGCAGCATGTACCTGGTGATGGAACCGCTGATCGTGGTGGGCGTGATCTATTTCCTGCTCACCTTTACCCTGAGCAAGGCCATCGCCATGCTGGAAAGGAGGATGAAGGCCGGTGATTGAAGTTCGTGATCTGTGCAAATCCTTCGGCAGTTTAGAGGTGCTCAAAGGGATCAGCGAGCAGGTATACAAGGGAGAGATCATCTCCATCATCGGACCCTCCGGCTCGGGAAAATCCACTTTCCTGCGCTGCCTGAACCTTTTGGAAAAGCCCACCTCCGGCCAGGTGCTCTTTCACGGTGTGGACCTGACCCAAAAGGGCGTGAATGTGGACCTGCACCGGCAGCGGATGGGCATGGTGTTCCAGCACTTTAACATCTTTCCGCACCTTACGGTGAAGGAGAACATCACCATGGCCCCGGTATTGACCGGCCGGAAGACAAAGGCCGAGATGGAGGAAATATCCAGAGAACTGCTCAAGCGGGTGGGCCTTATCGACAAGCTCAACGAGCATCCCAGACGCCTGTCCGGCGGACAGAAACAGCGGCTTGCCATTGTGCGCGCCCTGGCCATGGAACCGGAGGTGATGCTCTTTGACGAACCCACCAGCGCCCTGGACCCGGAAATGGTGGGCGAGGTGCTGACAGTGATCCAGGATCTGGTGGAAAACGGCATGACCACCCTCATCGTCACCCACGAGATGGGCTTCGCCAGGGAAATATCCACCCGGGTACTGTTTATGGACGAGGGGCGCATCGCCGAGCAGAATACCCCCGAGGAGCTGTTCTCCCACCCCCAAAACCCCAGGACGCAGGAGTTTTTGCGCAAAGTGCTCCGGTAAGTGCCGATAGGCAAAAAGAGCGCCGGGAAAGGCGCTCCAGGCTATCGACAAAGTCTAGCCAGTTTCTCTGGGATGCATTGAAGGGGTGGAACCCCTTCAATTGAAATCGTGCCGCCCGGCTTTGCCGGACGCGCGGGGCGCTTGCGAAGCAAGCATTCCTTACGCTTTTCGCCGCCCGCGGCCAACGGCCGCAGGCGAAAAGTGCGGCTCCTAGAAAGTGAAATTTCACTTTCTAGGAGCCGTTGTCAAAATAGGCATTATTTTGACGGCCTGCGGGCGCCGGGAAAGGCGCTCTTTTTTTGCTGTGTTCCAGCCGTCTTTGTACTATTGCATAATATTATTTCGTCCATGGCGGCGAAGGGTTTTCGATGCAGGGCAAGGAGCCGGAACGAAGCGTGGCAGCGCTGCGCTGCGCGCAAGGCAACATAGCCGGCACCCGTTCAAAAGCTTTTGAGCGGGCGGTCGGGCAGCGACTTGGTTTCCGGCAGGAAACCAACCTTCCGCGCGAAAAGAACCGCCGCCACGACAAAATACTGTTTGGAAACAGTATTACCGTTTGATCCTGTTCAGTGCCGCGAGGGCCGGCAAGGACAGCAGGCACCACATGGCGGCGTACTGCGGGCAGATCTGCCCGTTTACATGCAGGGGCAGCCCGGAATAATCCCATATCTGGCGGCGCCTGTTCACCGTGCGGCCCAGGACGTATTCCAACGCTGTGATGGCCGCTCCGCCGGCCAAAGACCTTTGCCACAGCGGGCGCCGCCGCATGGTGCGGTTGATCCCGTCCAGCAGAAGCACAGCCGTTCCGCCGGCCGCGGCCATGGAAGGCGCCGTCCTTCCCCGCCAGGCCATTTCCATCAGCGGGTAGGCAGCCGCCCCCAGCGCAGCCAGCAACAAGCTCCGTTTCATGCGCATCACCCCGGGATAGCATGCGCGCTTTTCCCCTTTTCAATCCCCGAAAGAGATGCCGATCTTTCTTGCGGTTTGCACCATTTGATGGTCGGCGGGCACCTGCTTGGGCACTCCGGCGATCTCGCTCAAGGGGTTATGGGTCACGGCATTGCCCACCAGCGCCACACTGACGCCATAGACGCCGTCCTGGATCAATTGCGCCGCGTGCACGCCGAACTGGGTGGCCAGCACCCGGTCATAGGCGCTGGGGCTTCCCCCCCGCTGGATATGGCCGGGGACCACGGCCCGTGCCTCCACCCCCACCGCATCGGAAAGCTGTGCGGCGAGCCTGGATCCCACGCTGAAGCCCGGACAGGCGGCCCGCTGGGCTTCCCTGTCCTTTTTTTTCTGCCGTGCTTCCTCCAGGTCCATGGCGCCTTCCGCCACAGCCAGGATGGAAAACGCCTTTTTGCTGTTGGCCCGCGTCTCCACGATCTTTGCCACCTTTTTGAAGTCATAGGGGATCTCCGGAAGCAGCACGATGTCCGCGCCGCCCGCCAGGCCGGCGTACAGCGTAAGCCAGCCGGCTTTGTTGCCCATCACCTCAATGATCATGCAGCGGCCATGGCTGGCCGCGGTGGTGTGGACGCGGTCGATCACTTCCGTGGCGATGTCCACCGCGGTATGGAAGCCAAAGGTAAAATCCGTGCCGTACAGGTCGTTGTCAATGGTCTTGGGAAGGCCGATGACGTTCAGGCCCTCCTGGCTCAGGAGATTGGCCGTTTTGTGGGTGCCATTGCCTCCCAGCACCACCAGGCAGTCCAATTTCATGGCCTTATAGTTATCCTTCATGGCGGCCACCTTGTCCACGTTGTCCTCGCCGATGACCCGCATGTTCCGGAAGGGCTGGCGGCTGGCACCCAGGATCGTGCCGCCCAAAGTCAATATACCGGAAAACTGCTTGCGGTCCATCTCCTGGCAGTCGCCCTGGATCAGGCCGCGGTAGCCGTCCCGGATGCCAATGATCTGCGCGTCAAACAGTTCGTAGGCCGCCCTGGCCACGCCCCTGATGGCAGCGTTCAAGCCCGGGCAGTCGCCTCCGCTGGTTAAAATGCCGATCCTCTTTTTCACCAAAAATCACCTCTTCTTTTTTGTCACGTTCCCATTATACCACAGCCGAAGGCGCGGGGCACGCGGCCGGAAGGTTCTTTTTGGGAAGGACGGCGGAGAGGGGGCCTTTTTGAAAAGGGCCCGCACCTCATCCTGAAAAACTTCATAAGAGTATAGGCAGAATGTGGGGATCATGCTATAATATGGGCAGAAGGGTAAGCAGCAAAGTAACAGAAAATCATCCGCTCCAGGGGTAGATAGGTGGTCCGGCTGCCCCTCCAGGCGCCTGCTTGCCGGCGTTTTGAAAGCACGGTCCTATCCAAGATCAAGAACAAAGAAGAGCAGGGAGATTTGCACGTGAGCAAAAGAAGCCATAAGGTAATCACCATTATTTTTCTAGCGGCCGGTTTGTCCATCCTGGCGCTAGCCGTTGTTCTTCCGGGAATCACAACAGTCCTTACATCCTTGAAAAACTACAAAGCCGTATATGGCCTTTCGGGCAGCCGGTGGGCCGGCACGCGGTACTATACCCAGTTTTTTAAGTCTTTTGTGTTTCCGGGATTGCTTGTTAACTCCCTTGCTTTTTCATTGCTTCCATCTGTACTTTCGGCGCTTATCGCAATACCGGTTGCCCTGTCTGTGGGCAAAATGAAGGGCGGCATACTTCGTTCGGGCGTTACTGCCGCGCTGCTGCTGCCTGCGTTTATCCCCAACATTATCCTTGCCGATTTGTTTGCGGTTTTTTTATCACCCCCCACATCCCCGTTGGGATTGAAGGAGTCTGTGATCAACAATCCGGGGCTTTTCAGGCTGGCATATATTCCGCTGGCGGTGATCAAGCCGTTGGCTATTTGCGCCTTTTCCGGCGCGTGCGCCGCGGCGACGTTTAATAGCAAAGGCAAAAGCCCTCTGCGCGGCGCCATGACGGGCATATTGATTGCCCAGGCCGCAAGCCTGGCTGCCTTTCTGACAACGAACCGGGAGCAGTTATTGCTATTGTCCAATTCAATGAATCTCAGCTCTTCCGATACTTTCGATACTTTTTTTACGACAATGGAATAGCAGGAAGAAATCTTTCGCTCACCTCTGCCGGGTGGGTATTTAGAACCGGCCTGCAGTGCGTGGCGGCAGTGGTATTGGCAATTGTCATTACTAAAAGGGTAAAATCAGACACTCTCATCTCAAAGCCCGGCAGCTCCGTGAACGCATCTCCGGCCGGCCTCTTGTCTGGCCTTCTTGCCGCGCTGGTGTTCGCCCTGTGCGTTGCCGGACCAGTGATCCTGAGCTTGGACTGGATGTCCAACCTGCCATTAACCGAATCTTCTTCCGTCTCTTCTTCCGGCGCTACCATGAACAGTTTGCGTATCACCATTGGCGCTACACTGCTTTTCGGTGTTCTCATGACAGTGTTCACCATCGGCCTGAGCAACAACTTCAATACGGTAACTATTGTGCTTACGCTCTTGCTATCCACGATGGCGAACAACACCATAGGAGAATACCTGATGTACTTCTACATGGGCTCGCTGGAAACGAGTTATCCGGTTATACTTTTTGTGGTATCCAATCTTTCCATTGTGTTGGCCACCGGGTATCTTGCCCGGATCAGAAAGCCGGATTCGGGTGCGCCTCTTGGAACTTTATTAAGCTGTTTGCCTTACGTCGTGGCGTTCTGCGGTGTGGTTGCCGCCAATGCATGGGGGGGTTATATCTACCAGATGATCTATACATGGTCTAAATCTGATTATGGTATCACACCGCTGCTAAGGGACGCACTTACTGGAACGGAAGCGGCGGACGGCGCGCATCTGCTTGATTTATTCTTGCGGGTAGTGATTCCGGTCGCGGTGATTGCTGTTGGAACCTGCGTGGTATTTGCATTCGCCGACCGGTATATGGCACGGCAAGAGATGCGTTGACCGCCCCGATGGAAAACCCCGGGGCAACCGCCTGCGAAACCTCCGGATGGTATACCGGCAGCACGGCCTGTACAACCCCATCAAAGAGGCGTATACTTACCCATATGCCTTTTGATGGGGGGATTTTTTTGGACAGCCGGGATACGGTCATCGCCGCCCTGGGGGCGTGGGGCGTCCCTTTTGAACTGCACAGCCATCCGCCCGCCCACACCATAGGCGACTGTCTGGCCATGGATTTTATCACGCCGGAGGTTATGATCTGCAAGAATATTTTTCTTTGCAACCGGCAGCAGACGCAGTTTTACCTGATGCTTATCGATCCCAACAAACAGTTCCGCACCGCGGAGGTCAGCAAGGAACTGGGCGTTTCCCGCTTGAGCTTTGCGCCGGACGCGCTGCTGCCCGAAATGCTGGGGCTGCTGCCCGGCGCGGTAAGCCCCCTGGGGCTTTTGTTTGACCGGGAGCATAAAATCACCCTTGTATGCGACAAGGCGATACGGGAATTCCCCCGTATCGCCTTTCATCCCTGCATAAACACCGAAACGGTGATTTTCGGGCGTTTGGATTTTTTTGAAAAAGTGCTGCCCGGAATGGGCGTTTCACCCGTATGGGTGCTTTAGCCAATTATTGCAGAAAGCTGGCTACCGCATAGCCCACCATGGCGCCATAGCGCACCTTGACCCAGTCGTCCCCGGGGATGAGCACCTCCACCGTGGCACCCGGGCTCATGCGGGCCAGTACCTTGGTGCCCGTCAGGCCGGCGCAGCTTCGAAGGTTCACATAGGAACCGTTCGGGTTTCTTACCTTCATGGTGGGGGTGGCGGAAAAGTTATAAAACGTCAGGTACTGCGATACCATATAGCCCGTCTTGCCGGTGGAATCCACCGTGACTAGGCTCCATTCGCTTCCCCTGGCCAGCACGGTCACCCGGGTGCCATTCTTGTACTGGCCCAGGACCTTGCTGTTTAAATCCGTGCTTTCCCGCAGGGCGAGGGTCTGGCCTGATTTGGGGTTCTTCACCTCCGCATAGGGCGTCTTGGAACCGCCGCCGCTGCCGTCGCCGCCGCCCAGGATGCCCTCCTGCAAAAAACCGGTGTCCACATAGCCCACATACCCGTCGATGGATACCTTCCACCAGCCGTCGCCGCGGTTGAGCACCATCACATACCGGCCGCCCTTGAACTGCCTAATGATCCTGTACTGCATCCCTGGGCCTTCCCGAAGGTTCAGGCCCGTGTTGTTGGGGGTGACGATGGTGGCGATATCATCGCTGCCCACCACGGTGTTAAGCGTCAGGTACTCGCCCCTAAAAAAGCCCTGGACCCCATCCACGGACACAAAATACCATCCGTTGGTGGAATAGAGCACAGGCGCGGGCACGCCGTTATAATAGATGCCCAGCACCTTGGCCGAATAGCTTGGGTCTTCCCGCAGGTTCAGAAACTGTGTGGATTTTGGATTGTTTACCGTGGCTACTGTAATATAGTTCGTGAGCCCCTGGGTCAGGTAGTTCCGGCTCATATAGCCCGTCTTTCCATCGGGGGCCACCACCGCGTACCAGTTGCCGGGCGCATCGGAAATCCGGATCCATGTGCCGGCGTCATAAGCACCCAGCCACACGCCGCTGGCGCTGGGGGTTTTGCGCAGGTTAAGCCGGGCGGTTCCATAGACAACGGCGAAATCTTCGGCGGCCAGGGCCGTGGCGCAGGAACATATCAATACAAGCGCCAGGGTCAGAGCCGCCCATCTTTTGTGAAGAGGGGTATGGCGGTTTACGTTTTGCACCATGTACCATCTCTCCTTTGGGCGCGGGCAAATGCCCTTTACCCAAATAACGGAGAGGGCGCCGGATTTATTCCCTGATTCCGGCAGACAAGCCAGGTTTTTTACAGCCCATAAAGCCGGGGCCGAAGCGTCTACCCGATCTTTTCGAAGATTACCGTCCGTTCCTTGAGCGAAATTTTCCCCACCTGATACCCGTACGCACAAAGCTCTTTTTTATAGTTCAAAAAGGAATGGTCGATGGCGACGCCCCCGATGGCTTGTATTTCCTCAAAGGACAGCTTGAGGGAGGCCCCGCCGTTTTTTTGCACGTATTCCCACAACGCATTATATTTTCTAATGGCTTTCCGCTCCCCACATGTTTTCCTATGGCCAAAGAAACCCTCCCGCCCGCGCGGCGGAAAGCGGCCTATGCCTTACGGTAATTTTCCAGCTTGAGCGCCCGCTCCACGGCCTCCCGGGCTTTTTGCGAAAGCTCCGGAGCGCTTTCCCCCACGCCCAGGGAAATGTGCAGAAAAAATTCCAGTGTGCCCTGGTTGCCGGTAACGGGGCTGTTGGTAACGTTTTTAACCCGCGTCAGGGGCTGGGCGTTCAGCGCGCGGATGAGGCCGGTGAGCAGCGGCAGATAGGCGTCCTCCGTCAGCACGCCGGTGCGCCGGGCCTGCATATCCGTAACCTCGAAAAGCGGCTTCACCAGACAGGCCAGCTCCCCGGTATGGCCCAGGATGGCGGCAAAAACCGGCACGGCCTTGACAAGGGAAAGATAGCTCAGATCCACGCTGGCCAGGTCCGGCCTTGGGGAGAGGGATAGCAGGCTTTCATCGCTGATGTTTGTTTTCTCCAGGTTGATGACCCGCGGGTTTTGCCTAAGGCTCCCCGCAAGCTGCCCGAAGCCCACCTCCACGGCGTATACCAGGGACGCCCCGCTTTGTACAAAACAGTCGGTGAAGCCCCCGGTGCAGGCCCCCGCATCCAGGCAAACGCTGCCCTTTGCGTCGATGCCAAAATCCCGCAGCGCCCCCGCAAGCTTCAACCCGCCTTTGGCCACATAGGGCATCTCCCGGCCCTTTACAAAAAGGGATTTGTCCCCCGGCACCAGCGTTCCTGGGCTTGCGATCCGCTCCGTACCGCAATAGACCTGCCCGCCAAGGAAATACGGCAGCGCCTCCTCCCGGCTTGTGAAGAGCCCTTCCTCCAGCAGCCGGTCCAAGGCTTTGCGCCGCGGCGCTTTGCTTTTCATTCCGCTTTCCCTTCCCCGGCTTTTATGGGCAGGAAGGCCAGCACCTTTTGAATATAGGCATCCCAGAAGCCCCACTCGTGGGTACCTGGGGACTCCTCATACGTAAGGTCAAAGGTACTTTGGAACCTTTGGACAAAGGCACGGTTGGCCTCCAGCAGAAAATCCTCCGTGCCGCAGGCCACATACATCTTCGGGGCCCTTTCGGGATGGCGGGCCAGCTTTTCCCCCAGGGCGAACAGGTCGTTTCCGCTGCCCGGGAATTTTTCCGGGCTGCCGAAGATGCGTATCAGCTCCCTAAAGAACTCCGGCGGCCTGTTTTCAGCGTGGGACTTGGGCTCCATGTCCAGCGCGCCGGAGAGGCTGGCCACCGCCGCGTAGCGGCCGGGGCAGGCAAGCCCAAGCTTCATGGCGCCGTAGCCGCCCATGGACAGACCAGCGGCAAAGCGGCCTTCCCGCTTTTTTGACAGCGGAAAGAGGCTTTCACACACCTCCGGCAATTCCCGGGAGATATAGGAAAAATATTTGTCTCCCTGGGCCATGTCCGTGTAAAAGCTGCGTCCCGCATCCGGCATGACCACTGCCAGAGGATATTTGTCCGCATAGCGCTCCACGCTGGTCCTGCGCATCCAGATGGTGTGGTCATCCGACAGCCCATGGAGCAGGTACAGCGTGGGAAAAGGCCCTTTCCTGCCCTGGGGCAGGATTGCATAGACGCTGGTGGAACGTCCCAATTCCTTGGAGAAAAAGGTCATATTCAAAAAAGCCATGCGCGTGCCTCCCGTAAAGTTTTTTCCATTATACCATGGCTGGCGAAAGCCGCAAAGGGGGGATCAGCAGGCATGGCCTTTCGGCACGGATGCTTCCCATGGGCTATTTTCTGCAAAAAATTACATAATTCAACAATATTCCGCATTTTGGGCGGCATTGTATTGACAACATGAAATGATGCGATATAAGATAGAAATGGCAAAAACGTGATGTTTCAAGGCTTTATCTTCATATGGACTGAAGGAAGCGCACCAAAACCGGGCATATCCTCCCCGTCTTGGATAATAGGCAGGGCGGAAAGGCACTGACAAAATCAAATGAACAGCCGTTTCGTCACAATCTGGAGGGATGGGAGGCTGAAGCCATGCGAAAGGGAGAATCGGGCCTGTTCAGGCATAAGGCAAAAATCGCAGCATTTCTTGCCATTGCCCCGGTTCTTTTGGCGTGCGGTCTTCTGATTCTCAACAGTGCCCAGAGGTATTATTACAAACGCGTGGCCGCGGAAGCTCAGCGGTTTGCCAAAAGCTATGCCAACAATCTGGAAACGGCGCTTGACGCATCCAGCATCATCAATAGACTGCTGGGTGAAAAGCTGCTGGCAGCCGGGCAAATGGTGCTGCGCCGGGAAGACGACCTGAGCAGTGAAAGGCTGCATCAAATCGCTGATATCATGCATGTGGACGAGCTTTATGCCTATAACAGCGACGGTATCATTGCGTATTCCAATAACGGGCGCGACATCGGCCGGGAGGCTATCTCCGAGCATTCCGTGTACCAGTTTTGGAAAAGCGGCGACATATCCCTGGTGGAGGAAATCAAGCAGGATCCAGAATCCGGCATATATTACAAATACGGATACTTTCGCGGCATTTCAGGGTACTTTGTTCAGGCCGGCGTTCTGGCCGACAGGATCAGTTCAATTTTAGGGTACTTTGATACGCAGCGCATGCTTCAGGAGATGGCTACGGATCCCTATATCATCAACGTTACCTTCCTGGATGCGGCGACGACCGCATCTGCGTTTGCGCAAAGCGGTTCAGAGATTCTTCCTTCCCAGGCCTTAAGCGCCATGGAAGCCGGCAAGGAATATATCGAGCCGTTGAAGGGCGGAAGCATCTACCGTGTCATTCTGCCCGTTGACGCCAATTCCAACGAAAGCGGTACGCTGATCCTGCAATATAATTTGAGCGACACAAAATTGCTGGTGAACCACATATCCATCATAGGCTTTGTCTCACTTTTGCTCCTGTATGGGCTGATGCTGGCCGTGAGCCTGGCAAATTACAGAAAAGGCAAGCGCAACGCCCACTATGCCTACCATGACCCGGTTTCTGACCTGCCCAACAGACGGCGTTTTGAGGAAGTGTTTGGGGCAGGCATGGCAAGCTGCGGACATGGCAAGCGAGCGGTGCTTTTGGTGAATTACAGGAACTTTAAGCAAATCAATCTGCTTTTTGGCTATCAGTACGGCGATAAGGTGATACGTGACCTGGCCGCCCGGCTGCAGACGCTGTGCACGGACCACTCCCTTCTTTTCCACCTTTCTGTGGACAGGTTCGCTTTCTATGTGGAGGGGTACCGGGATAAAGAAGAGCTGCGGGCGCTGTGCTTCAGGATCATGGACGCGCTCAAGCAGGCGCTCCCTTCCAAGGCCATCGGTGGGAGCATCGGCGTGGTGGAGGCGGAATACTTCGCCGGCGGCGCGGACACGGTTTTGAAATTCGCCAACCTTGCCGGCATGTTTGTGGGTGAAGAGGAACCTTTCGGTTTCCGCTTTTATTCCGGCGAGATGGAAGCCAGGCTAAAAAGGGACGCCGAAATTGAGGAGGAGCTGCAGGCCGCCGCAAGCGGGATCGAAGGAAGCGGCATGTATTTGATGTACCAGCCCATCTTGAACCTTGCCACAGGCAGCGTCCAAGGGATGGAGGCCCTGGCCAGGCTGAAATGCAGGAAGCTCGGGGAAGTATCTCCGGCAGAATTTATCCCTATAGCTGAAAAATCACAGCTCATTGTCCCTCTGGGGAGACAGATTTTGCGGGAGGCATGCCGTTTTTTGAAAATCCTGCAAGCCGCCGGCCATCATAAAACCAAGGTCTCCGTCAATATCTCCGCCCTGGAGCTGATGCGGGATGATTTTGTTAAGGATATTTTGGCAACCGTTTCAGAAACGGAAGTCAATGCCGGCTGTCTGGTCCTGGAGATCACCGAGTCTTCCTTTGCGGACAGGATTGATGAGATCAACGGCAAACTCCGCGCCCTGAAGGCTTACGGCATCCATGTGGCCATCGACGATTTTGGCACAGGGTATTCCTCCCTGGCCAGAGAAAGAGATCTTGAAATCTCCTGTCTGAAAGTGGATAGGTCCTTTATCGCCAGGCTCTCGGAGCTTCCCGCGGATAAGGATATCACGCGTGACATTATATCCATGGCCCACCGCCTGGGCCATGTGGTGGTTGCGGAAGGTGTGGAAACCGTAAACCAGAAGGAATATTTGCAGCGGGCGGGGTGCGATTTCATACAGGGATATCTGTTCAGCAAGCCCCTGCTTTCCAAGGATGCCGTCCTGCTGCTTAAGGAAGAGGAGAGGAAAGCGCGCACCCTCCCGGCGTGAAGGAATGCTTCCGCCAAATAGGCCCGCGCCGTTTCATGCCCCAAAGCCTTTTTACTTCAGCGGCGTGCGTGGCGCGCGATGCGACTCTTTCATGGCGTAAAGGCTGATATCCGCCGCTTTGATAAGATCATCCATGGATGCGCCTTCCCTGTATATCGCAATGCCATAGGACAGCCGGAGACTGCGGGCTGGGTCCATAACGATGCGCCGCATTTTCAGCTCCTCGATCTCGCGCTGGAAACTATTTTCCTCCTCCAGTTTCCCGGCGATCCTCTGAGCCAGGATTTCAGCGCCCGCATGGCCGGTGCCGGGCATCAGCAGAATGAACTCGTCCCCGCCGTACCGGGATGCGATATCCGAAGAACGTGCCGCAGACTTTAGAATATCGGCAAAAAGAATAAGCACACGGTCGCCCGCCTGGTGGCCAAAGGTATCGTTGATATATTTGAAGTTGTCAATATCCATATAGATCAGGGCAAACCCCTCAAAGCGCCGTTCCCCGTACCGTTCCATGGCCTTCATTTCATGATGGAGGCGCTTGTCCAGCTCAAACCGGTTGTACAAGCCTGTCAGGCTGTCCGTGCTGGCAGCCCGCACCAACTCTGCCTGGGCGGTGCGCATCATTTCGTTCAGCTCCGTAAGCTCCCTGTTGCCGGTCTCCAGCTTGCAGTTTGCCTCCGTAAGATCCTTCGTCTTTTTCGCCACCTGGATTTCCAGCGTCTGGTTCTGCCCCGCAATTTTCAGGTTGGCCTGCTCAAGGCCGATCTGGAGGGCCCGGAGGCGGTTGATCAGAATCAGGTTGCCGGACAGGATCATGGGAAGGACGCCAAAGGCGGAATAGGCGTAGGTGTATCCGGCGTTATAAGGGGAAACCACCAAATCATGGATAACGGTTGCCCCCATCAGGATGGCCCCTGCCAGGAGGAACCAGGCCTCATGCCTGCCCCTGACAGATTTGTAAATGATCAGCAGGAGGGAGACGGCTGCGCAAAGATACAGCATCTTGTCGTTGACGGCGCCATCCAGCATTCTGAAAACCCGCATATCTCCCACGATCAGGTTGTAAGAAATATATACGGCGGGATAGACAAACAACCAGCGGGTTGCCGCATCCATCCCCTTGGCCAGCCGGTCCGGCGGGGTGCCCCTGTCCGGCGCAACGATCACAAGGTACAAAAACCGCATAAAGAAAGGCAGGCTGGCTGCCAGGACTGAGAATTTGATCTGCTTGTCCAGGACAAAAGACATCTGGAGTTTCAGCCTCATTTGCGTGGCGGAAAAGCCAAAGATAGCTATCAGAAGCAAGAAAATACCGAACAGCAGGAAGTCGCTGCCCTGGTGAAGCTTAAAAAAACTGAACAGGATAAAAATGATGCCGGAAAAGAGCATGATGCAGACCACAATCAGCAGCGGCATGTCCCGCATGTGTGTGTTTACCATAAAATACGTAAAATTGCCGATGGCCAGCGGCCCCCGGTAGATGCCCGCAATATCCGTATATATGGATCTGACCCGGACAGCCACCGTGTTGACACCACCATAGTGGATCAGATCCGGCGGAAGCGGGTAGACCCTGATTTTGTCATAATCCACCTGCCATTCCTCCGTCATGGAACCGGTGGATCCCACAAGCCTTCCGTTGAAATACACCTCGTCGGCGGCATGGACGGCGCCCAGCGTGATGGCATCATAAGCCCCCTGGTCTTTGGCGGGAATAAATACTTGCCTTCTCAGCCACTGAAAGGCCGTGGCCGCATCCCCGCGGCCGGCCGTGTTGGCAGGCAGTACGGCAGTTTCCCATGAACTATCATCCAATGTTTCGGCGGCATAGGAAGGCACATCCCCCCGTTTGAGCTTCCATTCCCCCTCAAGGGAGACCGGGTCCCGGGGTGCGAAGGGCATATCGGGCCCGGTATATTCGTGGGAAACAGAAATGAATACGGCAGTCATGATCAACACGCACAGTCCCAGCGGCAGGACGGCGGCAATGTGCGTGAGTCCCGGCTTTTTTAAATAGGCTCCGCACCGTTTGAAAAGGTTCATACCCATACCGCCTTATTATTAAATATAGAAAAAACGCTGTCCGCTACTCTATGCGGGTGCATACCGTATGGTCTTTCCGGCCTGCCAAGAGCAGTCTTGTGTATGGCTCTCCGTGTTTCCCCCGATTCTTTATAAGATTATATGTATGCAGTATAGGCCATGCGCGAAAAAAAGTCAAGATCCGGCATATAGCATGACAGGACTGAGGTATGAACATCAGTTCATATATAAACCCTGTATGGCTTGGTGGAAGAATGTGGACAACCGGCCCTATACCCGGTATAATGGCAGTATCGCAGGCTGAGGTGCCGGACAATTGCACATAAAACGGCAAAACGATAGGCAGCGGTGCGGAGGCAGAATGGAAAAGCAAAAAATGCCCCGGTGGGAAATGGTGCTGTTTGCGGCGGGAGACCTCTTCGGAGGCGGCGGGCAGTCGATGCTGTCGGTGCTTTATCTGATCTTTCTGACAAACGTGCTGCGTATCGGTCCCGCCTGGGCGGGCGCGGTAGTTTTCGTCTCCAAGGCATGGGATGCCATTTCCGATCCCATGATGGGCATTTTCTCAGATAACACCCGTACAAAAATAGGCCGGCGCAGGCCTTACCTGATTGCCGGAGGCTTTTTGATCATCGCAGCCATGGCTCTTGTCTGGCTTCCGGTGAACTTTGCCTCAACGGGCTGGAAGGTTGCTTTTGCCATGGCCGCCTATGTTTTTTACAATACGGTGTCCACCGTGATTGCCGTCCCCTACAGTTCCATGAGCACCGAGGTTACAGAGGATTTCGCCAAATGCAACCGCGTAAATCTGCTGCGGCTGGTGTTTTCCCTGACGGCCACCGCCCTTTGTACGCTGCTGCCATCCGAGCTGTACAACGCTTATCAGGCAGGCACGCTGTCCTTGCATTCCTTCTATTTGACCCTGGTCCTTGGATTCGGCCTTGCCTTTGCCGTGCCGCTTATCCTCATCGGCCTTCTGGTCAAGGAGCGGGTGCCGTATGAGGACAAGCGCTCCGCCTTTTCCATCGGCACGTTTATCATGCCTTTCCGCGTCCGCGCCTTCAGGCAGCTCCTTACGCTGTATCTTTGCCAGGCTGTGACGCTGGACATGGTATCGGCGGTGATCCTGTACTATGCCAGCTATGCCGTTGCGGGCGTAAGCTCCACCGTATTTTTGGGTACCTTTCTGGGGGTGCAGCTGCTGCTGTTCCCCTTGATCAACAGCCTCGTCAACAAGGTAGGCAAGACGAAGATCTACCGCTTCGGCCTGCCCCTGTCCATCGCCAGTTCCATCTTCATCGCCTTTTACCCCGCCGGATGGCCCGCCTTTTACGTATACGCCTTCGCCCTTCTCACGGCGTTGGGCTTTGCCGGTGCCCAGACCATGTGCTGGATCATCTTCCCGGATGTGGTGGACATCGGCGAAATGGGGCTTCACCAGCGCAGCACAGGTTCCTTCAGCGGGGTGATGACCTTTGTTCGGAAAATCAGTTCCGCTCTCGCCATTTTTGTGATCGGCAACGTGCTGTCGCTGACCGGATATATCGCCCCAAGCGGTGCAGGGGATATGCCCGCGCAGCCCGGCTCGGCGGTCCTGGGCATCCGGCTGTTTATGTTCCTGCCCTTCCTGTTCCTGATGGGGTACGCCTGGTTCGCGGCCAAGAAGTTCCGCCTGACGCCCGGGGTGAGCCAAAGCGTGAAGCGGATCAACCAGCGGCTGCGGGCAGATGGCCCGGAGGGACTGACAGGTGAGGAGCGGGCTGAATATGAGGCGCTGAAAAAGGAATTCGTGTCCTGACAGGGGGAGGCGCACCATGGATAAATCCCTTGATATTCCCATGAGCCTGAAAATGAACCACAAATGCTTTGCCGATATTGAAAAGCTGCACCGGGGCGAGCCTGCGGACGAAGCGCAAATCCATGAGATTCTGGATTTTATTAATACGCGCTATGATTGTGCGGATTTCCGCATGGTATGCATCCTGCGCACGCTTTACGCCTACGCCGGGCTGATTTCCGCGGAAACGCTGTCCGCCATGCGGCAAACGGTGCTGGGCTTCAAATACTGGATGGACGAGCCCGGCGAGGACAGCATGTGCTACTGGTCGGAGAACCATCAATTGCTGTTCGCCGCCTGCGAATACCTGGCGGGGCAGATGTATCCCAAGGAGGTTTTCACAAACAGCGGGCTTACGGGGGAAGCGCACAGGGAAAAAGGGAAAAGCGTACTCCTGGATTGGTTCCGCCGCCGTTTCCTGTACGGATTCAGCGAGTTCCACTCCAACACGTATTACGAAGAGGATATCGCGCCGCTGTCCCTTGTAACGGAGTTTGCCGGGGAGGAGGAGATCCGCCTTCAAGCCTCTATGCTGATGGATCTGCTGCTTTCGGACATGGCGCTTCACAGCTTCCAGGGATATTTCTGCGCCGCCTCGGGCCGCTGCTATGAACATCAAAAAAAGGACCCCTGCAGCCAGGATGTGCTGGAGATCATGCAGAAGACTTTCGGTTTTGAGCACAAGAAGGGATACGATTATACGCGGCTGTCCGCGGAATTTGTGCTCAACCAAAGCTACCGGGTGCCCAAAGTGATTTTTGCTATTGCCCATTGCGCGGACCCGGTGGAAATCCGGGATTCCATGGGCCTTGATGTAAAGGAAGTCAGGGAAAAGTTCCGTGGCGCGCGGACCGTTGCGGAGATGGGCCGGTACCTGTGGGCCATGGAAGCCTTTACGAACCCGGAATCCGTGAACCTCACCATGAAAATGTTTAGGCTGTGGCACCTTCGCACCAACGATTTTCTGAAGGACCTCAAAGTGCTGGATGTGCCGCTGTTGCGCTCCTTGCATCTTCTGCCCCCCCTGGTCCGGCTTTTGAACCCCGTCACCCGGGGCATTGCCATCCAGCGGGCGGACACATACACCTACAGAACGGAAAGCTATATGCTCTCCACCGCCCAGCGCCACCACGCCGGGGAATTCGGGGACCAGCAGCACATCTGGCAGGCCACGCTCCCGGAGGGCGTGACGGTGTTCACCACCCATCCGGGCGCCGCATTTTTCCAGGATAACGCCAGAAACTTTTCTCCCTCCTACTGGGTGGGCAACGGCGTGAACCCCGACGCCGCGCAGCACAAAAACGTATGCCTCTGCCTGTACCGCCTTGACCGGCGCAAGGGATTTATGGAGAAGGAGCGGCAGCTGTTCACCCACGCCTTTTTTCCCAAAACAGAATTTGATGAGGTGCAGAAGGTAAGCAGGCGGCTGTACGCGGCCAGGAAGGGAGACGGCTATATTGCCCTGTTCTCCCTTGCGCCCATGGAGGAAAACGGTGGGGATGAGCTGGTCCAGCGGGGCGTTTTCACCGGCTGGGCAGCCGTGCTGGGAGGGCGGGAGTTTGAAAACTTCGGCGCCTTCGTGGAAAGGATGAAAGCATATCTCCTGGAAAAAACCGGGCGTGGCCTGGCCCTGATGGACACCGCGGGAAAAGGCGGCATCTGGACCCTGGATTACAGGGGCGCCTTTTCCGTAGGCGGGGCGGAAATCCGCACGGAATACATGCGCCTTGACTGCCCCTTCGCCAGGGTGGGGCGGGACCCCAAGGAGTATACCCTCCGGTACGGGGACGCAAGCCTTCGGCTGAACCTTACGGCGGGCATCCGGGAAGGGGATGGTATCTAATGGTTTCTTTTCAGGAGGGAAAGGCGATGGCATCACCGGAACTTCTGCTGGTCAAACGCCTGTGCGGCACCATGGTCAGGGCGAGGGAGCCCAAAATGCGCTGGATGTGGGGAGAGGCGCTTTTCGGCTACGCCCTTTCCGAGCTGGACGCGTACCTTGGCACGGAGGATTACACGCCTTTTTTGAAAGGGTTCTGCGATTACTATATGGCCCATCCCCCCAGGGTGGTCTGCTCCGACACCTGCGCGCCTGCGCTGATCACCTATGCCATGCAGAAGAAGGACCCGCGGTACGGAAAGCTTACCGGCCGGGTGCTTGACTATATTCAAAACGAACCGCGGCTGCTGGGCGGCGCGGTAAACCACCTGGGAAAGAACATCGCGGGGAAATTTTATCCCAAGTCCATCTGGGTGGACAGCCTGATGATGTTCAGCGTTTTTCCCGCACGCTACGGCGCCGAAACGGGGGACGCTGCGCTGCTCTCCTATGCGGCGGAGCAGCCGGCCCTGTACAGCCGGTGCATGCAGGATGAAAAAACCGGCCTCTGGCGCCACAGCTACTGGGTAAAGGCGAAAAGGCCGCACCCCAGGGGAGACGTTTTCTGGGGCCGGGGCAACGGCTGGGTGATGTGCGCGCTGCCCATGATCCTGGATTTCATCGGCCCCGATCATCCCCGCCATACGGAAATAGTACAGATCTTCCGGCGTACGGCGGAGGCGGTAGCCAAATGCCAGCTGCCGGACGGCAGCTTCTCCACGGTACTTGGAAGCCGTCTGTACCGGGAGCTTTCCGCCACGGCGCTGATGGCCGCGGGGTTTCTTTCCGGGGTTCAAAAAGGGTATCTTGAGGAAGCATATCTGACGCCTGGCCTGCGGGCCTTCCGGGCGGTGACGGACAGCCTGCGGGAAACCGGGGAAGGCGTTTTCATGCCGGAGATCAGTGCGCCCACCATCCCTGTGCACATTTTCCCTTATCTTGGGTACAAGTTCACGCCCCGGGGTGAAAACTATTCCTACGGCGTGGCCGCCGCGGTGTTCGCCGCGCTGGCTTATGACAGATTGGACCCGGCGAAACGGCAGGAACAGGAGGCCTTTTGATGCGCATTGCCATTTTTGTGGATGGGAGCAACGTATTCAGGACCCAGCGGGACTTCCTCCACTGGAATATTGATCTCAAAAAATTTCTGGACTATTTTCGCATGCTGGGGGACGTGGTGGACGCCTATTATTACACCGCCGTGGATTACAAGGCGGCGTCCCAGAACCGCTTTTTGCAGATGCTGCCCCTGATGGGGTATACCATCGTGCTGAAGCCCCTCAAGGAAATCCACAACGGCGATGAAACAAAAAAGAAGGGCAACCTGGACGTGGAAATCGTGCTGGACATGTTCAACACCATCGACCATTACGATATGGCGGTGCTCTTCAGCGGCGACGGGGATTTTGAGCGGGCGCTGCAGCAGCTTAGGACCAGGGGAAAGCGGTTCATGGTGGTGGCCCACCGGGCCACGGTAGCCAGGGAGATCCTGGCCGTGGCGGGGATGCACTACCTGGACATCGCCTCCATCGAGGGGTATGTGAAGCTTACCGCGCTGCCCAAAGAGGTGCAGGAGGACGTAAGCTTAAACGATGTGCTGGAGGATATGTCCATCGAGGAGGAATATCCAGTCTGACCGCAAAGGATGATGATTTCATTTTTGCGATAGGTTGAACACCACAGCCTTGGGCCGGGTCATGGCCTCGATGGCATATTTCACGCCCTGGGTGCCCATGCCGGAGGCCTTCACCCCCAGGAAGGGAAAGTGGTCAGGACCCCGTTCCGTTTTGTTGTTGATCTGCACGGTGCCCACCTCCAGCCGGTTGGCGATATAAAACGCGTCGTCAATGCTGTTTGTGAACACCGAGGACTGCAGCCCGTACTCCGAGCGGTTGGCGATGGCAATGGCCTCCTCCTTGTCCTTTACCCGCAGGATGGGCAGCACCGGACCAAAGGGCTCCTCCCAGGCCAGGCGCATCCCGGTGGTGACATGATCCATCAGGGTGGGCTCGATGAGGTTTCCCCGCCTTTTGCCGCCGGTCAGGATGCGGGCCCCCTTCGCAACGGCATCTTCGATGAGCCCCATTACAAAGTCCGCGGCCTTTTCGCTGATCAGGGGCACGATCACCACGTTTTCCCGGGGATCGCCCACGGGCAGCTTTTCCACCCTGTCAAGGAGTTTGGGCACCAGTGCCTCCGCCACACGGTCCTCCATAAGCACGCGCTTGACCGCCGTGCACCGCTGCCCGGAATAGGCATACGCGCCGGAGACGATGTTGTCCGCCGCGAAATCAAGGTCCGCATCCCTCAAAACGATGGCGGCGTCCTTGCCCCCCAGTTCCAGCAGCATGGGTACCATGCCCGCAAGCCCGGCAATATGCCGGCCCACCTCCGTGCTGCCGGTGAAATTGATGAAATCGATCCCGGGATGGCTAACGATATAATCGCCGATATCGCTTCCCCGGCCTGTGACGGTGTTCAGGATGCCCTTGGGCAATCCGGCTTCCATGAACACCTGCGCCAGGTACAGGGCGCTTACGGCCCCCTGGGTGGCAGGCTTCAGCACCACCGCGTTGCCGCCGATAAGCGCCGGGGCCACCTTGGAGGCGGACAGGTTGATGGGATAGTTGAAGGGGGAAATGGCCAGGATGGTGCCCAGGGGCACCCGGGACACATACGAAACCTTGTTTTTGCTGCCGCCGGGAAAGCTGTCGCCGCCCAAGGCCTCGCCGGTCATGCTCTTGCCCACGTCCGCGGTGTAACGCAAAAGGTCCGCAGTGCGCCTGACCTCCGAGACGGCGGATTTTTCATCCTTGGCGATCTCCATGGTGAGCATGTGCGCGATTTCCTTCTCGTTGTGCTCCAGAAGCCCGGCCGCCCTGTAAAAAACCTCCGCCCGCTGGTGGATGGGCATGCCGGCCCAGGCGGGCAGATTCTCCTTGGTATTTTGAATGGCCTTGTCCACATCCGCCTTCGTCATGGCCGGAACCCTGCCCACCAGGGAGCCGTCCACGGGGGAGATAATTTCAATGAACACGTTGGAGGAGGCTTTCGTCCACTCGCCGTCAAGCAGGTTGCAATAGGCCTTTCCTTCGCCGCATAACTTTCTGAACATGGGTCCGCCTTCTTTCATAGGATTCATACTCCTATTGTAAACAGATGGTGCGGGAAAGAAACATGCCCCGGCTTTGCTTTGTTGCAATATGGCGTGCAGCGCGTTATGATATATATAGAACAGGATTTGGAGGGAATGAATATGGAATACAGGCGGTTTGGAAAAACGGGTTTGAAAACATCCATCCTTGGGTTCGGCGGCTTCCACCTGCTGGAGATCCCGCAGAAAGAGGCGGAGAAGCTGCTAAACCGCTATCTGGACGCGGGCGGGAACTACCTGGAGACGGCTATCAGTTATGGCGCCGGCGAGTCCGAAAGGAAGATCGGCCGCTCCGTCATGGACAGGCGGGACGAGTTTGTGCTGGTATCCAAAACAGGCGCCAGGGACAAAAAGACCGCGGCCGAGAACATTGATGAAACGCTACGCAACCTGCGGACCGACCATCTGGACGTGCTGCTGATGCACGCCGTGGGCAGCATCGCGGAGCTTGAGGCGATTCTTTCGGAAGGCGGAGCGTACGAAGCGGCCCTGGAGGCAAAAAAGGCGGGAAAGGTCAACCACATCGGCCTGTCCATGCACGGCTGGCCCGGCGCGCTGATGGAAGCGCTCCGGCGGGACAAATTCGAAGCGGTGATGTCTACCATCAACTATTACGACAGGTTCAACTATCCCGAAATCGAGGGGGAACTGCTTCCCCTGGCAAAGGAAAAGGATGCGGGCATTATCCTGATGAAGCCGGTGGGAGACGGCTACCTGTACAAGTCGGCTGAAAAAGCCTTCCGGTACGCGTTTTCGCGGCCCGTATCCGTGGTGGTGGCAGGCATCAACAACGAAAAAATGCTGACGGACGACCTTGCCTTTGCCGAAGGCTTTACGCCCATGACGGAGGAAGAGGAGAAGCAGCTCTTTTTTGACGCGCCGGAGCTTTCCAATTATGTCTGCCGCCAATGCGGCAAGTGCTCCTGCCCCGAGGGTATCAATATCCAGGAGGTATTTGCCTGCGAAGGGTACTACGACCGGCAGATGGCCCGGGGCGTGGTTGGGGATACGGCGGAATATGCCCTGGCCGAGCGGCTGCGCTTCTGGTTTGGCAACAGGGAACTGGGGCGCAAGCGGTACGCGGCCCTTAAAATCCGCGCCGACGCGTGCACGCAGTGCGGGGCATGCCTTCCCATGTGCCCATACCACATTGATATCCCCGCCAAACTGCATCTGGCGGAGTATAAATTGGCAGGAAAGGAAATTTTCTGAAATTTTCCAGGCAAGGCACCGGGAAGGATTCTTGACAGGGATATGGCGGCGTGTTATAGTTTAATAAGCAAGGGTTTGTGCGAAAACAACAACTATAACAAAAACGGAGGGATTCTTGTATGAAGAAATTTCTCGCCATACTGGTAACCATGTGTTTGCTGTTGGGCATCATTCCGGCGGCGCTTGCGGAAGGGCCTGTCTCCCTGCTGGTATGGGTCGGTGACGACGCGGACCAGGTATGGATCAACGGGGTGATCGACAGCTTCAAGGCGGCGAATCCCGACGCCACGTTCGACATCAAAGTGGGCATCCAGTCCGAATCCACGGCCAAAGACACCGTATTGACCGATATCACCGCCGCCGCTGATGTATACACCTTCGCCGACGACCAGCTTGGCGAGCTTGTGCTGGCGGGCGCGCTGCAGCCCGTATCCCTGGACCTGGAGGAGATCCTCGCCCGCAACAGCGCCGGCTCAGTGGCAGCCGCCTCCATGGACGGCACGCTGTACGCCTATCCCGCCACGGCGGACAACGGCTATTTCATGTTCTACGACAAGAGCTTCTTCACCGAAGAAGATGTAATGACCCTTGACAAGATGCTGGAGGTGGCCGCTGCCGCCGGCAAACACGTTTCCATGGAGATGAGCGGCGGGTGGTACATGTACTCGTTCTTCGCTGGCGCCGGGCTTCAAATGCGCCTGATGGACGACGGCGTGAACAACTTCTGCAACTGGAACGCCACCGATACGCCTTTCACCGGCCTGCAGGTGGCTGAGGCCATGCTGGCCATCGCAAAAAATCCCGGCTTCATCAACCAGGGTGACAGCGAATTTGTGACCGGCGTCAAGGACGGCTCCGTGATCGCGGGCATCAACGGCGTGTGGAACGCCAACGCCGCGGCCGAAGCCTGGGGCGACAATTATGCCGCCGTCAAGCTCCCCACCTATACTGTTAACGGCCAGCAGGTGCAGATGGCTTCCTTTGCGGGATATAAGCTGGTGGGCGTCAACGCCTACAGCCCCAACGTGGGCTGGGCGATGAAGTTTGCCGATTTCATGACCAACGAGCAGAGCCAGATTTCCCGCTTCGTCCTGCGCGGGCAGGGCCCCTCCAACCTGGTGGCCGGAGCGTCGGACGAGGTCCAGGCCTCCCCCGCCATCGCTGCGCTGGCGGCCCAGAGCGCATATGCCACCACCCAGCGCGTGGGCGGCAACTACTGGTCGCCCGCTGCCACCTTCGGCGCCGTGATCTATGGCGGCAACGCCGAGGGCACCGACCTGCAGACGCTGCTTGACAACATGGTCGCCGGCATCACGGCCACCGTGCAATAACCAATCACCGCACAGGGGCAACATGCCCGCGCGCTTGAAAGGGCACGCGGGCATGTTTTCATAAAAGGAAGGAGCGTTGCCATGGAAACGGTCAAGCCAACCACAACCGGCGGGGCGGAAAAGGCCTTGCGCTCTTTTGGCAGCGGGTTTGCCTTGTTTTTTGTGCAATTCTATCGGGACATCAGAGAGGGCGATTTCTTCGTCCGCCTGTCGCTGATTTTCTTTGGCGCGGGCTATTTTGCCAGGAAGCAATACGCCAAGGGTGTGCTGGTCACGCTGCTCCAGGCGTTTGTTTTCCTCTTTTATCCGCTGGCGCTGTGGCCCAGTTTGAGCAAGTTCGGCACGCTGGGTACGGTGAAGCGCGCGTCGGTGTTCAACCCGGCGACCATGAAAAACGAGGTCAACAACTTTGACCATTCCTTCATGATCCTGCTGTTCGGGCTGTTCGCGATCCTTGTGATCCTGGCGATGTTTATCTTCTGGGTAAAGAATATCCGCGCCGTGCGAAGGCTGCAGGTTTTGCAGGAAAGCGGAAAGCCGGTCAACCGCTTCGCAGACGATATACGTGACCTGATCAACAAAAAATTCTATATTACGCTGCTGGCCCTGCCCAGCCTTGGGATCCTCCTTTTTACCATCATCCCCTTGCTGGTGATGATCTGCGTGGCCTTTACCAACTATGACCAAACCCACATGGTTCCTACCAACCTGTTCACCTGGGTGGGGCTTGCGAATTTCAAGACGCTGTTCACCCGCTCGCAGACCATCACCTTCGCCTACTCCTTTGGCAGGGTACTTTCCTGGACGCTGATATGGGCCGCCTTCGCCACGTTCTCCACCTACATTCTGGGCATCCTGATGGCTATGTTCGTCAACAACCGCAACACCCGCTTCAAGCGCTTCTGGCGCACGATGTTTGTGATCCCCATCGCGGTCCCCCAGTTTGTGTCGCTGCTGCTGGTGCGCAATTTCTTTGCCAATACCGGCATCGTCAATACCATCTGCGCAAATACCGGGCTGACGGGCCTGCTCAAGCAGATCGGGCTGCTGTCCCAGAACTATGGCTATATCCCCTTCCTCACCGATCCCGCCTGGGCCAAGGCCATGATTCTGCTGATCAACCTGTGGATCGGCATTCCTTACCTGATGCTCATCGCCACGGGCATTTTGATGAACATCCCCGCGGAGCTCCTGGAGAGCGCGCGCATTGACGGCGCCAACGCGTACCAGAGCTTCCGCCATATTACCATGCCCTATATCCTGTTTGTCACGGGTCCGTTCCTGATCAACTCCTTCACCCACAACATCAATAACTTCAATGTTATCTACCTGCTGACCAACGATGTGTTTGTGACCAAGGACCAGCTTCTTGCCAACTCCAACGCCCAGGAGGTGGACCTGCTGATCACCTGGCTGTACCGGCTGACCCAGAACTTCTACAACTATAAGATGGCGTCGGTGCTGGGCATCCTGATCTTTGTCATCTGCGCCGTGTTCACAGTGTTCGCCTTCCGCAGGCTGATCAGGGGGAACAGAGAGGAGCGCTTCCAATGAAGATATTCAAACAGGCCGTGCGGCATTCGGTGCTGGCCTTTTTCGCGGTGTTCTGGCTCATCCCCATCATCTGGCTGGCGGCCACCTCCTTTGGCACCGATACCGGCCCCAACATCCGCTCCTTTTTCCCTTCACAGCTTTCCCTGGTCCATTACCAGGCGCTGCTTTTCGGTACGGACGATGTGGCGCGCTTTCCCAGCTGGTTTCGGAACACGCTGATCATTGCCGTGTTCACCTGCATTATTTCCAGCGCCTTTGTGCTGATGGTGGCCTACGCCATGAGCTGCATGCGGTTCAAGGCGCGCAAAGGCCTGATCACCTTCGCCAGCACGCTTACGCTGTTCCCCGGCTTCCTGGCGATGATCGCGGTGTACTTCATCATGAAGTCCATTGGGCTGACCAACAGCAACATCGGCCTGATCCTGGTCTACTCGGGCAGTTCGGGGCTGGGATACCTGATCGCCAAAGGGTTCTTTGACACCGTTCCCAGTTCCATGCGGGAGGCAGCCTACATTGAAGGCGCGTCGGAGCTCACCGTCTTCGCGAAAATTGTGATCCCGCTGTCCAAACCCATCATCGTGTATACGGTGATCAGCGCATTCCTTGCGCCATGGATGGATTTCATCTTTGCCAACATCATGCTCAACTCCGGGCTGTCGGAGAACAAGACCGTTGCCATCGGCCTGTACGCCATGGTGGACAAGGTGCGCATCAACGCGTACTTCGGGCAGTTCTGCGCGGGCGGCGTGCTGGTATCCATCCCCATTTCCATCCTGTTCGTGATCATGCAGAAGTTCTATATCCAGGGCGTGACCGGCGGTTCTGTGAAGGGGTAAAAAACGGCAGGAGGCGGCGCATCGCTTTTTCCGCCTCGTATGCGGTTTTCGGGGTAAGGCACGGGGCTGTCGTGCTAAGCATGCATTTTGCATAAATTTATTCAAGAAGAAGGATTTCGTGCCTGCGGGCACGACCAAAGGGCTTTCCGGTCGCCCTTTGGAAACCTTCGGATGCCATCTTCTTGTATCATTATGCTGTTATGCGATTAACACGACAGCCCCGCCGTTCTTTCTCCCCGTCACCCCTGTCCCCACAGGGAGGACTCGCCGCCAAAATCGATGCTGATCAGGTATTCGGCCATCATATACCCCTCCTGGCCGTCCACGCTGACGTGGACCCAGCCGTCCTTCACCTCTCCGTAATCCAGGTCCCGAACCTGGATGCCGCTGCAATACTTGCCCAGGGAGCGGCTTTTTGTGGAAGGCGCTTCCCGAAGGTTCAGCCGGTCGTGGCTGTCGGGGTTCGCCACCACGTAATAATGAACCGCGCCCACTTCGTCATATTCGGGCTCCCGGCTGTAGACCACATTCAGGTCCTTAACCTGCACATACCCCTCCTGCCCGTTGAGCAGGACACGGTACCATACGCCCTGCGCATCCAAAATGCGCATGGACACATCCTGGGCGATCCTCTGGGAGGCGGCCTTCTCATAGGGCGCTTCGTACAATTTCAGGGAGCTGTTGATCTCCTGGCGCTTGCGGCCCCAAGTGACGCGCACCAGGCTTGTGAGGTTGTCGGTATAAACAACGGAATCCAGCGCCATATAGCCCTCCTGGCCGTTCACCTGCACACGGGCCCAGCCGTCTGACGTATTAAGCACCTGAACCGTTGTGCCGTTTGCGTATTTGCCAAGGGCTTTCCCCTTGGAGGAGGGGCTGGCGTACAGGTTCAAAAGCGCCGAATTGCTGGCGTTATTCACCACGGCGGATTGAGTGGCGCGCCTTGCGGGATTGGGGACCGCGGCGGCAGCGCCGGCCTGCTCCGCCCAGGGCAGTTCATATTCCCAGGCGTGCCAGTAGCCGGCCGATTTTTCCCCGGCGTACAGCACAAAAGCGGAGCCGTGTCTTAGAAACACGTTTATGCCAAGCTTTGTGACGCCATTGGGGACCGTGACGCCGCCAAGGGACGGGCAGTTGTAAAACGCCCAGTCCCCCACCTCCGTAAGGCCCGGGGGCAGGGTGATGCCGGAAAGGGCAATGCAGTTGGCAAAGGCCCGCTTCCCGATCTTTTGAAGGGTGATGGGCAGGGATACCCTTAAAAGCGACGTACAGCTGGAAAACATTCCTTCGCTCAGTTCCGTAACGCTCCTGGGGATGGTCACGGTTTGCAGCATATCCCGGCCTTCGAAGGCATAGTTGCCGATGGCAGTAGTACCCGGCGGCACATCATAGGAGGATCCATGGGCGGGAGGATACAAAATCAGCGCCGTCCCCTGAAACAGTACGCCGTCGATGTCCTTGTATACCGGGTTGCCCGCAGCCACTTCCACGCGCCGGAGGGTGCCGTAGGCAGGCAGCGCGCTTTCGCCCAGTTTCACAAGGGACGCGGGCAAATACACCTTCTCAAGGTGTGTTGCGCTTGAAAAGAAGTAATCCGGCAAAGATGTGATCCCCTCCGGTAAGGCAATGGACTGAAGGCCGAATGCGGATGCGAAGGCGCCGCCGGCCAGGAAGAGCGTGCCTTCGGGGACAGTGTAATCCCCCTGCCTGCCGGAGGGGTAATACAGCAGCGTCTTGCCGTCCCGGCTGAACAGCACCCCATCGATGGATTGATACTGGCTGTTTCCTTCCCGGACCGTGACCGTCTGAAAGGCTTCCCCTATGGGCATCGACCAGTCCTCTATGGATTGGAGGGATGCGGGCAGAGTAAGGGTCTTCAGCGCCCGCATAGCGGAGAAGGTGCCCGTAGGGAGCACGGTAATGCCCTCGGGCAAGGTGAGGCCTTCCAAGCTCCCGTTGCCCTGGAAGGCATAGACGGAAATTGCGGTGACGCCCTCCGGAATGTCATAGGTCCCACCCCTGCCGCTGGGGAAATACACCAGCGTTTTACCGTCCCGGCTGTACACCACTCCGTCCACGCTTTGGTACCACTGATTCCCCTGGGTGATCTCTACTTTTTGCAATGCGCCCTGATAAGGCATTGACCCTTCCCCCATGTTCGTCATGGAGGCGGGCAGCACAAGCTCCGTCATCGTCTCCGTGCCCCACAGCGCGCCGCCGTCCAGCCAGGTAATGCTCTCGGGAACGGTGAGGCGCGTCAAGTGCTTGGCGCTTGCGAATGCGCCGCGGTTCACAGACAGGGTACCCGCGGGGATATCGTATGCCCCTTCCCTGCCGCCGGGATAGACCACCAGTGCGCCGTCCTTTGTGAACAGCACGCCGTCCACCGCCTTGTAGGAGGGGTTCCCCTCCTCCACCGCAAAGGCGTTTACATATCCGCTGCCGTAAGTGAGGCTGTCCCCCACAGAGGTCAGGCCCGCGTTAAGCCGGATGGTTTGAAGCCCCTGCATGGCGTACAGCAGGCTGGGGAGGCCTGTCACCTGATTCAGGTCACGCACCTCGGCCCCGATGGTAAGTGTCTTAACGGCGGTATTCGCATAGCCATCCTCCCGCAGGTAATACCAAACGGGACAGCCTTCCACTACTTGGTGGATGGCGGCGCTTTGGGCTCCCGCTTCAAAGCCTATGAACTCGGCGTATTCGCCATTATATTCCTGTTTGATCTCATATACGATGCCATCCAGCGAAACCGTCCGGGCAGCAGCGCCCGCGGCAAACCCAAATAGGCACAGGGCGCACAAAAGCGCTAATGGCAGCAACCTGCGCATAAATTTCTCTCCTCCCCTATGGCCTGTTAAGCTCAAGGACAGGGATGTAGCCCGCCTGGGCGACACATTCCTGCCCTTCCCGCGTCAGGATCCACGCAAGAAACAGCCCGCCCGGGGCCTGCTCTTCCCCCGCCCTGAACACCCCATAGTAGTGGGTGGAGAAGGGATACGCTCCGGTGCGAATGTTTTCATCGTCCGGCACAATGCCATTTACCGCCAGCACCCTGATGTTTTCGTTCTTATAAAGGGTATCGATGTAGAACTTATAGGTGTAGCCAATGGCGCCCGGGCCGTTCTCATAGTCCCCCACCTGCCGGACCAGCCCCTCCATGTCCCCGGTGACGTAGTTGGGCAGCGCGGCCGCAAGGGGCAGGCCCTTCATCACCAAATTTTCCATGGCGGTCTGGCTGCCGGAGTTCTTTGACCGCTGATAGGCCAGGATCGGCTGATCCGCGCCGCCCACCTGGCTCCAGGAAGTGATTTCCCCTGTGTAGATTTTTTGAATCTGCTCCACGGTAAGTTCATTCACCGGGTTGTCCTTGTTGGTAATGAACACGAAGGCATCGCAGCAAACCGCCTGTTTCACCAGGGTCACGCCGTTTTGGGCAGCCAAAGCCAACTCCTCATCGGATGGTTCCGTGGCGATGATCAGGTCCACCGGTCGGCTTTCGTCCATGGCCCCCGACAGGGAAGGAAGCAGCGCGGAGCCGTTGGGCTGTTTTAAAATCAGATGTTCGTAGGCCGTGTGGGTGGTGGAGAGGAAGGAGAGGCTCTTCACGTCCTCCTCCGGGAGCATCAAATGCTGCCTGGCGAATTCCATCACCATGGGCACCGATACCGTGGAGCCGTCGATGCTGGGATAAGTGCCGAACTTGATCTCATACAGCGCTTGTCCGTCCGCCGTGCCGATGGCCTGCTTCTCCCCCAAGGAAAATGCGCTTCCGGAAACAATCTGCTTCCAGTCCGCGGGCCGGTCAAGCTCCTGGTTGATCTGCCCCCAGGAGCCTTCGGCCAAAGCGAAGGCAGGCAATGCCAGGCACAAAAACGCCGCCAAAAGAGACAACTTTTTCCCCATATTCTTCCCTCCCCATTCCCATTTGCCATAGAAACGTTTGTACCAGGGATTTTTATCCATGGCTCCCGCCATTTGCCTTGACACGCCCACCGCGGCCTGCTATGCTGTGCGAAAAAGAAGGGAGGCGGACAAGCGCATGAAGCATGTTCTTTTTACGGGCGCCACCGGCGGGCTGGGCCAGGTGTGTGTGAAAGCCCTCGCAGAAACCGGGCGCTGGCGGGTTTATGCCGCCGGTACCAACAGGGAGAAGCTTCAAAGCCTTGGCTCGCTTCCAAACGTGATCCCCCTGGCCATGGACATCACCGACGAGGAAAGCGTCCTGGCGGGGCAAAGGACGGTGGCGCGGGAAACCCCCGCGCTGGATGCTGTCGTGAATTTCGCGGGGGCCAGCGCCTTTTCCTCCCTGGTGGAGGGTGAGGCCGCGGCGCTTGCCGGGAAGCTGCTGGAAATCAACGTGCTGGGCATGATACACGTGAACCGGGTCTTTTTTGAAATGGTCAAGGCGGGCGGCGGCCGGATCGTCAACTGCTCCTCGGAGGCGGGCTGGATGACCGCCCAGCCATTCGCCGGGGCGTACTGCCTGTCCAAGCGCGCGGTGGAGGCGTATAACGACAGCCTGCGCCGGGAGCTGATGTTTCTGAAAATCCCCGTGATCAAGATCCAGCCGGGCTCGTTCCAAACAGCCCTCACAAAGGGCATTTTGCTGGATTTTGAGGATGCGCTGTTGCGCACGCGGTATTACGCCGGCGTGCTCCAAAAGCTCAAGCCCCTGATGACCCAGGAACTCAGCCATAAAAATGACCCCCGCAAACTGGCGGCTGTAGTCCTCCGGGCCATGGAAGCCAAGCACCCCAGGCTCCGCTACCGCGTGGGCACCGGCAAGCTGCTGCTCCTGCTGGAAATTTTTCCGGAAAAAGCCGTAGACCTGCTGTACCAGACACTGGTGGCCCTGATACCGGATAGGAAACGCAGATATTAAGGCAGGGGGATTTTCTCAAAAATCCTTGTCCGGTTTGCTCAATCGGTGCATCATTTTCCCATCTTTTCCTCCTGCTGAACGAAAGCATCCCAATGGTGTCGAATCCTTACGTGGGGTGGATTTTGCGTATCCTTAGTCTGAAAGGTGCATATTATTTACATTTATGCTGCATAAACAATTCGTTTATGCAGCATTCCCTTGTGCCTGTTTCGCCGGTAAAAACTTTTTTCGGCATTCGCCCTCTGGAGCATTGACAGCGACATAGAATCGTAATACAATACATCATGTGGTTTTGTTGGAATATGAAACAAGATATAGTGGATTCTGTCGATTCGCGGCGCTTTGCTGTCAACTGAAGGTGCAGATACCCGGCATGTTGCCGCCCGGAAAAGGCGAGGGCGGTACATGGGGTCTTGCATACGCAAAAAGTACGGAAGGCATCGCTCCTGCCGCGGGCGAATCACAAAAGAGAAAGCAGGGTACGATGGTATGCTGAGCCTGATCATCAAAAGAGACCGCTCCTATGTCCCCTTCAAAAAGGAAAAAATCGTCCTGGCCATCTTCAAGGCTGCCAACGCCGTGGGCGGCACGGATTTTGCGCTGTCCGAAAAGCTGGCGGACGAGGTGGTGCGCCTGGCGGAGGAAAAGTATCCCGAGGGCATCGCCGAGGTGGAAGGGATACAGGACATCGTGGAGAAGGTGCTCATTGAGGCCGGCCATGCCAAGACGGCCAAGGCGTACATCCTTTACCGTGAAAAGCGCCGTTCCGCCAGGGAAGCCAATGCCCTGATCGGCGCCACCATCCATATGTTTTCCGAATATCTCAACGACCGGGACTGGCAGATCAACGAGAACGCCAACACGCAAAAATCCATCAACGGCCTGAACAATTACGTCCGCGAGGCGTTTACCAAAAACTACTGGCTGCATGAGATCTATCCGGAGGACATACGCAACGCCCACCTTTCCGGGGAGATCCACATCCACGACCTGGGCTTTTTCGGCCCCTACTGCGCGGGCTGGGATTTGCGGCAACTGCTGACAAACGGCTTCGGGGGCGTGCCCGGCAAGGTGGAATCCAAACCGCCCAAGCATCTGCGCGCGCTTCTGGGCCAGATCGTAAACTCCACCTTCACCACCCAGGGAGAGAGCGCCGGGGCGCAGGCCTGGTCTTCCTTCGACACCTACTGCGCGCCCTTTGTGCGGTATGACAGGCTGGATTATTCCCAGGTCAAGCAGGCGCTGCAGGAGTTCATTTTCAACCTGAACGTGCCCACCCGGGTGGGTTTCCAATGCCCCTTTTCCAACCTCACCTTCGACATCGTGCCCCCCAGGACGCTGAAGGACCAGCACGTGATCGTGGGCGGCGAAGTGCGGGATGAGACCTACGGAGACTTCCAAACGGAGATGGACCTTTTCAACACCGCTTTCTGCGACGTGATGGCTGAGGGCGACGCCAAGGGCCGCGTGTTCACCTTCCCCATCCCCACCCTCAATATCACCAAGGAATTCAACTGGGACAGCCCCGTTACCGACAAGTTCATGGAGATCACCTGCAAGTACGGCATCCCCTACTTTTCCAACTATGTGAACTCCGACCTGTCGCCGGAGGACGCGCTGTCGATGTGCTGCCGGCTGCGGCTGAACACTTCCGACCTTCGCAAGCGGGGCGGCGGGCTGTTCGGCTCCAACCCCTTAACCGGCTCCATCGGCGTGGTGACCATCAACCTGCCGCGGCTGGCCTACCTTTCCAAAACGGAATCCGAGTTCCGGGTGCGGCTGTACCAGCAGATGATGATCGCCAAAAACAGCCTGGAGATCAAGCGCAAGGTCATTGAGGAGCAAACGGAGAAGGGCCTGTACCCCTACTCCGCCTACTACCTGAAGGATGTCAAGCTGCGCACCGGCTGCTACTGGTACAACCATTTCAACACCATCGGCCTGATCGGCATGAACGAAGCCTGCGTCAACCTGCTGGGTACGGAAAGCGGTATCACCACAGGAGAAGGGCAGGGCTTCTCGGTCCGCACGCTTACCTACATGCGGGATGTAATCAAGGAGATCCAGGATGTCACCGGCCATTATTACAACCTGGAGGCCACCCCGGCGGAGGGCACCAGCTATCGCCTGGCGAAAAAGGACAAGGAACGCTACAAGGATATCTATACCGCCGGCGACAAGGTGCCCTATTATACCAACTCCACCCAGCTTCCCGTAAACTACACGGACGACGTGTTCGAAACGCTGGAACTGCAGGATGAACTGCAGTCCCTGTACACCGGCGGCACGGTGCTGCACCTGTACCTGGGGGAGGAGATCCGGGATATAAAAACCGCCAAGCGGTTCATCCGCAAGGTTTTCCAGACCTACAAGCTGCCCTATATCTCCCTCACGCCCACCTTCTCCATCTGCAACGACCACGGGTATCTGACCGGGGAGCAGTATGCCTGCCCCGTGTGCGGCAAGCCAACCGAGGTGTGGAGCCGGGTGGTGGGCTATCTGCGGCCGGTTCAAAACTTTAACACCGGCAAGCGCGAGGAGTATGAGCAGCGCAAGAAGTACGTCATCAGGATGTGACAGCAAATGCTTCTGGCGGGCCTTACCAAATGCTCCTTTGTGGATTATCCGGGGCTTACTGCCTGCGTGCTGTTTGTGCCCGGCTGCAATTATAGCTGCTTCTACTGCCACAACCGCGGCCTCATTGACGGCACCCATGAGGTGCTCCTTCCGGGCTATGTGGAGGATTTCCTGAAAAGGCGCGCCTCCATGCTGGACGGCGCTGTGGTGACAGGAGGCGAGCCTACGTTGCAGCCCGGGCTTTCCGTATTTTTGGAAAAGCTGAAGGCCCTGGGGTACAAAACCAAGCTGGATACCAACGGGTCCGCCCCCCAAGCCGTCCAAGAGCTGCTGGAACAGGGCCTGTGCGATTATGTGGCCGTGGATTACAAGGCGCCCGCCAAAAGATACAAGGAAATTTGCGGGCAAGGAGCCGACCCGGACAAAGTGCTTGCCACCATCCGGGTCCTTCTGGAATCCTCCGTGCCCTTTGAGGTGCGCACCACCGTGATTCCCCAGCTTACGGAGGATGATCTTGCAACCATGGCCAAGGAGCTTCCCCCGCTGCCCAGGTACGTGCTCAACCGCTACCGAAGGCCGGACAAGTATCTCCCGGCGGACGAGGAAAGGGTTGGCCAGACGCCGTACACACAAGCGGAAATCGATGCGCTCGCGGAACTTGTGCGACCATACCAGCCCAACACGGCGGTATAGAAAGGGTGTCTTATGAAAATCACGGAGATCGAAACCCCGGCGCTGGTCCTTGACAGGGAAGCGCTGCTGCGCAACCTGCAGTCCGCAAAGGTCCTGGCGCAGGCGGCGGGAATCGCCTTGCGGCCCCACTATAAATCCCACCGCTGCCCGTACCTGGCAAAATTGCAGATGGAATACGGCGCAAAGGGCATCACCTGCGCCAAGGTGGGCGAGGCGGAGGATGTGTACGCGGCGGGAATCCGGGATATCCTGATCGCCAACCAGGTGACGGTCCCTAGCAAGATCGCACGGCTTGCGAAGCTGGCCCATGATGCGTGGATCGGCGTCTGCGTGGACGACAGGCAAAATATATTGGACCTTGAAGCCGCGGCGAACCGGGAAGGCGTTACGCTTTCCGTGCTGGTGGAATTCGACGTGGGCATGAAGCGCTGCGGCGTTTACACCAACGAAGAAGTGCTGGCGCTGACGGAGGTGATCGCTAAGCAGCCGCATTTGCGCTTCGGCGGCATCCAGGCCTACGCGGGCCAATTGTCCCACGAGGCGGATTTTAAAAAGCGCATGGGCGATTCTGAGGCTATAGAGGAACAGTTGTCCCAATTGAAGGCGTTCCTCACCGAAAAGGGCCTCCCGCCCAAGGAGATAAGCGGCATGAGTACCGGCACGCTCCCCCTGCGCCAAACGCTTCCCACCGTATATACCGAATCCCAGGCCGGCAGCTACCTCTTTATGGACGCGGCGTACAACCTGCTGGATCTGCCTTTTGAAAACGCGCTCTTCATCTTTTCCTCCGTGATATCGGTGAACGGGGATGTATTCATCACCGACGCCGGGCTGAAAACCTGCAGCGTGGATCAGGAAAAGCCGGTATTGATGGGTCATCCCGAGGCCCTTGTCAAACTGAGCGAGGAGCACATCACCAACCGTCTCCCCGGCCATCGCGCAAAAGTAAATGATACGGTTCGCTACATCCCCGGCCACTGCTGCACTAATGTGAACCTGTTTGACAGGATCTATCTGGTTTCGGGGGATGAGGTAAAGGAAATTCTCCCGGTAACCAGCCGGGGAAAGTCGCAATAGGCAGGAATGCTTTTCAATTGGCACGCGGAGAGGGATTTTCATCAAATCCCTCTCCGTGTTTTGTTGCTGTCCTTGACAAACTCCGGCGAAAGCCTATAATAAACTGTATACCAATAAGCATGAATACTGTATTCTATAAAAAGCAGGTGAACCGGATGGAGCCCGAGGTCCGTCTTGTGCAGGTGGCCTATGAGAAAATATTAAGCAATATATTGACCTTCACCCTGAAGCCCGGCGATGTGGTATCGGATTACCAAATTTCCCGGGAGCTGGGCATGAGCCGCACGCCGGTGCGGGAGGCGATCCAAAGGCTGATGTACGAATCCCTGGTGGTGCAGGGGCAAAGCAAGGCGGTGGTGGCGGACATCTCCGCGGCGGACATTCTGGAGATCACGGAGCTGCGCACCGCGCTGGAGCAGCAGGCCATTGAGATCATCACCACCCGCAGCCCGCTTTCGAAAGCAAGCGTCCAAAGGATGCGCGAGCTGAATGAGGAATTGAAAAAAGCCATCGCGGACAGGGATTTTGAGAAGAATTTCGAGATCGAGGACCGGTTCCATTTCATGATCGTGGAGGGTGCGGGCAACAGAAGGCTGCTGGAAGCCTATACCCGGCATCATCTGCTGATCGTGCGGGCCAGGTGGCTCTCGCTTTTCTACCCGGAATACACGCCTACCATCAAGGAGCATGAAGACATCATCGACAGCTTGGAGAAGCGGGATCTTGACGCCGCCGTCAAGGCCCTGAAAACGCATATGGGCAGTTCCGTAAAGCATTTCAGCCGGGTCTTTACAGACCCCGCCGTCCGGGAGGCCGCCAGGTTTGTGGCCTCCATCAAATAGCGGGGCCCTGCCATGTATACGCTGCTGATCATTGACGATGATCCCCAGGACCGCGCAGCGCTCAAAGGACTGATCCGGGAAAAGTACCCCGAGATACGCGCTGTGTATGAGTGCCGCGGCGGCCCGGTGGCGCTGCGCACCGCCATACAGTACAGGCCGGACATCCTGGCCATTGCCGATTGCGGGGAAAACGGCGCGGGATTTGACTTTCTGGAGCAGCTTCAAACTCTGGGGTTCCCGGGCGTCGCCTTCCTGATGGCCAGGGAGCGTACCCTTGAGGCTATCGACCGTCTGTTCCGGCTCAACGCCGCGGGATACATTCAAAAACCTGTTACAATCAAAGCGCTCATGGGCACCATGGCCTGTGTGCTCGGCCGGCTGAAGGCGGAACGCGCAAGGGGGAGCGAACCCAAGCAACGGCAGGATCCCCCGAAGGAGCAGGTGCCTAACAACATCCCGCCGCAGATGCGTCGGGCCTTCCGTTACCTGAACGACCATTTCGAGAAAAATTTGACGCTGGACGGCATCGCCAGGGATCTTGGCGTCAGCAAATACCACCTTTGCAGGCAATTCAAAAGCTGTCTTGGGGTCTCCATCTGGCAGCAGCTGACGGCATTGCGCATCAGAAAGGCGGAGGAATTGCTGCTGTACAGCCATTTCAGCCTGCTCAGGATCGCGGAGATCTGCGGCTTTCCGGATGCCTCCTATTTTTCGGCCGTCTTTAAAAAGCATACCGGCATGACGCCCACCTCCTACCGCGACGCCTACGGCGCCTAAAAACGAAAAGCAAGATAACATGCATTTACGCAATATTTTATATTGATAGTGTATACAGATTTATGGATAATTGAAATATGGAAAATACTTGAGGCCATATGCACCCGGCGGCGGACAGAGGGTTGTGTTTGCCGTTCCCGGGCAGGCCTGCAATGGATGACAACCGAATCGAAAGGCGGCGGATGCCCGCCTTTGAGAAGCATATCACGGAAAGGAGCATTTTCATGAAAAAGACACTGGTGTTCACCCTGGTCCTTTGCCTGGCGCTGGCGGCCATCCCCATGGCCTCCCTGGCGGAAACGTATGTGCTGAAGATCGGACACGCGCAGCCGGAAAACAATCCCCGCCACATTTCCCTGCTTGCCTTTGAGAAGATTGTGGAGGAAAAAACCAACGGCGGCATCCAGGTGGAGCTTTTCCCGCTGGGCACCCTGGGCTCTGAAAAAGAAATGCTGGAAATGGTAAAAATGGGCACCTTGGAAGGCATGCGGGGCGGCCAGTTTGACTTCCTGCCCAGGCTACTGGTGTTTACCCTGCCCTTCCTGTGCGAAAACCCCGCCCAGGTGCAGGCGCTGATGAGCAGCGATATCGCGCTGTCCATCTGCAAGGACGCGAAGAAAGACAATATGCTGATCCTGGGGCTTGGCAACGCGGGCGGCTTCCGCCACTTCTCCAACAACGCGCACATGATCAAGACCCCCGAGGATCTGAAGGGCCTGAAAATGCGCGTTCCCCCCATCGACACCATTGACCGCACCTTTAAGGCGCTGGGTGCCTCCACCGTATCCATTCCCTACGGCGAACTGTACATGGCCCTGAAAACGGGCGTGGCCGACGGCCAGGAGAACCCTGCCGTAAACGTGGAGGGCATGAAGTTTTACGAGGTGCAAAAGTACTTCACCATGGTGGCCTACCAGTTCCATCCCGACCCCTTCTACATCAACCTGGAATGGTTTGGCAGCCTGCCTGCGGAGTACCAGCAGATCCTGCGGGACGCCACGCTGGAAATGATGAAGGTCAATGACCAGGCTATCGCGGATAATGAGACCGCCGCCATCGATGTCATCGCCAAGAACGCGGAGGTCTACTATCCCACTGCCGAAGAGCTGCAGGCCTTCAAGGACGCCACGGAATCCGTATACACGGATTACATTGCGGAAGGGCTGCTTACCCAGGAAGAATTGGACGCCATGCGGGCCATCATCGCGTCTGTGAAGGAGTAATCTTTTTCACAAGAAGGCCCGGCGGGGAGAGAGGAATCGCTCCCTCCCCTCAAATCATCAACAAAGTCAGCCCAATTTTCGGGGATGCATTGAAGGGGTGGAACCCCTTCAATTGCAATCGTGTCGCCCGGCATAGCCTACGCGCGCGGGGCGCTTGCGAAGCAAGCATTCCTTACACTTTTCACCGCCCGCGGCCAGAGGCCGCAGGTGAAAAGTGCAACCCCTAGAAAGTGAAATCTCACTTTCTAGGGGCCGCCGTCAAAATAGGCACTATTTCGACGGCCTGCGGGGAGGGAGAAAGCGCTCCCTCCCCTTTCCTTAAGCAGCGATACCTGGGGGTGCAAAACATGGAGGCTGTAAAAAAGCTTGGAAAAATCGCTTATAGAATCTATGTGGGCGTGGGCATCGCGGCCATGGGCGGCCTGTTTGCGTGCGTCCTGTTTTCGGTGGCCGCCAGATATTTCTTTTCCCTGTCCTGGAAACAGCTGGAAGAGTTCATCACCACGCTGTTCGCCTTCACCACCTTCTGGGGGCTTGGCATCTGCGTGCTGGAAAAGGAACATGTGGTCATCGACATCCTGTTCCGGTCCCTGCGCCCCGGGGTACAGCGCATCATCAGCCTTTTGAATCATCTTATCGCGCTTGCCGTCACTGTTGTGGCGTGCGTATACAGCTTCCGCTACGTGGAGCAGGTGGGCAATCAGCTTTCACCGGGGATGAACATTCCCATGCGGTACATGTACGGCATCATGCCCGCCTGCTTCATTCTGTGCGGCCTATGCCTTCTGATAAGGATTGCGTCCCTGCTATTCTTTCCAGTGGAAGATCAAAAAGGCCCGGCGGATAAGCAGCCGTAAGCTATGCGGAAGGAGCTGAAATATTGTTATGGCCATTGTATATCTGCTGGCAGGCCTGATCGTATTTGCGGTGATCGGCGTGCCGCTGGCCTTTTCCATCGGGGCCTCCTGCATTGCGTACATGGCGGCGGAAGCACCCAAATTTTTGACCATGATTCCCCAAAGAATCTGGGGCGGCGCGTACAGCCCGCTGATGATCGCCATGCCCATGTTCATGCTGGCCGGAGAGCTGATGAATTCCGGCGGCATCACCAACCGCATCATCCGTTTCTGCATGTACCTGGTGAGACCCTTCCGGGGCGGTCTGGGCGAGGTGAACGTGGTGGCCAGCATGCTGTTTGGAGGAATCTCCGGCTCCTCCGTAGCCGACACCTCGGCGCTGGGCTCCATTCTTATCCCCGCCATGGAGGAAAGGGGCTATCCCCCCAAGGTGGCCGCCGGCGTGACCGTGGCCTCCTCCACCATGGGCATGATCATCCCGCCCAGCATCCCCATGATCATTTACGCCATGGTCAGCGGCGCGTCCATCGGCTCGCTTTTCCTGGCCGGGGCAGTCCCGGGAATCCTCATCGGGCTGTCCCAGCTTGCCATTGTATTCATCATCAGCAGAAGGCGCGGGTACCATCCCGCGAAAACGCCTTTTGACCGAAAGGACTTTTTCCGCACCGTTCTCACCGGCCTTCCCGCGCTGCTGATGCCCCTTTTTATCATTTTCTCCATTTCCTTCGGAATCTGCACGGCTACCGAAAGCGCGGGCCTGGCGGTGTTCTACGCGCTGGTCCTTGGCTTTTTCGGGTACAGGGAACTGACGGTGAAGCATATTGTAAAGGCCCTGCGCAAAACGCTGATCTCCTCCGCCTCCATCATGATCATCATCGGGTTCACCAATATCTTCACCTGGGTGCTCACCATGCAGCAGGTGCCGCGTTTGGTGGCAGGCTTTTTCGCCTCCCTGAACATGCCCTCCTGGTCGCTGATCCTATTGGTTGACCTGCTCATTCTTGTGATCGGCACGTTCATTGACGTGTCCCCCGCCATATTGCTCCTGGCGCCCATCCTCCTGCCTGTGGTGAATGCCATGGGGGTGGGGGCGCTGCAGTTCGGGGCCATCCTCATCACCGGCATGGCCATCGGGCTGGTGACGCCGCCGGTGGGTATGTGTCTGAACGCCTGCACCAAAATCAACAGGATGCCCATCATCGATATTTTCAAAGGTGCCGCCCCCTATGTGCTGTGCAACCTGCTGGTGCTTGTCCTCATCAGCCTCATCCCTGCGCTCACCACCTGGCTGCCCTCCGTGATCGGATATTGACATCAAAGCGGCATATAAAAGGCCCGGCATCGAAAGATCCCTCCTCCTGCCGGGCCTTTTTGCGCCTGTATATCTTGGCGCTCTCGATCCTTCTTGTAATAGGCTTTATGTCTCCCCATGTTTCCCGCTTGATAAGGTCCTGCTCCCGCCGCTTCCTTTTGGATTGCTTTTCATAGGGGATAGACCGTTTCATGGCATGCTCCCTCCCCGTCCTGGCATTCAGTCAAGTTTGCCCACATCCAGCCCCGTCAAATCTTGCGTAAAAACGGGCGGGAAAATATGTCTCCTCGCCCGTTCCCTTTATGCCGCAAGGATGCTGCTACGCTTTCAGCGATGCGATGATCTCCTCCAGGCTCTTGCCGGATTCCTTCACCGCCGACATCAGCCTGTCCATTTCCGCTTTTTCCGTGGCCTTTCTCACACCCCGGGCCGCCTTTATTTCCTTTTTTTCATGGCTGCTAAGGATGCGCTCCTTTTTTGCCTGCTGCTGTGCAAGGACGGCCTCCGTCTTTGCCAGCGCTTCGCGGCGCTTGCCGGCAAGCGCCTCTGTTTTCTCAAGAACCGCCTGGCGG
>JAEWVC010000040.1 GCA_023459275.1 Bacillota bacterium | reverse complement strand
TTTTTATAAATAGCCCCAAAAAAATATATAATCGCGGCCCCGCTCCATGACAATGGCGCACGCCATTGTCATGGAGGCTATTCCCACTCCACCAAGCCCTTATCTTCCAGAAAGGCTTGCTGGGCATCCATGTAATCGTCCAGCAGGGAGGCCACCTTCATGGCCGCGTCGGCCCCCAGCTTATTTTTGCTGACAATGGCGTCCAGCATGTATTCGAAAGCGTCATCGTCATCGTAGTAGGCCGTGCCCGCGTTGCCTTCCGCGTCCAGCACGCCCTGGTCCCGCATGAAGGCGATGTCCGCGTCGATGGCTTGGGAAACAAGCTCCTCCATGGGCAGGGGAAGCTCCTGGTACAGCCGGGTGTCGATCTTTTTCAGGATGTAAGGAAGTGCTTCCTCCTTGTTGTAGCCTTTCATGGATGTTTCCTCCTTTGTTACAGCAGTTGCGCAAGACGGTCGGTGGTCTGTTCAAATACCTTCATGGCGCGCTTGATGGGATCGGGGCTGGACATGTCCACGCCGGCCAGCTTCAAAGCTTCAATGGGTGGCATGCTCCCGCCGGCGGACAGGAACTTGTAGTAATCCCGGACGGCCGGTGCCCCTTCGGTGAGGATGCGGGTGGCCAGGAACACCGCCGCGGAGAAGCCGGTGGCGTATTTGTACACGTAGAAGGCGCGGTAGAAGTGGGGAATGCGCATCCATTCCGTCTGAATCAGTTCATCCACCTGGCAGTGCTGGCCGTAATACTGTTGGTTCAATTCCAGATAGGCCTTTGAAAGAGCTTCCTTGGTGAGAGCCTCGCCCTCCTCCGCCATGCGGTGGCTGATGCGCTCAAACTCCGCGAACATGGTTTGGCGGAACACCGTGGTGCGGAATTGCTCCAGCAGGTGGTTGGCCAGGTAGGCCTGCGCCTTGCGGTTGCCCTGGTAGCGCTCCATGAGCTTGGTCATGAGGATGATCTCGTTGCACGTGGAGGCCACCTCCGCCGCGAACAGCGTGTAGTTAGCCTTGGGGGCGGGCTGGTTTTTGTTGCTGTAATAGCTGTGCATGGCATGGCCCATCTCGTGGGCGATGGTCATGGCGCTGTCCAGGTCGTCCCGGTGGTTCAGCAGCACGTAGGGGTGCACGCCGTAGGCCCCCCAGGAATAGGCACCGCTGGACTTGGCCTTGCTGGAATACACGTCGATCCAGCCGTCCTCATAGGCAGAGTTCAGGATGCCCTGATATTCCGCGCCCAAGGGGGCGAGCCCCTCCGCAACCATGGCGTAAGCGTCGGGGTAGGGCAGCGGCATATCATAATCCTCCACCAGGGAGGCGTACAGGTCGTACAGGTGAATTTCGTCAAGGCCCATTGCCGGCTTGCGCAGCGCGATGTACCGGTTCAGCGCGGGCAGGCTTTCATGGATGACGGAAATCAGGTTGTCATACACGGAAAGCGGGATTTCGTCCGGGAAGAGGGCCGCCTCCACGGCGGTCTGAAAGCCCCGTGCCTTGGCCGCAAACAGGTCGCCCTTCACGCTGGCGGCATAGGTGGCCGCCACGGTGGCGCCAAAGCCCGTATAGGTTTCAAACAGCGCGGTGAATGCCTCCTTGCGCACCCGGCGGTCTGCGCTCCTGATAAAAGTGCCGTAGGCAGCCTCGGTCAGCGGCACCTCCTCGTCCTTTTCGTTGCGGATGCTTGGGAATTTCATGTCCACCTTGGTGAGCATGGAAAAGATGTTCTGGGGCGCTGAAGCCATTTCGCCCGTCATGGCCAGCAGCCTTTCCTGCTCCGCGGGCAGCGTGTGGGGTTTGTTGCGCAGCAGCCTGTGCAGGTAGACATCGTAATCCGAGAGCGCGGGGTCAGCAATCAGCGAAGCCAGGGCGCCTTCCTCCATGGCCAGCAGTTCCGGCTCCAGGAAGGCCGCCGCGGCCTCCGACTCCACCGCCAGGGATTCCGCCCGGTCGGTCAGCGCCTGGAAAACGGTATTGCCGTTGTCTTCGTCCCTGTGCATGTGGGCAAAGGCGTACAGCCGTTCCAGCATCAGATTGCCTTCAAAGTACGCCTGGATAACCTTCAGAGGATCCTCGGCCACATGGCCCTGCATTTTGGGAAATTCGGCCGTGAGTGCCTTGAGCTTTTGAAAGTCCGCCTCCCAGGCGTCCAGGGTGGGGTAGATATCTTCCAGCTTCCATTGCCAGCGCTTGTCGATCTCATTGCGCAATTTTACCTGTTCTCCCATACTCTTTTCTCCTTGCCTTCGTTTTTTTTGGAAACGTTTGCCTGCAACTGCGTCATGTTCCTGCGCAGGCCTTCCGCCGAATTCTTGCGTATCTCCCGGACCACCGGCCGCACGGCATGGGCGCCTTGCTCCCTAAGCTTTGGCAGGATAAACGCCACAATCAGCAGCCGCAGGATTCCGGAGGTGATAAAGATGTAATGGTATCTGTTCAGCGTTACGCCCAGAAGCGCATATTTCATCCCTTCCAGATTGATGTACAGGCCCTTTACCAGCGCGCCGCCCACAGCGTTGCCCAGCGCCACGCCCACCAGGTTGACGGTGGCGAAGAACACAGCCAGGTACATGGACCTGTTTTTGTCGGGCGCCTGGCTTAAGGACAGGTTCTGCTGTCCCAGGTCGATGGGCGGCCAGAAAAAGCCGCTGAACAGGTTGAAGAGGATGATCAGCCAGGTGGCTTGCGGGACGGTGAAGGCCCACAGAATGGGCGTAAAGCTGCAGGCCAGGGCCGCGATCTGGACGATGGGCTTGTTGCCGTGCCGGTCCATAAGCCGGCCCCAGCGGGAGATGACGATCACCATGATGACATTGGAGGTGATCTGGTTGTACAGGGTGATCTGGGTGTAGCTCATATGCAGGTTTTCCAGCATATGCACGTTGAAAAACGGTGCGGCCACAAAGATGGCAAAGTTCCAGGCGGTATAGAAAAGCACCACCATCATGTAGCTTTTGTCTTTGAATACCGTCCGAATCATGCAAAAGAAGCTGTCCTGTTTCTCCTCCGGCGGCGGCGTGCGCATGGCCGGCCACTGTACGAAGAAGAAGAAGCTCAGGTCCATCATGCCAAAGAAGCCCGCCGCCACCAGCACGATGGTGTATCCCGGCGTGCCCACGCTGTCCATGATCCAGGAGACGGCCAGGCCCGTGACGATCCCCGCCATCATAAACAGCCGCTGGCGCACGCTGAAATACCTGCCGCGCACCCTAAGGGGAATGATATCACCCATCAGGCTGTTGAAACCCAGGTTCACAAAGGAGTTGCCCGCGGCGATCAGCGCCACCAGTACCACCACCGCCCAGGCGCGCAGGCCGCTCACCGCCTCCGGGATGAAGAAGGGAAGCAGCCCGATAGGAACCCACAGGAAGCGGCCCAGAAGCCCGAAGAACAAAAATAGAAAGCGCCGGTTCCGCCTGCGCTCCAGAACATAACTGATAAAAAGCTGCGCGGTGTTCGCAGCTACGGGAATGGCGGAGATCAGGCCCAGCTGAAAATCGTCCGCATGGACGATATCGCGCAAAAAACCGGTCCAGGCCGCGCCGCTGACGATAATGTTCATGGCCGTACCGAACATGGCCGCAAAAATGACCATGTACAGGTCGTGGCGCAGCCGGTCGGACATGCCGGTGGAATCGAACAGGTCCCGGGAGCGGGGCCATTTGAAGATCCGGCCCCAAGGGAGCTTATTCATGAGTGCGGTGATACCAGCCTTTCCTGGGGTAGGTGTCGGATAGAACAAGTCAATGGCACGTCCGCGTCACGGGGGTAAAACACACAAGCATATTCTATCCCATCGGCGGGGAAGTTGCAAGCAGATTCACTTGCCCGCGCCTTTTGTGTAGGTTATAGGAACGCGGACAGAAGGGGCACCCGCGCCCTTGGGCGCGAAGCTTATATAACCCTCCCCCAGGGAGAGGACGCCCGTGCTCCCCGCAAGGCTGCCGTCCTTGAGCAGCGGGGGGATCAGCTTTCCGGTAAGCAGCGGCCCGCCGCCTTTTTTCAGGCAGTCCTTCCATAGGGTGAACCGGCAGCCCTCCCGGTAGCGCGTGCAGTAAAAGGCTTTTGTGTTTTCCGCCACGGCGCCGTTTTTGCATACGGGGCATACGGTACCGGGGAGCGGGGCGGCCTTTGCCCGGGCTTTGCCTTTGCCCCTTTCCTCCCTTGCGAAGCTGGCGGAACTTTGGTCCTCCCTGGCGTAGCGCACCAGAAATTCGCACAGGCGGCGGATGCCCGCAAGGAAGGGGCCGGGCTCCTGGGTGCCGGCGGCGATGTGCTCAAGGGCCAGCTCCCACCGGCCTGTGGTCTCCGGGGAAGCGATCTCCTGGGGCGCGACCCGGATCAGTTCCACACCTTTTTCCGTGGCCAGCAGCGTTTTTCCCTTGCGCGCCACGTAGTTCACCGCTACCAGCCGTTCGATGATGGCGGCCCTGGTGGCTGGCGTGCCCAACCCGCTGCCCTTCATCTGCTCCTTCAGCTCTTCGTCCTCAATGTCCCGGCCCGCGTGCTCCATGGCGGAGAGCAGGCTGCCGTCGGTGTAAGGCGGCGGGGGCTTGGTGGTTTCCTTCTTGGCGGCGGCCTTCTTAACGGCCCGCGTGTCACCTGGTGCAAGCGCCGGGAGGGGTACGTCTTCCGACGGCTTTTCGATGCCTTCGTACACCTTTTTCCAGCCAGGTTCCGTAACCCACCGGCCTGTGGTACGGAAGGTGTGCTCTCCGACACCGGTGACCACCTTCAACGCATCGTAGGTATAGGCGGGATAAAAAGCGGCCAGCAGCCGCCTGGCGATCAGGTCGAAAAGTCTTTTTTCATCGGGCGGCAGCTTTTCAACATCCGTCTTTTTTGTGGTGGGCAGGATGGCGTGGTGGTCGCTGATCTTGGCGTTGTCGAAAATACGCCGGGAATATTTCAGCTTGCCCTCCGGCATGGCGCCGGGAGTTAGCGCCTTGTACGGCTCCGGTAGATTCAGCATCGCCTGCTTCGCCGGGCCTAGCATATCGTTGGGCAGGTAACGGCTGTCGGTGCGGGGATAGGTGATGGCCTTGTGGGTTTCGTACAGGCTTTGCGCCACCTTCAGCGTCTTTTGGGCTGTGAAGTTCAGCAGGCGGTTGGCGTCCCTTTGCAGCGTGGTCAGGTCGTATAATTGCGGCGGAAGCTCCTGCTTGGGGGTGGACTCGGACAGAAGCACCGTACCTGTCTTTCCTTTTACAGCCTGGACAACAGCCTCTGCCGCCTCTTTATTAGGAAGGCGGGTGTCATTCTCCTGCCCCTCCTTGAACCACAGGCCCTGATAGTCGCCAAAGTCCGCGGTGACGGTATAGTATTCCTCCGGCTTGAAATTTGCGATCTCCAAATGACGCTTGACCAGGATGGCCAGGGTGGGTGTCTGCACCCGGCCCACGCTCAGCAGCGCGTTGTACTTGAGGGTAAAGGCCCGGCTGGCGTTCATGCCCACCAGCCAGTCGGCCTGGACCCGCAGGGATGCGCTGACGTACAGGTTATCGTAGGCCGCGCCGGGCTTCAATGCCGCGAAACCCTCCCTGATGGCCTCGTCGGTCATGGAACTGATCCACAGCCTGTCCACCGGCTTTTGACACTTGGCCTGCCTGTAGATGAACCTAAAGATCAACTCACCCTCCCGCCCGGCATCCGTGGCGCACACGAGCCGGTCCGTCTCCTTGCCGCACATCCATTTTTTCACGATGCTAAACTGCCCCTTCGTCTTGGGCAGTACTTTCAGCGGGATATCCTCCGGCAGGATAGGCAGGTCGTCCATGCGCCATTTCTTATATTTTTCATCCATTTCATCCGGCTCGCACAGCGATACCAGGTGGCCGATGGCCCAGGTGACCACATGGGTTTCGCCTATCAGGCACCCCTCACCCTTCTCCCGGCATTTGAGCACCCTGGCGATGTCCCGCCCCACGCTGGGCTTTTCCGCCACGACAACGATCTTTCCCATGGCACCTCCTCCGGGGGCGCCGCCCCCGGACCCTGCCAAAGGGACTAAGTCCCTTTGGAAACCCCATATTGGGTAAGAATGTATATGAGTATATGTGAGCTGGGGATGGCTGTACCGGAACTTGCGGGCGGTTATCAATCGCCCGCCGGTGCTTAAACAAATCCTTCCACCGCCGCCATTATACCAAGGCTGGATGGAAGGACGCAACTTTTCTATGTACTTTTATGCCCCCTATCCTATATGGGGATTCTCAAGGGGTTTTATCCCTTGAGTGGGGGTTTTCAGGGGGCTCCGTAGCCGAGCGCCGCCGGTGGCGGATAAAACGAGGCGGAGGAGGCCGGCGAAACAAGCGGTGCAAGCGTTAGCGCGGCAGCGCGCCGATTGAGCCGGATGGAAGAGCCCCCTGAAGAATGGCAAGGCCCTGTTCGTCCTCGAACTGATTGGTGTAGAGCTGATAGTAGTAACCTTTTTTGACAATCAGCTGGTGGTGGCTGCCCTCCTCAATAATTTTGCCGTCCCGGATGACCAGGATGCGGTCGGCGGAGCGGACGGTGGACAGGCGGTGGGCGATGATAAAGCTGGTGCGGCCCTTCAAAACCTGCTGGATGGCCTGCTGGATGAGCAGCTCGGTTTCGGTGTCCACGGAGGAGGTGGCCTCATCCAGCACAAAGATGGCGGGATCGGCCAGAATGGCCCTGGCGAAGGAAACAAGCTGCTTTTCGCCGGTGGACAGGCGGTTCCCGCCTTCGCCCACGTCGGTGTCATACCCCTTTTCCATGCGCAGGATGAAGGGTTCCGCATTCACAAGCTGCGCGGCGCGGCGGATCTCCTCATCGGTGGCGTTCATGCGGCCGTAGCGTATGTTATCCCGGATGGTGCCGCTGAACAGGTGCGGCTCCTGCAGTACGTAGCCCAGGTGGCTCTGCAGCCATAGCTGGCTCCGCTTGCGGTAATCCACGCCGTCAATGAGGACACTGCCGCCGGTGGGCTCATAAAACCGGCAGACCAGGTTCACAATGGTGCTCTTTCCGCTACCCGTTTCACCCACCAGGGCGATGGTCTGGCCCGCCTTGACAGCCAGGTTGAAATTATTAAGAACCTGTTCGCCGCCCTTGTACCGGAAGGACACGTTTTGAAATTCGATGTCCCCCGCAAGCGGCGGCCAGTTTTCTCGCTTTGGGTGAAAGTTATCGCCGAACTTTGCAACCACCTCCGGGCTGTCCACGATGTCCGGCTCCGTTTCCAAAAGGGACACCACCCGTTCCGCGGCGGCCTGGGAGCTTTGCAGTTCGGCAAAGATCCTGGCGATATCCCGGATGGGCTGGAAAAAGTTCAGGGTATAGCTGACGAACACCTGCACGGTACCCAGTGTCATGGCGCCGGTAAAGACGTCGTATCCGCCTTTCCACAAGGCGTAGGCGGTGGCCAGGGAACCCAGGGAAACCACGATAGGCAGGTACAGCGCGGATAGGGAAGCCGCCCGGACGGAGCTTTTTTGCATCGTCTGGGTCAATTCCTGGAACTCCCGGGTATTGCGGTCCTCCCGCACCAGGGTTTTGGTGGTCTTGGCACCCATGATCCCCTCGTTGAAGGAGCCGGTGATCTGGCTGTTGGTCTTGCGCACCGTGCGGTAGGCGGCCAGGATCTTCTGCTGGAACTTCCAGCTGATAAAGGCCAGGGGCGGGAGCACGGCCATCACCGTCAGGGCCAGTTTCCAGTTGAGCACAAACATCTGGATGCTGCACATGACAAGGAACACGGCGCCCCAGCCCAGGTCCAGCAGCGACCAGCCGATGGTGTCGCCCAGCCGCTGGGTGTCGCTGGTCATGCGGGTCATCAGGTAGCCCACGGGCATGGTGTCATAGTAGGAAAAGGGCAGCTCCTGCAGCTTGCGGAAGCCCAGCTTGCGGATCAGATAGCACACGCCCGATTCCACCCGCCCGCTGTTGATCAGAAAAACGAAGACTGAACCTACCTGCAGAAGCATCAGGCCTACATACAAGGCGATGAAGCCCGGCAGGCTTTGGGTTTCCCCGCCGTTGATGAAATGGTCGATGGCGTAACCGGTCATCCTGGGAAAGACTACGTCGATGGTAGCGGTGACGGCCATAAAAAAGCCGATGAGCCCAAGGTTTTTGTAATACGGCCTGGCATAGCGAAGCAGCTTTTTCCAAAGGTTCAGGTCGAACTGCTTCGTATAGTCCATTTCCTCCTGGTACTGCATGCCTTAGATCACCTCGGCTTTCACTTTGGCCTGGCTCAGGGTAAACTCCTCTTCCAGGGTGGTCTGTATCTGATGAATGCGCTGGTACAGCCCGGGCCGGGCGCAAAGCTCCCGGTGGGTGCCCTGATCCACCACGCGGCCCTGGTCCAGGACCAGGATGTAATCGGCCTCGCTGAGCGTAGTGATCCGGTGGCTGATAATGATGGTGGTCAGGCGGTGTGCCCGCTCCTTGAGGGCGGCACGGATCTGCATGTCGGTCTGCGTATCCACGGCGGAGAGGGAATCATCAAAGACCAGGATGTCGTTTTCCTTGATCAGCGTGCGTGCGATGGCGATGCGCTGCTTCTGCCCGCCGGAGAGGGTCACGCCCCGCTCACCCACCAGGGTGTCATAACCCCGCTCGCTGTCTACGATGAAGCCATAGGCGCTGGCGGTGCGGGCTACTGTATCGATCTCCTCCTGGGAGGGGGATTCCTTGGCGATCCCCACGTTCTCCCGGATGGACTTGCTGAACAGGAACGGCTCCTGCAATATCAGGCCCACGCGGCTGCGCAAGTACTTGCGGTCGATTTTTTCAATGGGAATGCCGCCGATCTCAATACTCCCCGACTGCGGCGCGAAGAGCCGTTGCAGAAGGTGCACCATGGTACTTTTGCCGCTGCCCGTGCTGCCAAGGATGGCTACAGTCTGCCCCGCCTTGACGGTGCAGGAAAGGTGGTCAAGCACCGGCCTGGACCCGTCGTAGGAGAACACCACATCCTTGAACACGATATCCCCGTCCAGCGGAGGCTTCAAGGCGCCGGGCTCCGGCTCCTCCCCCGGCTCCTCCAGAATTTGGCGGATGCGGTGCATGGACACCTTCGCCTTCCCCGCATCGCTCAGGATGCGGCCCAACTGCCGGACGGGGAACAGGAGCATGCCCACATAACTTGTGAAGATGACCATGGTGCCCACCGTGATCTCGCCCCGCATGGCATAGGTGATGCACAGCAGCAGTGTAAGCAGGATTTGAAGCGTGCTCATCAGGTCGGCGCTGCTCCAATAGACGGCCAGGATCCTCACCAGCCTGAACACCTTGGTGCGGAAGTCTGCGTTGGCCGCGTCGAACTTCTCCACCTCGTGCTGCTGGCAGCCGAAGGCGCGCACCACCCGCATCCCGGTCAGATTTTCCTGGAGCACGGCGCTCATTTTGCCTTCGCTCTCGTCGGCGCTGCGGAAGCGCAGCGTGGCCCGCTTGAAAAAGATGAAGGCCGATGTAAACAGTACCGGGAGCATGATCATGCTGAACAGCGTGATCTCGCGGTTGCGGTTCCACAGGAAGGAAAAGGCAACGGCCAGCATCAAAACGGTGTTCACGGCCTCCACCAGCTGCACCGAAAGAAAGCGGCGCACTGTTTCCACATCGCTGGTGCAGCGCTGGATCAGATCCCCGGTCTCCGCTTTGGCATGGTAGGAAAACGGCAGGTGCTGCAGGTGGGCATACAGCCTGTCGCGGATGGACAGCGCGATATTCTCGCTGGCCACGGCAGTGAGCCTGCCTTTGAAATAGGTGAATACGCCGTTGAACAGGTTCAGGCCCACAAGGATCAGCCCGACGATCCACAGGTTGCGCACCAAGTATTCCCGGCCGCCCACCGCCTGCATCATACTTTGAAAAAATGCGGGCAAATTGCTTTGGGCACCACCCAGGAGACTGTCGATAGTTTCGCCGAACAAAAGCGGCGTCACAAAATTGATCAATACGGAGAAAGCGGTCAGGACAACCGCCCCAAGATATGTCCAGGCATTGGCCATCACAAGTTTATACAAAAGGCGCCCTTGTTTTTTTGGCATACGGCGTCTCCTTTCGGGAATGAGCGGAAAAAAACCATCGGCTCAGCCACGGCCGACGGTGCTTGTTTTGACTGTGGGATAGGATGACTGCAACGAACAGTATACAGGAAAATGGATGAAAAAGTCAATTGGAATTGCGTATGAAAAATAAAATGAAGCGCATTTGGCGTCATGAAAACGCAAAAAGTGAAAGGTCAGGGACCAAGGACATAGATTTCCTCGTGTTTTATTGCTGAATTTGTTTCATATTCATTTATTTCTCTTGATTTTTTCGCAATGGAAAAGTAGAATATATAATAAGTGTAAAATCAGGAAACACGGAGAGGATGGAGGCCCATGGCGAAGCGCATCTTGCTGGTGGACGACGAACCCCTGATTCTCAAAGGGCTGCGATACACCCTTGAGCAGGAGGGTTACGAAACGGATTCAGCCGCCGATGGGGAGGAAGCAGTTTCAAAGTTCTTCTCCGGCGACTATGATCTGGTGCTGTTGGATGTGATGCTGCCCAAGCTGGACGGCATCGCCGTGTGCCAGCGCATCAGGGAGTATTCCAGCGTCCCTATCATCATGCTTACCGCCAAGGGGGAAGACATGGACAAGATCCTCGGCCTGGAATATGGCGCCGATGATTACATGACCAAGCCTTTCAACATCCTGGAGGTGAAGGCCAGGATCAAGACGATCCTGCGCCGGGCCAGCCATACCGCGGCTGGGGAGGAGCGGAAGGTGATCCGCGTGCGGGACATGGAGGTCAATGTGGTGAACCGCACCGTGACCCTGGGCGGCAAGGAGGTTAAACTGACCGCCAAGGAGTTTGACCTTTTGCAGCTTTTCATCAATAACCGCGGCAAGGTGTTCAGCCGGGAAGCCATGCTGGAAACAGTCTGGAAGTACGACTATACGGGGGATGCCCGCACGGTGGATGTGCATATCAGGCGCCTTAGGGAAAAGATCGAACGGAACACAGCCCAACCCGAGTTCATTTTCACCAAATGGGGAGTTGGCTATTATTTCACCGACAAGGATTAACCCATTCACCAGTATCCGGTGGAGAATACTGCTCGCCTTCCTGCTGATCGTCGGGGGATCCTTCTATGTGATGGCCACCTCCCTGACCAGTCTGGTTGGCGATTATCTTTTTGAGCAGCGGATACGGTCTGACCGGGTCAGCGTGGAGAAGCTGGCGGTGCAGCTTGCCCCACTTTTGGAGTCAGCCCAGGCCTCATTGCTCACGGACCGCCTTACGGAGGCGGGGGGCGAGTTGGGCGGAAGGCTGATGGTGCTGGATACGGATGGCAAGGTGCAGTTTGACAGCTTTTCGGAACTGAACGGCATCCGGCTGCAATATCCGGAGGTGCTGGGCATCCTTTTGCAGGGCAAGGCGGTGGATTACGGCCTGCACCAGCTGAACGGCGCCGGTGAGACCGCGCAAACCACCCTGCTTTCCTTTTTGCGGCCGCTGAACACCAGCGCCACCTGGGTGGGCTACTGCACGGCTGCCCTGACCGCCTCCGACGGGGTGATCGGGGTTTTGCTTTTTTCTTCTCCGGTGCAGAGCATGATGGAGGGCTTGTACCAGCTCCAGGACCAGATGATCCTGTATTTCCTGATGGTGGCGGGCGTGGTGCTGGTGATCGCCATGGTGTTCTCCCGGGTGATCACCAAACCCATCGCCACCCTTACCCGGGGCATTCAGCGCATGGGCCGGGGCGATTTCTCCGCCCGGGTGGCGGTGAAGGGCTCGGGGGAACTCAAGCGCCTGTCGGAGACCTTCAACACCATGTCCGAAAAGCTGGAGGCCTTGGACAAGAGCCGCAACCAGTTTGTGTCCAACGCCAGCCATGAATTGAAAACCCCCTTGGCCACCATGAAAATTTTGCTGGAAAGCCTGATCTACCAGCCGGAGATGGAGCCCGCGCTGCGCACGGAATTCATGACCGACATCAACAAGGAGATCGACCGGCTGAGCCTGATCATCAGCGACCTTTTGACGCTTACGCAGATGGACACCAAGAGCATGAAGCTCAACAGGCAGAACATCCGCCTGTCGGAACTGGTCCGGGAGGCCACCCACCGCCTGACGCCTATGGCCCAGAAACGGCAGCAGCAAATTTCCATGGAGATCCAGGACGAGGGTGAAATGTATGCCGACGGGCCCAAGCTGCAGCAGGTGATCTACAACCTGATGGAAAACGCGGTAAAATATACGCAGGCCGGCGGACGGATCCAGGTGCGGCTTTCCAAGGCGGGGAAGGAGGTCCTTCTGGCCGTTAGCGACAACGGGCCCGGCATCCCCAAGGAGGATCAAACGCATATTTTCGACAGGTTCTACCGGGTGGATAAGGCGCGCTCCAGGGAAACGGGAGGCACGGGGCTGGGCCTGTCCATCGTCCGCCAGATCGTGATGCTCCACGGCGGCACCGTGTCGGTGAAGAGCGAGGAGGGGCAGGGCGCCACCTTCCTGGTGGAGTTGCCGGCCCACAGCGGTTGAGGAAGGGAGGGCGCACAATGAGAAAAATCCTTTTGGCAACATGCCTGGCCGCGGTGTTTTTGCTGTCCGGATGCGCCTCGCTGCTGCCCGACCCCATGATGAAGTCCGAAGCCACCATGGTTCCCGGCGTGACCGCGGAGTTGCACAGCCCGCTGGCCGATGCAAGCAGCACGGGTGTAAAAACGGTGACGCTGTATTTCCGCTATGGAAAGGAGCCCATGCTGGCAGGCGAGGAGCGGCAGCTTTCCATCTCCAGAAACGAATCGGAGGAGAAGGCGCTGGTCCAGGCCCTGCTGGACGGCCCCAGTGCGGGTGTCCCGGAACTGGAACGCCTCTTTCCCGACCAGGTGCAGGTTTTGAATACCGTTTCCCAGGGCGGCGTGCTGTATGTGACCTTCAACGATGTGCTGCTGCGCTCCTTCAGCGACGAGCCTGCCGACTGGCAGACAAGGGACGACTGGAAGCTGGAGGTTCCTCTCCGCCGCAGGCTGGCCATGGCCGGGCTGACGGCTTCCGTTACAGAGAGCTTCGGGTACCACAAGGTGCAGGTATTGGTGCAGCAGCGCAGCGACGCCTCCACCAGCCTGCGCCTGGACAATTCGTATTTCAAGGACAGCGGCCTGCCTTCCGGCCCGGCTGCGCCCTTGCTTCGGGACGAATCGCTGCTTTTGACCCAGCAGAACACGGCCCGTACCGTAATGACCGCCTGGCAGCAGAAGGATTGGGAAAGGCTGTACCTGTATCTGGCGGCCTCCGATCCCGCGGGCGGCCAGGCCCGGCCCGGCATGGACACCGCGGTGGGAAAATGGAATGACGCGGCCTCGGTGGTGGATTTCAGTGTGACCGGGGGCAGCGTGCTAAAGGACGGTTCCAAGGCGGTGGTGGGGATCGATGTCACGCTGGCGCGGGGTGCCGCGCCTTCGGCGGATTTTGCGGCCTATCCTGTCGCGCTGTACCGTGACCGGGGTATCTGGAAAATCACCTACGATCAGCTGTCGGCCTTGATGGACCTTAGGGAGGAGGCGGGGCAATGAGCGCGAAAAAGCGGATGGTGTCCTTCCTTCTAATCCTTATGTGCCTTGCGCTCACCGGCTGCCAGCCTGCGGTGCCTGTGGTGGCGGGGGAAAGCGGCACGCCCGTCGCGACGCTAGCCCCGGCGCCCTTGAAATACGAGGCGCCCATCGGCGACGCGGGATTGGAATACCAGGCCACGGCGACGCTTTTTCTGCCCAGAACGGACGGCGTGCGCCTTGTGGCGCAGCAGACGCAGGTGACGCTGCCGGCGGGGCGCCATGGGGCGGAAGCGGTGATGCGGGCGCTTTTGAGCTTTCCCGGCAACGCCACGGTATCGCCGCTGTGCAAAACGGTGCAGCTCCAATTGGCAGGCGCCAATCCGGTAGAGGTGTCCGGGGAGGTGGCTACGGTAAACCTTAACGCCTCCGCGGCGCAATTGGAGCACAAGGAATTCTATTCGGTATGCCAGGCCATCGCCAATACGCTGACGGAGTTTTCCGACATCCGGTATGTGAACGTGCTGGTGGCCGGGGGGCAGATCGGGCTGGACGTGTCCGCCACCCTGCCCATGGGCACGCTGCAAAGGCGCACGGGGGAGGACCTGAATACCCTGTGGGAGCAGGCGGAGGCGCAGAAGGTGCAGCTTAGCGAGGATGCGTCCACCCGCAGGCTTTCCCTGAATGCCACGCTGTATTTCCCCGCGCGGCTGGGCACGGGTATCCTGCCGGAGGTGCGCAGCATCTCCTTTGACGGTCAAACCCCCCAGCAGCTGGTATCCGGCCTTTTGCAGGAGTTGTCCCGGGGCGCGGAATATTTGGGCAACGTACCCATGCTGCCGGACCTGACCGGGCTGCTTGTAGAGGCGCCTGCCGTTACAGAAATGTCAGGCATGGGCGGGCGTAAGGTTACGCTGCACTTTGCTTCCGACCTGAACGAGGCGCTGATCGCCAACGACATCACCAGATCCGCCTGCATGGCTTCCCTTACATACACCCTCACCACCTTTCTGCCCGGCGTGACGGCGGTGGAGGTGCATATCGGCGACGACTGGATCGAATCCATCACGCCCAGCAGCGTCTATCTTCCCCAGCAGACCATCCTCTTTGGCCGCGGGCTGCAAAAGCGCGATGATTACGCATCTTTCCTGCTTGCCTACTGCCGGCTGTATTTCGGCACGGAGGACGGCAAATTAAAGGCGGTCCAGCGGCCTGTGCCCTATTACCAGGCCAGGAATCCCAGGTATCTGCTGTTGCAGCTCATGGATGGACCCCGGGGCTACGATACCGTCTCGGGGCTGAAAGGCGTGATGCCCCAGGGGCTCAAGGACGCCGACCTGCTGGGCCTTTGCCTGAAGGACGGCACCATGCTGGTGAATTTTTCCCAGACGCTTCCCGCCGCGGCAAAGGAGCTTTCGGGAGACGGGGAGCGGCAGATGATCTACGCCATGGTGAACACGCTGTGCGAAAACGCCATGGTGCGCAAGGTCCGCTTCTACGTGGCGGGCACGCAGCCCGAAACGCTGGCGGGGGAAATCTATCTGCCGGGTGAGTTTCTGCCCGCACCCGGCTTAGTCACAAAATAGAAGAACAAGCGGCACGGTTCCCACAGACGGTTTCCCATTCGTATAAAGAAAGGCTCGGATCGGATCGTATGTATGTGCCGCAGTCGCTTTTTGATGCGCTCCAAGTGCTGCTGTCCGGCGCGCCCAGGGGAGAACTGAAAAAGGATGCCTGGGAGCTGAGCCTGCGCTACCGCGGGGAATACGGCGGGGACGCGCGCCGCCTTCAGCGGGAGGCGCAGGCGAAGGCATACGCCGCCGCCCGGATGCCGGCAACCTTTGGCGCCGTTTTTTTTGCGCTTGGGCAGGCGCTTTCCTGCCTTTCCACCCGCCCCTTAACCCTGCTGGATGCTGGGGCGGGAACAGGGGCGGCAGCCTGGGCGGCGGACGCGCTGCTGGACCTTAACAGCGTCCTTTGCCTGGAGCGGGAGGAAGCCATGCGGAGCCTGGGATCGCTTCTGATGCGCTCCGGCCCTCCGGCGCTTGCAAACACCCGTTGGGTAAGCCATGACCTTTGTTCGGACCCCGTGCCGGAGCGGGCGGGGCTGGTAACGGCGTCCTATGTGCTCAACGAGGTGGACGCAGCCCTGCGCCCGGCGGTCATTGGAAGGCTGTGGGAGGCCGCGGAGCAGATGCTCCTTTTGGTGGAGCCGGGGACGCCCGCCGGGTTTGCCCTGCTGTCTGCCGCCAGGGCGCAGTTGTTGGCCATGGGCGCACACATGGCCGCGCCCTGCCCCCATGAAAATGCCTGCCCCATGGCTCCTAACGACTGGTGCCATTTTGCCTGCCGCGTGCCAAGGACCCAAGTCCACCGCGATGTCAAGGGCGGGGACGCGCCGTATGAGGATGAGAAGTTCTTCTACATGGCCTTCACAAGGGAATCGTGCCATCCGGCCGGCGGGCGCATCCTTCGCCATCCCCTTGTGCATACCGGCCATGTGGCGGCTGTGGTCTGCGGAAGGGATGGGATCAGGCGGGAGATACTGACGGAGAAGGATGGGACCCGGTACAAGCTTATGCGCAAGGCGCACTGCGGCGATCCGGTTTGAAATGGGATGCCGCTTGAAACGGGAAACAGGACCTTCGGACAGCCCCCTTGCGGTTTTGGGCCGGGCTTTCTTGCGCCGGCGCGCTTTCCTATGGTATGATCATACACCGGTATCATGGCAGGCAAAGGAGGGTCCGAGATGGAATGGCATGGGATGGAGACAGAGGCGGTATGCGAGCGGCTTGATGTCCGGAGGGAAGAGGGGCTTTCGCCGGAGGAAGCCGCAAAACGGCTGGCGGAATACGGCCCCAACGAGCTGCGCGCCCAAAAACCGCGCACTGTTTTGCAAATGCTTCTGGCCCAGTTCGCCGACCTGATGGTGCTGATCCTGATCGCCGCGGCCCTGATATCGGGGTTTTTGCTGCATGAGTGGACGGACAGCCTGATCATCCTGCTGGTGGTGGTCATCAATGCGGTGCTGGGCGTGGTGCAGGAGAACAGGGCGGAGCATTCTCTGGCGGCGCTGAAAAAAATGGCCTCCCCCCACGCCAAGGTGAAGCGGGGCGGGCAGGTGCATATCCTTCCGGCTGGGGAGCTGGTATCCGGCGATGTAGTGGTGCTGGAGACAGGGGATTTTGTGCCCGCGGATATCAGGCTTACGGAATGCGTCAATCTTCAAACCCAGGAGAGCGCCCTCACAGGGGAGAGCACGCCCGTTGAGAAGCAGGCGGCCCAAGTGGCGGAATCCGCCCCCCTGGCGGAGCGCCGGAACATGGCCTTTTCCGGAAGCCTGGTCACCTATGGCCGGGGCGAGGGCGTGGTGGTGGAAACGGGCATGCGCACGCAGTTGGGCCGCATCGCCGGGATGCTGGAAAAGGAGGAGGGTGTAAAAACCCCCCTGCAGCGCAGGCTGGCGGAGATGAGCAAAAAGCTGGCTTTTGCCGCCATCGGGATCTGCGCCCTTGTCTTTTTGATAGGCGTGCTGTACGGCAAGAACGCGGGGGAAATGTTTCTGACGGCCATCAGCCTGGCGGTGGCGGCCATCCCGGAGGGGATGCTGGCCATCGTCACCATTGTGCTGGCCATGGGTGTGAAGAAGATGATCGACCAGCACGCCATTATCCGCCGCCTGCCCGCTGTGGAAACCCTGGGCAGCGCCACGGTGGTCTGCTCGGACAAAACGGGTACCCTGACCATGAACCGCATGACCGTGGCGGCGGCAAGCGCGCCCTTTGAGGCGGGGGATGTGCAGTCCTTTAAGCGGCAAAGCGCCGCCGTGCTGCTTTTGACCGCCATGGTGCTGTGCAACGACGGCCGGGAGGGCCGGGAGGATGGCAAGGAAGTATTTTTGGGGGACCCCACCGAAACTGCGCTTTTGAGCTTTGCAAAGCCCCTGGGCTATGAAAAAAAACGGCTGGAAGCAAAGCTTGCGCGGGTGGACGAGGTCCCCTTCGATTCCGACCGCAAGCGCATGGCCACCGTCCATCAGGAGGGCGGGAAATACAGGATTTTTGCCAAAGGCGGCTTGGATGAAATGCTTTCCATCTGCACCCACATCATGGATGGCACCGTCCGGCCCATCACGGAGGCGGATGTCCGGCGCATCCAGCAGACCGCCGGGGAGATGGCGGAGGCCGCGCTGCGGGTGCTGGCCTTCGCCATGGGGGAGATCCCGGCGCTTGCCGCCGGTGACAAGGGGGAGGCCTATGAGCGCAATTTGACCTTCCTGGGCCTCGCGGGCATGATCGACCCGCCAAGGCCCACCGCCAGGGAAGCCGTTTCCATGTGCCTGCGTGCCGGGATCAAGCCCGTGATGATCACGGGCGACCACAAGGCCACGGCTGCGGCCATCGCCAGGGATCTGGGCATCCTGAACCGCGGGGACAGGGTGGTCACGGGGCAGGAGCTGGAACGCATGGACGATGCGCGGCTCCGCGAGGAAGTGCGCAACATCGCCGTGTACGCCAGGGTTTCCCCGGAGCACAAGCTGCGCATCGTCAAGGCATGGCAAAGCTGGGGCGACGTGGTGGCCATGACCGGCGACGGCGTCAACGACGCCCCGGCGTTAAAGCGCGCGGACATTGGCATCGCCATGGGCATCACCGGCACCGAGGTCAGCAAGGAAGCCAGCGCCATGATCCTGACGGATGACAATTTCGCCACCATTGTGGACGCGGTCTCCCAGGGGCGTACCATCTACAACAACATATTGAAGGCCATCCAGTTTTTGCTCTCCTGCAACCTGGGGGAGATTTTGACCATTTTCATTGCCACCCTTCTCAATTGGGCGGCGCCGCTTTTGCCCATTCATATCCTGTGGGTGAACCTGGTGACGGACACCTTCCCGGCGCTGGCTCTGGGCATGGAGCCCGCGGAACGCGATATCATGCAGAAGCCGCCCAGGGACCCCAGATCCGGGATCTTCGAAAAACCGCTGCTTTTCCGCCTCTCCTACCAGGGGGTGCTGATCGCCGCGCTGACGCTGGCTGCTTTCCTGATCGGAAAGGCGCAGAGCCTGGCGCTGGGCCAGACCATGGCCTTTGCGGTGCTTTCCGGCAGCCAGATTTTCCACGCCTTCAACCTGCGCAGCAATACGCATTCCCTGTTTTCCAAGGGTCCGGGAAATATATGGCTGCTGCTGGCCGGCGGCGTGTCCCTGCTGATGCAGCTTTTGGTGCTGGTGATCCCCTTTTTGCGGGATGTGTTCCATTTTGCGGCGATGCAGCCCCTTCATTGGCTGATTGTGGCCGTATTCTCCGCGGCGCCCATCCTGATCGTGGAGCTGTTCAAGGCGCTTGGCTGGACGGGCGAGAAGCTGCAAAAGAAGCACTGATCCATGATTGAAAAAAGCTGGCGGGGTTTGCGCCCCGCCAGCTTTGGTATATTCTGAAGACAAGCAGAAGATGTTAAGCAAGCTTGTTATAGAACGTTGACAAACCCTGGGAGGCATTGGAGGACCGTTTTCCCATCCGGCTCAATCGTCGCCCTGCTTCGCTGCCGCTCGCATGGCTCGTTTCGCTGGCCTCCTCCACCCCGCCCTTTTCCGCCACAGGCGGGGGGCAGGGTTACGGAGCCTCCAATTGAAATCGAAAATCAGCGACATGTGAAGTGATTTTCGCAGGAATTTCGAAGAAATTCCTACCTTGCCCGAGCAAACGGCCGCAAGACCGCAGGTCTTGCAGTGCAGCGAGGGAAAACCTCGGCAAAGTGGCAAAGCCACTTTGCCGATATACTT
>JAEWVC010000039.1 GCA_023459275.1 Bacillota bacterium | reverse complement strand
TTCCCGGACCCATCCCTCAAAAACTTTCTATGTATAGGGCAGTGGATAGGAGACAAACCCCAATAACACACAAGGAAAAGGAGAAACACGCATGACACAAAACCGCTGGAAATCCAAGGTCGTCTGGGCGGCCATCGCCGCCACGCTTTTGACCCTTCTTGGCAATTTGGGCCTGTACGAGGCCCTGGGCATTTCCCAGGAGCCCCTCAAGCAGGCCGTGGACGCCGCATTGTCCCTGTTGGTGGCCTTCGGCGTACTGAACAATCCCACGGACGCAGAGCATTTTTGATTTCCTTTTTACATGGAAAGTTTTTGAGGAGGGGGCGGGGAGGGCCTTTTTGCAAAAAGGCCCTCCCCGCAAGCTTTCACCAACGTCCTTCCCGCCTCCCATGACAGGCGCCGCCGCTTGTGCTACAATATGGCGGGTTCAGGGCAAACTTCACGGATCGCCCTTTTGCGCGGGCGGAAAGGCGGCACATATGGCCCATAAGCAGCGGCTTCAAATGGCGGAGGAAAGGATTGGCGAAGGAACGGCCCGGGCGGGGGACGACCCGCGCCGCCAGCACTTCCATTTTTCGCCGCCCTACGGCTGGATGAACGACCCCAACGGCCTGATTTATTGGCGGGGGCAATACCACGTGTTTTATCAGTACAACCCCTACGGCGTCCGGTGGGACGCCATGCACTGGGGGCACGCGGTGAGCGGCGACCTGCTCTCCTTCACCCACCTGCCCCCGGCGCTGGCGCCCAGCGAGCCCTACGACGATTCCCAGGGCGGCGGATGCTTTTCCGGCAGCGCGGCGGCGGAAGGGGAGGCTTTGACGCTTATGTACACCGGGGCCTTGCGCGGGCCGGAGGGTTCCCGGCAGACGCAGTGCATCGCCAGGAGCGCGGACGGCGTGGCGTTTGAAAAGGACCCGGGGAATCCGGCGGTCCTGCCGCCCCCCGGATGCGCGCCGGGGGATTTCCGCGATCCCAAGGTGTGGCGCCACGGAAACCATTGGTACATGGTCTGCGCGGGCAGCATGGAGGGGCGCGCCAGCCTGTTTTTGTACGGTTCGCAGGATTTGGCCCATTGGAAATACAGGGGCTTGCTCTTGCAGGACGCGCCGGGGGGCGAGCGGATGTGGGAGTGCCCCGACCTGTTCCGGCTGGACGGAAAATACGTGTTGATCCTGTCCCTGATGGGCAAGGCGGTGCACGGGAACATCTACATGACCGGCCGCATGGATTACACGGCGGGGAAGTTTATCCCGGAGGATACCGGCGTGCTGGACGAGGGCTTTGATTTCTACGCGGCGCAGACGGTAATATCGCCGGAGGGAAAGCGGCTGTTGCTGGCCTGGCAGAACAACTGGGGGATGGACCTGCATGGCCGGGACCCTTTGCGCAACGGCTGCCTGACCATGCCCAGGGAGCTTTCCATCAAGGAGGGCAAACTGTATTCCCGCCCGGCTCCGCAGATGGAGAAGCTGCGCGGCCCTCAAAGGCTGTACCCGGCGCTTGATCTGCCGGGGGACAGGCCGTTTTCCGCCAGGGTAGGGGACGGCGTGCATATGGAGATGGACCTTCAATTGGACCTTGCGGAAACCACCGCCCCCCGGGTGCTTGTAAGCATCTGCCGGGGGGAGGACAGTGCCTCCGTGCTGAGGATGGAGCTGGACCTGAAGGAGCGGGTGGTACGTGTGATAAGGCCGAGCTTTCTTGGAGTCTCCAGAACACAGTTCTCCTTTGAACAGGCGGGCGGCGCTTTGGCGCTGCGGCTTTTTTGCGACACAGTTTCCGCGGAGCTGTTTATGAACGATGGGCAAAGCGCCTTCTCCGCGGTGCTGGACGGGGAGACCGATACCGGGGAGATTCAAATTACCCCCATGGGCGGCGGCGCGCGGCTTCCGCGCCTTGATCTGTACGGCCTTGAGGACGCGGGGGCGGCGGGAACTCCGTAACTCCGCCCCTGCCAGCGCCTCTGCAGCCGAAGCCGCCCCGATGGTCAGCCCCGTGCCAACATGTTTGGATGAATTGATCTGCAACAAACCATACGGTTTGGGCTCTCGGGAGGCCACGCCCTACGTTGTCCTTGCCGTTTGGTATGCCGTGTTCGCGCCGGCCTGCGAAGGCAGCCTTCAACCCATCCGCATAATTTTCCCATGATCCTGCCAAGCTACCTTCTGGGAGGTGGCGAAATATGCCCATTGCCTTTTCGCAAAAGGAAACGATGCTTTTAAGCGACCTGAAAAGCCACGAGGTCATCTGCATCGAGAAATATACCGCCTATGCCAATCAGGCCAAGGACCAGGAACTGAAGCAGCTCTTTACCACCTACGCCGGGCAGGAGCGGCAGCACCTGGACACCCTTAACCAAATCTCCTCCGGCCAGGTGCCCAACATGGCCGCCCAGGGCCAGCAGCAGCAACAGCAGGCCGCGCAGCCCCCCATGCCCGGCGGCGGCCCCGCCATGGCGGACCGCAACGACGCCGCGCTGTGCAACGATGTGCTGATGTCCGAAAAATACGTGTCCGGGGCTTACAACACGGCCATCTTTGAATTTAGGGACACCAACGTGCGCAGCGCCCTGAATCACATCCAAAAAGAGGAGCAGCAGCACGGGGAGGGCGTGTTCAACTACATGCAGAAAAAAGGGATTTACAAGGTGCAGTAAATAGTACGCCAATGCAGCCCGGCCTTTCTTTTCATGCAGGCCGTTTTCTGCCCGGCAGGGCGCCGCTTTCCGCTTGCAATAGCACCGCTATTCCTGCGCGGCGCCGCCTTGCCGGGCAGATGATTTTTGTTGGGAAGTTTGATGCAGGCATCTCCCCAAGGCATGAAAACAGGCGCGGCAGGGGATTCCCTGATCCCAAAGGTGTTCCCCGCCTTGGCGTGCGGGCGCTTGATAAGCGCCCCTAGGCCGTCAAAATAGTGCCTATTTTGACGGCGGCCCCTAGAAATTGAAATTTCACTTTGTAGGGGTTGCACTTTTCCCCTGCGGCCTCTGGCCGCGGGCGGTGAAAAGTGTAAGGAATGCTTGCTTCGCAAGCGTCCCGCGCACCCGGCAAAGCCGGGTGACACGATTTCAATTGAAGGGGCTCCACCCCTTCAATGCATCCCCGAAAATTGGTCTGACTTTGTTGATGGTTTGAGGCCAGCCCGCAGCATGTGCGGACTGGCCTTTGGTGGTTTTGGCATAGATAACAGGCGTCCGCAGGATTTTAGAATTTGCCCTCCAGTTCCTCCTGAAGGATGCCCGGGCCAAAGGGCGCCAGGGCGGTCATAATGTAGGGATTAACGCAGTTGTCATGGGTCAGGTGGGCAAAGCGCCACATTTTTTGGCACATGTCCCGTACCACATCCGCCCAGGGGCCGTGTTCGGGGTCGGCGCGGTAAATAAGGTTGTTCATTTCCAGCGGATCGTTCACCAGGTCATACAATTCATCAAAATCATAGGCGTTGAACACGTATTTCCACCGGCGGTTCCATACCGCCCGCTGGATGCCGTAGACCTCGTTGCCGTTGGTCTGGGTAAAACAGTCCTCCCGCCAGTCCTTAACCGGCTCATGGCGCAAAAAGGGGACCAGGGACCGCCCGGCAAAGGCGCGGCCGGGATCGGCCCCCGCCAGTTCCAGGAAGGTGGGCGCCCAGTCAGCCAGGCTGACGGGGGCATCCTCTTCCCGGCCCGGGTCCTTGATCCCGGCGCCCCCGGCCATGTAGCAGATGTCATACGCCTCCCTGAAACAGGGTAGGCCCTTGGCCCACAGGCCATGGGCGCCCACATAGTCGCCGTGGTCGGAGCAGTACAGCACCAGCGTATCCTGCCCGTGCCCGGATTTTTCAAGGGCGTCCATCACCAGGCCGAAAAGGTAGTCCTCGTAGGAGCAGAAGGCGTAATACCGGCGTACGCTCTCCTGGTGCTCCTCCCTTGTCAGCTGGCTGTAGCGGCTTTTGGTGCGCCGGTACAGCGCGGGTTTATCCTCCATGGCGTCATCAAAGTTAGCGGGCAGGGGCAGGCTGCCCGGGGGATACAGGTCCAAAAAGCGCTGGGGCACCAGGTAAGGATCATGGGGGCCCAGGGGGCCCGCATACAGCACGAAGGGGCTGTCCCCCTCCATGGCCAGCAGCTTATCCGCCGCGGCCATAGCCACATTGGTGTCGCCAAAGGGGTTTTCGTGGATGCCGTACTGGGTATAGGCCGTGTAGCCGGGGCGGATGATGCGGCCCTCCGTGCGCGGCTCGCCGCCGCTGTCAATTGGCTGTCGGTTGTAAAAATCCCACTCGCTGTACTCGGGCACGTGGGGGAAGGCGCGGTATTGGGCCGTATTGTGGTACAAAAGCTCAAAGCCCCTGTCCGCCGGCGATTCCACCTGGGACACATGCCACTTTCCGGAAAAATAGAGCCGGTATCCGGCCTCCTTCAAATCTTCGCTGAAGGTGCGCACGCCGTCAAAAAGCCCGCGGGACAGGGTGTTGCTGACGCCCACGTTGTTCCACACGCCATGCTGGCTGGGATACAGCCCCGTAAAGAAGGTGGCGCGGGAGGGGCAGCAGTGGGGCGCCGGGCAGTAGGCCCCGGTGAAAGTCACCGCCCGGGCGCGGAAGGCGTCAATGTTGGGCGTGATGCACGCGCTGTCCCGCCGTATGGTATCACCGCGCTGGTGGTCCGTCATAAAGATCAGCAGATTGGGGCGCTTGTTCATGGGATTTTGCACACTCCTAAAGAGGGCCGCCCCCGCGGATGCGGAGGCGGCGGGTTTTGTCATTTGGGGGCGTTCATCCTGTCGGCCATGGTCTGGACGGTGGCGATGTACTCGTCAATGCCCAACTTTTGAAGCTCGGCAAGATAGGTGTCCCATTCGGCCTCTATGCCGCCTTCGGTGAGCCACTTGACCTGCATTTTGGCTACGTATTGATCGATATCCTTGCCCTGAGCCAGCAGATATTTGCTTTCTGCCTGGTTGGGGATCACGAAAATGGAGCTCTGCTTGGAGTAGGGCAGGTAGTGCTCCTTGGCAATTTGAAGCTTGTTTACGTCTTCGGCCATGACCGCGATGGTCGTGCCCCAGTCGGTGCCCTTGATGGCGCAGGGGACATGCACCGGCGCGTTGCCGTAGCGGAACTCGGAGTAATTCATGCCATCGGGGGTGGGCAGGTAATCCAGCATGCCGCTGTCGGTGCGGGTGAGGGTGGTGCCCACCGGGCCCAGGAACAGTTCGATGGAGGTTTCCTGCTCAAAGTGCAGGTCCAGCCAGCGCATAATGGCCTCTTCCTTGCCCTTGGCGTTGGCGGTCAGCACAAACTGCGTGCCGTTGATGTTGCCGTTGGAGGCGCCGTGATAGAGCCAGTTCTGGTCTCCATTGGGCCCTACCAGGGGATCCATGATGACGTAGTCGTCATACTCTTCCTTGGGGATGACGAAGGACTTGTCAAAGGCGGAGAAGGAGCCCAGGATCTCTACGGAGTTGTTGCCCTTGGCGGCCAGCACGGAGGTGTCCTGGGTGGTGAAGCCTTCCTTGTCCCACAGGCCCTCGTCCACGCATTTGCCAAAGAAGGCGATGGCGTCCTTGTACTCCGGCTGCATGGCCACATAGACCAGCTGGCCGTTTTCATCCTTGATGAAGTGGGGGATGGTGGTGCCCTGGTAGTCCACATACCCGAAGGCGCCGAACATGTCCTCATAACAGAAATCCAGCTTGGGGGCGTTGGCGCTGTAGTGGAAGCTGTAGGGGATCTCGTCGTTGGAATCGCCGTTGCCGTTCATGTCATTGTCCTTGAAAGCTTTCAGCGCGGCGTAGTATTCATCGGTGGTTTTGGGAACGTCCAGCCCCAGCTGGTCCAGCCACTTTTTGTTGATGTAATACAGCGATTGGGTATACTGCACGGCACGCTCCACACCGCGGCCGATGGTGTACATCTTGCCGTCGTCGGGGTTGATGCAGATGTTTTTGTAGTAAGGCATTTCCTCAAAAATCTTGGTCAGGTTGGGGCAGTACTCCGCCACCAGATCGGTCAGGTCCAGGAACATGCCCTGGGACGCGTATTTGGCGATGTCCTGATTGTTGACGGCGTTCATGTAGAACACGTCGGGCAGGTCGCCGCCGGCCAGGACCAGATTTTTCTTGTCCGCCCAGGTGCTGGCGGGATAAACCTGCCACTCGATCTCCACATTGGCCTTTTCCGCCATTTTTTGAAGGACCTCCATGCTGTTGGGGTCCCCGTGCCATTCGTTGGCAAGGAACACCACGGAGAACTTGACCTTTTCCCCGCCGGAGGCCAGGCCCTGCGCGGGCAGGAGCCCCGTGAGCAGGGTCACAAGCATCGTCAGGGCTACAAGGTAGGACAGTTTGCGTTTCATAAGCATCCCCTCTTCCATATTTCTCGGGCATCACAGCCCGGAAGGACGGATTTTCATTATCCCTTTACAGCGCCTATCATCATGCCTTTGACAAAGTGCTTCTGTATGAAGGGGTAAAATATCAGCATCGGAACGCTGGATACGATGACGCAGCCGTATTTGAGCAAGTCCACCAGCTGCTGTTTGTCCGCCACGGTGGTGGCGTCCTCCGTCATGCTGAGGGACGCCTGGCTGTCGATGAGAATGGTGCGCAGCACCAGCTGCAGGGGGTATTTGCTCTTGCTGTTTAAGTAGATCAGCGCCTCGAAATAAGCGTTCCAGTGCCGCGCGCCGTAGAACAGTGCCAGCACCGCGATCATGGATTTTGACAGGGGCAAGGCAATGTGGAAGAAAAAGCGCAGGTAGCCGCAGCCGTCCAGGAAGGCTGCCTCCCGCAGTTCCTCCGGGATGCCGCTTAAAAAGAAGGAGCGGGCGATGATCATATTATAGGTGGCGATCACCGTGGGCAGGATCAGCGACCACATGGTATCCAGCATGCGAAGGCCCCGGACCACAAAGTACAGGGGGATGATGCCCCCATAAAAATACATGGTGATGGTGGCCAGCTTCATGTATACCCCGGCCCCCGGCAGTTCCTTGCGGGAGAGGGCGAAGGCCAGGGGCACGGTGAAGGCCAGGTTCAGCCCCGTGCCCAGGGTGGTATAGATCAAAGAGTTCATGTAGCTGCGCCAGATATCGGCATTGGCAAAAATCTTTTTGTAGCCCGCCAGCGTCAGGTCCGCCGGCAGCACGATCACCCGGCCCTGGTACACGGCCCGGGGATCGCTGAAAGAGGCGATCAGGCTGAAATACAGCGGATAGATGATCACGAGCACAAAGGAGCCCAGCAGAATGTAATTGATGGTGTCAATGATCCTGTCGCCCCTGGTCTGCCGTCTTTGCATGCTTGCGTCCCCTTTCATTGGCCGGCGGCCGGTTTTACCAAAGCGATGCGCCGCCCACATGCCGGCTTAAGCGGTTGACCAGCACAAGGATCAAAAAGTTCACGGCCGCCTGGAAGGTTTCCACGGAGGAGGCATAGCTGAAATCGCCGTTGAGCAGCCCCCGCTTGTAGGTGTAGGTGGAGAGCACCTCCGACACATCCAGGTTGATGGCGTTTTGCATCAGGATGGCCTTTTCAAAGCCGATGGTCAAAAGCTGCCCGGCGCTCAAAATAAGCATGGTGACGATGGTGGGAGCGATGCCGGGCAGGTCGATGTGCCAGATCCTGCGCATCCTGCCCGCGCCGTCCACGATGGCGGCCTCGTGCAATTCCTCGCTGATGCCGCTCAGGGCCGCGATATACACCACAGCCGAGTAGCCGCTGGTTTGCCAGATGGAGGAAAGCACGTAGATGGGCACATACAGCCCCTTGGTGCCCATGAAAAACACCGGCGAGCCGCCCAGCATGCGGATCACCACGTTTATGACGCCGCTGAAGGGCGAAAGCATGGTGTACAGCATGCCCACCATGACCACCATGGAAATAAAGTAGGGCGCGTAGGTAATGGTCTGAAAGGTTTTCTTCAGCCGCTTGTTATAGACCATGTTGAGCATCAGCGCCAGGAGCACCGGAAAGGGGAAGCCAACGATAAGAGAAGTGAGGTTGATGACCAGGGTGTTGCGGATGGTGGTATAAAAATCCGGAGAAGCGAAAAAACGTTTGAAATTTGCCAACCCCACCCATTCGCTCCGCCAGAAGCCCAGGAAGGGGGAATAATCCCGAAAGGCGATTTGCGAGCCGTAAATGGGGTAATATTTGAAGACCGCGTAAAAGAGGATCCCCGGGATAATGAAAAAGTACAGCGCCCTGGTGGCCGTGAAACGCTTGCGCAGATCCCGTCTCCGCGCTTCCCGGCCATATAGCCGCCTTTGGCTCTGCTGTGCCATGCGCATGCCCCCTTTTTCCCGGCCTATTGTTTCCCGGCAACAGTATACAGGAATAACGCGCAAGAAAAACAACAAATTCTTGTAATTTTACTACACTTTTTTCTACCTGGCTTTGGCTTGCCAAAAGCCCGGCGATGCCGTACAATGGGATCAATCTTTCGTGCGGGGCAGAAAAATGGCACATTTATTACGGGGACGCTTCCTTTTATGGTTCCGCTCCAGCATCAAGGCCAAGCTGACGGCGCTGTTCATTTTGAGCGCGGCGATCCCCATTTTGCTGCTGGCCTGGTTTGTCAATGCCAGCGCCCATCAGGTGATTATGCGCAAGGAAGCGCAGTATGTGTACGATAAACTGGCCACCGTCGGCACGCAGCTGGACGCGGTGCTGACCGATATGGCGCGGGTGATGGCCGACGTGCTGGCCAACGAGGAATTGAGCGCCACCATCCAAAACCAGGCCCCCGCCCTTTCCGTGGACTGGTTTTACAGCACCCGGGCAGTGGACAACGCGCTGCATTCCGCCGCGGCCCGCATCGGCGGGCAGGTGGCCTATACCATCCTCACCGTCCAGGGGCAAACGTATGGGAGCACGGAGAGCATCAACCGTTTCGAACGGATGGAAGGGGCGCTGGCGGGCCGCATTCTGGCCAGCGAATGGCGCATGTCGCTTTTTGGCAGGCGGCTAGCCAATTATATCGGTACCCGGGTGATTACCATGGGTAAGACCATCAAGGCCCGGGATGAGATTGTGGGCGTTATTTTCGCCGACCTGGACGACGCTTGGATCGACGGGATGTTTTCCTTCTTTGATCCGGGGGCGCTGGTGTTTTTGCTGGGGCCGGACGGGGAAACCCTGTACAGCAAGGGGGACAGGGCCCCAAGGGTGAGCGGCCCGGAAGCGCTTTTATCCGGCCAGGAGGTGCGCATCGGCGGGACCGCGTATCTGTGCAGTACCAGCGCATCGGCGGGGTTTGGTGGGATCAAGGTGGTTTCCTTAACGCCCCTTGCCGCCGTTTTCCAGGACTCCTCCCAGGTCCTTTTGCGCCTTTTGATCATCCTGGCGGTGGTGCTGGTTCAAACGCTGCTTTTTGCGCGGCTGTTTTCCAACCGCTTTTCCTCCGCCATCCTGTCGCTGAACAGCCAGGTGCAGGCCTTTGGCGAGCGGGGCGGCCGGGGGCCCATTGTGCGCACCATTGATTCCCGGGATGAGGTGGGCCAGCTTGCCCACGGCGTGCACGATATGTCGGTGCGCATTGCCGCCATGATGGATACCATCCAGCAAAACGAGCGGGAGGCGCGGCGCCTGGAGATTGCGGCGCTGCAGTCCCAGATCAACCCGCACATGATCTACAACACCCTGAACACCATCACCTACATGGCCAAAATCCAGGGCGTTGCCAATATTGAGGCGGTGACGGCGGCCTTTGGAAAGATGCTTCGCCTGCTGTCCAAAACAGACGGCGATTTTTTAACCGTCCGCCAGGAGATGGCCTACATTGAGAGTTATCTGGTGATCAAGAAATACCAGCTCCTGTGCAACCTTGAAACCGATTTTCAGGTGGATGACGGCGCCTGGGACAAGCCGATTTTGAAGCTGATCCTGCAGCCATTTGTAGAAAACGCCGTCAACCATGGCCTCTCCCGGATGACAGGCAGCGCCATGCTGACGATCATCCTCCGCCTGGAGGCGGGGGGCATGCTCTGCGCCCGGGTGCTGGATAACGGCGCGGGCATGGATGCGGCCACCCTGGCGGCGGTTATGCGGGGCGAGAAAAGGAGCAAGGACTCCCTAAGCAGCGTAGGCATAGCCAATACGGTGGAAAGGCTGCGCCTTCACTACGGGGAGTCCTTCAGCTTTGATATGCAAAGCGAGCCGGGACGGGGCACATCGGTAACGCTCCGGTTCCCGGCCAGGAAGGAGGACGGCAGTGCTTAGGATCCTGCTGGCCGACGATAACCTGCTGGTGCTGAATGAAATATCCGGAATGATCGCCTCCGGGGAGATGGATGCCCTGGTGGTGGGCCAGGCCACCGACGGGCGCGCCGCGGCGCGGCTGCTCTACAGCTTAAAGCCGGACCTGGTGATTGCCGATGTGGACATGCCGGGCATGAGCGGCGTGGAGCTGGCCGAGCTGATCGCAAGGCGGCAGCTGCCCGTAAAGCTGCTGGCCCTGAGCAGTTATGACAATTTTGAGTATGTGCGCCCCATTATGCGCAGCGGCGCGGTGGATTATCTGCTCAAGCAGGAGATGACCCCCGCACTTTTGCGGGACAAGCTGGCGGAGGTGCGCCGCGACCTTACGGACAGGGCACAAAGCGCCAGGAAGGAGGAGGTGTTCTCCCTGCTGGCCAGGCAGAGCTTTTTCAGCGGGCTGCTGCTTGGCACCGCGGAGGCGAAGCAGCGGGAGATCATGCTTAGGCAGGCGGAGTTTTCGTCCGGGGAATTTACGCTGCTGCTGCTGGAAGTCTTGGGCCGTAAGCAGCCCGGCCAGGAGGAAGGAGCCTTTACCCGGGCGGTTCTGGAGGTAATGTCCAGCATTCTGGGCACCATTGGCCATGGGCTGGCCTGTGCCGTGGAGGGGCCTGTATTCGCGGTGCTCTTCCGGCTGGATGGGCCGGGCGCGCGGATCGCCAGGGAAAAAGTCCAGGAGTATGCCGATGTGCTGCGGGGCAACCTGGCCCGGCTGCTTGGGGCGCAGACCCGCATGGCGCTGACGGACAGTTCCGGCGACGCCCTGAGCCTGCGCCGGCACTACCTGGCCGCCCGGGAGCAGTGGGCATCGGAGGGGGAGTACTCCCAGCACGTGCAAAGCTGCCTGCGCTTTATCCGCGGCCGCTACGCCCAGCCCGTCTCCCTGGAGGAGGCGGCCAGGGAGATCGGCATTTCGGCGGCCTACCTTTCCCAGCGCTTTCATGCCGAGGTGGGCATTACCTTTATCGAGTACCTTACCGGCCACCGCATTGAAACCGCCAAGGTTCTTTTGGCCCGCTCGGGGCTTAGCATCAGCCGCGTGGGCGAGCAGGTGGGCCTGCCCAACTACAATTATTTCATCAAACTCTTCAGGGACCGCGCGGGCATGACGCCGCTGCGCTACCGCAAGGTCCACGGCGCGAAAAAAAAGGATGGCCAGCAGGCGTGATACCGCCTGCCTAACACTTCCCTTTCCGCTGTCTTGCCGCCTCAAAAAACAGCACCGTGGCGGCACAGGCAACATTCAGGGAGGAGGCGGAGGATGTCTCCGCCATGGGGATGGTGGCCAGAAGATCGCAGCCTTCCTTGAAGGCGCGGCAGAGGCCCTCGGTTTCATTGCCGATCATCAAAAGGGTAGGGCGGGTAAGGTCCACGCCGCCGATGGTGTGCTCCCTGTGGGCGGTGGTGCCCACCGTCTGGAATCCGGGGTATTCCTCCTTCATCTGCGCGATTAAGGAAAAAACCTGCTCGTTTTCGGGGACGCGCACCACGGGCACATGAAAGAAGGAGCCCATGGAGGAGACGATGACCTCCGGGTCGTACAGGTCCACCGCATGGCCGGTCAGGATCAGGCCGTCTACCCCCAGGGCATCGCAGGAGCGGATGATGGTGCCCAGGTTTCCTTTGTTGGAGGGCCGGTCAAACAGCGCGAAGAGGGGATTTTCCCCACGGGGCAGACGCGCTAAGCTGTCCTCCCGCATTTTGACAACGGCCAGCAGTTCCGAAGTATCTGTTTTGCCGCTGAGTTCCCTCATCAACCCTTCCGGCAGCTCGTAATTAACATCCGTTTGCACCTTCAGCAGGATGTCCCTGGCCCAGCTGGACAGGGGCTTGTCCGGCGTATACAGAAACGAAGAAAACATCCAGCCGTTTTCGACGGCTTCGTTGATGTTGCGCACGCCTTCCACAAAAAACTCATAATACCTGTACCGCTTGTTGCGGTTGGTTTTGAGCACTTCAAACTTCTGGTAATCCGCGTTTTTCGTATAGACCTTTACAAGCTTCATATTTGTATCCCCCTGTTTGCAAGCTGGGAAAATGATGGCATTCCTACCGCTTTCCCACCAGCTTTTTGTACGCTTCCATAAAAGCGATAAATTGGTCCGCCTCGCCCCCGGTGTCGGGATGGTACAGCTTGGCCAGCTCCCGGAATTTCCGCTTGACGGCCGCCTCGTCCGCGTTGGCGGGCAGCCCCCATTGGAGCAGTACCTTTGTATCATAGCGGATGCCCGGCTGCCAGCCGTTTTCCTGGAAGAACGCGGCGTAGACGAAGGACCAGTATTCGCCGACTACCCTTTTGAATGTCTCCCGGTCCATGCCGGCCAAACTGTCCAGCGTATATTTGGCTTTTTCGGCGCCTGTTTCCTGCAAAGCAAAAAAGGTGTCCCAGACCAGGGGCGCCTTGGGGGGCGGGGCGTTCCCGTACCGGATCTTCTGTTCCAGGCGCTTCAACTCCCGCAGCTTGCGCTTGATATCAACGGTATCCATGGCGCGCTTCTCCCTGCCCAACACCATCGTTTCTCAAAAACATGGAGATCGGGCCGCTTCATTTTACGGCATCCGGTCCGCCTGCGGCACGCCTCTTGCCTTACCGGCCTTTTGCCGCCTATGCGGAACCGCAGGATGATAATAGCCCTTCAGCCTTTATTATAAAGGATAGGACAAACGATGAAAAGGGCTTGCCTTTTCGTGTGCCGCAATTCCTGCTTGCTTTTTATCCCTGCACAGAATCACGATTCTTGAAAAAATCCCCTGATGAAGTTTTTCAGGGATGGGCGCGGGAAGGGACCCTTTTTACAAAAAGGGTCCCTTCCCGCCATGATCATCGCCGTGTCTCCTGCCGCCCTTCCCGCCTCTTGACAGGTAGGGGACCGTGGCGTATAATCCAATTTGTTAGTTTGACTAACAAATAAATCCGAGGTGGCGTTATGGACCCGTTCAGCATCGCCCTCAATGAACTTCTGGTGAATACGTTCCACACCATCCTCAAGCTGGAGGAGGAAACCCTGCGGAACATGAGCGGCGATACGCTGAGCATCAGCGAGCTGCACATGCTGGAAGCCATCCACCGGGAGCCGGAGAAGGGGCGCACCATCACCGATATCGCGCAGGATCTGTCCATTACCCTGCCCACGGTGACGGTGGCCATCAACAAGCTCCAGCAAAAGGGATACGTGCGCAAACACAAGGGCAGGGACGATGGCCGGACGGTGCGGGTGCTGCTGACGGAGGAAGGCAGGCGGGCGGAGGCGGCCCACCGGTATTTCCACAGGCGCATGGTACAGGCCGTGGCCAAGGAGATTCCCCCGGAGGAACGGGAAGTGCTGCTCAAGGGGCTTGCGAACCTGAAATCCTTTTTTACCGGTCAGGAGCAGAACGCGCGGCTCAAGGCGGACGGCATGACGGATCAAGGAGATGAAACGAATTGAGGATACTGGGTACAGGCAGCGCGCTGCCGGCCCTGAGCGTACCCAATGCAACCCTGGAGACCATTCTTGATACGAACGACGAGTGGATCAGGACCCGCACCGGCATTGAAAGCAGGCACATTCTTTCCGAAGAAACGCTGACCGACCTGGCGGTGAAGGCGGCTTTAAGCGTTCTTGAAAGCGCCGGGCTCCGGGGAGCCGACCTGGACCTGATCCTGGGCACCACCGCCCAGGGGGAGCATATCGTCCCGGCCGTGGCCGCCGCCGTACAGAAAGCTGTGGGCGCCGACTGTCCCTGTATGGACCTGAACGCCGCCTGCGCGGGGTTCATCTACGCCCTGGATGCGGCGTCTGCCTACCTTGAAAGCGGCAGGGCAAAAAAAATACTGATTTTGAGCGCCGAAGGCATGTCGCGGCTGTGTGACTGGAGGGACCGCAGCACGTGCGTGCTCTTTGGCGACGGAGCGGGCGCTGTGGTCGTGGATGGAGAGGAAGGCCTTTTATCCATCCGGCTCACCGCGGCGGAAGATTCCCAAATGCTGTTCATCCAGCCCGCTCCGGGCAATTGCCCTTTCTCGCCCCCTTCGGCCGTCCCGCCCGGCGTGCATATGTCCGGCCAGGAGGTGTTCCGCTTCGCCGTATCCCATGCGGCGGAAGATATTACCTTGGTTGCGCAAAAAGCGGGGGTATCCCTTCATGAGATCGACTGGTTTGTAATGCACCAGGCCAACCGGCGCATATTGGACGCCGTACGCCAGCGCCTTGGCCAGCCGGAGGAAAGGTTTCCCAGCAACATCAGCAGGGTGGGCAATACCTCCTCCGCCAGCATCCCCATCCTGCTTGACGAACTCAACCGGGAAGGCCGGTTGAGGCCCGGACAGCTTATTGCCATGAGCGCCTTCGGGTCCGGTCTTCTGACCGGCGCCTGCGTGCTGCGCTGGCACGGCACAGGGCTATGAAATTTGCATTCCCTTTCTTAATACGATAAAAACAGCGGGAGGAAACAAAATGGAAACTTTTCAAAAAGTAGCGGATCTTCTGGCCCAGCGCAAAGGAACCACAGCCGATCAGATCACCCCGGACAGCAAATTTCAGGACCTAAAGCTGGATTCTTTGGATGTTGCGGAACTGGTAATGGACTTGGAAGATGCTTTCAGCGTGACCATTGAGATTACCAAGGAGATGGCCTCCGTGGCCGATCTCGTGAAGGCCATCGACGAGGCGAAGGCATGATGGACACGGCGGTTACGGAGTTGTTCGGCCTTCGCTACCCCATTTTCCAGGGGGGTATGGCTTGGGTGTCCGATGCGCAGCTGGCCGCGGCCGTCTCCAATGCCGGCGGGCTTGGCATTATTTCCGCCATGAACCTGAGCGGCGAATACCTGCGGGAGCAGATAAGGAAATGCCGGGAGCTGACAAGCAAGCCCTTTGGCGTCAACATCATGCTCATGAGCCCCTTTGTGGAGGAAACGGCCCAGGTGGTATTGGAGGAAAGGGTGCCTGTGGTCACCACCGGCGCGGGCTTTCCCGGTGCGTACATGAAAAAATGGGTCCCGGCAGGCATCAAGGTGGTGCCGGTGATCCCCTCCGTGGCCATTGCCAAACGCGTGGAGCGGGAGGGCGCCTGCGCCGTGGTGGCCGAGGGCTGTGAATCCGGCGGGCATATCGGGGAGCTGACCACCATGACGCTGGTCCCCCAGGTGGCGGACGCTGTTTCCGTGCCCGTGATCGCCGCCGGCGGCATTGCCGACGGGCGGGGCATCGCCGCGGCCTTTATGCTGGGGGCAAAGGGCGTGCAGTGCGGCACCAGGTTCCTGGCTTCCTGCGAGTGCGCCATCCATGAGAACTACAAGGACCAGGTGGTCAGGGCCAGGGATATCGATACCATGGTCACCGGGCGCAGGCTGGGCCATCCCGTCCGGGCGCTGAAAAGCAGCTATATGCAGGCGTTCCGCCAGAAGGAAGAAGACCCCGCCGTGACAAACGACCAGTTGGAAGCCTTCGGCTCCGGGGCGCTGCGCCGGGCCGCAAGGGAAGGCGACCTGGAAAGCGGCTGCTTCATGGCCGGCCAGGCCGCCGGGCTGGTCAAGGATTGCCGCCCGGTAGAGGAAATCATCGCGGAAATGTTTGCAGGGGCGGAGGAATGCCTGAAGGGGGCGGCTGCGTGGGCAAAATAGCCTTCGTTTTCGCCGGGCAGGGCGCGCAGTATCCCGGCATGGGCAGGGAGTTGTATGAAACCGCTCCGGCCGCCAGGGATGTTTTTGAAAAAGCGGAAGCGCTGATGCCCGGCCTTTTGGAACTGTGTTTCTCGGGCACGGCGGAGGCGCTGGCCGTTACGCAAAACACCCAGCCCTGCCTGTTTACGGTGGACATGGCTTGTGCCGCCGCTTTGGGGGAGAAGGGGATTTCCCCCGGGATGTGCGCCGGCTTTTCCCTGGGGGAGGCGGCGGCTGCCGCCTTTTGCGGTATGCTTTCCTTTGAAGGGGCCTTTGCCTTTGTCTTGGAAAGGGCGCGGCTGATGCAGGAATGCGCCGGTGCCCAGCCGGGCTTCATGGCGGCGGTGCTCAAAATGGAAAGCGCGCAGGTCATGGCCCTGTGCGAAGGGTTTTCGCAAGTCTGGCCCGTGAACTTCAATGCCCCGGGGCAGACCGTGGTCTCCGGCGCTTCTCAGGAGAAGGACGCGTTTTTGCAGGCTGTGAAGGATGCCGGCGGCCGGGCGCTGCCGCTAAAAGTGGGCGGCGCGTTTCATTCTTCCCTGATGGCCAATGCGGCGCAAGGGCTGCGGGCATGGCTTGACCGCTCCGGCCTGAAAGCCCCTTCTGTGCCGCTGTATGCCAATCAGACCGGGCTGCCCTACGGGGAGGACGCTGTTTCCCTGCTGGCGCATCAGGCGGACCACCCCGTTTTGTGGGAGCAAACGGTCCGCAACATGGTTCGGGACGGGGCGGAGCTGTTTGTGGAACTTGGGCCGGGTACGGTATTGTCCGGCCTGATCGGCAAAATTGTTCCGGAGGCCGCCGTATGCCACGTGGAAAACGCGGCAAGCCTCCTAAATGTTATTGCACTTCTGGAAGGGAGAGACGCCTGATGCAAGGCAGGATTGCCCTGGTCACAGGCGGTTCCCGGGGGATTGGCCGGGCCGTGGCGCTTCGCCTGGCCAGGGAAGGGGCGTCCGTCGCCTTTTTCTACGCCGGGAATACAGCCGCCGCGGAAAAAACGCTGGCCGAGATCCTAGCGCTGGGCGGCAAAGCCATGGCCGTTTCCTGCGATGTCGCAAGCCTTGCCGCCGTGCAGGAGGCCTTCGCAAAGGTGAAGCAAACCCTGGGCCCGGTGGATATCCTGGTGAATAACGCGGGCATCACCATGGATGGGCTGACGCCAAGGATGCCGGAAGAAGCCTTCGACCGGGTGCTGAAGGTGAACCTGACGGGCGCCTTCAACACCATCCGCACGGCCTACGGCGATTTCCTGCGCAGGCGGTGGGGCCGCATTGTCAACATTTCCTCGGTATCGGGGCTGATGGGCAATCCGGGCCAGGCCAACTATTCCGCGGCCAAGGCCGGCCTCATCGGGTTAACCAAGACCATCGCCCGGGAACTGGCCGGAAGGGGCGTCACCTGCAACGCTTTAGCCCCGGGCTATGTCGAAACGGATATGACGGAAAAGCTGGGCGGCGGTTTTTTGGAAAATGCCGTGCAGGCCATACCCATGAAGCGGATGGGCACCGCGGAGGAGATCGCCGCAGCGGCAGCCTTCCTGTGCGGCGCGGAGGCCGGCTACATCACGGGCGCCGTTTTGCAGATCGACGGCGGACTGTATATGTAATACTATTTCCAAACATTATTTCGTCATTGCGGCGGTTCTTTTCGCACAGAACCATGTCGCCTTCCGTTCCGTGTAGCGCGGCGTTTCCTCGCTCCGTCTCCTTGTCCTGTATCGAAAATCCCTCGCCGCTTTGGACGAAATAATATTTTACAATCGTATGAGGTATGGGTCATGAAGCGTGTCCTTGTTACGGGAATGGGGGTCATTTCCCCCGTGGGAAACAGTATTTCCGCCTTTTGGGGCAATTTGACCGCCGGCGTATGCGGCGTGGGCCTGATCGACCGCTTTGATACGGAAAAGCTCAAGGTGAAGGTGGCGGCTCAGGTCCGGGATTTTGACCCGCAAAATTACGGCATGGATGTTTCCTCCGCAAGGAGGATGGACCTGTATGCCCAGTACGCTGTGGCTGCCGCCGTTCAGGCCATGGAAGGCAGCGGGTTTGAAAACAAAAACCCCAGGCGCTTCGGGGTGTATGTGGGCAGCGGCATCGGCGGCATGCATACCTTTTCCGCCGAGAGCGAAAAGCTGCTCACAAGGGGGCCGGACCGCGTTTCCCCCTTCTTCATCCCCATGATGATCGGCAACATGGCCGCGGGCAATATCGCCATCCGTTTTGATGCCCAAGGCCCCTGCCTGCCGGTGGTCACCGCCTGCGCCACCTCTACCCACGCCATTGGCGAGGCCTACCGGGCCATCCGCCACGGTTATGCCGATGCCATCCTGGCCGGCGGGTCCGAGGCCGCCGTGGTACCCCTGGCCGTCGCCGGATTCACAAGCTGCAAGGCGCTGAGCGAGGAGAAGGACCCGAACCTGGCCAGCCTTCCCTTTGACATGCGGCGCAAGGGCTTTGTGATGGGCGAAGGCGCGGGCATTGTGCTTCTGGAGGAGGCGGAGCATGCCCTTTCCCGGGGTGCGCGCGTCTACGGCGAGGTGGTGGGCTACGGCAACACCTGCGATGCCTACCATATCACCGCCCCCAACCCGGAAGGGTCCGGGGCCGCGGAAGCCATCCGTCTGGCCCTTGAGGAGGCCGGCGGCCTTTCTGGGGAACGGCTGTATATCAACGCCCACGGTACGGGCACGCCGCTGAATGACAAAGTCGAAACCCTGTCCATCAAGCTGGCCCTGGGGGAAGAGCGGGCCAAGGCGGCCCTGGTGAGCTCCACCAAGAGCGCCACGGGCCACATGCTGGGCGCGGCCGGGGCCGCGGAGTTCATTGCCGCCCTGATGGCGGTAAGGACAGGGACCGTTCCCCCCACCCTGCATCTTGACGAACCCGACCCGGAATGCGACCTTGATTATGTGCCCCATTCTGCGCGGCAGTGGCAGCCGGAGCTGGCGCTTTCCATCTCCCTGGGCTTTGGCGGCCACAACGGCGCGCTTGCCGTGAGGAGTGCCTTATGAACATGAAACAGCTAAGGGAGCTTGTCCGGTTGTTTTCCCAGCACGGGCTGACGCGCCTGGAGGTGGCGGAGGGGGAAACCCGCATCCTGCTGGCCAGGGAGACATCCGTTTCCCATGCCCCGGAGGCGGCCGCTCCTGCCCCACAGCCTGCCGTGCAGGCCGCGCCTGCGCAGGCCCTTCATGATCCCGGCCCCGATTTCAACCAGCTCCATGAGGTGAAGTCCCCCATGGTGGGCGTTTTCTACGCCGCTCCGGAACCCGGCGGCAAGCCCTTTGTAAAGGTGGGCGACCGGGTGAACAAGGGCGATGTGATGTGCATCGTGGAAGCCATGAAGCTCAATAACGAGATCACCGCCGACAAGGACGGCGAGGTGGTGGATATCTGCGTTACGGACGGCAGCGTGGTGGAATACGGGCAGACGCTGTTCAAAGTCTTCTGATGGCACGGAAGCATCCCTATTATTTTCCATTTGATACTATTTCCAAACATTATTTCGTCGTTGCGGCAGTTCTTTTCACGCAGGGCTGTGTCGCCTTCCGCTCCAAATAGCGCTGCTATTTTTCGCTCCGGCTCCTTGCCCTGCATCGAAAATCCCTCGCCGCTTTGGACGAAATAATATTTTACAATAGTATGAGGCGAAGACATGAATCGAAAAGAAATAGAAACCTTTCTTCCCCACCGGGAGCCCATGCTCCTTCTGGACGAGGTGGATGTGGACGACGGCGGCAACGCCCTGGGCATATATGCCGTGCGGGGGGACGAGTGGTTCCTTCAGGGCCATTTCCCCGGAAACCCCGTGGTGCCCGGCGTGATCCTGTGCGAGATCATCGCCCAGACGGCGGGCGTGCTCATCCGGGACCAGCTTCCGGGGAAAACGACGCTGTACGCCGGCATGGATAAGGTCCGGTTCCGCCGCATGGTGCGCCCCGGCGAATCGGTGCGCGTCATTTGCCGGATCGTGCGCCAAAAGGCTAACATCTTTGTCATCGAAGGCGAGGCCCGGGTGGAGGATGCCCTTTGCGCGGCCGGGACCTTCACCCTAGCGCTGGCCGGCTGAAGGGAGGGAAAGTATGTTTCCCAAAATTCTCATTGCCAACCGGGGGGAGATCGCGGTCCGGGTGATCCGCGCCTGCAAGGAAATGGGCATCCTCACCGTGGCCGTATTTTCCCAGGCGGACAGGGACGCGCTCCACGCCTCCATGGCGGATGAAAGCTACTGCATCGGCGGGCCCCAGGCCCCTTCCAGCTATCTGAACCAGAAGGCCATCCTCTCGGCGGCTTTGGCCAGCGGCGCCCAGGCCATTCATCCGGGGTACGGCTTTCTGTCCGAAAACGCTTCTTTCGCGGAGCTGTGTGAAAAACACGGCGTGAAATTCATCGGCCCTTCCGCCGCCGTTATTCGTGCCATGGGCGATAAGGACGAAGCCAAGCGCACCATGGCCGGGCTTGGCGTGCCCGTGATTCCCGGCCGGGAGCTGATCCAAAACGCGCAGGAGGCGCGGGAGGCCGCGGCGGAAACCGGCTTTCCCCTGCTGATCAAGGCAAGGGCAGGCGGCGGCGGCCGGGGCATCCGCCGGGTGGATAGGATGGAGGACGTGGAGAGCGCCTTCCGGGCCGCCTCCGCCGAGGCGCAGGCCTCCTTTTCAGACGGCGGCGTGTACATCGAAAAATTCCTCAGGCATGTGAAGCATATCGAGCTTCAAATTCTTTGTGACCAGAAAGGCCATGCGGTCTGCCTGGGGGAGCGGGACTGCTCCATGCAGCGGCGCAACCAAAAACTCATTGAGGAAAGCCCCTGCGCCCTGGTTTCCCCTTCCCTCCGGGAAAAGCTCATGGAAACGGCGGCTAGAGCCGCCTCTGCCGTGGGGTATGAAGGAGCGGGAACGCTGGAGTTTTTGCTGGACCAGGAGCAGAACTACTATTTCATGGAGATGAACACCAGGCTGCAGGTGGAGCACCCGGTGACGGAGATGGTCACGGGTATCGACCTGGTAAAATGGCAGATCCGGGTGGCCTCCGGGATGGAGCTTCCCTTCACCCAGGGGGATATCAAGGTTCGCGGCCACGCCATCGAGTGCCGGATCAACGCCGAGGACCCGCAGCTGGAATTCCGGCCAAGCTGCGGCCAGGTGACGCTTTTGCACATCCCCGGCGGGCCTTGGGTGCGCTTTGATACGGCACTTTACCAGGGATACCAGGTGCCGCCCTACTATGACTCCATGGTAGGCAAGCTCATCGTTCACGCCCAGACACGGCAGGAGGCCATCCGCAAGATGCAGGCCGCGCTGTGCGAAACGGTGATCGAAGGCATTGAGCATACCGGACGCTTTCAGTCGGACTTAATCAGCGAGCCCGCTTTTTTGGACGGCAGCTATGCAACGGATTTTTTAGGGAGGTAAGGCGGACCCATGCTGGCAAAAAGCCTGTTTCGAAAACCCAAGAATGAACTGGAAAACCAGGGGCCGGCGGATGCCCGGGACAAGGCCGTGGCCTGCCCGGGCTGCAAGCGCGCCTTCCCTTCCCCGGAGATGGAAAACAATCTGTTCGTCTGTCCCAAGTGCGGCCATCACATGCGCTTAAGCGCCCGGCGGCGCGTCGCTCTGCTGTGCGACGAAGGCAGCTTTATGGAGATGGATGGGGATCTTGCTTCCTCCAATCTGCTGGATTTTCCGGGCTATGGAGAAAAGCTGCAAACGGCCATGCGGGAAAGCGGCGAGAAGGAAGGTGTCTTAACCGGCACGGCGGCTATCGGCGGCCACCCTTGCTGCTTTTTTGCCATGGAGCCTTCCTTTATGATGGGGTCCATGGGCACCGTGGTGGGGGAAAAGCTGACCCGCCTGTTTGAGTATGCCCTGGAAAACAGCCTGCCCGTGGTAGGCTCCACCGTGTCCGGCGGCGCCAGGATGCAGGAGGGGATCCTGTCCCTGATGCAGATGGCCAAGGTCTCCGGGGCTATCCGCCGCCACAGCGACGGCGGCAACCTGTACATCGCGCTTTTGACGGACCCCACCAGCGGCGGCGTCACCGCCAGCTTCGCCATGGAGGCGGACATCATCCTTTCCGAACCGGGAGCGTTCATCGGCTTTGCCGGGCCCAGGGTGATCGAGCAAACCATCCGCCAGAAGCTGCCGGAGGGCTTCCAGCGGGCGGAATTCCAATTGAAAAAGGGCTTTGTGGACCGGATCGCCCCCCGGAGCATGCAAAAGGACCTGCTCACCAAGCTGCTTGCGTTGCATGAAGGGAGGGGCGCCCATGCCGGCTTATGACAAGGTGCTCCTGGCCCGGGCTAAGGGGCGGCCTACCGCCATGCGGTACATCCAGGCGATTTTTTCCGGTTTCATAGAGCTGCACGGCGACCGTCGCTTTGCCGACGACGGTGCCGTGGCGGCGGGCATCGCCCTTCTGGGAGACCGCCCCGTCACCGTGATCGCCCTGGAAAAGGGTGCGGACACGGCGGAAAAGGTGGCCCGGAATTTCGGCTCCGCCAACCCGGAGGGCTACCGCAAGGCGCTTCGGCAGATGAAGCTGGCCGAAAAGTTTCGCCGCCCGGTGATCTGCTTTGTGGATACCGCCGGGGCGGCCTGCGGCCTGGGGGCCGAGGAGCGGGGCCAAGGGCAGGCGATCGCGGAAAACCTGATGGAGATGATGGCCCTGCGCGTGCCCGTGCTGTCCGTGGTCATCGGCGAGGGCGGCAGCGGCGGCGCGCTGGCGCTGGCGGCGGCCAACCAGGTGTGGATGCTGGAAAACGCCGTCTATTCCGTCATTTCCCCGGAGGGGGCTGCCAGCATCCTGTGGAAGGACGCCAAGAAGACACGGGAGGCCAGCGAGGCTTTGAAGCTCACGGCGCAGGACCTTCAGGGCGTGGGCGTCATTGAGCGGGTCTTTGCGGAGCCGGAAGATTTTCAAACGCTCTGCGCGCAGCTGAAGGAAGCTTTCCTTGCCGCGCTTGACGGGTATGCGCAGATGGACGGCAACGCCCTGGCGGAAGAGCGCTATCAAAAATTTCGGCGTATTGGGGGGCAGCGGCCATGATCGTCCTTGTAACGGACTCCACCGCCTATCTGACAAGGCAGGAGGCGAAGACCCTGGGCGTCACGCAGGTGCCCATGAATTACACCTACGAGGGGCGCACCCTCTACTCGGAAGGATTTGTGGACGAGGAGGCCGCGGTGCTCCCGGCGGTTTTCGGGAGCGAGGAGCATTACTCCACCGCCCAGGCCTCCCTGGCCGCGTTCCTTTCCACCATGGAGGATATCCTGCGGGAGGGCAATCAGGTGCTGTGCCTTACCATTTCCTCTCGCTTAAGCGGCACCTATGCCAACGCGCGCAAGGCCGCCCAGGAGCTGGGGGACGACCGCGTGGCGGTGGTGGATACGAAAACCACCGCGGGGGCCATGTACCTGCTTTTGAAGAATGCCAGGGAGTGGATCGGTCAGGGGCTGTCCCTCCAGGAGGTGGCCGCGAGGGTCCGGGAAGCCCGGGAAAAAACGCGCACCTTCTTCTCCGTGGAGGACATGGCCCCTCTGCGCAAAAGCGGCCGCCTTGGCTTTGTCCGGCTGTCGGTGTCCACCATTTTGAACATCCGGCCTGTTTTGAAGGTTTTATCCGGCGGCGTCACCACCTACGGCCTGGCCAGGGGCCGGCACGAGCAATTGCGTATTTTAAAGGACGTGGTTCAAAAGGCCCGTGCGCCCGTGGTGGTGCAGCACTGCCATGCGGAGGGCATGGCCAATCAGCTGGCCCAAAGCCTGCGGGAAGAAAACATCCCGGTGGAGATCAGGCTCCTGGGCCCTGTGCTCACCATCCACCTGGGCAGCGGCTGTCTGTCCGTGGCGTGGATGGAGGCGTGAGATTGCGGGGAGGGGTTCTTTTTCAAAAGAGGCCCTCCCCGGACCCTTCCCCAGAAAACTTTACCGAAAAGGATATCCAGGCATAGCCCTCATTGAGCAGCGGGTCTTTCCAGGCGCAAGAGACTATATTCTGCGCCCGGGAAGATTTTTTTGTGCCATTCGACGCGAAAAACACCTTGCTTTGAACAAAAACGATTTATGCCGTTTTTTGGGGTAACAGAAAAGGAAACGGCCGCGTGAAAAGAGCCGGGGCGTCTTGCATTTCTCTGACTCCCTTCTGCCGATGCCCCCTTGATTTGTTAAAAATGCTGTATATCGCACGCCATTTTGCAGGGAAGCGGATAGTTTTTCCGCAGGATTTGTCCGCATACCGTCAAAACCACCGCATCTGCATTCGGAAATGGTAAGAAATTCGTTTTCGAAAGGCCTTGACGAAACCGTTTTAGAGCTTTATAATAGGGCCATCGGATCGAGGCATGCAAACACAACTATATTTATGGAGGTGCAACCGCAACATGAAAAAGGCATTGGCAATCACCCTGTCTCTGGCAATTACCCTGTCGATGCTGCTATCCTTCGGCGTAGCGTCCGCGGAAGGCAGCAAGGGAGTCATCAACCTGTATACCTTTACCGAAGAAGTACCCGGCATGATCGCCAGGTACATCGAATTGCATCCGGAATTCGGGTACACGGTCAACTCAACCGTTATCGCTACCACCGACGGCTTGTACCAGCCCGCCCTGGACCAGGCCCTGGCAGCCGGCGGCGCCGATGCGCCCGATATGTACTGCGCGGAGTCTGCTTTCGTTTTGAAGTATACCCAGGGCGACATGGCCAGCTATGCTGCGGCCTATGAAGATCTGGGCATTGATGTGGCCGCCGAAACCAAGGCTGCCGACATCGCCCAGTACACCATCGACATCGGCACCCGTCCCGAGGACGGCAAGCTGGTGGGCCTTGGTTACCAGGCCACCGGCGGCGCGTTCATCTATCGCCGCTCCCTTGCCAAAGATGTCTGGGGCACCGATGATCCCGCCGTCATCGCCGAAAAAGTCGGCCCCGGCTGGGACAAGTTCTTTGAGGCCGCTGCGGAGCTGAAGGCCAAGGGCTACGGCATCGTTTCCGGCGACGGCGACATCTGGCACGCCGTGGAAAACAGCTCCGAAAAGGGCTGGATCGTGGATGGCAAGCTGTACATCGACCCCGCCCGCGAAGCCTTCCTGGACCTGTCCAAGAAGCTCAAGGACAATGACTATTACAATGACACCCGCGACTGGCAGGATGCCTGGTTTGCCGACATGCAGGGCATCGGCGCCCAGCCCATCTTTGGCTTCTTCGGCCCCGCTTGGCTGATCAACTACACACTGGCCGGCAACTCCGGCGGGACCCAGCCCGGCGAAGGCACCTACGGCGACTGGGCGGTCTGCACTCCCCCCATCGGCTTCTTCTGGGGCGGCACCTGGGTGCTTGCCAACAAGGATACCGAAAAGAAGGAAGCTGTTTCCCAGCTGATCGACTGGATCACCCTCCAGTGCGATGACCAGGGCCTGCAGTATTACTGGGCCAACGGCACGCTTAACGGCGAAGGCGGCACGAAGGATGCCGTGGCCTCCGGTACCGTGATGGCCATGTCCAACGGCGAGCTTCCTTTCCTGGGCGGCCAGAACATGTTCGATGTGTTTGTGCCCGCCAACCAGTTTGCCAACGGCAAAAACCTGACCCAGTACGATGAAACCATCAACAACATCTGGCGTGACCAGGTCCGGCAGTATACAGCCGGAAACTGCACCCGTGACGAAGCCATCGCCGCGTTCAAGCAGTCCGTGTCCGACCAGTTGGGCATCGACGCCGAATAACCCGATCCTGGAACAAGGCTTTGCATGTGGACGGCCGGAGTTTTTCCGTCCGTCCATATGCTTATATACGAGCCATTCATCCCGTCCGAGGAGGAAGCGCCATGCAGACAAGAGGCAAGCGGAAAAGGGGCGTCAGTTATGCCAAATACGGCTATCTGTTCAGTATCCCCTTTATATTGATATTTCTCATCTTTTCCCTATACCCCACGGTGTTTACGGCTGTGATCGGATTCACCGATTTCAAGGGCGTGACAACCAAAACGTTTCATTTCCTCAAGGACCCCTTCGCCAATTTTGTCACGATCCTGAACAATGTAACCTTCCAGAATTCCCTGAAAAATACCATCACCATCTGGGTGATCAACTTTATACCGCAGCTGGGCCTGGCTCTGCTGCTCACGGCCTGGTTCACCGGAAAGGGCTATACCATCCGCGGCAAGGGCGCCTTTAAAGTGCTGTTTTATTTGCCCAATATCATTACGGCGGCAACGGTCGCCATCCTCTACGCCTCCATTTTCGGCTATCCTGTGGGGCCTGTAAACGATATCCTCCAATCCCTGGGCATTCTTTCCGCCCCCTTCGATTTTTCCACCAGCCCGTGGGCTGCCAAGCTGGTAGTGGCCTTCATACAGTTCTGGACGTGGTATGGGTATACGACCATCATTCTCATCTCCGGCGTGCTGGGCATCAACCCGGAGCTGTTTGAGTCCGCCGAGATCGACGGTGCCTCCGCGTCCCAGACATTCTTCCATATCACGCTGCCCTGCCTTCGCACCATTCTTCTTTTCACGTTGGTCACAAGCCTCGTCGGCGGCCTGAATATGTTCGATATTTCCAAGCTCTACATCTGGAACGGCGGGCCCGTCAACACAACCATGACCACCAGCGTCTTTATCTATGCCCAGGCTTTCAGCGGCGCTTATCTGTACAACCGCGCGGCAGCCGCCAGCATGATCATGTTCCTGATCATCGTGGTGCTCTCGGCGGCGGTGTTCTACCTCATGCGCGATAAGTACGAAGCACGTGCCAAACAAATGATGCGGGCTGAGAAAAAGGCGCTGCGCAAAGTGCGGAAGGGGGCGGTATCATGACAACGGTACGCGTTGTGCAAAAGAAGTGGGTGCTGCGCACCGTCATCTATGCTGTTTGCATCCTTCTGTCCGTTTTGAGCATCCTGCCCTTCTGGATCATGATCGCCAACGCCACCAGGAGCACCTTTCAGGTTCAGCAGCATGCCGTATCGCTGATCCCTTCCGGCTTTTTGCTCAACAACTTCAAGGTGCTTTCGGGAAAGACATTCAACCCCATCACGGGCTTTTTCAATTCCCTGATCATTTCCACCGGGTCAACGGCATGCGCCATCTATTTCTCCGCTTTGACGGCCTTCGCGCTGGTAGCCTATAGCTGGCGGCTGCGGCAAGCGTTCTTTACACTGATCCTGGCCATCATGATGATCCCGACCCAGGTCATCAGCATCGGCTTTTACCAGTTCATGTACCGCATCGGCATGACCAATAGCTTTCTTGCGCTGATCCTGCCCAATATCGCCGCGCCTATGACGGTGTTCTTCATGCGGCAGTACATGCTTCCCTCCCTCAATCTGGATATCGTGTCCTCCGCCCGCATCGATGGCGCCGGGGAATTCCATATCTTCAATGCCATCGTGCTGCCCATCATGAAGCCCGCCATGGCCACCCAGGCCATCTTCACCTATGTGAACAGCTGGAACAGCCTGTTTATGCCCATGGTCCTCCTTACGAAAAAGGAAAACTACACCATGCCCATCATGGTCAGCCTCCTGAAGGGCGACATCTACAAAACGGAATATGGCGCCGTGTACCTGGCCCTGGCTATGTCAGTGCTGCCCTTGCTCATCGTCTATTTCGTCCTCTCCAAGTATATCATCGCCGGCGTCGCGCTGGGTTCGGTGAAGGAATAATGGGAGAGGGTGGTTTTG
>JAEWVC010000038.1 GCA_023459275.1 Bacillota bacterium | reverse complement strand
TCTTGGTTCCGCGTTAAATTGCCTAACAAATTTTCACCGAAACGATTAGTAGTTCTCCGCGCGCACCATGAAGAAGGCCTGGGGATGCATGCACACGGGGCACATCTTGGGGGCGTTCTTGCCGATGACCAGATGGCCACAGTTGGCGCACTGCCAGATGGTATCGCCTTCCTTGGAGAAGACCATGCCGCCCTCCACGTTGGCAAGGAGCTTCAAATAGCGGTCCTCGTGGGTCTTTTCGATCTTGGCCACCTGCTCGAACAGGAAGGCGATCTTGTCAAACCCTTCCTCCTTGGCGGTCTTGGCAAAGCCGATGTACATATCGGTCCACTCGTAGTGCTCGCCGGCCGCGGCGTCCTTCAGGTTGACGGGGGTCTCGGGAATATCGTCGCCGTGCAGGAGCTTAAACCAGATCTTGGCGTGCTCCTTCTCGTTTTCAGCCGTCTCCTGGAAAAGCGCCGCAATCTGCTCGTACCCGTCCTTCTTCGCCTTGGAAGCATAGTAGGTATACTTGTTGCGGGCCTGGGATTCGCCGGCGAACGCCGCCATCAGGTTCGCTTCCGTCTTGGTGCCCTTCAATTCCTTCATATAACCGCGTGTCCTCCTAAAAATGATCTATTTCAAGGGGTTTCCCCATGAAACGCAAATTGTTCCGGCGGGCAGTTACCAACCGCCCCTACGCAAGGCTTTCCCCATAAGGGCTGCCGCCGGCCTTTTTATGGCTATCCCGGCACTGCGCGCACAGCCCCGTAAAAAGCACCTCCCGGCCCTCCACCAGAAAGCCCCTTTCGGAAAGGGCCGCGCCCAGGCTGCCCATGCAGTCCTCCTCCATTACATCCAGCACCTGCCCGCAGAGGCGGCATTGTGCGTGATAATGGCTGTCCATGCCCCCGTCAAAGCGCACGGCGGCGTCCAAAAGCTGGATCCGCCGGATTTGGCCCGCATCGGCCAGGTGGTGCAGGTTCCTGTACACCGTGGCCTTGCTGACGGTGGGATGATCCCCGGCGACCAGGCCGTAAACGTCTTCCGCGGTAGGATGGCGCAGCGTCCTGACCGCCTCCAGCACCAACTGGCGCTGCACCGTGCTCCTGATTGCCATGAAAACCATCCTTATCAGGAATATTTATCGAATAAGATTTTATATCAATAGTCGTAGGTTAGTCAATGCTAATCTTTTCCGTTCCTACAGCGGATGCTCCGCCAGCCATTCCCTCAAACTGCCTTTCCTTGCCCCCCGGTACCCCGTTACGGCATCGGCGCAGAGCAGGGCGTTCAGTATGGCCTCCTCACAGCTTTCCGCCGCGGCGCGGAAGGGGATGTCCAGCAGGTCCTCCCGCATCACGCGCTGCTCAAGGAATATGTGCTCCTCCAGATGATGAACACGGTTTGCCGTGGTGAAGCCCACGGCAATCTCCCCGCTGCCGTGGCCCAGGATGGAACCCAGCCGCGCCATGCCCATCCCGGCCCTTTTGATGATCCTTTGAAGCTGGCGGGCATCCACGGGCAGGTCGGTGGCCAGGATCACAATGATGGAGCCCAGGTCTTTGGCCGCCCCCCAGCCCTCCGGCACTTCTTTGCCCACCGGCCTGCCGTTTACCACCAGGTCGCCGGTGCGCCCGTAATTGGCCTGGACCAGCACCCCAAGGGTATAGGTTTCCCCGTTAAGCGCCATCACCCGGGAGGCGGAGCCTATGCCCCCCTTGAAGCCGTAGCACACCATGCCCTTGCCGCCGCCCACGTCCCCTTCCGCAAAATCCCGGCAGGCGCTTTGGATGGCCGCAAAAACGTGCTCCCCTGCAACGGCCCTGTATTGGATATTATTTAAGGAAGCGTCGTTGCACTCGCATACCACGGGGTTCACGGAGCGCACCTCGTATCCTTCCCTATGGCAGGTATCGATGGCGTGCTGCACCAGGGCGTCATGCACCAGGCCCACATTCAGGGTGTTGGTCAGGGCGATGGGTGTTTCCAGCGTGCCCAGCTCCTTAACCTGCACAAGCCCCAGCGACTTTCCAAAGCCGTTCCACACGTGGGCCGCGGCGGTCATCTTATGAAGGAACACATTTTCGGGCGATGGCACCACCACCGTAACGCCCGTCTTGTTCGTGTCCGTGTCCACCGTGGCATGCCCCACCAGCACGCCCGGCACATCGCTGATTTTATTGAGCGGCCCCGGCGCCATCTCCCCCGCCGTGATGCCCATACCCCTGGCCCTTGCCTGCGTCGCCATGCCGATGCCCCCTTTTTTGTATGGTTTCATTTCGCTTTGGCCCGCGCAAATCCTGTTTTCAGGCTGTTTTTCTTTTTCCGCCGCCCCATGGCATGCAGGAAAGGCAATATGCATGTAGAAAGAAGGGAAAATTCCAAAAACGCTTGCGGAGGCATTTATGACGGACAGACCAAGGATCGGCGTCACCGGCCACATCGACAAGGAAAACACACGGCTCAGCATCAGCGCGGATTACATGGAGGCCCTTTACGCCTTAGGCGCGCTGCCCATCCTGCTGCCCATGACGGGGGACGAGGGCATTTTGCTCCAAATCGCCCGGGAATTGGACGGCTTTTTGTTTTCCGGCGGCGGGGACATCGCGCCTTCCCGCTTTGGGGAGGAAACGTTCACCTTCTGCGGCGAAATCAGCCCCGCGCGGGATGAGATGGAGCTTGGCCTGTTTCATGCCGTGCTGCCCACGCAAAAGCCCATCCTGGGCATCTGCCGGGGCGTGCAGCTTGTCAATGTGGCCATGGGCGGCACCCTTTTTCAGGACATCTACCAGCAAAACGCCCAGCCTTATCCCCAGCAGCACCGGCAGACCTCGCCCGACCGCCTGCCCGCCCATGACGTGCTGATTGAAGAAAATTCCCTGCTGCACCGCATTGTGGGAAAAACCCGCCTGCCCGTGAACACGCTGCACCACCAGGCCGTCAAGGATTGCGGGAAGGGCCTTGCCGTCACGGCCCGGTCCGTTTCCGGCCTCATCGAGGCTGTGGAAAAGCAGGACCACCCCTTCTTTTTGGGCGTGCAGTGGCACCCCGAGCGGATGTTCCCGGCGGATGAAAGTGCCAAAAAGATATTCGCGGCCTTCCTTGATGCGTGCGCGGCGGAATAGTTGTCGCTTTGGGGCGAAAAAGCAAGTTTTACAGCCCCGCGCCTGCAAGTGCGGTACAAGAAAAATGCATATATTCACTTGACATCCCGCCGCAAGAACGGTATGCTAAATAAAGGTACATATGCCGCTCATTTGGCAGAAACTTTTGTATCCTATCGTAAGTAAATTGCAAAGAGGAGGGCATTCCATGAAAAAGGTTCTCGCATTCGTATTGTGCCTGGCCATGCTGTTTTCCGTGACGTCCGTCAGCCTTGCTGCCGGCGAACCGGCGGTATACCGCAGGGTATACGCCTCCGAAGTCAAGACCCTGAATTACCTCATCGCCGGCGCTACCTGGGAACAGGAAGTAGGCGCAAACGTCATCGATTCCCTGGTGGAATATGATCCCTACGGCAACCTGATTCCGGGCCTGGCCACCGAGTGGAAGGTTTCCGAAGACGGGCTTACCTGGACCTTCACCCTCCGTCAGGGCGTGAAGTGGTATGACTACCAGGGCAACGAGATAGCGGAAGTGACGGCCAACGACTTTGTTTCCGCCGCCAAGTATGTCATGACCCCCGCCAATGCCAGCGATACGTTTGGCCAGATGAAGGTCATCAAAAACGCCGCCGAATATTTCGACGGCACCGTTACCGACTTTGCCGATGTGGGTGTCAAAGCGGTGGATGACTACACCCTCCAATACACCCTCACCCAGCCCGTCCCCTACTTCCTGAGCATGCTGACGTACGTTTGCTATCTGCCCGCCTACGGCCCGCAGCTTGACGAGCTGGGCCCGGATTTCGGCACCAGCAACGATAAGATGTATTACTGCGGCGCTTTCCTCCTTGCCGAGTTTGACCCGCAGGTCAAGCACACCTATGTGAAGAACGTGAACAACTGGGATGCCGCCAACGTTTTCATTGACCGCTTCGAGCGCATCTACAACGCGGAAGCCGCCACCCTTGCCCCCACCATGGTATTGCGGGATGAAGTGGATTATGCCGAGCTGAGCAACGACATCATCGACGACTGGAAGGTCAACTATCCCCAATACATCACCAGGGGCCGCGCGGTGCCCGACTACTCCTACTTCTACTGCTTCAACTTTGATCCCAAGTACGATGCGTCCTACGGCCCGGATAACTGGCTCAAGGCCGTAAACAATTCCAACTTCCGCCACTCCATCATGAGCGCCTTTGACAGGATGTACAGCATGACGGCCGTTGCCGGCGATGACGGCGCTTCCGTGGTGCAGGATACCATCACCCCCAAAGCCTTTGTTTCCGCGGACGGCATGGATTTCGCCGCCTCTTCCGCCTTTGACGTCACAAAGGACGATTTCTTCAATACCGACATGGCGCTGGCATACAAAGCCAAGGCGGTTGAAGAGCTCACCGCCGCCGGCGTCACCTTCCCGGTGAAGATGGTGCTCACCTACAGGAGCGACGACAGCAACTGGGAGAACGAGTACGTACTGCTCAAGCAGCAGCTGGAAGGCGTGCTTGGCACCGACTATATCGAGTGCATTCTCAACGCAGGCCCCACCGAGTCCTTCCTGGCCGCCACCCGCCGCGCCGGCGTGTACTCCTTCATGCGCTGCAACTGGGGCGCCGACTACCAGGACCCCGAGACCTGGACCGATCCCTTCGTCGTCAAGAAGGATGACACCGGCGCCATCGTGGGCAACAGCTACAACAAGATGGACCTGATGCTCAATAGCGATTTCGCTGAGACCAAAGCCATCCTGGAAGCCTACTACGCCGCCGTGGCCGATGCCAAGACGGAAGTCACCGATATGAAGGTCCGGTTTGAGAAGTTTGCCGCCGCCGAGGCCATGCTCATCGATAACGCCCTCGTGGTGCCCTACTTCATCCTGCCGGCCGAATACCAGGCCACCAAGCTGAACATCTATGAGGGACAGTTTGCCTCCTTCGGCATGTCCTCGCTGCGCTACAAGGGCCAGAAGCTTTACGACCACTTCATCACCCCCGAGGAAGATGCCGCCCACCGTGATGCCTGGCTGGCACAGATCAACAAATAAAACTGCTTCCATTGCATGCCCGGCCCGCAAAGGACCGGGCGCCGTACGGGGAGGAACCTCTTTTCGGGGTTCCTCCCTGTCGTAGGAATATGTTGATGCACATTCTTCGAAGGGGTCTGAAAGCATGGCAAAATACCTTGGAAAACGGCTCCTGCGTTCCCTGCTCACCCTGTTCCTGATCCTTGTGATCACCTTTATCCTTGTCAGGCAGATGCCCATCGAGGGCTATTTCTCCAACTATGACAAAATGTCCCAGGAGCAGATCGCCAACGGCATAAAGCAGCTTGGGCTGGACCAGCCGCTGTATGTCCAGCTTTTCAAATTTTTCAAAAACCTCATTCTGCATTTTGATCTGGGCATTTCCAAGGTATACCGCAACAATGTGCCCGTGGCGGAAATCCTTGCGCCCAAGATCCCCATTTCCGTCCAGCTTGGCGGATTGTCCATCCTGTTTTCCATGCTGGTGGGCCTGCCCATGGGCACGCTGATGGCCAAGTACAAGGGCAGGGTGTTCGACCACATTGGAACAGGTTTTATTGTGCTGATCGAAGCGGTTCCGGCGGCGGTGTACTACCTGTTCATCCAGCTGTACGGAACGGAGCTTTTTCACATCAAGCTTTTGTTCGATGTAAAAAACCCCATTTCCTGGGTGCTTCCCGTGTTTTCCATGTCCTTGGGCAACATCGCGTATTATGCCATGTGGCTTAGGCGCTACATGGTGGACGAGAGCCACAAGGATTATGTGATGCTCGCCCGCATCAAGGGCGTGCCGGGCAGCAAAATCATGTTCAGGCACATTTTCCGCAACGCCTTCGTCCCCATGGTGCAGTACCTGCCCACATCGTTTTTGAATACGGTCATCGGCTCCATCTACATCGAATCCCTCTACTCCATCCCGGGCATGGGCGGGCTGTTGGTGAACGTCATCAAAAAGCAGGACAACTCCATGGTACAGGGCATCGTGCTGCTGTACGCCTGCGTGGGCGTCATCGGCCTGATTCTGGGCGACCTGATGATGGTCCTGCTGGACCCCCGCATCAGCTTCGCCAAGAAGGGGGGCAGCCGCTGATGCCGATCCTCAAGCATCCCAAGGTCGCGCAGCTGGAGGAGCATATCGGGCAGCAGCTGAAAGCCGGCCTGTCCGAGGAAGAAAAGTTTACCTTCGCGCCCTTTAACGAGGAGGACTTGGAGCGCTCCGGCGTGAGCCATTACTCCTACTGGCGCTCCACCTTCCAGGCCTTCAAAAAGAACACGGTGGCCATCACCCTGCTTGTGGTGGTGCTGCTGATCGTACTTTTCACCTTCATCCAGCCCATCCTGCCGGGGCAGTACGACCCCTTCATCGTAAACAACAACCCCGCCACGCACCTGCCCTACAAAAACGTGGCCCCCAACGACACCTTCTGGCTGGGCACCAACGCCATCGGCCAGGATCTGTGGGCAAGGCTCTGGGCGGGCACACGCACCTCCCTGTTCATCGGCATCAGCGTGGCCATGATCGAAGCCCTGGTGGGCATTTTGATGGGTATGCTCTGGGGGTATTTGCGCAAGCTGGATTTCCTCTTTACCGAAATCTACAACATCATCGACAACATCCCCACCACCATTGTGCTGATATTGATGTCCTTCATTTTGCGGCCGGGCGTTTCCACCATCATCCTGGCCCTTTCCCTAACGGGCTGGATCGGCATGGCAAGGTTTGTGCGAAACCAGATCCTCATCATCCGCGACCGCGACTACAACGTGGCTTCCAGGTGCTTGGGCACCAGCACGCCGCGCATCATCCTGCGCAACCTGTTGCCCTACCTGGTGTCGGTGATCATGCTGCGCATGGCGCTGTCGATCCCCGGCGCCATCGGCAGCGAGGTGTTCATCACCTACATCGGTCTGGGCGTGCCCGCCACCATCCCCAGCCTGGGCAACCTGATCAACGTGGGCCGGCAGCTGATGATGAGCCCCAGCCTGCGTTATCAGCTGATCTATCCCACCATCATCCTGTCCATCGTCACCATTTCCTTCTATGTGATCGGCAACGCCTTCTCCGACGCCGCCGACCCCAAAAACCACCTGTAAGAAAGGGGGAAGCAGCCATGGAAGCGGGGAAAACCATTCTTTCCGTAAAAGACCTGAACGTGAAATTCAGCCTTCGGGGCCGCATCCTCCATGCCATCAGGGGTGTTACCCTGGACGTGCGCAAGGGGGAGAGCCTGGCCATTGTGGGCGAATCCGGCAGCGGCAAATCGGTGCTCAACAAGAATTTTATTGGCCTGCTGGACCAGAACGGGTTCATCTCCGGCGGGGAAATCCGCTACTACGGCCTGGCGCGCAAAGACGACGCAAAACCGGCCCAATACGGCACGGATGATAACGGCGCCTACGCCGACCTGGCCAAGTTCAAAACGGAAAAGGACTGGCTTCAAATACGGGGCCGGGAGATCTGCATGATCCCCCAGGACCCCATGACCAGCCTGAACCCTTTGAAAAGCGTGGGCGCGCAGATTTCCGAGGCCCTCAAGCTGCACCACGGCTTGACCGGCGCAAAGGCGAAGGAGGCCGCCATCGGCATCCTTACGGACGTGCGCATCGACGATCCCCGGCGGCGCTACCGGCAGTACCCCCATGAGCTGTCCGGCGGCATGCGGCAAAGGATCGTTATCGCCATCGCCATCGCCTGCCGGCCCAAGATATTGATCTGCGATGAGCCCACCACCGCCCTGGATGTGACCATCCAGGCGCAGATACTGAACCTGCTCAAAGAAATCAAGGAAAAATACAGCCTGACCCTGGTGTTCATCACCCACGACCTGGGCGTGGTGGCCAACATCGCCGAACGGGTGGCGGTGATGTACGCCGGGGATATTGTGGAACTGGGCCTGGTGAACGAGATCTTTTATGATCCCCGCCACCCCTACACCTGGGCGCTGCTGTCCTCCCTGCCCCAGCTTGGGCAGAAGGGCGAAAAGCTGTATTCCATCAAGGGCACGCCGCCCAACCTGTTCAAAACTATCCGGGGGGATGCCTTTGCCCAGCGCAACCCCCATGCTTTAATGATCGACCATCAGGAGAGGCCCCCGTATTTTGAGGTCTCCCCCACCCATATCGCCCGCACCTGGCTGCTGGACGAACGCGCGCCCAGGGTTGCGCCCCCGGAATCCATTGTAAAACTCAAGAGCCTGGGAGGTGTTTCCCGTGACGCAGACTGAGAACCGGGAAAAGCTCCTGGAAGTCAACAATTTGCAGGTCACCTTTGGCCGCGGCCGCAAGAAATTCCAGGCCGTCCGGGGTGTTACCTTCCATGTGTTCAAGGGGGAAACCTTCGGGCTGGTGGGCGAGTCCGGCTCCGGCAAGACCACCATCGGCCGGGCCATCGTAAGGGTGCGTCCCGCTTCCGGCGGGGAGGTCAAATTCCACGGCAAGCGCATCAGCGGCAAGATCTCCAGGAGCGAGGACTTCGATATTACCAGGAAGATTCAAATGATCTTCCAGGACCCCATGGCTTCCCTGAACGAGCGGGCCAAAATTGACTACATCGTGTCCGAGGGGGTGCAGGGCCGCCACATTCCCAAGCAGGAATTGCGGGCCATGGTGGAGGCCGCCCTCCGCGACGTGGGCCTTCTGCCGGAATTCATGAGCCGCTTCCCCCACGAGTTCTCCGGCGGCCAGCGGCAAAGGATCGGCATCGCCCGGGCGCTGATCATGAACCCCGAATTCATCATCGCCGATGAGCCCATCTCCGCCCTGGATGTATCCATTAGGGCCCAGGTGCTGAACCTGATGAACGACTTGAAGCAGCAGCGCGGGCTCACCTATCTTTTTATCGCCCATGACCTGTCGGTGATGCGCTTCATCTGCGACCGCATCGCCGTGATCCACAAGGGCATTCTGGTGGAAATGGCCGAAACGGAAACCCTGTTTGAAACCCCGCTGCACCCCTACACCCGGGCGCTGCTTTCGGCCATCCCCCAGCCCAACCCCATTGTGGAAAAGCAAAAGGTGCTGGAGGTCTACGACCCCTTCATGCACGATTATGACGAGGACCCGCCCGCCTTCCGGGAGATCGCGCCGGGGCACTTTGTAAACGCCAACCAACGGGAATTTACCCAATACAAAAAGCTGCTGTGAAATGCCACCGATAAAGGAGAACAACAAGATGTTCCGCGATGAAACAAAATGCCTTCATTCAGGCTACACCCCCGAAAACGGCGCGCCCCGGGTGATGCCCATCGTGCAGAGCACCACCTACGTCTTTGACTCCACCGCGGCAATCGGCGCATTATTTGACATGCCCACCGCCCACATGTACTCCCGGTTTTCCAACCCCACCGTGGAGGCCGTGGAAAAGAAGATCGCCGACCTGGAAGGCGGCGTGGGCGCCATGTGCACCTCCTCCGGCCAGGCGGCTTCCCTCTTGTCCATCCTGAATCTATGCAAAAGCGGCGAAAGCTTTGTAAGTGCCTCCACCATCTACGGCGGCACGGTGAACCTGTTTGCCGTGACCCTAAAGCGCCTTGGCATCGAGTGTATTTTCGTAGATGCCGGCGCGGATGAGGAAACCATTCAAAAGGCCGTGAAGCCCAACACCCGGGCGTTTTTCGGCGAGACCTTGGCCAACCCGGCGCTGGCCGTGCTGGATATTGAAAAATTCGCGAAGATCGCCCATCAAAACGGCCTGCCCCTGATCATCGACAACACCTTCGCCACGCCCATCCTGTGCAAGCCCTTCTCCTTCGGGGCGGATATCGTCATCCACTCCACCACCAAATACATGGACGGACATGCCCTGCAGGTGGGCGGCGTGATGGTGGATGGCGGCACCTTTGACTGGGCAAACGGCAAGTTTCCGGAATTCACGGAACCGGATGAATCCTACCACGGCGTGGTGTATACCCGGGATTTCGGGAAAGCGGCCTACCTCGTTAAGGCCAGGATGCAATTGATGCGGGATTTTGGCTGCTATCCCGCAGCCCATTCCGCCTTTTTACTAAACCTGGGGCTGGAAACGCTGCCCGTGCGCATGAAACAGTACTGTGAAAACGGCCTCACGGTGGCGGAGTATCTGCAGTCCTGCCCGCAGGTGGAATCCGTGCGCTACGCCGGGCTGCCCGGGGACCGCTACCACGCGCTGGCCCAAAAATACCTGCCCAAGGGCGCCTGCGGCGTTATCTCCTTCATCATGAAGGGCGGCAAGGAACCGGCCGTCCGCTTCATGGACAGCCTCAAGCTGGCCTCCAAGGAAGTCCACGTGGCGGATATCCGCACCTGCGTGCTCCATCCCGCCAGCGCCACCCACCGCCAGCTTACGCAGGAGCAATTGATCGCCGCCGGCGTCAACCCCGGCCTCATCCGCATTTCGGTGGGCCTGGAGCATATCGATGATATCCTCGCCGATATCACACAGGCCATGACCGCGGTGTGAGCGGAGAGAACGGAATAGGATAAAATTGGCGGGGAAGGGTTTTTTGAAAAAAACCCTTCCCCGCGCCCTATCCCAAAAACTTCCAAAGGGAAAATCATTATATACCAGCTGATGCTTACGTGGGTATATATGCCAAGGCTCCGTAGGGCGGGGTTCACCCTGCAAATTTGCCCCCTGCCACCTGCACGCATCCGGGAAGGGCCGTATACCCAGACAGCCGTAGGGCGGGGGCTTGCCCCCGCCGCTTTTTTGCCGCCCTTTTGCCACCGGCACGCTTGCAGCTTGGTTCCGCGGCAGCTGCGCACCCCACCGTAGGGGCGATGATCCATCGCCCGCTTCCACCGGCGCGCCTATACCCTTTGCTTCTTCACAGCCTCTTGGCCATATAGATATCCGGTTTCCCGTACCCGTTCACATCCGGCAGCACCCCAACGATCTGAAAACCCAGCTTCTGATAGAATTCATACGGATGCCTTTTCAGGTTCCGGATATTCGCGATCTGCTCCCACAGGCGGTCGTACAGGTCCACTTGGGACAGCGTGGTTTTATCAAACTCGTCGTCCGTGCCAAGGTACAGCGTTACGCCGCCCTTTTCCTTCACCTTTCCCTCCAGCGCCTTGACAAGCGCCGTACCCACGCCCCGGCCCTGGAATTGGGGAAAAACGGCCAGGGGATGCAGTTCCCAGCCCGTCACCCCGTAGTTCGGCATCGCACCCACAAACCCCGCCAGCCTTCCGTCCGTAAGGGCCGCCAGCGCGATTCTGCCTTCCGATAGGCATTGCGCCGCTTCTTCCTGCGCGCAATCCTCGTAGGAATGGGGAAAGCAGGCGCAAAGCAGCTTTGCAAGCTCCTCTTTGCGCCCGGCGTCCTCCCGGTCAAACGCTTCGATCCGCATGTTTCACCTTCACAGGCAGAAGTGGAAAAACCGCAAAACCTCCATGTACTCATCGGTTTCAAAGCGCACCGTCCTGGAATCCATCTGCACACAGCCGGGATAGAAGCTGTTGCTCAGCGCCGCGGAATGCTCCTTGTAGCAGATCTCCACCGCAAAATGCGGCGGCATGGGGAACATGCACAGGCTGCCGTCCAGCGCCATGGCCTTTTCCGCGGTTTCCCGGATGCGGCGCACGGCCAGATCGGGATGGATGGACAGCGCGCCCCGGCCCGTGCCCTCGTTCACCGGCACGGTCAATATGTTGGGATTCACTTTCGTGATCCACTCGCACAGCGCCTTGTCCCCCGTCACCATCAGCACGGGCACGTTCAGCATGGCGGCGGTGAGGCTGTTGATCATCAGTTCCGACGCCAATTCGCCGTTGATCTTCACAAAAACGTTCTGCGTGTTCATGGTGTGGGACAGGGGGTTCCCGTTGATGCCCGCGGCGGAATGGTAACCCGTGAAGATCACGCCCGCGAAGCCCGTTTCCAGCCCCATCATCATGCTGGACAGGTTCCCCGCCCAGCCGCGGAAAATTTTTGCCTGCTCCGGCAGCCCGCTGGGGTCGATGTTCCTGGCGGAATCGTGGGCGTCCTTCACCAGCGTCTCGTCCGCCCCGCCGTCCAGAGCGCCCTGGCAGGCAGCCGCCACTTCCCTGGTCATCTGGTTAGCGAAATACGTGTAGTCCGGCTTGTTTTTGTTCGTTTCGTCCCAATTGGCGATGCCGCAGGTGCCCTCCATGTCGGCGGAAAGAAAAATGCGTTTCATGTCTTCCTCATCCTTTCAAAAAATCCATCACCATGGCCGCCTGGAGCGCCGAGCCCGCGGGCAGGCAGCTTTCCTCCACCATGAAATCCCCCGTGTGCAGCGCGGAACCCACGCCGCAACCCAGGTCATAGTACACGCCGGGGGTTTTCGCCAAAAAGAACCCGAAGCTTTCCACCCCCAGGCTGGGGGCTGGCCGGGGAACGATTTTGTCCTGCCCGAAAAGCTCCGCCGCCAGGTGAAGCAGCCGCCCGTGGAGCGCCTCATCATTGTATACCGGTCCGTAGGCGTCCTTCAAGGCCACCTCCGCCGCGCCGCCCATGGCCTCCGCAACGCTCCCCGGCAGCGAAAGCAGCCTTTCCTTGAGCAGCTTGCGCGTTTCCTTCCGAAGGGTGCGCAGCGTGCCTTCGATGCCCACTCTGTCGCAGATCACGTTTCTGGCCGTGCCGCCCTCAATCCTGCCCAGGGAGACCACCGCGCTGTCCAGGGGCGAAATGTTCCTGCTTGTAAGCGTTTGCAGCGCCGTGATGATCTGGGCGGCGATCACAATGGCGTCGGTTCCCCGCTCGGGATACGCCCCGTGGCAGCCCCGGCCCCGAACCGTGATCTGAATATCGTCGCTGGCGCCGCTCATGGGCCCGGGCCTGGAAAATACCACGCCGGAAGGCTGGTCCGGCGACATGTGCAGCCCGAACACGGCGTCCACATGCGGGTTTTCCATGCACCCTGCGGCCACCATCTCCCTGGCCCCGCCGGTGGTCTCCTCCGCAGGCTCAAACAGCAGCTTCACCTTTCCGTGCAGCCTGTCCCTGTTCTCCAAAAGGATCCTGGCCGCGCCCAGAGCGATGGCCATGTGGGCGTCATGCCCGCAGGCGTGCATTTTCCCCGGCGTCATCGAGGCGAAGGGCAGCCCCGTGGTCTCGTTCACGGGAAGCGCGTCCATGTCCGCCCGCAAGCCCACAGTTTTCCCGGGAAATGTTCCCTCGATCAGCCCCACCACCGCGTGCTGGCCGGGATAGGCGGTGTGGGCGATGCCCAGCTCCTCCAGCATATTTTCCAAGTACCGCTGCGTATACGCCTCCTGCCCGCCCAATTCCGGGTGCATGTGCAGTTCCCGCCGCGCCGCGACGATCCAGGGAGCAATCTCCTGCGCCCTTTTCAAAACATCCTCATAGCCCATATCCGGTCCCTCCGTCCCCCAGAAGTTCATCCGTTACCTTGACGGTTTTCCCATCCTCCAGGTAGACCCTTTGGGGCCGCCTGCTCAGGATGGTAATAGCCTCGTTCCTGTTGGTGTGCGCCCATTCCGCGTACTGCATGTAGGGGATCCCGCCCCCCAGCAGCACGGCCTCGTCTCCCTCCCGCACGCCGGGGATGCCGGTTGCGTCCACCATCATCTGGTCCATGCATACCAGGCCCAGCACGGGGGCCAACTGCTCCCGGATCAGCACGGAGGCCACCCGGGACATGCACCTGGGATACCCGTCCCCGTACCCCGCGCAGAGGGTGGCCACCAGGGAAGGCCGCTCAAGGGGCGCATCGCTGTCGTAGCCCACCGTTTCCCCCGCCGCCACAGGTGTCACCTGGGCAACGGTGGTCTTGAACACCAGCGCCTCCCGGCAGTCAAACGCCAAAATCCCGCCAAGGGGCCTGACCCCGAAGAGAAACGCCCCGATCCGCACCCTGTCATACTGCCACTCCGGATACCGCACCATGCCGATGGAGTCGCACAGATGGACTTCGGGGATCTCCATGCCCCGGCTTTTCAGCGCCGTATGCATTCCCATAAGAAGGTCATGCTGCCTTTGGTCCCGCTCCCTGGCAGTGAGCGCCAGGTGGGAGTACAGCCCCAGCACCTTTACATGGGGCAGTTTCCCGATCTTCAAAATATCCTCTTCTGCCTCGCTGCCGGGGGTGAAGCCCAGGCGGTGCATCCCCGTATCCAGCTTTACGTGCAGGATGGCCGTCCGCCCGGCGCTTTTCGCGGCTTCCTCCGCGGCCAATGCCTGTTTGAGGGTGGCCACCGTCAATTGTAAGCCTTCCCGCACGGCCTCCGGCAGCGCGGGCTCCTCGGTAACGGTCATCACCAGAATTTCGCCGGCAATCCCCGCCCGGCGAAGCTCTACGGCCTCCCGTACGCAGCTTACCGCAAAGCAGGAGGCCCCGGCCTTTTCAAGCGCGCGGGCCACTTCCACCGCGCCGTGGCCGTAGGCGTTGGACTTTAAAACGCAGGTCACCTTGGTGCCGGGCTGTACAAGCCTGCATGCTTCTTTATAATTATGCATGATGGTGGAAAGATCGATCTCCACCCAGGTCCGCCGGAGATATGGGGTTTGCATATTTTCCCCCGCCTGCCCTTCATCCTTGGGAAATTCTTTGGGAAATCCCTTCTTTCAAGGGACCGGAGAGCACGGCCTACCCCCGTTTCGCGTCCGCCTTCTCCTGGAACCTTGCGGCCTTGACGGCCACCCGCTGGTGGAGGGCCTTGCCGATCAGCCCCCGCTCGTCCCAGGCGGTGATCTCAAACTCATAGGCCCGGCCTTCCTGGGAAAGGAGCTTTGCCTCCGCGTAAACCCGCATACCTACGGGGGTGGCGGCCTCATGGCTTACCTCCATGCGCGTCCCCACGGTGGTCATGCCTTCCTCCAATGCGCCTGAGAGGGCGGCACAGGCGGCTTTCTCCATCAGCGCCACCAGGGCCGGCGTGGCAAAAACCATCAAGTCCCCGCTGCCCATGGCCTTGGCGGTCATCGCCTCCGTGACAAAAGCTTCCTGCCTGCCCGTCATACCGCTTCCTCCTGCCATCCCTTGCACACATCCACCCAGCCCGCGCTTTGGCTGGTCAATTCCAATTCGGCAAGCGTCATCTCCACCGCGCTGTTATGGGAGCCGCAGGCGGGAAACACGGTGGTGAAACGCTTGAGGGATTCGTCCAGATAAACCTTCACCGCGGGGTTTTCAATGGCAAAGGGGCAGACGCCCCCCACCGCGTGCCCTACGGTAGTAAGCACCTCCTCGGGGGAAAGCATCCTGGCCTTCAAGCCGAAGGCAGCCTTGAACTTGGCGTTGTCAATCCTGGCGTCCCCCGCCGCCACCACCAGGATGGCACCGCTCTGCCCCTGAAAGGACAGCGTCTTGGCGATCCTTGCCTCCTGGGTATTCAGCGCCTTGGCCGCCAGCTCCACCGTGGCGCTGGAGAGCGCAAGCTCCATCACCCGTCCGCCCATATCGTATTTTTCCAGATACGCTTTCACGCGTTCCACAGACATATGCATCGCTTCCTTATTTATATTTGCCGTCAAAGCGGCCCATAAACGAATCCATGATATGCCACCGGGATTTGGGCTGTCAAGGCATTTCCCGCTATTTTTCCCAATTTTCCGCGCGGTTCGCGGCTGTTGACAAATACGGGGCGCGATGATACCATGCTTTCATATCGATTCCATAGGGAATTCTCTTTGCACGGGGGGCTGCCCATGAAGATTTCCACCAAAGGCCGGTACGGCATGCGGCTCATGCTGGACCTTGCACTGCACAGCAACGGCGCCTACATCCCCCTCAAGGAGGTGGCCAGCCGCCAGGAACTTCCTGAAAAATACATGGAGCAGATCATCACCCCGCTAAGCCGCGCGGGCTATTTGAAGGGTGTTAGGGGCGCCCAGGGCGGGTACCAGCTTACCCGTGGCGCGGGGGAATATACCGTGGGCATGATCCTGCGCACCATGGAGGGCGACCTTTCGGTGGTGAGCCCGGTGGACATCCGCCAGGAAACGGGGGATATCGCCGCCCACCTGGTGGTAAACAGCGTGTGGACAAGCATCAATGAGGCCATTGAGCAGGTGGTGGACCGCATCACCCTGGCCGACCTTGTTGAGGAATACAACCGCCACGCGGCCGACAACTATGTGATATAACGGGGGGAATGGACGGATGATCGCTTTCCAGCATGTGTCCATCGCCGGGGCCGCGAAGGATGGCAGGTCCTATTGGGTGGAAGACGTATCCTTTGAAATTGAGCGCGGGGAGGTCTTCGGCATCGCGGGGCCCAAGGGCTCCGGAAAATCCGCCTTGCTGCGCACGGTGAACGGCCTCCTTTTGCCCACGAAAGGCGATGTGGTGGTGGACGGCCTCCACGTCCCCCTGCTTTCCGGCCGGGAGTTGCAGTCCCTCCGCCGCAAGCTGGGCCTTGTCCTTTCTTCCCCGGCGCTGCTTTTGAGCCTGACCATAAAGGAGAACATCGCCCTTCCCCTGCTGTCTTCCGGCATGAAGCACGGCGAAGCCGGCGCAAGGGCGGAGGAAACGCTTGCGCTCACCGGGCTTGAAGGTCTTGGCAGCGCTTGCCCCGCCGCGCTCACAGCGGAACAGCAAAAGCGCGCCGCCATCGCCAGGGCCATCGCCGCAAAGCCGGAGATCCTGCTGTGCATGGAGCCCGCCTCAGGCCTGGCGCCCGCCGCCGGAGAAAGCGTTTTGTCCCTTTTGGAAAATATCCGCAACGCCCTGTCCCTTACGCTTGTGCTCTCCACCTGCGACCTGCATGAGATCAAGCGGCTGTGCGGCCGCGCCGCCATCATGAAAGAGGGAAAAGCGGTGGAGGTCGGGGACACCTACTCCCTTTTTTCCACGCCTTCGCACCCTTTCACCAGGGATTTCCTGGCCCAGCAGCTTTCCTTCGAGTTGCCTTCCGATGTGCGGGAGCACGCCTTCGGCACCATCGTGGCCATCGAATACATGGGCGATCCGGCCAATGAACCCGTGCTCTACGAAACCGCCCAGCGCTTCGGCGTGGAATTCAACATCCTGCAGGGCCGCATCGAATACATCGGCGGAAAGCCGCTGGGCAAGATGTACGTGTCCTTCAACGCCGAGCCGGCCCTGATGGTGACAGTGCTTGCCTACCTCAAGGAGCATACCTACCGCGCGGAGGTGGTCCCGGATGTTTGATTTGTACGTTTATCCCTTCCCCCAATTTTCCCCCCTGGCCAACGCTTTTTTGCAAACGCTGCTTCTGCTGCTTTGCCCGCTGTCCATCTCCCTGCTGCTGGGCGGTTTTGCAGGGCTGTTCGCCTTTGTGAAATGCCATCCCCTGTTTGCGCGGGCCAGGCATCCCTTTCCCCCCGCCCATCCGCGGCCCGGGTTTTTCCGCGCCTATGCCTTTTTGACGCTGATCCCGCTTTTTTACCCGCTGACATCCAAGGTCCTTGGCCTCGCGGACGGCCTTTCGGTCCTTATGATTCTGTCCCTTGGCGGCACGGGCCACTTTGCGTGGCACCTGTGGAAAGCCCTTAACGGCATGGACCTCTCCCTGCCGGAAGCGGCGCTGGCTGCCGGGCTTGGCACCCGGCAGATCATCCTGCGGGTGATCCTTCCCGAAAGCAGGGCAAGGGTTTGCCATGCGCTGGCCGAAACAAGCCTGTTCCTGCTGGCTTCCGGCGCGGTGGCAGGCTTTCTGGCCGGCGGCGGGCTGGCGGGGCTGGCGGCGGCCTCCGCGCAGGACAGCCCGGTATGGCTAGGTTCCTTCGCGCTGCAGGCGGGCCTGTTCCTGCTGCTGGGCACAATCTCCGCGCGATGCGCCAAAGGGGCTGAAAGGTAAACGCGCGCTTAACTCCTTCGTAAAACAGACCCTTAGGAGGTATTGGAGGCTCCGAAGATAAGCGCCGCCTGCGGCGGAGGAAGCGAAATCGGAGGAGGCCGGCGAAACGAGCCGTGGGAACGGCAGTGAACCATGGCGACGATTGAGCCGGATGGACCCGCGGTCCTCCAATTGCAGATCGAAAATCAGCGGCATGTGCGGTGATTTTCGCTGGAATTTTGAAGAAATTCCTACCTTGCCCGAGCAAACGGCCGCACGATGGCGCAGCCAGCGTGCAGTGCAGCGAGGGAAAGCCTCGACAAAGTGGCATAGCCACTTTGTCGATAGCCTGACAGACCCGGCTTTCAGCCGGGTCTGTTTCGTTTTTTCCCCATAAACATTTATAAAGGGCAATATGCATTATCCATCGGAGAAAGGACCGTTTTCACTTGATTAGCATCGCAGAAATTGTTCTTTCTTTCAACAATCCGGCTGCTCTATTGCAAAATGCATGTATTGTGTTTATAATGGATGACAGTACTGTGGGAAGACAATTGGAAAGGAAGTCGAATCTATGAAAAAGGTCGTAGCCCTGGTTCTTGCTGTGCTTCTTTTAGTTCCGGCGCTGGCATTGTCGGAAGCGGAACCCATCAAGATCGGCGTATTCGAACCCCTTACCGGCGCCAAGGCCGCGGGCGGCCTGATGGAATACGAAGGCATCCAAGCCGCCCATTCCCTGGTCAGTGAAGTTCTGGGCCGGCCTATTGTGCTGGTGCCTGTGGACAACAAGTCCGACGACGTGGAAGCCGCCACCGCCGCGGCCCGCCTGGTGGACGCCGAGAAGGTGGACATCGTGCTGGGCTCCTGGGGTTCCAGCCTGTCCATTGCCGGCGGCGCTTCCTTCAAGACCGCCCAGGTGCCCGCCATCGGCACTTCCTGCACCAACCCCAACGTAACGCTGGGCAATGATTACTACTTCCGCGTGTGCTACCTGGACGACTTCCAGGGCACGCTGCTGGCCAACTACGCCAAGAACAACCTGGGTGCCAAGACCGCGGCCGTGATCTGCGACATCTCCAACGTGTACGCCATCGGCCTGCGCAAGTACTTTGTGGAAGCCTTCGGCCAGGAGAATATCGTGGCGGAAGCCTACTTCAACGTGGGCGACCAGGAATTCTCCTCCCAGATCACCACGGTGATGGCCGCCAACCCGGACGTCATCTTCATGCCCAGCGACTTTACGGAGCCCGGCCTTCTGATGAAGCAGGCCCGTGAGCTGGGCTATGCCGATATCCCCTTCCTGGGCGGCGACACCTGGGAGACCGAAGCCATCATCGACATCGGCGGCACCGCGGTGGAAAACTGCCGCTTCACCACCTTCTTTGATGCCGACGCGGTGCCCACCCCGGAAATCAGCACCTTCCTGGACGCCTATGCCGCAATGTTCGGTGGCAAGCCCAAGGGCTCCGTCACCGCGCTGGGCTATGATGCCTACATGGCGGCTGTGAAGGCCATCGAACTGGCCGGCACCACCGACGGCCCCGCCCTTCGCGATGCCCTGGCCGGGCTGCAGATGGTGGGCGTTACCGGCCCCCTGGCCTTTGATGAGAACGGCGACGCCATCAAGAACACCGCCGTCATCAAGACGGTAAAAGACGGCAAGTTCGTCTACCTGGACACCGTGGTTGTGCAATAACATTTTGATACTATTGAAGAGTATTATTTCGTCCAAAGCGGCGAGGAATTTTCGATGCAGGACAAGGAGACGGAGCGAGAAATAGCAGCGCTATTTTGAGCGGGCGGTCGCGTAGCGACTTGGTTTCCTGCCGGAAACCAACCTTCCGCACGAAAAGAACCGCCGCAACGAAGAAATAATGTTTGGAAATAGTATAATCCCGTTTTCGCGGGCGGCGATCCTGTCGCCGCCCGCATCCTTTATGTTGCGCAGGCCGGGACGCGGAAGGCAGCCGGTACCGTCAGCCTGCGGTGAGGACGGTGCGATCCCATGACCTTAGTAACCTTTCTCCAGCAGACGATCAACGGCCTGACGGTAGGCAGCCTCTATGCGCTGATCGCCGTGGGGTATACGATGGTATACGGCATCCTGCGGCTGATCAACTTCGCCCACGGCGATATTTTCATGATGTCCATGTACTTTCTTTTTTTTGGCGTGACCGTGTTTTACATTCCCTGGTGGGCGGCCATCCCGCTGGCGCTTTTTGCCACGGCGCTGCTGGGCGTGCTCATTGAGGGCGTGGCCTACCGCCCGCTGCGCAGCGCGCCGCGCATCTCCCTGCTCATTTCCTCCATCGGCGTGTCCTACCTGCTGGAAAACCTGGCCACCGTGCTCTTTACCGGTATCCCCAGGCAGTTCCCCAGCCTGCCCCTGTTCCAGGATGTGCTGATCCTGGGCCAGGTGCGCTTTGCCCGCTCCGCCATCATCGTGCCGGTGATCATGGTGCTTTTGATCCTGGCCCTGCAGTTTTTGATCCACCATACCAAGGTGGGCATGGGCATGCGAGCCGTGAGCAAGGATTTTGAAACGGCCAAGCTCATGGGCATCAAAATCAACCGCATCATCGCCGTTACTTTTGGCATCGGGTCCTTGCTGGCCGCCATGGGCGCCATCATGTGGGGGTTCAAATATCCCCGCATCGAGCCTTATGCCGGGGTGATGCCGGGACTGAAGTGCTTCATCGCGGCGGTCATCGGCGGCATCGGCAACGTGACGGGCGCGGTGATCGGCGGGCTGATCCTTGGCCTGATGGAGATATTGATCGTATTTTTCGCCCCCGCCCTTTCCGGGTACAAGGACGCTTTTGCCTTTGTGGCGCTGATTGTGATCCTCCTGGTCAAGCCCACCGGCTTGATGGGTGAGGCTGTCACCGACAAGGTGTGAGGAGGTTAAGGATTTGAAAAAGAGCACTTCCCCCGCCTTGATGGGCCTGGCCTCCCGCATGAGCGGGAAAAACCGGCGTTACGCCTTTTACACCGCTTTGGCCCTCCTTATGGTGATGGCGGTCATGTGGCTGATGGATACAAAACGGATCGGCGACGCCTACCAGGTGCGCGTGCTGAACATGTGCGCCATCTATGCGGTGCTGGGCCTGTCCATGAACCTGGTCAACGGCTTTACGGGGCTGTTTTCCCTGGGCCAGGCGGGGTTCATGGCCATCGGCGCGTATGTGACCACGCTTTTATTCATGTCCCCGGAAAGCAAGGCCGCGGTATTCTACCTGATGCCCATCGAGCCCTGGCTGGGCGCCATCCAGCTCCCCTTCCCGGTGGCGCTGTTCCTGGGCGGGCTGGCCAGCGGCGCCTTCGCCTTTGTGATCGGATTCCCCGTTTTGCGGCTTCGGGGCGATTACCTGGCCATCGCCACCCTGGGCTTTTCGGAGATCGTGCGGGTGATCTTCACCAACCTGCAAACCATCACCAACGGCGCGGTGGGCATCAAAAACATCCCCCCCACCGCAAACATCTGGTGGACCTTCGGGGTCATGGCCCTGGCCGTCGTCATGATGCGGCGGCTGTTCAGGACCAGCTTTGGCCGGGTGTTCATGGCCATCCGGGATGACGAGGTGGCCGCGGAGGGCATGGGCGTGTCGCTGTTCAAGCACAAGATGTTCTCCTTCATCCTCTCCAGCTTTCTGGCCGGCGTGGGCGGCGGGCTGCTGGCCAGCGTGGTGGGCTCCATCAACCCCATGCTGTTCCGCTTCATCCTGGCCTATGACATCCTGCTCATTGTGGTGCTGGGCGGCATGGGCAGCATTTCCGGCACCATTGTGGGCGCGTTCATCATCACCATCGCCAAGGAGTGGCTGCGCTGGCTGGACAACGGCTTTTCCCTGGGGATCGTTCAAATCCCCGCCATCGCCGGTATGCGGATGGTGGTATTCTCCGTACTTTTGATGTGCGTGATCCTCTTTTACCGCAGAGGCCTGTTCGGCTCCAGGGAGTTTTCCTGGGCAGCCTGCGGCCGCGTGCTGAAGTCGGCGGGGAATTTTGTCCGAAAGCCCTTTGCCGGCAAGCGGAAAGGGGGCGGCGCCTGATGCACGTGCTGGAAACAAAACAGATCACCATGCGCTTTGGCGGCGTGGTGGCCGTGGACAGGTTGTCCCTGCATGTAGACCGGGGGGAGATCGTGGCCATCATCGGCCCCAACGGCGCGGGCAAGACCACCGCCTTCAACATGATCACAGGCGTCTACAAGCCCACCTCCGGCAAAGTGTTTTTGACGGACGCCAAGGAAAAGCAGGAGGATATCACCGGCAGGCGGCCCGACCGCATCACCGCTCTGGGCGCGGCGAGAACCTATCAAAACATCCGCCTGTTCAAAACCATGTCTGTGCTGGACAACGTGCGCATCGCCCAGCACCTGCACCTGAAAGGTGGGCTGATAAGCGCCGTCACAGGCATTCCGTCCGTCCGGCGCGGGGAGGGGATCCTCCCTTATGGCCGGGAGGAGCGCTCCCTCCGGGAGGAAGCCATGGCGCTGCTTGACCGCGTAGGCCTTGCCCATCAGGCCAACGAGCAGGCCACTTCCCTGCCCTACGGCCAGCAGCGGAGGCTGGAGATCGCCAGGGCCCTGGCCACCCGGCCCAAGCTGCTTTTGCTGGATGAGCCCGCAGCGGGCATGAACCCCCGGGAAACAGAAGACCTTACCGCTTTTGTCAAGCAACTCCGGGATGATCTTGCCCTCACCATCATGCTTATCGAGCACCACATGCAGATCGTGATGGATATTTCCGACCGCATCTATGTGCTGGACTACGGCAAGCTTATCGCCCACGGATCACCCGGGGAGATACAGAATAATCAGGACGTGATCACGGCCTATCTGGGGGTGGACGAGGAATGAGCCTGCTTGATGTAACCGGTCTGAAAGTGAATTACGGCGGCATCCATGCCCTTTCCGGCATTTCCTTTCAGGTGGAAAAAGGCCAAATCGTATCCCTGATCGGCGCCAACGGCGCGGGCAAGTCCACCACGCTGCGGGCCATCACCAGCCTGGTGCCGGTATACGGCGGAAAGATAATCTATGAGGGCGAGGACATTACCACCCTGGATACCCAGCAGATGATCCGCCGGGGCATTGTGCTGGTGCCGGAGGGGCGCCGGGTGTTTCCCAACCTCACGGTGCTGGAAAACCTCAAGGTGGGTGCCTACGCCCGCACCGATGCCCCGGGCATCGCAACGGATACTGACAAGGTGTATTCCCTGTTCCCGCGGCTCAAGGAGCGCCACTGGCAGTACGCCGGCACCCTTTCCGGCGGGGAGCAGCAGATGCTGGCCGTGGGCCGGGCGCTGATGGCCCGGCCTAAGCTGCTGATGATGGACGAACCCTCTCTGGGCCTTGCGCCCCTGGTGGTGCGGGATATCTTCAACACCATCAAAACGCTCCACCAGGAAGGCATCACCATCCTGCTGGTGGAGCAGAACGCCAACGCCGCCCTGAAAATCGCCGATCAGGGCTACGTGCTGGAAACCGGGCGCATCACCCTGTCCGGTACCGGCCGGGAACTGCTGGACAGCCCCCAAGTCCGGGAGGCGTACCTGGGCCGGACGAAGGCGTAGGAAGAACGGACAAAGGCATAGGAATAGCGGGAAGGGGCCCTTTTTGAAAAAAGGGCCCCTTCCCGCACCCATCCCTGAAAAACTTCCAATGTATCAAATATGATTACCGGCACATGGCATCATGATACTTGGTTATGGCAACGCTGTCAGCTTTTCTTTTTCCCGGACAGCCCGGGCGCCTTGACATGCCGCATAACCACTTGCGCGGCGCTGCCCGTAAGGATGCCCGTTACGATCCCCACGGCAAACACCAGCGGGAGCTGCAAAATCAGCACAGGAACCACCAGAAACACCACAATACCCTGACCAACGTTGAAGAAGAAAGCTCCCGCCACGCTGGTGCCAAGGATGCTTACGCCCTTGATCCGGCTGATCCCCGCCATGGCGCACACGCTTACAAGCCCGCCGGCGAAGCTGTACATCATCGCCTGCAGCCCGCTGAACAAAAACCCGGAGAGGACGACCTTGGTGGCCATCAGCGCAAAGGTTTCGGGGATCCCCAGCATATAGACGGCAAACAGCAGCACCGCGTTGGAAAGGCCCACCCGGATCCCCACCTCATGGCCGGGCAGGGGGATCAAGTGCTCCACATACCCCAAAATCAGCATGATCCCCAGCAGCAGCCCCATCAGCGCCAGGCGCTCAGTCCGTTTCCTCACTTGGCTTCTTCCTCCGCTTCTTCGGGTGTCAAAAGCTCCAGCACCACCTGGTTGGGCAGGCAGATGATCATGTTCCCCAGCACCCTTGCGGAAATGTTGTCAAGGGTCACCGTTCCCTGGTGGATGCAGTTTTGGTTGTCGCAGGTGGCCGTCTTCATGTACACGCTGTCAGGCGTCACATGGAACACGTTATCTTTGCCGCCGGCCTGGTGCAGGCGGTATTCCGTCTCCTTGTAAATGGGCAGCGGCTTGTAGCGCGTGCTCCCCACAGTCACCACAAGGTAGGCTTTGGGCGCAGAAAGGGTGGGTTCCGGCGCGGCGCCGGGCACGGTAGGGACCGGCGCCTCTGTCAGGATACCCATGGGGTCCATTCCGCTGCTTATATCAATGCGGATGCCGCTCTTGGTAAACACAAACAGCGCCAGCGCCAAAAAAAGCGCGAGCGCGATGATCAGCCAATCCTTGCGTTTGGGCATAGCGGCCTTCCTTCTGTCCCTTATTCCCTGTACAGGCTCCGCAGCAGCTTGATCTCCGCCTGGTAGCCCTCCAGCTCGTTGGGCGTCTCCAGGTAGAAAGGCAGGTGGCGCAGCGCCGGGTGGTTGATCACCCTTGCCAGCGCCTGGGTGCCCAGATACCCTTCCCCGATCTTTTCGTGCCTGTCCTTGTGGCTGCCGAAGGGGTTCTTGGTATCGTTGATATGGATGGCCTGGAGCCTTTCAAGCCCGATCACTTTATCAAACTTCTCCAGAACGCCGTCCAGATCGTTCACCACGTCATACCCCGCGTCGTTGATATGGCAGGTGTCCAGGCACACGCCCATCTTTTCCTGAAGGTTCACCCGGTCAAGGATTTCGCGCAATTCCTCAAACGTACCGCCCACCTCACTGCCCTTGCCGGACATGGTTTCCAGCAGCACGGTGGTGGTCATTTCCGGCCACAGGATATCGTTGAGCATTTTGGAAATCAGCGCGATGCCCACCTCCGTCCCCTGCTGCACATGGCTGCCGGGATGGAAGTTGTACATGTTGCCCGGGGTGTACTCCATCCTTTGCAGATCGTCCGCCATGGTGTTGTGGGCAAACTCCCGGGTGGCATCCACCGCCGCGGCAGCGTTAAGCGTGTAGGGCGCGTGGGCCAGGATCTTGCAGAAGCCGCGCTCCCCGGCCAGCGCCAGGAATTCCGCCACATCCTTGGGATCAATGTCCTTGGCCGCCCCGCCCCTGGGGTTCCTGGTAAAAAACTGAAACGTATTGGCGTTGATTTGTACCGCCTCCTGCCCCATGTGCAGGTATCCCTTGGAGGAGGACAGGTGGCATCCGATATTCAGCATGGAATATCCTCCTTACATTCATTCGTCCTGGTCCCGTATCACAAGCCCCAGCAGCGCGGCCAGCTCCGCCGCCTGCAGCGGGGTGACCACAGCCCCCCGCAAATCCGAAAGCGTGATTTGCAGCCCGGCCAGTTGGCAGGTGCGCAGATCAAAATCCTTCAGAGGCGTCTGCTCCACCGTCGCCCCGGTAAGCTCGCACAGCGTAAAGGTAGCGGACAGCCGGCAGCGCACAAACGCCGCGCTGCGGAGCCTGCAGTTTTCAAAAGCCGTATCCTGTATTTTGCAATCCGCAAAGTTCGCATATTCTCCCACGCAACCGCTGAAGCGTGCATGTTTCAAAAAGGCTTCCACAAAATCCGTTCCCATCAGCTTGCAGCTGATGAAGGCCACCCGCTGGAAAGCGGCTTTCGAAAAATCGCAGTTGGAAAGATCACAGCCCTCGAATACCGCATCCCGGAAGCCCGCCTGCTCAAAATTGCAGCCGGAGAAATCGCACTTCACAAAGCGGCACCGCAAGGCCTCCATGCCCTTGAAGTTTTCCTCCGGGCAGCTTTCCCCCGAAAACAGGCTTTCCTCCAGCCGTTCATCCAGGGAAAGCTTGTCCATCAGGGCTGCGGCGTCAAGGGTTTCCGGCAGTTCCGGTTGGAAAACAGGCATGCTAAAGCGCTTCCTTTGACAATGGAATGCTTTATTGTACCATAGGTCAAAGGAAACCCGCCACATGTATTTGCAGAAACAGAATTTTTAGGCAGAAAAACAAGAGCACGCCTAACCCGGCGCGCTCTCAGGCTATCGAAAAAGTGGCGCTGGCACTTTCAAAGGGGATTGTGCTTCCGGCCTCTTATGGCGGGCGCTTCATAAGCGCCCCTACGGCGCGATTTGCTTTTCGGCTTCACTTCCGGAGGATGCATGTACCGGAAGGAAAGCCTATATCCACTTTGCAGCTGTAGGGGCGATGATCCATCGCCCGCCAGGCAGGCCTGCCATCCTCTGCTTATTTTCAGCGCAGGCTGAGAGCGCGCCCAACCCGGCGCGCTCTCAGGGCATCGAAAAAAGTTTTTAAAAATTGCTGCCGTTCCAGCCCCAGTGCTGAAGTTCCTCATACTTCACGTAGATGCGGTCTTCGGGGATATGAAGCTCACTGTTCAGGATTTTTGTGACCTCCGCGGTCATCTTCTGGTACGCGGCCGGGGAGGCGGCACCCAGAAGCTTCACTTCCACCATGGCGGCGGGCTTTTGATTGCTGCCCTGGAAATACAGGCGGCATTCCGGCTGGATGTTCAGCATCAGCCAGGTTTCGCTCTTTCCCGGGATCAGGGAAATGGCCTTGCCAAGCTTCTCCTTGAGGCTTTCCTCCGCCTCTTTGGAAACGGAAACGCTTACCTTGGCATCAATGAAAGGCATACTTTTCGCTCCTTCCTATACGGTCAGCTCGTAGGTCTCGCCCCGCACACCATATTCCGCAAGCAGCGGGTTGATCACTTCCGTCAGATATTCTTCCACCTGCTGCCCGCTCCTGCCTGTAAACAGGGCGGGGTCAAGCAATTTTTCCATGTCGGCAAGAGACAGCCCAAAGGCCGGGTCCCCGGCGATGCGTTCCAGCAGATCGTTCTTCCCGCCCTGCTCCTTCACCGCGTTCCCCGCCGCCTGGGCGTGCACGCGAATCTTTTCGTGAAGCTCCTGCCTGTTTCCGCCCCGCTTTACCGCGTCCATCAGGATATTTTCGCTGGCCATGAAGGGCAGCTCCTCCATCACCCGGCGGCGGATGACCTTGGGATACACCACCAGCCCATCGCACACGTTGAGCAGGATGTTCAGGATGGCGTCCACCCCTAAAAACGCCTCCGCCACGGCGATGCGGCGGTTGGCGCTGTCATCCAGCGTCCGCTCGAACCACTGGGTTCCGGCGGTAAAGGCGGCGTTGAGCACATCCACCATCACGTACCTGGAAAGGGCGGTAATGCGCTCGCACCGCATGGGGTTGCGCTTGTAGGGCATGGCGGAGGAGCCGATTTGGCTTGTCTCAAAGGGCTCCTCCATCTCCTTGAAGCTTTGCAGCAGCCGCATGTCGTAGGAAAACTTGCTGGCGCTCTGGGCCACGCCGCATAGGGCGCTCACCACCTGAAAATCCACCTTGCGGGAATAGGTCTGCCCGGATACGGGCACCACCTGCGCAAAGCCCATTTCGGCGGCGATTTCCTTTTCCAGCGCTTTTACCTTTTCCCCGTCGCCGTCAAACAGCTCCATAAAGCTGGCCTGGGTGCCGGTGGTGCCCTTGTTTCCCAGCAGCTTCATGCCGTCCATCTTTGCGGTGATTTCCTGAAAATCCATGTACAGCTCGTTCATCCACAGCGTGGCCCGCTTGCCCACGGTGGTAAGCTGCGCCGGCTGAAGATGGGTATAGGCCAGCGCGGGCAGGGCCTTGTATTCCTGCGCGAACTTCGCAAGCAGCTTTAATACGCTCAGCAGCTTGCGCCTTACGATGGCCAGGCCCTGCTTCATCACAAGAATGTCGGTGTTGTCCCCCACGTAGCAGGAGGTGGCCCCCAGGTGGATAATGCCCCGGGCTTCCGGGCACTGGAGCCCGTAGGCGTAGATGTGGCTCATCACATCGTGGCGGCATTCCTTTTCCCGGCGGATGGCGTCCTCGTAATTGATGTCATCAAGGTGCGCTTCCAATTCCTGAATCTGCCGGTCAGAAATGTCCAGCCCCAGCTTTTTTTCCGCCCGGGCCAGGGCCACCCACAGCCTGCGCCAGGTCTTGAACTTGTTATCGTCGGAAAACACGTACTGCATCTCCCGGCTGGCGTACCGGGTGGAAAAGGGGCTGATATACCCGTCATGCTCCAAAGAAATCATCTCCCATCAGCGGAAGTAGTCCACGCCGCCCTCAAACAGGGGCTGGAACTTGTTCCCGTCCACGTTTTTGTACAGGTTTGCCCCGCTGCGCTCCGTGTGGCCCATCTTGCCCAAAACGCGCCCGTCGGGGGAAGTGATGGCCTCAATGGCCGCGTAGGAGCCGTTGGGATTGTAGGGCAGCGCCATGGAAGGCGCCCCGGTAAGGTCCGCATACTGGGCCGCGATCTGCCCGTTCTGCGCCATTTGCCTAATGGCCGCCTCCGGCGCCACAAACCGGCCTTCCCCGTGGGAGATGGCCACGGTGTAAATGTCTCCCACGGCGCACCGCGACAGCCAGGGGGACTTGTTGGAGGCAATGCGGGTGCGCGTAAGCATGCTCTGATGGCGGCCGATGACGTTGTAGGTCAGGGTGGGACAGCTTTCATCCGTGTCCACAATCTCCCCAAAGGGCACAAGGCCCAGTTTTACAAGTGCCTGGAAGCCGTTGCAGATGCCCAGCATCAGCCCGTCCCGGTTGTACAAAAGCTCATGCACGCTGTCCTTCATGCGCGGGTTGCGGAAGAAGGCGGTGATGAACTTGCCGGAGCCGTCCGGCTCGTCGCCGCCGGAGAAGCCGCCGGGCAGCACAATCATCTGGCAGGCGGCAATGCGCTTTTGCGCTTCCTTCAGGCTTTCTCCCACCGCGTAAGGCGTCAGGTTGTTCAAAACGAACACCTCCGCCTCCGCCCCGGCGCGGGCAAGCGCACGCACCGTGTCCACCTCGCAGTTGGTGCCCGGGAACACGGGGATGAAGGCCCTGGGCCGGGCACAGGACGCTTTCGGGGCCACCCGCTCCTTCACAGCATAGGCGAAAGCCTCCGGCCTGTCAACCGGCTGTTTTCCGCGGAAGGGAAATACGCTTTCCAGCTTGCCTTCCCAGGCCTCCCGGGCTTCCCGCAGGTCCACGGTTTCCCCCTTCGCGGTCAAGGTATAGGCTTGCGTGGTATACCCCACGGTCTCCCCTTCCTCCGCGCCCTCCGCCATCTCCAGCAGGAAACTGCCGTACCGCTGGCTATAAAGGTCGCCGGTAAAACCGCCGCTTACCGCAAACCCGATCTCATTGCCCAGCCCCATCTTTACAAGGCCTTCGGCGATGCCGCCGAAGCCCACCGCCCAGGCGGAGCGGGCGGCCTTTTCCCGAAGCAGCCTTTCCACGGTGTCAAGGGTTTCAAGAAACTTTTGAAAATCCTGCAAAGGATCAGCGGAAAACAGCGCCACCCTGCTGCCCGGGCGCTTGAATTCCGGGGAGACCACCTGTTCCGCCTTGCCTGGCGCCACCGCGAAGGATACCAGGGTGGGGGGCACATCCAGGTTTTCAAAGGAGCCGGACATGCTGTCCTTGCCGCCGATGGCCGCAACGCCGAAATCAAGCTGGGCGTCCAGCGCGCCAAGCAGCGCCGCCAAGGGCTTGCCCCACCGCTCGGGCTTTGTCCCAAGCCGCTCAAAATACTCCTGAAAAGTCAAATAGGCGTCCTTCCGGGAGAATCCGGCGGCCGTAAGCTTGGCAATGCTCTCCGTCACCGCCAGGTACGCCCCCTCATAGGGGCTCTGCTCCGTAAGGTAGGGGTTGAAACCGTAGGCCATACCGGAGCAGTCGTCCGTCTCCCCTTTAAGGACCGGCAGCTTGGCCGCCATGGTCTGGGCCGGGGTCAATTGCAGCCTTCCGCCAAAGGGCATCAAAACCGTGGCCGCGCCGATGGTGGAGTCAAACCGCTCCGCCAGGCCCTTTTTCCCGCACACATTCAAATCACCCATCAGCGCAAGGATCTGCCGGCGCAGGTCCCCCGCGGGCGCTTCCCGCGTTTGCGGCGGCGCATCAACAACCAGCGCGGCGGCGTGCTTTGGCGCGCCGTTGGAGTTCAAAAACTCCCGGCTAAGGTCTACCAGCGTCTTTCCCCGCCAGGTCATCACCAGGCGCTTTTCCGCCTTCACCCGCGCAACCACCGTGGCCTCTATGTTCTCCCTCCGGGCCGCTTCCAGGAAGGCCTCCGCGTCCTCCGGCGCCACCACCACGGCCATGCGCTCCTGGCTTTCGGAGATGGCCAGCTCCGTGCCGTCAAGCCCCTCGTACTTCTTGGGCACGGCGCTGAGGTCGATTTGCAGCCCGTCGGCCAGCTCCCCGATGGCCACCGATACGCCGCCCGCCCCAAAATCGTTGCAGCGCTTGATGAGCTTTGTCACCGCCGGGTCGCGGAACAGCCTTTGGAGCTTGCGTTCCGTAGGCGCGTTGCCCTTTTGCACCTCGGCCCCGCAGGTTTCGATGCTGGTCAGCTGATGGGATTTGGAGGAGCCGGTGGCCCCGCCGCAGCCATCCCGGCCTGTGCGCCCGCCCAGCAGCACCACCCTGTCGCCGGGTACGGGCACCTCCCGCCGCACGTTCCCTTTGGGCGCGGCGCCCAGCACCGCGCCGATCTCCATGCGCTTGGCCACATAGCCGGGATGGTAGATTTCATCCACCAGCCCCGTGGCCAGGCCGATTTGGTTGCCGTAGGAGCTGTACCCCGCCGCGGCGGTAGTGGTCAGCTTGCGCTGTGGCAGCTTGCCGGGAAGCGTCTTGTCAAGGGGCGTCAGGGGGTCCGCCGCGCCGGTCACCCGCATGGCCTGGTAAACGTAGGCCCGGCCGGACAGCGGGTCCCTGATGGCCCCGCCGATACAGGTGGCCGCGCCGCCGAAGGGCTCGATCTCCGTGGGATGGTTGTGGGTCTCGTTCTTGAACATCAAAAGCCACGGTTCCTGTTTCCCGTCCACCGTCACCGGAATTTCAATGGAGCAGGCGTTGATCTCCTCGGAGACGTCCAGATTGGATAGCGCGCCCTGCTTTTTCAGGTATTTGGCGCCGATGGTGGCAATGTCCATCAGGGTAACGGGCTTTTCCTTCCCCCCATGCACCGCGTCCCGAAGCTTCAAATACCGCAAAAACGCCTTTTCCACCCGCTCCTTTTCAAACTTGACCTCGCTCAGCTCTGTTAGAAAGGTGGTATGGCGGCAATGGTCGGACCAGTAGGTGTCGATCATGCGGATCTCGGTAAGGGTAGGGTCCCGGTTTTCCGAAAGGAAGTAACTCTGGCAGAAAAGCAGGTCCTCCTCATCCATAGCCAGGCCGTATTTGCGCACAAATTCCCCCACGGCGTCCCGGTCCAGCTTGCGGAAACCGTAGATTACCTCAATATCCTCCGGCTCCGGATACGCCGTTTTCAGGGTGTCCTTCCTTTCCAGGGAGGCCTCCCGGCTTTCCACGGGGTTGATCACGTATTTCTTGATCCTTTGAATTTCCTCCGCCGAAGGGCTACCGTCCAAAACGTACACCTTGGCGGTGCGCACCAGGGGCCGCTCCCCCTGGGAAACAAGCTGCACGCACTCCGCGCAGGAGTCCGCCCGCTGGTCAAACTGGCCCGGCAGCGGCTCCACCGCGAATACCGCCCCGACGGAGATTGGCAGCGAGGCATAGGCGTCGTCCAGCTGCGGCTCGGAAAAGACCACAGGCTTGCATTTTTCAAAAAGCGGCGCGTCCAAGCCCTCCACGTCGTAGCGGTTGAACAGGCGCAGGGAAACAACGCTTTTGATCCCCATCAGGCCGCGGACCTCCGAAAGGAGCTGGGCGGCCTCCACGGCATAGGGCGCTTTCTTTTCCACAAACAGGCGAAAAACAGGCATGTTTGTTCCCTCCTAGTTTTTCAGGGCTTCAAGGGCACGGGCACCGATATCGCTGCGCAGGTGCATATCTTCAAAGGATATGGCCTCCGCTGCCCGGTAGGCCTTTTTTACGGCGCTTTGCAGCGTATCCGCCACGGCGGTAACCCCCAGAACACGTCCGCCGGAGGTAACGGTTTTTCCATCCGGGGCAAGCCTTGTGCCTGCGTGGTACAAAAACACGCCGGGTTCAAAATCCGCATGAAGGCCCTTGATTTCCTTGCCGGTTTCGTAGGACGTTGGATACCCGCCGCTGGCCAGCACCACGCAGCAGGCCGCGCCGTCCCAAAAACGCACTTCGGTCTGATCCAAAGTTCCTTCCGCCGTGGCCCGCATAATGGTGAGCAGGTCGCTTTGCAAAAGCGGCAGCACCACCTGCGTTTCCGGGTCGCCGAAGCGGCAGTTGTATTCAATCACCTTGGGGCCGTCTTTGGTGAGCATCAGTCCAAAATACAGGCAGCCCCGGAAGGTGCGTCCCTCCCGGTTCATGGCTGCAACCGTGGGCAGAAAGATCTCCCGCATGCATCTTTGCGCCGTTTCCTGCGTGTAATAGGGGTTGGGGGCCACGGTCCCCATGCCGCCGGTGTTCAGCCCCCGGTCGCCGTCCAGCGCCCGCTTGTGGTCCATGGAGGAAACCATGGGCTTGATGGTTTTCCCGTCGGTAAAGCACAATACCGATACCTCCGGGCCCGATAAAAATTCCTCGACCACTATCTGGCTGCCGGAAGCGCCAAAGACTTTGTCCTCCATGATGCTTTGTACGGCCTTTATTGCTTCCGCCCGGTCCTTGCAAATGAGCACGCCCTTGCCCAAGGCCAGCCCGTCCGCCTTGACAACGATGGGGTACCGGCAGCTTTCCAGGCAGGCGTAGGCTTCCCCCGCGCTTTGGAAGACCTCGTAAGCGGCGGTGGGGATGCCGTATTTTTTCATGAGGTTTTTGGCAAACACCTTGCTGCCCTCAATGACCGCGGCTTTTTTGTCCGGCCCAAAGGCAGGGATGCCCGCCTCTTTCAGCATGTCCACCAATCCCAGGCACAGCGGATCGTCCGGGGCCACCACCGCGAAATCAATCCCCTTTTCCATGGCGAAGGCGGTGATGGCCCGCACATCCGTGGCCTTCACGGGCACGCATTCGGCCAGCCCCGCCATGCCCCCGTTGCCAGGCAGCGCGTACACCTTTGTTACCGTGGGGTTTTCCAGCAGTTTTTGCAATATTGCGTGCTCCCTGCCGCCGCCGCCCACCAGAAGCAGTTTCATCGGCGCTTTTCCTCCTTAATGATGGAACAGGCGGATGCCCGTAAAGCACATGGCCATGCCGTATGCATCGCAGGTTTCGATCACTTGGTCATCCCGCACGGAGCCTCCCGGCTGGGCCACGTACTTAGCGCCGCTGCGCCGCGCCCTGCGGATGTTGTCCCCAAAGGGGAAGAAGGCGTCGCTGCCCAGGGACACGCCCGTGAGGGTATCAAGCCACGCCCGGCGCTCCGCGGGCGTCAGGGGGTCCGGGCGGACGGCAAAGAACTGCCGCCAGGTCTCCTCGCCCAGCACGTCGTTGCATTCGTCGGAAATATACAGGTCGATGGTGTTGTCCCGGTCGGGGCGGCCCAGCCCGCTTACAAAGGGCAGCGCCAGCACCTTGGGATGCTGCCGCAGCCACCAGGCATCCGCCTTGTTTCCCGCCAGGCGGGTGCAGTGGATGCGGGACTGCTGCCCGGCGCCCACGCCGATGACCTGGCCGCCCAATGCGTAGCATACGGAATTGGATTGGGTATATTTCAGCGCGATCAGGGCGATCAGCAGGTCTCGCCTGGCCTCCGGCGGGATTTCCTTGTTTTTGGTCACCACGTTCTGCAAAAGCGCTTCGTCTATTTGAAGGGCGTTGCGGCCCTGCTCGAAGGTGACGCCGAACACATCCTTGCGCTCGTTGGGTTCGGGCACGTAGCCCGGGTCCATTTGAACGATGTTGTAGGTGCCCTTGCGCTTTTGCCTGAGGATCGCCAGCGCCTCCTCTGTGAATCCCGGGGCGATGACGCCGTCGGACACCTCCGGCTTGATCAGCAGGGCCGTCTCCAGGTCGCACACGTCCGAGAGGGCGATGAAATCCCCGAAGGAGGACATGCGGTCGGCGCCCCGCGCCCTGGCGTAAGCGCAGGCCAGGGGCGAAAGGGGCTTGTCCCCCGTGAAGTAGATTTGCCGCAGAACATCGGTAAGGGGCAGCCCCACCGCGGCCCCCGCCGGGCTCACATGCTTGAAGGAAGCCGCCGCGGGCAGCCCCGTGGCCGCCTTCAGCTCCCTTACAAGCTGCCAGCCGTTCAGCGCGTCCAGCAGGTTGATGTAGCCGGGCCGCCCATTCAATACCGCAATGGGCAGTTCCCCTTCCCGCATAAATACCCTGGCGGGCTTTTGGTTGGGATTGCAGCCGTATTTCAGGGCAAGTTCCTTGGGCATATCTGCCGCCCCCCTCACTTTTGATTTTTGTTGAAGATCATGCTGCGGGTTTCCCCGTCCTTCAGGCGGATGAACCTTGTGAACAGGGATACCTTGTTGCCCGGGTCCAGGCTTTCCCACAGCTTTTGGGAAAACGCCTCCATGTCCTCCGAAAGGGCCACGCACACAGGCTCCCCGTCAAAGGAAGGGATGGGATCGCCGTCGCAGCGGTAGGTGTGGATCAGATGCCCCCGGCCCTTCACCGGTTCGGGATACTCAAAAAAGAACCGCTGGGCGGCGTCCGGGTCGCCGCAGCCGCTTTTGAGAATAGACAGGCGGTAGTGGCAAAGGCCCTCCTTCACGGTCATGATACCGCTGATTCTGGGGGTATAGTTGGGCGCGTCCGGCTCGAAGGTGCGGGTGCGCAGCGCCTGCTCAAAGGTTTTGCGGGCGCGCAGGAACTCCGCCACAGTGTCCGTCTGATCGCCGTTGGTGACAATGGTATGCTCCCTGTACACCCGCACCGGGGCGTAGATGATCAGGGAAGGGTCCCGCATTTTTGTCGGATCGAAGGCTTCCGTGCGGATGCCTGTTTCCCAGGGAACGAATACCCGGTTCCGGCTGTTTTCGCTGCGGCCCATGATGAAATAGGCCAGCACGGCGCATTCCTCCGTGCGGCCCAGCAGGATGCCCCGGCCCGGATATGTGTTTTTGGAAAGAAGTTCAAACAAATCGCCTGTCATGTGGGCATACCCTCCCCCGCTTTTTCCAGTTGCAGGCAGCATTCCTCCACCGCCCTGGGCAGAAGCTGCCATTCAGCCTCCTCCATCACGCGCCTTTGCAGCGTTTCCGGCGTATCGCCTTGGAGGACGGCTACCGCCTTCTGGGCGATGATCCTGCCGCCGTCCGGGATCTCATTCACATAGTGGACCGTGGCCCCGGTGACCTTCACCCCATACGCAAGGGCCGCCTCATGCACCTTCAGCCCGTAATACCCCGCCCCGCAGAAGGAGGGGATCAGGCTGGGATGCACATTGATGATGCGGCCCTCATACGCTTTGATAAAGTTTGCTGGCAAGATGGTCAAAAATCCAGCCAGCACCACGAACCCGATGGCGTTTTCGCGGAGCACGGACAGCAGCCGCTCCCCATATTCCTCCGGTGCCATGGCCCTTGTCTTCTTCACCACACAGGCGGGGACACCGGCCGTTTTCGCGCGGGTAAGGGCGTAGGCATCCTCCCGGCCGGAGACCACCAGGGCGATCTCCCCGCTGGGGATCTTCCCCGCCGCTTTTGCGTCAAGAACCGCCTGCAGGTTGGTGCCGCCCCCGGAAACCAGCACCGCCAGCTTTACCATAGCCTGACCCCATCCTCCCCCTCCGCCGCCTCGCCGATCACATAGGCGTTTTCCCCGCTGTCATGGAGGATGGCCAGAGCTTTGTCCGCCTGGGCTTTGGGCACCGTAAGCACCATGCCCACCCCCATGTTGAAGGTGTTGAACATATCCCTTTCGGGTATATTCCCAGCCCTTTGAATCAGGCGAAAGATGGACGGCGTTTTGACGGCTGCCTTTTCGATGCTGGCGCACAGCCCTTTGGGCAGCGCCCTTGGAATGTTTTCATAAAACCCGCCGCCGGTGATGTGGGAGATGCCGGAGACCTCCACTTCCTTCAAAAGCGCCAGCACGGGCTTGACATAGATTTTCGTGGGGGTCAACAGCGCCTCTCCCAGGGAGCTTTGCAGCTCCGCCTGATATCTGTGCAGCACATCCCCCTCCACGTTGAACACCTTGCGCACCAGGGAAAATCCGTTGGAGTGCACCCCGGAGGAGGGCATGGCGATGAGTACGTCCCCGGCCTTCGTCCGTTCGTTGTCGATGATCCGGTCCTTGTCCACAACGCCCACCGAAAAGCCGGCCAGGTCATACTCCTCCTCGGGATAGAAGCCCGGCATCTCCGCCGTCTCCCCGCCGGTCAATGCGCAGCCGGCCTGCACGCAGCCTTCCGCCACGCCGGAAACAATGGCCGCCACCTTTTCGGGCACATTCCTGCCCACGGCCACGTAATCCAGGAAAAACAGGGGTTTGGCGCCGCAGCAAATGACGTCGTTGACGCACATGGCCACGCAGTCGATGCCCACGGTATCATGCTTGTCCATCAGAAAGGCGATTTTCAGCTTTGTGCCCACCCCGTCGGTACCGGAGACAAGCACGGGCTTTTTGATTTCCTGGGTATCAAGCTCAAAAAGACCGCCGAAGCCGCCGATGCCGCTTACAACGCCGGGGATCATGGTGCGGGCCACGTGGCTTTTCATCAGCTCCACGGCTTTGTAGCCAGCAGTAATGTCCACGCCGGCCGCCTTGTAGCTTTCGCTGTAGCTTTTCATGTCGTTTTCTCCCCTGCTTATTCTTTATCGGTGATGGGTGTCTCAAAGCGCGCCTTTTTGGTGCGTTTGGGCGGGGGCACGGGATACTCCCCGGTAAAACAGGCGGTGCAGAACCCGCCGCAGGGATGGTCGGCCAGCTTGTTAAGGTAGTCGGTATTCAAAAAGCCCAGGCTGTCCACGCCGATGATCTCCCGCATCTGCTCCACCGTATGGTTGTGGGCCAGCAGGTTTTCGGTGGAATCGATGTCCGTGCCAAAGAAGCAGGGGTGCTTGAACGGCGGCGCGGAAAGGCGCAGGTGCACCTGGGTGGCCCCGGCGTCCCGCAAAAGCTTCACGATCCTGGCGCTGGTGGTGCCCCGGACCACCGAGTCGTCCACCAGCACCACGCGCTTGCCTTTGACCGTGGAGGTGATCACGTTCAGCTTGATATTGACGGCGTTTTGCCTTTGCTTTTGCTCCGGCTGGATAAACGTGCGGCCGATGTACTTGTTTTTGATAAAGCCCAGCCCGTAGGGAATGCCGCTTTGCCGGGAATAGCCGATGGCGGCGTCGATGCCGGAATCCGGCACGCCCACCACCACATCCGCCTGCACGGGGTGCTCCAGCGCCAGGAAGGCCCCGGCCCGCAGCCTGGCCACATGAACGCTGGACCCGCCGATCACGGAATCCGGCCTGGCGAAATAAATAAATTCAAACACGCACAGGCTGCTTTTGCCTGTTTCCTTGGGCGGAATGCTGGTCAGGCCCTTTTCCCCCGCCACCACGATCTCCCCGGGCAGCACATCGCGCACGAATTCCGCGCCGATGGCGTCCAGGGCGCAGGTCTCGCTGGCGAACACATAGCCGTCCTCCCCGATTTTGCCGATGGAAAGGGGCCTAAAGCCCAGGGGATCCCGGGCGGCGATCACTTTTTGAGGGCTCATCAAGACAATGGAGTATGCGCCCGTGATGCGGCCCATGGCCCTGCTTACCGCCTCCTCGATGGAACCGGCCTGCAGGCGCTCCTGGGTGATGACATAGGCGATCACCTCCGTATCCGAGGTGGTGTGAAAGATGGCCCCCTGCTCCTCCAGCGCCTCTCGTAGCTCCGAGGCGTTGGTGAGGTTGCCGTTGTGGCTCACCGCCATGCCGCCCTTTAAGTGGTTGATCAAAAGGGGCTGGGCGTTGCCGCGGTTGTGGCTGCCGGTGGTGGCGTAGCGGCAGTGCCCCACCGCCGCCTGGCCGTCCGTCATTCCCCGCAGAACCTCCGGGGTAAACACCTCGTTCACCAGGCCCACGTCCTTGTGGCAGGCGATGACGCCGTCGGTGTTCACCGCGATGCCGCAGCTCTCCTGGCCCCTGTGCTGCAGCGCGTACAGCGCGTGATAGGCGGAGCCCACCACCCCCTGGCCGTCCCTGCGCCAGATGCCGAAAACACCGCACTCCTCGTGCGCCTTGTCGGAAATCAACTGCACGGCCTCATTCCCCCAAAAGACGCTTCAAAATCTCCTGGTACGCGTCCTCCACGCCGCCCATGTCCCGGCGGAAGCGGTCTTTGTCCAGCTTTTCGTGGGTACGGGTATCCCAAAAGCGGCAGGTGTCCGGCGAAATCTCGTCCGCCAGCACGATGGTGCCGTCGGCAGTCTTGCCAAACTCCAGCTTGAAGTCGATGAGCTCAATGTTCAGGTCCCGCAAATAGGCGGAAAGCACCTCGTTCACCTTGAAGGAATAGGAGGCAATCAGCTTAACCTCCTCCTCCGTGGCCCAGCCCATGGCGGCGATATGGTACTCGTTCACCATGGGGTCGCCCAGCTCGTCATCCTTGTAGCAGTATTCCAGAACCGTCTTTTGAAGCTTCACGCCTTCCTGAAGCCCAAGGCGTTTGGCCAGGGACCCGGCGGCGATGTTGCGCACGATCACCTCCAGGGGCACGATGGTTACCTTTTTCACCAGCGTTTCCCGGGGGGAAAGCTCCTTGACCAGGTGGGTGGGGATACCGCTATTCTCCAGAATCTTCATCAGGTGGTTGGTCACCCGGTTGTTGATGGCGCCCTTGCCGGCGATGGAGCCCTTCTTGAGGCCGTTGAAGGCGGTGGCATCGTCTTTATAGGATACGAGATATACGTTGGGATCATCGGTGCGGAATACCTTTTTGGCCTTGCCCTCGTAAACCTGCTCCAGCTTTGTCATATAAAAGTTCCTCCTCATTTCCATATAAGAAATATCAAACGTTCAGGTTTTTGTCCTTTTCCAGAACAGCCTGACGCATGGCGTCCCGAAGGCTGCTTAACCGCACGGCCAGCCCCTCCTCATAAACGGCCAGGATCTGCGCCGCCAGCAGCGCCGCGTTCCCCGCCCCGTCGATGGCCACCGTGGCCACCGGGATGCCGGAGGGCATCTGCACCGTGGACAGGAGCGCGTCCAGCCCATCCAGAGAGGATTTGACAGGGATGCCGATCACCGGCAGCGTGGTCTGGGCCGCCAGCGCCCCGGCCAGGTGGGCCGCCTTCCCCGCGGCGGCGATGATCACCCCAAAGCCGTTCTCCCGGGCGCTCCTGGCGAAGGCAGCGGCCTCCAGCGGGGTGCGGTGGGCGGAAAATACGTGGGCCTCATAGGGGATGCCCAGTCCCTTCAGCTTGTCAAACGCGTCCTTCAATACCGGCAAATCGCTGTCGCTTCCCATGACAACCGCCACTTTTTTCATATCCTGCCTCCCGTTTTCCTAGGATGTCCGGCAAAAACAAAAAGCATCGGGCGCTTACGCGTGCCGCTGCTTCCACTTGCCTACAAGTTGCCCCATTTTCTTCCGGAAAGAATTTTACGGCTTCTCCGGGACTTGTCCCCGCTGAGAAGCTGTGCCATCATCGCCACATCCTTTCCGAACTATTTTTATATGATAGATGATAATATGCGGATTGTCAACAGTATTCCCGAACATTCTACGCATTCATCGGCTGAATGTTTCGTTTTCATGGAACTGTCCATTTATCTTCCCTTGTTCTATACGGGTTGAACAATTCATCCGCGGGCATGGACAGTCCTCCCCCGGCAGGGCATACGGTCCTCCTCCCATGCCGGCGCTTTTATGCCACGATGATTTCGGTCCTTGCCTCCGCAAGCGCTTTGAGAAGCGGCCCTTCCGGCATCTGGTCCGTCACCAGCACATGAAGCCCATCAAGGCCGCTTGTCCGGCGCAAAAAATATTGGCCGAATTTTGTGCTGTCGCACAGCAGCATATGCTTTTCGCTGCAGGCCATCATCAGCCGCTTGAGGGCGGCTTCCTCCGGCGTGCTTTCCCAGAGCCCTTCCTCCGTCAGCCCGCGGCAGGAGATCACGCTCCAGGCGGCGTGGTGGCTGCGCAGGAAGGCCGCGGCATCCTCTCCGGTCAAGGAGGCGGAATTTTCCCGAAGCGCGCCGCCTGTCACCAGCACCTGCCTTCCCGGCAGGGAAAAGGCCTGGGCGGTCATCAGCCCGCCAGTGATCACCGTGAGGGAGGCCACCGGCTTCAAGGGCTCGTTAAGCGCCAGCACCGTGGTGCTGGCGTCCAGCATCAGCGCATCCCCCGGGGAAAAGAACCGGGCCGCGGCCCTGGCGATGACCTGCTTTTCCGCCATCCGCTCCTGCCGCCTGGCATACAGGGGGATATCCTGCATGGGCTTTACGGGGAGGGCGGCCCCGCCGTGGGTGCGCCGGATGCGGCCCTCCTCCTCCAGGATCTGCAAATCGCGCCGTAAGGTAGCGCCGCTGACATACAGCTTCTGCGCAAGGCTTTCCACTGTAGCGGCCCTTGTTTCCTCCAGCAGCGCCACGATCCTTTCCCGCCGTTCGATTGGGAGCATTTTCTTTTTCCTTTCACCAACTGACTATTTATTCACGATTTATGCGCATTTGCGCGCCTGTGCGCGATTTTTCTTTGAGGAATGGACAGAATTGCGCAAGGCCAGTATAATGGGGCTGATACTCCCTGTCAAGAAGGAGGACGCGCATGACAACCGATCAAAGAGCCTATGCCTGGGCCGTGGAGGAATACGGCGCCCTGGGTGTGGATGTGGAAAAAGCCCTGGAAGCGGCTTTGAAAACACCCATTTCCATGCATTGCTGGCAGGGCGACGACGTGCTGGGTTTCGAAGGGGGGCAGGGCCTTACCGGCGGGATCGCCGCCACGGGGAATTATCCCGGCCGCGCCCGCACGCCGGAGGAACTGAGAAGGGACATGGAAAAAGCCTTGTCCCTGCTGCCCGGCGTGCACAAGATCAACCTGCATACCAATTATCTGGACACGTCGGAAAAAGTGGACCGGGATCAATTGGTGCCCCGGTACTTCGCCTCCTGGGCGCAATGGGCAAAGGAAAAAAAGCTGGGGCTGGATTTCAACACCACTTTCTTCTCCCACCCCAAAAGCGAGGGCGGCACGCTGACCCACCCCGACAAGGGTATCCGGGATTTCTGGATCGAGCACGCAAAGCGTGTGCGGGAAATCGCCGCGTACTTCGCCAGGGAAACAGGGCAGGTCTGCGTAATCAACCACTGGCTCCCCGACGGTTCCAAGGAACTGCCGGCGGACAGCCTCTCGCCGCGGCTCCGGCTTTTGGACAGCCTGGACAAAATCTTCAAAGATGCGCCGGCCTATGCAAACGTGAAGGACGCCGTGGAAAGCAAGCTGTTCGGTCTCGGCGCAGAGGCGTATACCCCGGGCTCCCACGAGTTCTACATGGGCTACGCCCTGACCCGCCCCAATATGCTGCTGACGCTGGATGCCGGGCATTTCCACCCCACGGAGAGCATTGCCGCCAAAATCTCGGCGCTTTTGTGCTTCCTGCCGGAGCTGTTATTGCACGTGAGCCGCCCCGTGCGCTGGGACAGCGACCATGTGGTGCTGCTGGATGACGAGACCCGCCAAATCATGCGGGAGGTGGTTAGGGCCAAAGCGCTTGGACGCGTCTATCTGGCCACGGACTACTTTGACGCCTCCATCAACCGCATCATGGCCTGGGTCACGGGGCTCCGCTCCGCCAGGAAGGCGCTGCTCATCGCGCTTTTGGAGCCGGCGGACAAGCTGAAGGAAATGGAGCAGGCGGGCGATTTTTCGGCACGGCTGGCTTTTTCCCAGGAAATGCTGTCCCTGCCCTGGGGGCCTGTGTGGGATGAACTCTGCCGCAGGGAAAATGTGATCCCCGGAGCAGGCTATATCCAAGAAATCAAGGCGTACGAAAAAGCGGAGCTGTCCAAGAGGGTTTAGGTATTTTAATGAAAGCGGAGATGATTCCTATGGAATTTCAGTCCTTGCGTGAACTGATGTGCGATATTGGCCGCCGGGTATGGCAGCAGGGCTGGGTGGCGGCCAATGACGGGAACTTTACCGTCAAGGTGGGTGACGACCTGTATCTGACCACCCCCACGGGGACTTCCAAGGGCTTTTTGACACCGGACATGATCCTGCTGGTGAACGGCAAGTGCGAAAAGCAGGAGGAGTCCAAGTGGCGGCCCTCCAGCGAACTGCCCATGCACATGGCCTGTTACCGGCTCCGGCCCGATGTGGGCAGCGTGGTGCACGCACATCCGCCGGCGGCCACCTCCTTCGCCATCGCCCACATCCCCCTGGATGAGTTCACCATGCCGGAAGCCATCCTTACCCTGGGCGCGGTGCCCATCGCCCCCTACGGCTGCCCCTCCACCATGGAGATCCCGGAGGCCGTTGCCCCCTATCTTCCTGAGCATGACGCCATTCTGCTGGAAAACCATGGGGCGCTCACCGTGGGCGCGGATCTGATGACCGCTTATTACCGTATGGAAACACTGGAGCTGTTCGCCAAGCTGTGCCTGAACACCCGCATTTTGGGCGGCGGCTATGAGCTGCCCAGGGACCGCATTGACGAGCTGATGGAACTGCGCAAGAAATTCGGCTTCACAGGCCGCCACGGCGGATACCAAAAGTTCCACAAGTAAGGGGGTGCCCTATGGCCCGCACCGTACTGGCCTTTGACCTGGGGGCCTCCTCCGGCCGCGCCATGCTGGCGGAGTTTACGGGGGAACGGCTGGCCCTCACGGAGGCGCACCGCTTTGAAAACACGCCCGTCAAGCTTGGCGGCACGCTTTTTTGGGATTTCCCCGGGCTGATGCGGGAAATCTACGCGGGCCTTCAAAAGGCCGCCGCCATCGCGCCCTATGAAAGCGTGGCCGTGGATACCTGGGGCGTGGATTTCGGATTGCTGGACGCCAGGGGGTATCTTTTGGAGAACCCCGTCCACTACCGGGATGCCCGGACGGAAGCGGCTGTGCCCTGGATGTTTGACCGCATCTCCAAGGAAGCGCTGTACGGGCATACAGGCATCCAGCACATGCAGCTCAACACCATCTTTCAGCTGGCCGCTTTGAAAAAAGACCGGCCGGAGCTGATAGACCGCGCGGCCGTGCTCCTGCCTATGCCCAACCTGATCACCTACTTTCTGACCGGGGAAAAGCAGGCGGAATACACCATGGCCTCCACCACGGAGCTTCTGCCCGCCGGAAAACCCGCCTGGTCCAGGGAGATTCTTGAAAGAATGGACTTTCCCCTGTCCCTTTTCCCGCCCGTGGTACAGCCCGGTGCCCCGGCGGGTGCGCTTTCCCCAGCCCTGTTAAGGGAATTGGACCTCCCCCCCGCCCTGGTGTACAACACCGCCTGCCACGACACCGCCAGCGCCGTGGCCGCCGTGCCCGCTGATACGCAGGATTTTCTGTACCTGTCCAGCGGCACCTGGTCGCTGATGGGCACGGAGCTGAAAGCGCCCCTGGTAAACGAAGAAAGCCGCCTGGAGAACTTCACCAACGAAGGCGGCGTGGACGGCACCATCCGGTTTTTGAAAAATATCATGGGCCTTTGGATCCTGCAGGAATGCCGCCGGCACTTTTCAGCGTCGGAGCGGGTATCCTTCGGCCAGCTGGCCGGGGAGGCGGAGGAAGCGCCGCCCTTTGCCTGCTTCATCGACCCGGACGACGGCCTGTTCCTGCCGCCCGGCGATATGCCCGGACGCATCGCCGCCTACCTTACACGCACCGGCCAGACCGTGCCCAAAACCCGGGGAGCCCTGGTCCGCTGCATCTATGAAAGCCTGGCCATGACCTACCGGCGCACGGGGCAGACCATCGCACGGCTGACCGGAAAGAGCTACAAAACGCTCTATGCGGTGGGGGGCGGCACCAATGCCGCGCTTTTGATGCAGATGACGGCCAACGCCATGGGCATGCCCGTGCTGGCGGGGCCCGCGGAGGCTACGGCCATGGGCAACGCCATCACGCAGCTTCGCGCCCTGGGCGCCATCCGGGATGCCGCCCACGGGCGGCAGACCGTGGCCGCGTCGGCGCCGCCGGAAAGGTACCTTCCGCTTAAGACGGCCCTCTGGGAGGAAGCATACGCCCGCTTCCTGCGCATTACGGAAAAATGAAAAAGCGGCCCCCGTTTCCGGCATCAGCCGCAAGCGGGGGTGTTTTTTGCATTTTTGGCAAATACTGAACCGTAAAGCAATATCAAAACTCGATTTCCTCCACCTCTTCCCGGGTGGGGATCGCCACCGACGCGCCCAGCCGGGAAACGCAGATGGCAGCGGCCTTGGACGCCAGCGCCATGCAACCGGAAATGCTTTGCCCCTCCAGCCACGCGCCCAGGAAGTACCCCATGAACGTATCCCCGGCGCCGGTGGTATCCACCGCCTTGACGGGGAAGGCCGGCTGGCGGTAGACCTGGCCGTCCTTGCACACCAGCGCGCCCTGCCTGCCCAGGGTTTCCACGATCATCGTCCCTGGATACCGCCTTGTAAGGGCAGTAAGGACATCCTCCCCTTCCCCCGCCTTGGCCAGCGCCTCCGCCTCGATCTCATTGACGAAAAAGATGTCCGCCAGATGAAGGGGCAAATCAAAAATCTCCCTGGAAATCGGGGAAGGATTGAAGGCGATGGTCATTTTCGCGTCATGGGCCGCCTCCATGATCTCCGGCAGCATATTGATCTCGTTCTGGGAAACCAGCAGGTCGCCGGGGCCGAAGTGGCTGAAGACCTCTTTGATCTGCTCCCTGTCCACCATAAGGTTGGTGCCGCCGTACAGCAGGATGCTGTTTTCCCCGCTGTCGCTCAGCTGAATCACCGTGTGGCCCGCAGGGGCGTTAAGCCTGCGCACAAACCGCGTGTCCACACCGCTTCCTATAAGCGCGCGGACCAGTGCTTCGCCATCCTCGCCGCGGCCCACGTTCCCCGCATGGCAGACGGCGGCGCCGCACCTGGCCATGGCGGTAGACTGGTTCAGGCCCTTGCCGCCGCAGATGTTGTCAAGGCTCTTGGTGGAAAGGGTCTCTCCGGGCCGCACAAAATCAGGCACCCGGTATACATGGTCCATATTCAGGGAACCAAAGCTCAATACTTTCATTCAAATTCCCTCCCGCACATCTTGTCCGTTTTATTGGTATGACAGACGGATGCGGATTTCCTTTTTTCTTTCCTTGTATTTCATGTTTTGTTCATGCGTACGGTTTATCATAACCGCGAAAACATCGTTATTGGAGGAAGCAAAATGCAATCCCGCAGAAAAAAAAGAAGGAAAATCATCTGGATCGTAATGATGCTGCTGCTGGCACTTATCGCCGCCTATGGCCTCTTTTTGCGCCCCAAGCCGGTAAAATATGACGAGGAGACGGCAAAGACCCAGGATATTGTGACCTATTACAGCTTTTCAGGCAATATCGAGCCGGGGGATGAGAAAATCGTCCGCACCACTTCCCCCCTTCGTGTAAAGACGCTCCCCATCGCGGAAGGTGAAACCGTGAAGGAGGATGACGATATCGTCATCCCCAAAAGCGGCAGCCGAGTGGAAGCCGGCATGAACGGCACGCTGGCCGATCTGTATGTGGAAGTGGATGACTCTGTTTCCGCGGGAAAAGATTTGTTCCGCATTGCGGATTACGACCATCCCGTGGTGGCGGTCCGGGTGGATGAATATGATGTGGGCGCCCTGGCCGAAGGCATGGAGGTCACCGTATACGTTCAGGCGCTTGACAAGACGCTTACGGGCACCGTTTCGGAAATCGGCCGGGAGGCGCAGGTTTCGGGCACCATCGCCTATTATGAGGCGAAGGTCTCCGTGCCCCAGGACGGCACGCTGCGCATGGGCATGAGCGCGGAAGTGACGGCGCTCAAGGACAGGGCGGAGATGGCCACCACCGTATCCATCAAGTCCGTGCAGTTTGACGACGACAACCAGCCCTATGTGTACTGTTTCAACCGCGGCGATGAGATCGTGCGGCAGCCGCTTACTCTGGGCATCAACAACGGCACCGCCGTGCAGGTGCTGGAAGGCATCAAATCCGGTGAAATCATCCTGGTGCCAAAGGACAATGCCGTGCTGGTTTCGCCTTTTGCGGCCATGCGTAGCCGGTAGGGGGGACAAAAGCATGTCGGAACCTATTGTATTGATGCGCGGCATTGAAAAAGTATACCATATGGGCGAAGAGGCTCATCCGGTATTGAAGGGGATCTCCCTGAACGTGGCAAAGGGAGAGTTTGTTGCCATCCTGGGCCCCTCCGGCTCCGGAAAATCCACGCTGATGAACATCCTGGGCTGTCTGGACACGCCCACCGCCGGCGAGTATATCTTAAACGGCAAGCCTGTTCAGGAGCTGGATGAAGAGGACCTGGCGGCCATCAGGAGCAGGGAGGTGGGCTTCATTTTCCAGTCCTTCCAGCTGCTGCCCAGAATGAACGCCCTGAAAAACGTGATGCTTCCCCTGATCTATGCGGGTGTCCCGGCCAGGGAGCGGGAAGCCGCCGGCATGAAAATGCTCACAAGAGTCGGCCTTTCCGATAAAATGTACCACTTTCCCAACCAGTTGTCCGGCGGCCAGCAGCAGCGGGTGGCCATCGCCCGGGCGCTTTCCACAAATCCCACCCTGCTTCTTGCCGACGAGCCCACGGGGGCCCTGGATCAAAAAACGGGCCGGCAGGTAATGGCGCTGTTTCATGAGTTAAATGAGGAGGGGCACACCATCCTGATGATCACCCACGACGCCGCTATCGCGGGCCACGCCGGCCGCATCGTGCGGCTGCTGGACGGCCGGATCACGGAGGGGGAGGAAGAGGATGCTTAAAGAAAGCTTTTTGATGTCCATCCAAAATATCATCAGCAACAAGATGCGCTCCTTCCTGACCATGCTTGGCATCATCATCGGCGTGGCGGCCATTATCGCGCTGATCACCACCGTAGAAGGCGTGTCCAACGAGGTCACCTCCCAATTTGTGGAGCTGGGCGCGGGAAAGATCAATGTCCGCGCCCCCGGCACGCCGCTTAAAAAAGGGCTTTATGACAGCGATGTTCAGCAGCTGGCACAGCTTTCCAACGTTGCGGGCGTCTCCCCCAACGTATCCTTTACCACCGATGTCATCGCCGGCCAAACCGTGCTGGAGGACGTGAGCATTGAGGGCCGCAACGACGTGTATTTCAGCAGCAATGCGGAGATCGTCAAAACCGGCCGCGGGCTGACGCCCCTGGATATGGATGTGGAGAACCGGGTCTGCGTGATCAATCAATATCTGGCCACCGAGCTGTTTTTTGGACAGAACCCGCTGGGGCAAAAGCTGCTCATCTCCGGCCACACCTATCAGATCGTGGGGATGCTGGACCCCGATGTGGCGGACGACGTGATGTCGGCCATGACCCGCATGAACAGCGACAATACCGACGCCAAGGTCATCATCCCCTACAAAGGGGCGCTGCGCATGACGGGCAGCAGCAACATCACCTCCCTGGAACTTCTTGTGTCCGACGCCGCGCTTACGGACGATGTCATCCCCCAGGTGGAAACGGTGCTGGACCAGGCCTTCAACTTCAAGGACGACGCTTATTCCATCATCAACCTGGACAGCCTGCTGGACACCATGAATACCATGACCGGCATGATGACCACCATGCTGGCGGGCATCGCCTCCATCGCGCTGCTGGTGGGCGGCATCGGCATCATGAATATGATGCTTGTCTCCGTCACCGAGCGCACTACGGAGATCGGCTTGCGCAAAGCCCTGGGCGCCCGGCCCAAGCGGATCCAGCTGCAGTTCCTGATCGAATCGGTGGTGCTTTCCCTGCTGGGCGGCGCGGGGGGCATCCTGCTGGGCAACGTCATCTCCCTGGCGGTGGCGGTGGCCATCGGTTACACCTTTGCCCTGTCCCCCGGCGCAACGCTGCTTGCCTTCGGCTTTTCAGCCATAGTGGGCGTGCTGTTCGGCTGGGCACCCGCCCGCAAGGCTTCCCGCCTGAACCCCATTGATGCTCTGAGAAGCAACTGATTGTACAGGCAAAGCCTCCCGTCCTAACCCCATCGGCGCGCTTCGGCGCAACAAGCAGGAATCTCCCCATCCCGGATCGAAATTCTTCTCTACAAAGGAGAAAGACATGTTCAACATACTTGTGGTGGAGGACGATCCTCACCTGAACCAGCTGATGGCCGTGTACCTTGGCCGGAACGGTTTTCAGGTGATGCGGGCAAAGGATGGGGAGGAGGCGCTTCAGTTGATGGAGAGCGCCATGCCGGACCTTGTGGTGTGCGATATCATGATGCCCCGCATGGACGGCTTTGCCCTGACGCAGGACCTGCGCCAGGCCTATCCCCATCTGCCCATATTGATCGTTACCGCAAGGGAGGACATGGCGGACAAGCGCACAGCCTTTTCCCTGGGCACGGATGATTACATGGTCAAGCCTATCCTGCTGGACGAATTGCTGCTGCGTATCAACGCGCTTTTGCGCCGCAGCCGCATCGCCACGGACAGGCAGCTTACGGTGGGCGAAACGGTGCTGAATTACGACGCCTTGACGGTTTCCCGCGGGGATGTTACACTGAATCTGACAAAGAAAGAGTTCTTGCTTTTGTTCAAGCTGCTCAGTTACCCGGGCCGCACCTTTACCCGCAGCCAGCTCATGGACGAGCTGTGGGGCATGGACGCCATGAGCGATGAGCGCACGGTGGATGTGCATATCAAGCGCCTTCGGGAAAAGTGCGCGGACTTTCAGGATTTCCGCATCATTACGGTGCGGGGGCTGGGCTACCGGGCGGAAAAACTGCTATGAAGCACCCATTCTACCTGAAAAAGTTCCAGACGCGGCTGATGCTTGCCCTGTGCCTGATGATCGCCGTCTCCTCCGGGTTTTCCTATATAATGACCACGGTGATCAACAACAGGTCCCTCCGCCAGGAGATCGAAGCGGATCAACGGAGCATGGCCGTGTACGCCCTGGAGCTGTACCAGAAGGCGAATCTGCCGGTTTCGGATATCGCAAGCATCTCCACCACAGCCATCTACCAAATGAAGGCGGTGGAGGATCCTGGCAGCCTGTACCTGACGCAAGCGCAGCGGACGAAACTGTTGGAGGGCGAGATCATCGCCGGCGTGCACAAATTTTTCAACACGCCCGTAACGTATTTTCAGCTTGGGGACAGCCTTCTGCAGGTGAGCATCCGCTCCCAGGTGAATGTGTACAGAAAGGCGTCCATCCGGGCGCTGTCCACGCTGATGCTGTGCGTGGCTTCCTTCTTCCTGTTCATGCTCCTTTCCACCAGGCGTATGCTCCGCCCCATCAGCCTGCTGACGGAGGCCACCCGCAAGGTGGCGGCCGGCGACTTTTCCGTACGGATCCCCACCAGGCGCAGGGATGAGCTGGGACAGCTTACGGAGCATTTCAACCACATGGCCAAAGAGCTTCAAAGCATAGAATATCTGCAAAAGGACTTTATCAGCAACGTCTCCCATGAGTTCAAGACCCCTATCGCGTCCATCCAGGGGTTTGCCACGCTGCTGATAAGCCCGGAAACCACCGAAGCGGAGCGCCAGGAGTACACCGGCATCATCCTCAAGGAAAGTCAACGGCTCTCCAGGCTCTCCCAGAACCTGCTTCGGCTGTCCAAATTGGAATACCAGCAGCGCCTCTCCATCCGCGAGCCCTTTTCCCTGGATGAGCAGATTCGCCAGGCGGTTCTGCTCATGGAGCCCGAGTGGGCGGCAAAGGGCATCCGCTGGGACCTGGAACTGGAAAACACCACAGCCACCGGCGACGCGGAGCTCATGCAGCAGGTATGGATCAATCTGCTGGGAAATGCCGTTAAGTTTTCCCCTGAGGGGGGCGAAATCAGCGTTTCCCTGTACGTAAGCGACGTGATCAAGGTACGCATACGCGACCACGGTGCCGGCATGGACGCGCAGACGCAAACGCACATCTTCGAGCGCTTTTATCAGGGCGACCCCTCCCGTGCCCAGGAGGGCAGCGGATTGGGGCTTCCCCTGGCCAAGCGCATCATCGACCTGCATGGCGGCGCCATCAGCGTGAAAAGCGCACCGGGCGAAGGCAGCACCTTCACCGTGGAGCTTGCGCGGTGAAGCCGCCGGGAAGGAGGACCCTATGACCCTTGCGGATAGGCCCCTCGTAGCCAGGCTGGCCCTAAAAAACATACAGGAGCTTTCGGACAGCTATCTGCAAATGCAGTGCCGCTACCAGTCGGCCATCCGGGAAGTTCGCACAAAGCTGGAAAACATGGACGAGGAATTCCAGTTGCGCCACAGCAGGAATCCCATCCACCATATGGAAAGCCGGCTGAAAACGGTGCAGAGCATTACCGAAAAGCTGCAGCGCCGAAACCTGCCGGTCTCCTTTTCCTCCGCGGCGGAAAACCTGTACGACATCGCGGGCGTCCGGGTGGTATGCTCCTACGTAAGCGACATCTACACCGTTGCGGACCTTTTGAAAAGCCAGGACGACATTGTACTTGTCAAGGAGCGGGACTACATCACCACGCCCAAAAAAAACGGATACCGCAGCCTGCATCTGGTGGTGCAGGTCCCGGTCTATCTGGCGGAGGGCAAGGTGTGGGTGCCGGTGGAAATACAGATCCGGTCCATCGCCATGGACCTGTGGGCAAGCCTTGAGCACCAATTGCGCTACAAGGAACCCCAGCGCATTCCCAGGGACCTTTCGGCGGAGCTGCAAAAAACCGCCCAGGACATGGCGGAGATCGACCTTCGTATGCAGCGCATCTACAACATGGTGGAGAAGCTGGAAAACGGGGATAAGGGCTGACTTTCGCATGAAACGGCGCCGTCCCGGGCATGCTGACCCTTGCGTATACGGAGGGATCGCATGGCCGGGATTTTATTTTGCATACTGGCGGGAGCAGCCATGAGCTTTCAGGGGGTCATCAACACAAGGCTTGGGGAAAAGATCGGGCTGTACGAGTCCAACGCCTACGTGCAGGGCACCGCCTTTGTCCTGGCCCTTCTCGTCATGCTTCTCTTTGGCAAGGGCAATTTCGGAAAAATCCTGAAACTGCCTTGGTTTTACTGGCTGGGCGGCGTGCTGGGGCTTATAATCACCCTGACGGTGATGCTGGGGATCAAGCACCTGACGCCCGCCATCGCCATTTCCACAATTCTAATTGCCCAGCTCCTGGCTGCCGCGCTCATCGACGCCTTCGGCCTGCTGGGCTCGGAAAAGGTGCCTTTCACCTGGAACAAGTACGCGGGGATGGCGCTTTTAATCGGCGGAGTGCTGCTGTTCAAGTGGAAGGGATAGCCCACCGGCTGGGCAAGGTTTGCTTCGTAGGGCGGGGGCTTGCCCCCGCCGAACCGGGCTCGCTTGCGCCGGCGCACATTTTTTGGTATTATAAGCATACCGCTTGCACAAAGGATGGAAAATTGCATGATCGTTCGCAAAGTTGAAGCGTCCGAGCTGTTGGAGGCCTACCGCATCTCCGCGCTGAGCTTTCACTGGTCCCTGGACCTTCAGGGAAAAACACCGGAGGAATTTGCAAGGGGCGTTCGTGAAAACCCCCACTCCAAATTTGATTCGCCCGCCACCAGTATTTTCGCCGCCTTCCAGGAGGACGGGGAAATGATGAGCGGCATGGGCGTTCTTCCCTACCGTGTCTACTTTGACGGGCGTGAAGTCCCCATGGCGGGCATCGGCTCGGTTTGCACCTATCCCCAGCACCGGCGCAAAGGCGCGGTCAGGGCGGTCTTTGAAAAGGCGCTGGGCGGGCTGTATGAAAAAAAGGTCCCCTTTTCTTACCTGTATCCCTTCAGTGAGCAGTTCTACGCGAAATTCGGCTACTGCCGCTCCAGCCAAAGCACGCGCTGGGACTTTGATCTGCGGGCCATTCCCGATGCCTCTATCCCGGGCGTCTTTTCCCTGCACCGGCCCGGGGAAGAAATTGGCGGTTTCCAGGCAGCCTACCAGGCCTTCGCCCCCAAACTGAACATGATGGTGGCGCGGGACGAAATGGACTGGGACGCGGTGAAAAATGCCGATCCCTTTAAGGGCGAGTCCCACGCCTTTTTGTACAGGGATCAAATGGGCACCCCGGCGGGATACTTTGTCTTTGAGAAGGAGACAGGCGACCGGGGCCGCCGGATCATGAGCTGCAAAGAAATGGCCTTTGACGGCTTCCCCACGCTGAAGGCCATCATGGCTTTTTGCAAGACCTTCTCCGCGGATTACGACGGTGTTTCCTTCAAGATGCCCTCTTCCCTGAACCTTGACCATTTCTGCGTGGATTATCCCCAGTCCGGCACCACAAGGCGCCTTCTTACAAATGGCATGGCCAGGGCGGTGCATGTGGCGGAGGTATTGAAAAGCGCCGCCTATAAGGGAAGCGGCAGCCTTGCGCTTTTTGTGCACGACGGTTTTCTGCCCGCAAACAACGGCCTGTACCGCATCGTTTTTGAAAACGGCGAAGCAAAGCAAGTTGATTTTTCGCCGCAGCCTTTGATCCCCTTCGGAACCGCCAAGGAGCAGGGCGCCGACGCGGAGATGAGCGTCAACGTATTCTCGGCCGCCATCCTGGGCAACTGCGGCATAGAAGATTTTGCCTACATGGACGGTGTAAAGCTCTATGCGGACCCCGGCGCCGCGGACCGGGTGTTTTACAAAAAGCCCTGCTGGATCAACAATTATTTTTAAGGCCATGAATTCCATGGGGCTGTCTCCAAGCGAAAGAAGCGCGCGGAGACAGCCTTTTTTTTGCGTGCCGAAATTGTCGAACGATTTTGGGATATCCTGCATAAACACCCATATTTCGAGGAAGGATAGTGAGCGTACACAGGCAAATACAGCTAACCAGAAGATGAGGGGGGAACGAGGATGCTCAATCACGCCAAGCAGCGGGACAAGCTGACGGTAGCTCTGTCGGGGGAGCTGGACCATTTCAGCGCCATGGACGTGCGAAGGGAGCTGGACGCGCTGCTTACCGACCCGGCGGTCAAGCACCTGATGCTAGACATGCGGGATCTGCGGTTTATGGATTCCTCCGGCATTGGCGTCATCCTGGGCAGGTACCGCATCCTGGCCTCCAGGGGCGGCAGCGTGTGGGTCAGGAACATGAACCCGCAGATCAACCGTATTTTTCAGCTCTCGGGCATGGGGCAAATCATCCATGTGGCCCGGCAGGAACAGGAGGCGCAGCGATGAACGGCAGGAATCATATGCAGCTATCTTTTTTGGGATGCCCGGAGAACGAATCCTTTGCCCGGGTGGTGATCGCCGCCTTCTCGGTGCAATTGAGCCCCACCGTATCGGAGATCGCGGACATCAAGACCGCCGTCAGCGAGGCGGTGACCAATGCCATCATCCACGGGTATGAGGGCACACAGGGCATCGTGACCATGAGCGCTTCCTACAGCCCCGGCGGGGTGCTGATGGTGGAGATCGCGGACAAGGGCAAGGGCATCGCCGATGTTGCCCAGGCCATGCAGCCCTTTTACACCTCCCACCCGGAGCAGGAGCGCTCCGGCATGGGCTTTGCGGTGATGCAGACGTTTATGGATGATGTGGAGGTGACCTCCACCCTGGGGCTGGGCACGACGGTGCGCATGCGCAAGGCCATCGCCGCGGCCCGCCACGGATAAGGCCGTGGAAGCCTCCGGTCAGGCCCGCATGCGGGAGGAACTCCTGCGCGCACAGGCGGGGGAGAAAGCGGTGCTGGAGGATTTGGCCCGCCGCAACCTGCCCCTGGTGCGCGCCGTTTTGAGGCGCTTTTCCGCCTGGCACCGGGATCAGGAGGAGCTTTACCAGCAGGGCTGCATGGGGCTTGTGAAGGCCATCCGGCGCTTTGATCCAGGCCTTGGCATGCAGTTTTCTACCTATGCGGTCCCCGTAATCCTGGGAGAGGTGCGCAGGCTGCTGCGGGACGACAGCCCAGTGCATATCGCCCGCACGGACCGGGAAAAGGCCGCTTCCGTCCGCAAAACCGTGCGCCTGCTTAGGCAGACGCTGAAAAAAGAACCGACCCTGACGGAAATCGCCAGGGCCATGCGCATGGACGGTGCGGAGCTTGTGTTTTTGATGGAGTCGGGCCGCCAGCCGGTTTCCCTGGACGATTCGCCTTCGGACGGCCGGGCCCTGTCCTGGGGGGAAATACTGCGGGACCCACGCAGCGACCGGTGGATGGAACGGTTCTTTTTGCGGGACCTGATCGCCAGGCTGCCCAAAAGGGAGCAATGGCTCCTGTACTTCCGCTACGCCGCGGAAAAGACGCAGGCGGAAACGGCCCACCTTTTGCGCATGACCCAAGTACAGGTTTCCCGGCTGGAGGCGCGGGTTCGGGTGATCCTGCGGGAGCAGTGGAATGATGCGGGGTAAAGCACCGCCAAGATCAAAAACGCGCCGTTGCGCACAATATATGGAAACCCTACTTTTGGGCCGTCCCGATGCAGCGGGGGCAAGGCAGCAGGTACCTGTACTCCGGATCGTCCATCCTGCTTCTGTCAATCAGCGTCAGGGGCAGATAGTCTTCTTTTACGGAAGGGCATCTGGGATCTGAATGATAATATTTTCCTCCCTTGGGATTGTAGAAAATGCCGCCTTCCACCACAACAGGCGCCGCGGTGGGCTCCGGATAGGGCGGCCATACGTTGGAATCCTGTTCCTCTCCTGCCGCAGCTGTCAGCTCCCTCTGATAGATTCTGTCTACCTTCCCGCTCTCGGGAAGGACATTGGCCTGGTAGGCCATGGCGTGCATATCGCCGCTGAGGATGCTTGCATCACGGAAGGCGATGACCCACATCCGCCCGGAGCTGCCGTCCGCCCTGAGGAAATGAAGGTAAAGGGTGCAATCTGCAATGAATTTATCCACTTTTTGCCCTGTTTCCCCAAAATGCGCGATGATGGCGTCTTTAGCCGCGACAATCGCCTGTTCCAGCGGAACATCCCCTTCCTGGGGCAGGCCGATGGCGGACATCTGTATGCCGGTTCCCGGATGGCGGCCGTATTGGGCGTAGAAGTCGGCTTTATCCTGGTAACTCCATAATTCCCAGGCTCCCTTTTCAGAGATCCATTTTTCCCCTTGGGCCATGGCGATATCCTGCTCGGCCATCTCCTGCTTATAATCCGCAAGCTGCCGGGCGTAGTCCTGCGGCTCTGCGTTCATCACCGTCCCCGACGGGGAGGCAACACGTACCAAACAGGATAGACCGTCGCTTTTAAGATAGGTGAAGGTCACATACCAGGTTCGGGGAACGCTTTCTCCGGGGTTTGCGTAAAGCTCCCACAAATCGGCTTCCACCTGAAAATCAGTAAGCGCGTCCCTTTCAAAGCCACAGGTCTCCAAAAACTGTTCCGTAGCAATGCGGATAGCCTCTTCCCTTTGCAGATCTCCGGGGCCGGGTACAAGCGGCGCATCCGCCTGCGCGGGCACGCAGGCAGACAGAAGCAGCGCCGTAAGCAGCAAGGGCAAAAGCAGCTTTTGCATGAACGACTCCCCCATATTCCGCAATTGGAAACATCATCCATTTAACGGATAACGAAGGTGGTCTGTTCCGTGTTTGCGCAAATTTGCTTTTGTAACATTTTTTCGAAATAAACAAAAAGGGCCGCCCGCCCTCCTTGTTTTTCCCTGCTATTGCGATTCCAGGTACCTTTTTTGCCCCAGCTCATAAAAATCCCCGCCGTAGCAGTCCGCCGCCACGATGAGGGGCAGGTCGCAAAGCGTGAGGCGTTTGATGGATTCCGTGCCCAGGTCTTCGTAGGCCACCACCTGGCAGGCGGTAACGCACCTTGCCATCAGCGCCGCGGCGCCGCCGATGGCGGCGAAGTATACGGCGGGATGCTCCTGCATGGCCTTTAAAACCTCCTGGGAGCGCTTTCCCTTGCCGATCATGGCCCGGAGCCCCATGGACAGCATAAGGGGCGTATAGGCATCCATCCGCGTGCTGGTGGTAGGTCCGATGGACCCCACCGCCTTGCCCGGGGGCGTTGGCGTAGGCCCGGCGTAATAAATCGTCTGGCCGGCAAGGTCCACGGGCAGCGGTTCGCCTTTTCGGATAGCCTCCGCCATGCGGGCATGGGCCGCGTCCCTGGCGGTATAGACCACGCCGGACAGAAGCACGCTGTCCCCCGCATGAAGGCTTTTTACCGCCTCCAGGGACAAGGGCGCATTAAGGCGTACAGCCATTTTCATTCTCCCTCCCTACAGCACAATACCGGCATGCCGGGTCACATGGCAGCCCACGTTCACCGCCACGGGCAGCCCGGCGATGTGGGTGGGATACGCCTTGACTTTCACCCCCAGGCAGGTGGTTTTCCCGCCGAAGCCCTGGGGCCCGATGCCCGTACTGTTTGCAAGGGCCAGCAGTTCCTTTTCCAGTTCCGCATAGAAAGGGTCGGCGTTGGGCGTATCAAGCGGAACTAGCAGCGCCTCCTTGGCCAATTCCGCCACCTTTTCAAAGGTGCCGCCGATCCCTACCCCCAGGATCATGGGCGGGCAGGGATTGGGCCCAGCCAGGCGCACTGTTTCCAGCACAAAATTTTTGACGCCTTGAACGCCGTCCGAAGGGTTCAGCATCGCAAGGCGGCTCATGTTCTCGCTGCCGAAGCCCTTGGGAGCCACCTCAATTTTGACCTCACGGCCCGGCACAAGCCGCATGTGGAGCACCGCCGGGGCATTGTCCCCGGTGTTCTTCCGGCGCAGGGGGTCGGCCACCACGGATTTGCGCAGAAAGCCCTCCCCGTAGCCCTGGCGCACGCCCTCGTTTACAGCCTCCGTAAGCGCGCCGCCCGTGATATGCACCTCCTGCCCGATGGTCACATACACCACCGCCATGCCCGTATCCTGGCAGATGGCCATGCGCTGTTCCCGGGCTTCCAGAGCGTTTTTCTGCAAAATGTCAAGGATTTCCGCGGCGGGCGGATAATCCTCCGCCTGCTGTGCGTCCGCAAGGGCGCATTGGATATCCCGGTTCAAAAAGCAATTGGCCTTGATACAAAGCTCTTTTACCGCCACTGTGATCTGATCCGCAGGCAGGACTCGTATTTCGTCCATAGTCTTCTCCTATTCCCGGCTGCCCAGAAATTTTTTGACGGCCAGGGAGGCGGCGTAGGCCGCGTTTTTCTTGATCCCGGCGGCGGTCAAAGCTTCCACGGCTTCCCGAAGCTGTTTTCCCGAAAGCATCAAATCAAGCAGCCGGGCCTCCAGGCTGATGTCTCCGGCCGCCTCCTGCGGCTCCTTCAAAACGTTGTGCAGGTCCAGCACCAGGCAGTATTCCCCCTTCTCCACATTGGGGTTTTGGCGCATGGTTTGCACAACCTCCGCCGCGTCCCCCCGGAGGGTAAGCTCATACTTTTTTGTCAGGTCGCAGCACACGGCCACCCGGGTCCCGGGCAGCGTATCGCAAACGGCGTCCAGCAAATCCACCACCCGGTGGGGGGATTCGTGCAGCACCGCCACAGGCGCGCCCATGGCGATGCCTTTCAGCTTATCCCTAAGCTCTTTTTTCTGACGGGGCAGAAAGCCATAGAAGGCGAACTCCGCCGTGTCAAAGCCCGAGATGGAAAGCGCCGCGGCCATGGCGCTGGGGCCTGGAACGGGGATGACGGTGATTCCCGCCTCCCAGGCCGCCTTTACCAGCAGGTAGCCGGGGTCGGAGACGGCCGGGGTCCCGGCGTCGGTGGTCAAGGCCACATCGATGTTTTCCGAAAGCATCCGCTCGATGATCTTTGCGGACTTGCTCTCCTCGTTGTGGGCATGGCAGCTTGTAAGCGGGGTATGGACGCCGAAATGGGACGTCAGCTTTTTCGTGACCCTTGTGTCCTCCGCCGCGATCAGGCCGACGTTTTTCAGGGTTTCGACAGCCCTTGGGCTCATGTCCCCAAGGTTGCCGATGGGAGTGGCGACCACGTACAGGGTAGGCAAAGGATCACCTCATATCTTTTCCGCCACCCGCAGTTTGGCGCTGCGGGAACGCGGGTTTTCCGCAACTTCCTCCTGAGAGGGCTTTACCGCGCCGCCCGCCAGCACGCGGCCCACGGGCTGCCTTCCGCAGGTGCACACGGGCGCCTTGGGCGGGCAGACGCAGGGGTTCTGCATGGACCGGAAGGCCTGCTTCACGATCCTGTCCTCCAGGGAGTGGAACGTGATCACACACAGACGCCCGCCGGGCTTCAGGCAATCCAGAAAATCAAAGAGTGCGTCACGGAGTGGGGCCAGCTCATCGTTGACCGCGATGCGGACCGCCTGAAACGTCCGCCGTGCCGGATGGCCCTCGTCCTTGCGCCGCACCGCCTTGGGGATGGCGTCGTCGATGATGCGCACCAAATCCCCGGTGGTGGCAATGGGCGCCTTTTCCCGCCGCTCCGCCACAAACTGGGCAATCCGGGCCGCCCACCGTTCCTCGCCGTAGTCAAGAAGGACTCGTGTCAGTTCCTGCTGGGAAACAGTTTGCAGCCATTCCCGGGCCGAAATGCCCGAAGTAGGGTCCATGCGCATATCCAGCGGCGCGTCCTCATGGTAGGAAAAGCCCCGCTCCTTTGTGTCCAGCTGATAGGAGGACACCCCAAGGTCGATGAGCGCCCCGTCAAGCTTCGGTGCGCCGGCTTCGAAAAGCAGCGCCTTCACCTCGTGGAAATTGCCGCGCACGGGCCGGAAGCCGGGAAAACAGGACAGCCGCCGGGATGCCGCATCAATGGCCGCCGGGTCCCGGTCGATGCCGAAAAGAAGCGATCCTTCCCCCGCCAACCGCAGGATGGCCTCGCTGTGGCCGCCGCCGCCCAGGGTCCCGTCCGCGTATGCGCCGCCGGGCCGGATGTCCAGCCACTGCAAAACCTCGGTCAGCATCACCGGCTTATGGTGAAATTCCATTGTTTCCCTCACGCCGCCTTTCCGGACAAGCATATCACGAAAGGCTCTCGTCCCGCAAGCCCAGCAAGGTACGCAGCGCCCCCGCCGTATACAGGGAGCCTGCCGCAATGATTACGCCGTCCGGCCCGGCCAAATTTTTCGCAAGCTGCAGCCCGCTTTCCAGGCTGAGTGCCGCCTCTGCCTCACACCCCTTTTCCCTAAGGTGTTCCGCCAGCTCCTGCGCGGGCATTGCCCTGTGGTTCTCCGGGGTGATGGTGACCGCCTCCGGGGCCAGGGACGCCATATCCAGAAGCATTTTGTCAGTAAGCTTTTCCCGCAGCACACCCGTTAGCAGCACCCGCTTTTCCTGCGTCAAAAACTGCTCCGCATACCGGCGCAGCGCCTCGATTCCCTGGGGGTTATGCGCGCCGTCCAGCAACACCCGGGGGCTTTGCCTCACCCACTCCAGCCTGGCCGGCCAGCGGACCCTGGCCATGCCCGCCCGCATGGCCGTACGGGTAACGGGAAAGCCTGGCAGCAGGTCCATGGCCGTCAGGGCCGTCAGTGCGTTCTCCGCCTGATGCAGGCCCGGCAGCGGGATGTACACATCCTCCATCCATCCGCGGGGCAGTTCAAAATCCGCATGGCATCCCAGGGCGTCCGCCTGGCGGAATTCGCATTGCGCAGGCGCAAGCACCGTAAGCGGGGCATTCTTTTGCTTGCAAACGGAAGCGATCACCGCCAGGGCCTCCGGTTTTGCGGGATAGAGCACGCAAGGCACGCCCGGTTTTACGATGCCCGCCTTTTCAAAGGCGATCTTTTCAAGGGTGTCTCCCAGATATTCCATGTGATCCATGCCCAGCGCGGTGATCACCGAAACGAGGGGGGTGATCACATTGGTGGGGTCCAGCCGCCCGCCCAGGCCCACCTCGATCACGGCGATGTCCAGCTTGGCTTCGTTGAAAATCAAAAATGCGGCGGCGGTGCCCAGCTCAAAGGCGGTAGGCTTGATCCCTTTCACCAAAAGCGAATCCGCCGCCGCCTTTACCCTGGTCACGGCTTCCGCCAGCGTATCATCGTCAACAGGCGCGCCGTTCAAACGGATGCGCTCGTTGTAGGTTTGCAAAAAGGGGGAGGTGTACAGCCCTGTTTTCAGGCCGCAGGCCCTAAGCATGCTGTCCAGCATGGCGCACACGGAGCCCTTGCCGTTGGTGCCCGCCACATGGAGGGCGTTAACCGGCGTCATGGGCAGCTTCAGCGCATCCAGCAGCGCCCGGGTGTTTTCCAGGCCATTCTTGCTTCCGGTATACTGGGCAGCGTGGATATACCGCACCGCCTCGAAAGCGTTCATGCATCCATCCCCTTCAGTTCCGCGATCCGGTTTTCAAGGGACAGGGCCATCTGCCGGTTTGTTTCAAGCTTTGCTTTTTCCTGCTCCACCAAGGCGGCGGGGGCTTTTTGCAGGAAACCATCGTTGTTCAGCTTGCCTTCGCCCCTTGCGATCTCCTTAAGCAGGTTCTCCCGCTCCTTTTCAAGGCGGGCGGTCTCCTTTTCAAAATCCACCAGGTCGCCAAGGGGGATGAACAGTTCCCCGGCGGCGCACACGGCGCTCACCGTCTTGCCCGAGATTTGATCCCTGCCAGCCAGCACTTCGCTGCTTAGCACGCCGGCCAGCCGCTGGAAATACAGCTCCGCTCCCTTCAGGGATTCCGCCCAGCCCTCCGCGGGCAGGAGCATCAGCCGCACGCGCTTGCCTGCGGCCACATTCATTTCAGCCCTGAGGTTGCGGATGGTTTTGATCATATCCATCACGCCCTGCATCTGGGCTTCCTCCGGGGCAAAGTCATGAGCGGGGTCCGCTTCCGGCCAGGGGGAGAGCATCAAAAAGCCTTCGGCACCGGGCAGGCTTCCGTACACAGCCTCCGTTAAGTAGGGCATGAAAGGATGCAGCAGTTTCAGCAGCGTTTCCAGCACATAAAGGAGCACAGCCTGGGCCGTTTTGCGGCTATGGACGTCCTCGCCCATCAGGCGGCCCTTGGAAAGCTCGATATACCAATCGCAAAATTCCGACCAGGCGAAGTCATAGATCTTCTGCGCCGCAAGGCCAAAGTCCCCGTCCTCCATGTGGGCGGACACTTCCCTGATGGCTTCATGGCTGCGGGAAAGGATCCATTTGTCCGGTAAAAGCAGGTCTTTTCCGGCCAATTCCTCCTTATCCTTGGCATACATCAGCACAAAGCGGGAGGCGTTCCACACCTTGTTGGCAAAGTTTCTGGCGGCCTCCACCTTTTCGGTGGAATAGCGGGTGTCATTACCGGGGCTCACGCCCATGGCCAGGGAGAAGCGCAGCGCGTCGGCGCCGTACTGCTCAATGACATCCAGGGGGTCCACGCCGTTGCCCAGGGACTTGGACATCTTTCTCCCCTTTTCATCCCGCACCAGGCCGTGGATCAGCACGGTGTGGAAGGGCGTTTCCCCCATCTGCTCAATGCCGCTGAAGATCATCCTTGCCACCCAGAAGAAAATGATGTCGTAGCCGGTCACCAATACGTCGGTAGGATAGAAGAATTTGAGGTCTTCCGTCTTGTCCGGCCATCCCAAAGTGGAGAAGGGCCACAGGGCGGAGGAGAACCAGGTGTCCAGCACATCCTCATCCTGATGGATATGGGTGCTGCCGCACTTTTCGCAGGCGGCCGGTTCTTCTTTTGCCACAGTCATGTGGCCGCAGTCATCACAGTACCAGGCAGGAATACGGTGGCCCCACCAGAGCTGACGGCTGATGCACCAGTCCCTGATGTTCTCCATCCAATTAAAATACGTTTTGGAAAACCGCTCCGGGACAAAATTCGTTTTGCCTTCCTTGACCACCTGGATGGCGGGCTCGGCCAGCGGCTTCATCTTAACGAACCATTGGCGGCTTACCAGCGGCTCCACGGTCTTGTGGCAGCGGTAGCAGGTGCCCACGTTGTGGGTGTAGTCCTCAATTTTCACCAGCAGGCCCAGCTTTTGAAGGTCCTCCACCACCTGCCTGCGGCAGGCAGATTGCGTAAGCCCTTCGTACCTGCCCGCATTTGCGTTCATGGTGCCGTCATCATTGGTCACCCGCAGGATGGCCAGGTTGTGGCGCTGTGCCACCTCAAAGTCGTTGGGGTCGTGGGCCGGGGTCATCTTCACCGCGCCGGTGCCGAACTCCCTGTCCACGTAGCTGTCGGCCACCACGGGGATCTCTCTGTCCATCAGCGGCAGGATCACCGTTTTTCCCACCAGATGGGTGTAGCGCCCGTCCTCCGGGTTCACGGCTACGCCGGTATCCCCCAGCATGGTTTCGGGTCTGGTGGTGGCCACCACCACGCCTTCGCTGCCATCCGCGCCGGGATAGCGGATGTGCCACAGGTGGGAGGCCTGCTCCTCATACTCCACCTCGGCGTCGGACAGTGCCGTCTTGCAGTCGGAGCACCAGTTGATGATGCGGTCGCCCCGGTAGATCAGGTCCTTTTCATACAGCCGCACAAACACTTCCCGCACAGCCTTGGAGCAGCCCGCGTCCATGGTGAAACGCTCCCGGCTCCAGTCGCAGCTTGCGCCAAGCCTGCGGAGCTGTCTGGTGATGCGCCCGCCGTATTCTTCCTTCCATTTCCAGGCACGCTCCAAAAAAGCGTCCCGGCCGATGTCCTCCTTTTTCAGGCCTTCCTTGGCCATCTGCTCCACAATTTTGACTTCTGTGGCGATGGAGGCGTGGTCGGTGCCGGGCAGCCAGAGGGTGTTGTCCCCCTTCATGCGGTGGTAGCGCACGGGGGCATCCTGCATAAGGCAGTCCATGGCGTGGCCCATATGGAGCTGGCCTGTGATATTGGGGGGAGGCATGACGATGGTGAAGGATTTTTTGCCGTGTATCCTTTGGCCCTTGAAGGCCCCGGATTCCTCCCAGGCCTGATAAAGCTTCGCCTCGATTTCCTGGGGATTGAACACCTTTTCCATTTCCAAAATAAAACCCTCCTCACGCGAATACGTCCAGCAAAATCAGCGCGCCCAGGAATGCCATGGCCAGGCCTGCAAAGCGGATAAACACCTGCGCCTTTTCCCCGGCTTTGGGGAAAAGCAGGGCGGCAAGCCTGTGACCCGCAAAGCCTGTCAGCGCGCCCAGCACCAAGAGAAGAAGCCCCGGAATATCAAGCCTTTGGACGATCCCAGCCAAATCCACGGCTGATCCCCTCCCTCCGCGTACATAAAGAAAAAGCCGCCCGTATCCCGAAGGACGGAACGGCTCCGTGGTACCACCTTTTTTCGCGGCATACGCCGCCTCTTTGCGCTATAACGGGCGCAGCCGGGCAGAGTAATAGGGCGCAGCCCTTTCCCCCGCCGCCCTCCAAAGCGACCTTCCACCCGCCCTGCCTTACGGCGCCTTTCAGCCGGTGGGCGCCGCTCTCTTGAAGGGGACCGGATGTACTCCTCTTTTTCCCGGGGCCGGCGATATAGAACCCCTTGCACAAAGAAAGCTTCGCGCGGGGTGTTTACGCCTTTTTCTTTTCTTCCTCGACCTTTACGACCTGCTTGCCGTCGTAATAGCCGCAGTGCTTGCAAACCCTGTGGGACATCTTCATCTTGTGGCACTGGGGGCATTCCACGATGCCGGGAAGCGACAGCTTCCAGTTGGCACGGCGGCTGTGCTTGCGGGCCTTGGAAATTCTATATTTCGGTAGAGCCATGACCTACACCTCCTCATCCTTGAAAAGCGTCTGCAAAGCCTCAAAAGGATGCTTTTCCGGCGATTCCTTCCGGCAAGTGCAATGTTCCCTGTTCAGGTTTTTCCCGCACACCGGGCAAAGGCCTTTGCAATCCCCCCCGCACAGAAAGCGCATGGGAAGATTCAATACGGCCAGGGACAGCGCCAAATGGCCAAGGTCCAAATTCGACCCCTGAAAGGCGAACTTGTCCGGATCCTCCGGGTCTCCGTCCTGAACGAAGGTTTCCCGGAAAGGGGCCGCCAATTGGGCCTGCGCCGGTTCCAGGCACTTTACGCACCGGGCTTTGGCCGTGGCGGTAAGCCGTCCCATGATCAGCACGCTTTTTCCCGCGGCATTGTAGGTGCCGCTGAGCGTTACCTTGTCAAAGGAAACCGCTTCTCCCAGGATGTCCTGGGTGGGTATTTCGCCGCCAAGTTCAAAGGGGAACTCTGTTCCTTGGGAGCGAAGCGCCCGGGAAATGTCCAAAAGCATGCCTTCACCTCAAAATGTGACCGTCGACTATTATAGAATGCGGGGAGAAATTTGTCAATCTTTATTTTTTCGGAAGGTTCACTTGGCAGTAACCAATTCCAGCGTATCCCTGGCGATGACGATCTCCTCGTTGGTGGGGATGACTACAACCTTCACCTTGCTGTCATCGGTGGAGATCACGGCCTCGTCCCTGGTCTTGTTCTTTTCCGGGTCCAGCTTGGCCCCCAGGAACTCGAAGCCTTCCATGACCAGGCGGCGCAGGGTCGTGTTGTTTTCGCCGATGCCGGCGGTAAACACGATCACGTCCACCCCGTTCATGGCGGCGGCATAGGCGCCGATGTATTTGCGGATGCCGTAGACCAGGATGTCCCTGGCGATGATGGCGTCCGCGTTGCCCTTGTCGGCGGCGGCGTCGATGTCGCGCATGTCGCTGGAAATGCCGGAAAGGCCGATGAGGCCGGACTTTTTATTCAGGATTTCCAGCACCTCGTCCACCGTCTTGTGATCGTTATTGGCGATGAACTGCACCACGGCCGGGTCCAGGCTGCCCGAGCGCGTGCCCATGATAACGCCCTCCAGAGGCGTAATGCCCATGCTGGTGTCGATGCACTTGCCATCCTTCACCGCGGCCAGGGAGGAGCCGTTGCCCAGATGGCAGGTGATGAGACGCAAGCCCTCCTGGGGCAGCCCCAGGAATTCGGCGGCGCGCTTACTGACATAGCGGTGGGAGGTGCCGTGGAAGCCATAGCGGCGGATCTTCAGGCGGGTATAGTATTCCTTAGGCACACCGTACAGATACGCCTTCTTGGGCATGGTTTGATGGAAAGCCGTGTCGAACACCGCCACGTTGGGCGTGGTGGGCATAATCTTCTGGCAGGCGCGGATGCCCATCAAATTGGCGGGGTTGTGCAGCGGGCCCAGGGGGATGTTCTCCTCGATGGCGGCGATGACAGCGTCGTTCACCAGCACGGAAGCGGTAAATTTCTCGCCGCCGTGCAGCACGCGGTGGCCCACCGCGCCGATCTCGTCCATGTTCCTGACCACGCCCTTTTCCTTGTCCGTAAGGGCGGAGAGCATGTACTGGATGCCCTCCACATGGTCCTTCATGGGCGCTTCGGTCTCAAACACCTTGCCCCCCGCCGTTTGCTTGATCTTGCTGCCCGCGATGCCGATGCGCTCCACCAGGCCCTTGGCCAGAATGGTCTCATCCCGCATATCGATCAGTTGGTACTTAAGCGACGAGGAACCGGCATTCAAAATCAGTATTTTCATGACAGTTGTAACTCCCTTGCTGCTTTATTGCGCCTTGACGGCGGTGATGGCCACAACGCTGACGATGTCCTCCACCGAGCAGCCGCGGCTAAGATCGTTCACGGGCTTGTTAAGGCCCTGCACGATGGGCCCGATGGCCTCCGCCCCCGCCAGGCGCTGCACCAGCTTGTAGCCGATGTTGCCGGCCTGCAGATCGGGGAAGACCAGCACGTTGGCATGGCCGGCCACGGGGCTGCCGGGGCTTTTCAGTTTGCCCACGGATTCCACCAGGGCCGCGTCCGCCTGCAGCTCGCCGTCCACGTTAAGGTCCGGCTTCAGCTCTCTGACCTTCTTTGTGGCCTCCTGCACCTTGGTCACCAGTTCATGGCTGGCGCTGCCCTTGGTGGAGAAGGAGAGCATAGCCACCTTGGGATCCAGCCCCGTCAGTTCCTTGCCGGTCTGGGCGCTGGCGATGGCGATGGCCGCCAGCTCATCCGCGGTGGGGTTGGGGATCACGGCGCAGTCGCCGAACACCAGCAGGCCGTCGTCACCGTAGGTTTTGTTGGGCAGCTCCATCAAAAAGCAGGAGGATACCACGGAGATGCCCGGCGCGGTTTTGATGATCTGAAGCGCGGGCCGAAGCGTGTTGCCCGTGGAATTGATGGCCCCGGCCACCATGCCGTCGGCGTCCCCCGCCTTGACCATGACGGTGGCAAAGTACAGCGTGTTTTTGCGCACCAGCTCATCCGCCTGCTCCGGGGTCATGCCCTTATTCTTGCGAAGCTCATACAGCAGCTGGGCATAGGGCGCCGTTTTTCCGCTGACGGCGGGATCCTCGATAGCGACGCCGGCCAGGTCCACCTGCTGGGCCGCTGCCACCTTTTTGATTTCTTCCGCGGGGCCTACCAGCGTAACCCGGGCCACGCCTTCCTTTACGATCTGCGCCGACGCCTTTACGGTGCGGGGCTCTGTTCCTTCCGCCAGCACGATATGCTTTACGTTCTGTCTGGCTTTTGCCTTGATTTTTTCCAGCGCGGACATGGCAATACCCTCCTTGACATAAAAATGAACGCGTTTGACGCGCATGCATTCCAACCAACCAATTATACAGGATTTGCGCATGAAAAAAAAGGGTTCCATCATTCAAAATGCGAATAATTTCTGCCATCTGCGAAAAAGAACCAGGAAAAATACAGCGCAAAGGAACGGCCTATGGAGACCACATTTTCCCAAAACGTCTGCGGTGTGATCTGCGAGTACAACCCCTTTCACAAGGGGCACGCCTACCACCTCAAGCGGGCGCGGGAGCTTTCCAACGCCCAGGTGGTGGTATGCGTCATGAGCGGCCCCTTTACCCAGCGGGGGGACGCCGCGCTGCTCTCCCCCCGGGTGCGGGCGGAGATGGCGCTCAAAAACGGCGCGGACGTGGTGGTGGAACTGCCGGCCTTCCACGCGGTGCGGGACGCGGAATTCTTTGCGTTGGGCGGCGTTTCCATCCTTGCGGCCTTGGGGGCGACCCATCTTTCCTTCGGCTGCGAGAGCGGAGACATCGACAGCCTTTGGAAAGCCGCAAAAATTTTGGAGCAGCAGCCGGACATCTTCCTGTCCATGCTGGAAGCGAGGCTTCAAAAGGGCTGGCCCTACGCCAAGGCCCAAGGCGACGCGCTGGAAGCCGCTTTGGGGCATCCCGGGGGCGGCCTGGTTTCCGCACCCAACAATGTGCTGGCCATCTGCTACCTCCGGGCGCTACTGCGCCTGAAGAGCAATATGATACCGGTGCCCGTGCTTCGGCTGGGGGATTACCACGATACGGGCTTTTTGACGGGCTTCGCCTCCGCAACTGCCCTTCGGGAGGCCGTCTGCCGGGGAGATTGGCGCTTTCTTGAACAGCATATGCCGCAAAACGCGCTGCCGCTTTTGAAAAGCGACCTGGAGGAGGGGCGCGTCCACCGCCCGGAAGCGCTGGACCTTGTGCTGCGGGAAAAGCTGCGCCTCCTTACCCCGGATAATCTGTGCAATTATCCCGGCGTCAGCGAAGGGCTGGACCAGCGCGTCGCCCGCTTGGCGCCCCTTTACGCTACGCGGCTTGACCTGCTGGCCGCCATCAAGACAAAGCGCTATACCTACGCCCGGCTGAACCGGCTGATGGCCTATATCCTGCTGGGCTTCACCAAGGAGTATTTTTGGACAAGCCCCCCCGGCGATTTCCGGCTGCTGGGCTTTACCCCCGCCGCCAGGCCCTATTTGAAGGCCGTGTCCCCCGGGCTTTTGTACACCAAGCCCGCCCGCCGGCTGAAGGAGCGGTGCTTCCTGCTGGATATGACCGCCTATGACCTGTGGGCCATGGGCGCCGGCCTGCCCCTGGGGGAAGGCTACCGCCAGCAGGTGGTGCGGGCAAAGGCGGGGGGCACCGGCAAGGACGAGGGGAAAGCCGGGGAGTCCGTCTTTTGAAAAAGAAGGACTCCCCGGACCCCAGCTTAGAAAACTTTATCCAGACTAATATGACGTCAGCGGATCACGCTTGGCGCGGTACATGTCCGCCAGCGCCTGCACTTCCTCCCGAAAATCCTGCAGGGATTGGTCGGGGTCTTTTTTCAGCGTATCCAGCACCATCATGGAAAAGGCATCCGGGCCATATTGCGCCCAATCGGCAGCAAACTCCATCCGGCCACAGGAACCC
>JAEWVC010000037.1 GCA_023459275.1 Bacillota bacterium | reverse complement strand
GTATAAGCCACGATGGCAAAGAAGCCGGCACTTTCGGCGGGGGCAAGCCCCCGCCCTACGCGCACTGCGTGGTACCCACTCGCAGACAGTACCCGCGGCGGGGGAAAGTTCCCGCCGCGTACAGTCCGCGGTGATGCGGGCGCTCCCCGTGCTGCGGGCACCGGAGCCCTTCTGCTTGAAAATGGCATAAAACCTTTCCGGGCCGAAAAAATAAAGCTGCCCGCCCCAAGAAGATTGTTGAAATTTTAACAATACTATGTTAAAATATTAACGAAGTAGGGGAGCGCCAAGGGAACCCCTGCCGGAACACGGTACCTTCCGACCGGGAAAGTGAGGAGCATCCATATGGAAAAAGAAGCAATCAGGGAACCGGTAAGCGGAATGATCGATGCATTGGTGGAAAACGCGCAAAAGGCGCTGGAAGCGTATATGCGCCTTGATCAGAGCCAGGTGGACAAAATCGTCCACGCCATGACCCTGGCGGGGCTGGACGCCCATATGCGCCTGGCGAAAATGGCCGTTGAAGAAACGGGCCGGGGCAATGTGGAGGACAAGGTCATCAAAAACATCTTTGCCACGGAATATATCTGGCACAGCATCAAAGACCTCAAAACTGTGGGTGTGGTGGAGGAAAACGAGCAGGAGGGGTATATAGAGCTGGCGGAGCCTGTGGGCGTGGTGGCCGGCGTGACACCGGTCACGAACCCCACCTCCACCACGCTGTTCAAATCCCTGATCTGCGCCAAGGCCAGGAACCCCATCATCTTTGCCTTCCACCCCTCCGCCCAGAAATGCTCGGCGGAAGCCGCGCGGACCGTACGGGACGCCGCCGTGAAGGCCGGGGCGCCGGAAGGCTGCGTGCAGTGGATCGGGGAGCCTTCCGTGGAGGCCACCAACGCCCTGATGAAGCATCCGGGCGTGTCCATGATCCTGGCCACGGGCGGCACCTCCATGGTGCACTCCGCCTACAGCGCGGGCAAACCGGCCCTGGGGGTGGGGCCGGGGAACGTGCCCTGCTATATCAACAGAAATGTGGACCTGAAGCGCGCCTGCACGGACCTGATGCTATCAAAAACCTTCGACAACGGCATGATCTGCGCCTCGGAGCAGGGAGTAATCGTGGACGAGGACATCGCGCCGGCGTTTGAAGACTTCCTTACGGAAAACGGCTGCTATTTCTTAAGGGACGGGGAAACGGAAAAGCTGTCGGCCTATATGATGCCTCCTGCGCGGAGCGGGGTGAACCCCGCCGTGGTGGGGAAGACCGCCGCCTGGATCGCGCAGCAGGCGGGAATCGCTGTGCCGGAAAGTACAAAAATACTGATCGCCCGGCTGCCGGAGCCCTCCCGGGAGTACCCGCTGTCCCTGGAAAAGCTGTCCCCCGTGCTGGCCTACTTCGTGGTGAAGGATGAAAAGGAAGGCTTCCGCTACGCCGCCCAGATGCTGGAGTTGGGCGGGCTGGGCCATTCCGCTGTGATCCACTCTAACGATGAGGCCCTGTGCACCGCCTATGGCAAAGCCATGAAGGCGGGCAGGGTTATCGCCAACGCGCCTTCCTCCCAGGGGGCCATCGGGGACATCTACAACACCAATACGCCGTCGCTTACCCTGGGCTGCGGCTCCTTCGGCCACAACTCTACCACCGCCAACGTGTCCAGCGTGAACCTGATCAACAAAAAGCGCGTGGCGCACCGGAGGGTCAATATGCAGTGGTTCAAGATCCCGCCGAAGATTTATTTTGAGAAGGATTCCGTGCAGTACCTGGCCCACATGCCGGGCATCACCAGGGCATTTATCGTCACCGACCCTTCCATGGTGAAACTGGGGTATGTGGACAAGGTGCTGTATTCCCTGCGCAAGCGGCACACCTACTGCCACAGCGAGATTTTCGACCAGGTGGAGCCGGACCCCTCCGTGGAGACCATCCAAAGGGGCGTTGCGGCCATGAACGCCTTCCAGCCGGATGTGATCATCGCCCTGGGCGGCGGCTCCGCCATGGATGCGGCCAAGGGCATGTGGCTGTTCTACGAGTACCCGGAAACCTCCTTCGACGGGCTGCGCCTGCGCTTTCTGGACATCCGCAAGCGGGCCTTCCATTTCCCGAACCTGGGGAAAAAGGCCCAGATGGTGTGTATCCCCACCACCAGCGGCACGGGATCGGAGGTCACCAGCTTTTCGGTGATCACGGACAAAAAGAACGGCAACATCAAGTATCCGCTGGCGGATTACGAGCTGACGCCGGACGTGGCCATCATCGATCCGCAGTTCGTGGCAAGCCTGCCCAAGACCATTGTTGCGGACACGGGCATGGATGTGCTGACCCATGCCATTGAGGCCTACGTGTCGGTGCTGGCCTCGGATTTTACCGACGGCCTGGCGCTCTCGGCCATTGAGATGGTATTTCAATATCTGGAGCGCAGCTTTAACAGCGCGGAGGACACCCTGGCCAGGGAAAAGATGCACAACGCCTCCTGCGTGGCCGGCATGGCCTTCACCAACGCGTTTCTGGGCATCAACCACTCCCTGGCCCACAAGCTGGGCGGCGAGTTCCACATAAGCCACGGCCGGGCCAACGCGGTGCTTTTGCCCTACGTGATCGCCTACAACGCCCGCAGGCCGGACAAGTTTGTAAGCTGGCCCAAGTACGGCACCTACACCGCGGACGAGCGGTACGCAAAAATCGCCAGGTACCTGGGCCTTTCGGGCGATACGGCGGAAAAACAGGTGCAGAGCCTTGTGAAGGCCATCAGGGAGCTGAACAGCAAGCTGAACATTCCCGCCACCTTCAAAGAGCTGGGTATAGAGGAGGCTTCCTTCCTGGAAAAGGTGCCGGCCCTGGCCGAAAACGCCTTTGAAGACCAGTGCACCACCGCCAATCCGGTGTACCCAAGGATCAGGGATCTGGAAGGCATCCTGAAGGAAGCCTACTACGGCACACAGGCGCAGCGGCAGGGATAAATGCGGATTTGGGCAAGCCCCCGCCCTACGCAAGCCGCGTGATACCCGCCGGGAGACGGTACCAGCGGCGGGGGCAAGCCCGGCAATGAAAAAGGCCTTGCGCCACCCCATACCGTAGGGCGGGGGCTTGCCCCCGCTTCAGACCGTTGACAAACCCGGGGGGCATTGTAGGCTCCGAAGATGAGCGCCGCCTGCGGCGGATGAAGCGAAATCGGAGGAGGCCGGCGAAACGAGCCATGGGAACGGTAGTGAACCATGGCGACAATTGAGCCGGATGGACCCGCTGCCCTCCAATTGCAGATCGAAAATCAGCGGCATGTGCGGTGATTTTCGTTGGAATTTCGAAGAAATTCCTACCTTGCCCGAGCAAACGGCCGCATATTGGCGTAGCCAGTGTGCAGTGAAGCGAGGGAAAACCTCGACAAAGTGGCAAAGCCACTTTGTCGACAGCCTGGGGCGGGGGCTTGCCCCCGCCAAAAGCAGCGGTATAGACCAATATGGCAGGAAACCGGTACCCCCGCCGCATGCTTCTCCCCACCCTCCGCCAGCCCTGTACAGCACCGAAAAGCAAGGCCGCCGCAGCCGGACAATTATCCGGATGCGGCGGCCCTTTTGCTTTTTCACGGCCCGTACCGCTAGAAATTGTTGGGATCGGTGGGGTTGTTCAGCACGCCAAAGGCAACCAGTGCCGCCAGCAGTGCGTTCACCAGCGCCTGCCATGTATCGCTGGTGATGCCCAGTATGTTGTAGAGGCCATAATTGCTGAAAAGCAGGCCCACCAGCCCCAGCAGCGAAGCCCAGGCAGCCTTGGAGCGCCAGCGGCTTTGCGTATCCTGCATGCTCTCCTCTCCTTTCATCTTTTTTCATGCTAACATATGCCGCAAAAGCCGCTAAATTGCATGGTTGTACCGCTGCGGACGCCTGAGCGATTTTTCCTGAAATGCTTCTATATAAGGATGCGGGCGCATACGGTGTAGCATCGGTTATCCTACACAGTATGCGGAAGCAACGCACGGAGGAGAGGAATATGAAGCACACCGTATGCCGCCTGACGGCCCTATTGCTGGTCTGCCTTTTGCTGCCCGGAGGAGGGCTGAGTGAAACAATTTACATAACTCCGCCGCCGTCCCCCACGGAAGCGCCCGCGACGGCCGCGCCCGATGCCGGCTTTGCCGCGCGTCCCCTGCGCAAGGGCAGCGAGGGGGACGCGGTGAAGGCGCTGCATGAGGTATTGAAGGCGCTGGGCCTCTACGACGGGGCGCTCACGGACACCTTTACCGAGGAGACGCGCAAGGCCGTCCTTAAAGCCCAGAAGCTGTTTGGCATCCGGGAGGATGGCATCGCCGGGGCGCAGACCCTTAAAATGCTGGACCTTGAGCGGTACGGCGCGGACAAGAAAAGGCCCGGCAAAACACACGCGGAAACCCCGCTTTTGGAAAAGGGCATGCGGGGCGCGCAGGTGCGCAAACTGCAGGAAAAACTGAAGGAGAAGGGCTGCGATCCAGGCCCCATTGACGGCATCTTCGGCAGTAAAACCCTGGCCGCGGTGCTGAAGTTTCAAAAACGCGCCAGGCTTGTGGCGGATGGCATCGTGGGGCCCAAGACATGGGCAAAGCTGAACGGCGGCACAATTTCCCCGTCAAAGCCCCCGGTACATTCCCGGCTCCTGCGCAAGGGGGACACCGGGAGCGATGTAAAGGCCGTCCAGGCGCGGCTTAGAAAGCTGGGCTTCCTTGACGGCAAGGCGGACGGCATCTTCGGCAGGCTAACCCACAAGGCGGTGCTGGCCTTCCAGAAGGATCAGGGGATCAAGGTGGATGGCATTGTGGGCCCTGTCACCTATGGCTGCCTGTTCCCGTAGCAGGCCAGGGACGCTGTCCCTGGACCCTGCCAAAGGGATAAAACCCCTTTGGAATCCCCATTTTGGTGAAAAACACAAACCTGTACTGCCGTAGGGGCGGCTATCAGCCGCCCGCCGCC
>JAEWVC010000036.1 GCA_023459275.1 Bacillota bacterium | reverse complement strand
CCCTCGCTGCACTGCACGACGGCTGCGCCATCGTGCGACCGTTTGCTTGGGCAAGGTAGGAATTTCTTCGAAATTCCTGCGAAAATCACCGCACATGTCGCTGATTTTCGATCTGCAATCGGAGGACCGCAGTCCTCCGATACCTCCTAAGGGTTTGTTGATGGTCTGAGTAAGGCATCTTCCCTTCCGGAAAGATGCCTTACTTTTTCCATATTTCCTTGAGCCACTCCGCCATCCGGTGGCCCAGGTGCTTGTGCCGCTTCATGGCCAGCGCCGCGTCCAGCGCGCCCTTTCTGTACTGCAGGTTGTTGGGGTCGCGGCGTACCGCTTCCCGAAAGCTTTGGTGGGCCGTTTCATACTGGCGCATGCCCATCATAATCTGCCCCTGCAGATAAAACCAGTCCCCGTCCTTGGAATCCGCACGGCCAAGCTGCCGAAGCGCGCTTACCAGGTTGCCCTGCTCCATCAGCTTGATGGCGAACCGCTTGGCCTCCTCCTGGGAAATGAGATTGAATCCCACCCGCTTTTCCGAGGCCAGGCGCAGCGCTTCCTCATAGGCCAGGTTCAGCGCGATCAGCTGGTCCTGGGCTTTTTTTTGTTCCTCCTGGTCGGTGAACTGGTCCGGATGGCAGCTTTTGACCTTGGCGCGGTATGCGGAACGAACCTGTTGGGCATCCGCATCGCTTTTAAGCCCCAGCAGCTCAAAGGCGCTTGTCAACTGCCGTCACCTCCCGCAAGAAGCCTCCGCGCCAGGAATATCGATTCTTTCCCTGCGGATATCGGCCCCCAAAGAACGCAGCTTTTGTTCAATATGCTCATAGCCCCGGTCGATATGACCCGGCTCATAAATTTCCGTCACACCCTTGGCCATCAGCCCGGCCACCACCAGCGCGGCGCCGGCCCGCAGATCCGTGGTGGTCACCGGCGCGCCAAAAAGCTGGGGCACGCCTTCAATCAGGGCCGTCCTGTCCATCACCCGCACCCGGGCGCCCATACGGCGGATCTCGTCCAGATGTTTGAATCGCTGCTCATAAATGGTTTCGGTCACCACGCTGGTACCGTGGGCGGTGGTCAAAAGCGCCGACATGGGCTGCTGAAGGTCTGTGGGAAAGCCCGGGTACACTTGCGTTTTGAAGTTCACCGCCCGGTGGGGGCTGACGGTGCGCACCCGGATGGCATCGTCGCTGTCGGTGACGCGCACACCCATTTCCAGCAGCTTTGCCGACAATGCTTCCATATGGGTGGGGATGCAGCCACGGATCACCACATCGCCGCGGGTTGCGGCGGCGGCGATCATCAGCGTACCCGTCTCAATCTGGTCGGGGATCACGGTATAGGTGCAGCCGTGGAGCTTTTCTACCCCGCGGATGCGGATGATATCCGTGCCGGCGCCCTTGATGTTGGCGCCCATGCTGTTCAAAAAGTTGGCCAAGTCCACGATGTGGGGCTCCTTGGCCGCGTTGTAGATCAGGGTGGTGCCGGAGGCCTTGACCGCGGCCAGCATGATATTGATGGTGCCGCCCACGGTGACCAGGTCAAAGAACACATCCGCGCCCTTCAGTTTCTGGCACTTGGCATACAGCATCCCGCCCTGCTCCTCGATCTCCGCGCCAAGGGCCGTAAGCCCCTTGATGTGCTGATCGATGGGCCTGCTGCCCAGCTCGCACCCGCCGGGATAAGCCACCTCGGCCTTCCGGCAGCGGCCCAGCAGCGCCCCCAGCAGGTAATAGCTGGCGCGCAGCCTCTGGGTATGCAGGTAGGAAACGTGGGTACCCTCCGCCGGCCGGGGGTCCACTGTCATAAATTTGCCCGGCTCGTAAGTTACCCGGGCGCCCAGGCAGCGGAGGATGGCGATCAGGGCGTTCACATCCTCGATGTCCGGCAAATTTTCAATGGTGCAGGGCTCACTGCCCAGCAGTATCGCAGGAATCACCGCCACCGATGTATTCTTGCCGCCACTGATCCTGGTCTCCCCCATCAGCGGTGTCCCGCCGGTAATCAGCATTCTATCCGTATCCACCATGCGCCGGCCGTAAGCCGGGTCACCTCCTCGGGCTGTATCCCTCCGTGCTCAAACCTGACAAGGGATGCATTTGCCCGCCTTTTCAGACGGTGATCCAATGCATCCCACAGCCACTGTTCAAGAGCATACGACTCATTATACACACACGGGGGGCAGTTGACAAGCCCGGGGCAAAAAGGCAGGGGCGTGCTGAGGAAAATGGCGGGAAGGAAAACCTCCCGCAAAAACCCCTTCTCCGCCGCTCCTTCTCCCCCCGCTGTGCTGGGGAAGGCTGCCTTCACACAAAGAAAGGACTTACCATTACGGTAAGTCCTTTCAGGGCCTGCGGGGAAAAGGAAGCCTCCTAAAAGGAAAGGCTTGCTTGCCGCAATCGAACGGGCACACGCACAGCTTCTTTTTTCTCTCTCACATCCACACAGGCGCTTTCAAATTCCACGCTCTACATTGAAAAAAAGGGAACGAAAGGCCTTCATGTGCCGGCTCGAAACGATCCTTTCGAATCATCTGCCCCAATCCTATCATACCCCGGAAAAACCGGAATATGCGTGCGCCCGGCCGGGGAATTTGAGGATGCAAAGGATGAAAGCCTTTGCGCGCAAAATGAAAAGCAGTTGTTTTTCGGCAGGAATACGCCCGCGGCGGCAAGAATAAGATAAGGATACCGCGCTTTTTGGCCGTCTGTTTTTTTGATCTGCATTCATCAGGAAGGGTGAGCGCCTTATGTCCCAGGGACCCCAGCGGCTCAGGCAATTGGCCGGGGAAGAAGAATACAGCATCGGCAGCCTGTTGTTCAAGCGGGGCGGCGTAAGGCTTCTGCCCTCCGGGCCGGACGCGTTGCGCTTTGCGGTGGCCGGAACGCCCCGGCGCGAGGTGGTTCTGCGGGCCGACGCGCCCGCACAATGCACCTGTGAGACCATGGAAAAGCTGGGCGCCTGCCGGCATGTGGTGGCCGCCACGCTGATGGCCAGGGATACGGGGGCTTGGAAGGACATGGAGAAGCGGAAGGCCGCTTTGGGCGGGCCGCTTTTGTGGAAGGCTATGGAATGCGCACTGCCGGAGGCCGGCACCGTGCGCATGGAGATCACGCTGCTGCTCTCGCGGGATGCCTCGGGCGCACCCGCGCTGCGGGTGGGCATCCGCGCAGGGGAGGACCGGCTGTACGTGGTGCGCAGCCTGCCCCAGTTTTTGGACGCCATTGACAGCCAAACGCCGCTGCCCTTCGGGAAGGGGTTTGTGTTCCGGCCCGAATGGATGCGCTTTACGCCCAGGGAAAACGCCGTTCTGGACGTGCTTCGCGCGCTTTGCCAGGCGCAAAGTGACGTGGGTGTGACAAGGCACGGCATGGAAGCCCGCACCATGCGGCTGCCCCCGCGCTTCGCCTTGACGCTTCTGCACCTATTGAAGCATCTTCCCTTCCGGCTGGCGGTAAACGGCGTGGCGCACCATGTCCCCTCTGTGCAGGAGAAGGAGCTTCCCTTAAGCTTCCAGGTATCCGGCGGCCCCCGGAGCCTTACCATCACCGCCCAATTGAGCGGCGAATGGATGCCCCTTACGCCGGATTGCGCTTACGTATGGATGAACGGGGAAGTAGTCGCCCTCAACAAGATGCAGCAGAGCGTGGCAACGGTGCTCTTTGCCCAGGAGGATGACGGCAGCGCTTCCTTCGACTTTTTTGGGGAAAACGCGCCCAGGGCCTTGAGCGAGCTGGTACCCTGGCTGAAGCTGACGGGCGTGGTGGAACTGGACCCGGCCCTTGCAAAGCAGATCGTCCGCACGCCCCTTGCGGCCAAGGTGTATCTGGACCGGGCGGGCCAGGAGGTGGTGGCCCGTACCGTGTTTGCCTATGGGCCCCATGAGATCGATCCCTTCGCGGCCCCGGGCCGGGAGCAGGGGGAGGGTGAACCAAGGCTGCTCATGCGCGACGCCAGCGCGGAGCGGGCCGTGCTGGACGAACTGGCCAACGCGGGGTTCCACGTGCGCAAGGGCAGGGTGTACCTAGGCGGGCAGGATGATATCTTTCAGTTCGTGTCCGAAGGCGTGACCCGGCTGATGGGGCTGTGTGAGATCTTCGCCAGCCAGGATTTCAGGCGCATGGCGCCCAGAAGGCCCAAGCTCCAGGGCGTGATGCGCGTATCCGGCGGCAGGCTTGAACTGGCGTTTTCCGAGGACGGCCAGCCCAGCCAGGAGATCTTATCCATCCTGCAGGCGCTCCATTTGCGGCGCAGGTATTTCCGGCTGAAGGACGGCTCCTTCCTGGACCTTGGCGATATGGAGGACTGGCAGGAGGCCGCCGATCTGCTTACGGAAAGCGCCCAGGCGGAAAACGCCGGGATGGACAGCGGAAACACCCTGTCCCTGGCCGCCTGCCGCACCGTATACCTGAACACCATGCTCTTGGGAAAAGCGCTGCCCATCCGGGCGGAGGACAGCGTCCGCGATACCGTGGCCGCCCTCACCATGCCGGAAAGCGGGTCCTTCCTCCCTTGCCCCGAGCCGCTTTCCAAGCAGCTTAGGCCCTATCAGGAGCGGGGCTTTTACTGGCTGCAGGCGCTTTACAGGCTGCGCATGGGCGGCGTGCTGGCGGATGACATGGGCCTTGGCAAGACCGTGCAGGTAATCGCGCTGCTGTACTGGGCCGCCAGGGCGGAAAAGGAACGCCTGCCCAGCATTGTGGTGACCCCCACTTCCCTGTGCTACAACTGGCAGGCGGAGCTCAAACGCTTCGCTCCCGGCCTGCGTATAAAGCTGCTGTCCGGCAGCCAGGCCCTGCGGGCCGAGCAGATCGAGGAGATCAGGTCCTCCGCGGCGGTGGATGTGGTCATCACCTCCTATCCCCTTATCAGGCGGGACATTGGCCTGATGAGCGATATCCCCTTCCGCTTCGCCATTCTGGACGAGGCACAGCACATCAAGAACGCCATGAGCGTGGGCGCTGTGGCGGTCAAGCAATTGCAGGCGCAGACGCGGCTGGCCCTCACCGGCACGCCCATGGAGAACAACACGGGCGAACTGTGGTCCATCTTCGATTTTGTGCTGCCCGGGTATCTTTTGAATTATGCAAAATTCATCCGCCAGCATGGCGACGGCCGCAACGGTGAAAGCCTGCGGCAGAAAATACGGCCCTTCCTGATGCGAAGGCTCAAGAAGGATGTGCTCACGGAGCTGCCGGACAAGCTGGAGACCACGCTCATGGCCGAGATGACGCTGGAGCAGTCCAGGGTCTATCAGGCGGCGCTTTTGCGCCTGCGCGGCCGGGTGGATGACCTGCTGAAGGAAAAAGGCCTGGGCCGGGGCCGCACAGAGGTGCTGGCCGCTATCACGGAGCTAAGGCAGATCTGCTGCCATCCGGCGCTGTGCCTGCCGGATTATTCGGGCACCAGCGGTAAGCTGGACCTGCTGTTGGAAGTGCTGCCCGGCGCGCTGGAATCGGGCAGGCGGGTTCTGCTGTTTTCCCAGTTCACCAGCATGCTTCAAATTCTGCGCCGCCACCTGGAGGCGGAGGGCATCGCCTGTCTGTACCTGGACGGGGAGACGCCCGCCGCCAAACGCCTTACGCTGGCCGAGGATTTCAACCATGGGGAGGGGCAGGTTTTTCTGATCTCCCTGAAGGCCGGGGGCACGGGGCTGAACCTTACCGGGGCGGACATGGTGATCCATTACGACCCCTGGTGGAACCCCGCCGCGGAGGACCAGGCCACCGACCGGGCCCACCGCATCGGCCAGACGAAAAAGGTGGAGGTCATTCGGCTCATTACCCATCTGAGCATTGAGGAGCAGGTGGTCCGCCTGGGCAAAAAAAAGCGGGCGCTGTTTGACCTGCTCATCACCGCCGGGGAAGAGATGCCCACCCAGCTTACCGAGGCGGACATCCGGGCGCTGTTTGCATAGAGCAAGGGAGGAATGGTCAGATGTGCGGCAGGTATTATTTGATGCTGGACGCTTCCGATCCTGAAATGCGGGCTATCCTTGACGGAATGGCGGAGATGGATTTTACCCCCGGGGAGGTCTTTCCGGGCCAGATGGCGCCGGTGCTGCTGCCTGACGGCGCGGGCGGCTATACTCCCCGGCTGATGCAGTGGGGCTTCCCCCACTGGGAAAAAAAGAGCCCCGTCATCAACGCCCGGCAGGAGACGGTGGCGCTTTCCCCCTTCTTCCGGCCCGCCTTTCTCGCCGGCCGCTGCCTGATCCCGGCCAACTGGTTCTTTGAGTGGCGGCATACGCCCCTGGGCAAGAAAACAAAGGACAAGATGGCCATCGGCCTTCAAAAGCGCCCGCTGATGTACATGGCCGGCATCTATAAAAAGCTGGAGGATGGCCGGGAAGTGTTCACCGTGCTCACCCGCCCGGCGGATAAACAGGTGCGGCCCATCCACGACAGGATGCCGGTGATGCTGAAGGAGGACGACGACCGCAATGCCTATCTTTCGGGCCCGGCGGAGGCCTTTGTGCTATTAACAAATGTCAAAGACCCGCCCCTTGATATCACCCTGGCTTCCAACAAATGAAACAAAAGGCGGTGTTTCCATGAGGCCCGATTGGAGTAATGTGGCCGTTGCGCCGGCGGATATCCTGCTGCCCAAGGCCGGCACGGATCTGCCTGCCTGGGCGGTGATCGCCTGCGACCAGTACACCTCCCAGCCGGAATACTGGCGCAAGGCGGAGGAACTCGTGGACGGCAAGCCCTCCGCGCTGCGCATTACGCTGCCGGAAATCTACCTTCCGCAAAGCGGCGGGCGGGTGCCCCTGATCCATGGGGCCATGGCGGAATACCTGGAAAAAGGCATCCTAACCGAAGCCGTGAAAAGCGGTTTTGTGCTGACCGAGCGCACCACCCAAAGCGGCGCCCGGCTGGGGCTTGTCTGCGCCGCCGATCTTGACAGCTATGATTTTTCGGAGAATTCAAAGTCCATGATCCGGGCCACGGAAGGCACCATTCTCTCCCGCATTCCCCCCAGGCTGGCGGTGCGGGCGGGCGCGGCGCTGGAGTGCCCCCATGTGCTTTTGCTCCTGGACGATTTTCAAAAAACCGTGATTGAGCCTATGTATGGTGTCCGGGAAACCCTGCCCAAGCTCTACGATTTTCCCCTGATGCTGGGCGGCGGCCATTTGAAGGGCTGGGCGGTAACGGAGCCCGCGCTGCTTCATGGCGTATACGCGGCGCTTGAAAAGCTGAAGCAGGCGCTGCCCGGGGACAATCCCCTCCTGATGGCCGTGGGAGACGGAAACCATTCCCTGGCCACAGCCCGCGCCCACTGGCTGAAGCTGAAGGAGCGGCTTTCCCCAGCGGAAGCCGCCATCCATCCCGCTAGATACGCCCTGGTGGAGGTGGAAAATATCCACGACCCGGCCTTGCAGTTCCATCCCATCCACCGGGTGCTTTTCCATGTTCAGGGGGAAGCGCTGCTTGCGGACTGGGCATCATACTGCAGCAAAAAGGGCATGGCGCTGGAGAAGAAGGGCCAGGCATCCCCCGGGGGACAAACTATTACAGTGCTGTGCCAGGGAAGCGAAACGGATGTAACCATCCGCAACCCGGAAGCCGCCCTGGCCGTGGGCACGCTGCAAAGGTTCCTGGACGATTATCTTTCCCGCCATCAGGAGGCGGAGATCGACTATATCCACGGTGAGGAAGCGGTGCGTTCCCTATGCTCCCGGGGGGATGCCGTGGGCTTTCTGGTGCCCGGGCTTCAAAAGTCCGCGCTGCTGCCCGCGGTGCAAAAGGATGGCGCGCTGCCCCGCAAGACCTTTTCCATGGGCGAGGCCCAGGAAAAGCGGTATTATATGGAATGCAGGAAGATCGTATAGCGCAGATGCCGAAGTGGGCCTTGGACATTCGTCCAAGGCCCGCTTTTTGCATTTTTCCCCGCCACCTGATCATTCCGCCTTTTCCACAATGGCGATGCCCGCGCTGGTGCCCAGGCGGGAGGCGCCCGCCGCGATCATAGCCAACGCTTCCTCATAGCTGCGGATGCCGCCGGAGGCTTTCACGCGCATGGTTTCCGGGATGCTCGCTTTCATCAGGGCTACATCCCCTTCGGTAGCGCCGCCCGTGCCAAAGCCGGTGGAAGTTTTCACAAAATCGGCCCCGGCCCTTACGGCGGCCTGGCAGGCGGCGGCCTTCTCCGCATCGGTCAAGAAGCAGGTTTCCAAAATGACCTTCACCAGCGTCCCGTCGGCCGCCTTCACCACGGCGCGGATGTCCTCCTCCACGGCCCGCATGTCCCCTGCCTTGGCCGCTCCGATGTTGATGACCATGTCCACTTCCTGCGCGCCGTCCGCGATGGCCTTCCGGGTCTCAAACGCCTTGGTTTCGCTGGCGTTAGCGCCCAAGGGGAAACCCACCACGGTGCATACCTTGACCCCTGTTCCGTTTAGCAGCCCCGCGGCCAGCGGCACATGGCAGGGGTTGACGCAAACCGAGGCGAAATGGTACTGGGCGGCTTCCCGGCACAGCTTTTCGATCTGTTCCCGGGTGGCAAAGGGCTTAAGCAGCGTGTGGTCGATCATGGCGGCGATGTCTTGCTTTTTCATACGTTTTCTCTCCTTTTGTGATTGATTGGACAGATTTTCTTTATCTAGGCCCAAGGAAAAACCTATTTTCCGGTTATCAGGCAGCTCCATTCCTCCGGCATAGGCGCGGTAAAGGACAGGCGCTCCCCCGTCACCGGGTGAAGGCAGGACAGAAAAAAGGCGTGCAGCGCCATGCGGCCGGGCAGCTCCGGCGTTTCCCGGCCATATAGGAAATCTCCGGCTACCGGACAGCCGATGGACTGCAGATGCACCCGGATTTGGTGGGTGCGGCCCGTTTCCAGGCGGATTTCCAGCAGGCTCCTGCCACTGGCTGTTTGGAGCGTGCGGTAGTGGGTCACGGAAGGCTTGCCATCGGGAGATATCCGCCGCCTCACGCCTTCTGGGCTTACTTTCCCGATGGGGGCATCGATAACGCCTTCCGCCGGTGAGGGAATGCCTTCCGTCACCGCCAGATATTTCCGAAGAAAATCCGGCGTGTGCAACTGGCTTTGCAGCCTGTGCTGGGCATAGGCATTCTTCGCGATCACCATCAGGCCGCTGACGCCTTTGTCCAGCCTGTTCACCGGGCGGTACACAAACCCGCCGCGGGCGATCAGGTGGGCCGCCACATAATTTTCCAGCGTATTTTCCCCCTGGCGGACGGAGGCCTGGCTGGGCAGCGGCGCGGGCTTTACTACGATCAGCAGGTCTTCATCCTCATAGGCGATATGAAGCGGGGATTCCTGCGGGGTCCTGCGGCAAGCGGTATCTTCCGAAAGCAGCAGCGTAACGGTCTGCCCGGCTCGCACCTTATGATCCGCATGGACTGGCAGGCCGTCAAGCAACAGCCCGTTTTGGAATTTGATCCGGCTGAACAGGCCGCGGCCGATGTGCAGCCTGGAGAAGACAGCGTGCTTAAGCTGCCGGCCGTCGTCCCTTGCGTCCACGGTAAAGGTAAGTTCGCGCATGCTGTCCCCCACCCCTTCTAACCGGCCACTTTGGCGAGAAAGGCCCGTATCCTTGCAGTGCAGTCCTTTTTCCGCTGCTCCGCCCTGCGCCAGTCATCCGACAGGGGGAAGTATACGCCGTCCTTGGCATTGGGGCCCATGTCCCATTCCCCGCTTCCGTCCCTGTTTTTTAGCAGCCAGTCCGCCGCAAAAGCAAGCTGCCTCCGGCAGGCGGGGGGCTCATACTCCGCCAGCAGCTCCAGCGCGCCCAGATAGCGGCTGGCCTCCTTGCTTTGGAAGGCGGGCGGAGTGGTTAGGGGCGTGCCGGTCATGTAATACAGACCGGTGGGATGGGAAAGCACATGGCTTAGGAAAACTTCCGCAATTTCGGGGGCAAGGCAGCCGCGCAGAAGCGCCACGGGGTAGAAATGGCAAAAATCCCGGCACCTTTCATGGGAAGGGCGGCGGGAGAACTGTGCCGCATACGCATCAAAATAAGCCTCCTGCCGGTACGTTCCCCCTGGGAAGGCGGCGGTGATGAGGGCCGCCCACTGCGACGCCACCCGGTTGGCCAGATCATCCTCTTCCGTAAAAAGCCTGATCCACACGGCGGGCATCAACTGCTGATATACGGGCCAGTCGGGTGTTTTCTCCACCCGGTCGGGCATGGGCAGACAACCCGACAGATAGCCGTGGAGCCCGGAAACGGCCCGCCTGACCGGCTCATCCCGGATGGTAAAGCCAAGGACGCGCAGCCGCCGGAGCGCCTGCTCCGTGGTGATGGCTTTCCGGCCCGGATCGCTGAGGGTATGGAAGAACCCCCACAGCCCGTCCGCCCGCTGCAGGGAAAGGGTTTCCCGGGCCCATTTGCCGTCCTTCCACATAGCCCCTGCCTCTTTCTCATGCGCTTTGTTCAGTATACCATATCCATATGCGCCGGAAAAGCATTGCTATCTGGCCATCTCCTATATACTCTCCAAAAAAGGAATACCCAAGGGATTGTATCCCTTGGGCGGTGGAGTCCGGGGAGGCGGAGCCTCCCCGGTTTATCATCCTTGATTGGTATCCGTCGGCGCGCCGGGGTCCGTGGGCGGGTTGGCGGTATGGCGGGCCGCTCTGGGCTGGCGGGCCGTGCTGCCCAAGGCGGAATGCGGTGCCGTACTCTGTGTGCCATCCTGCGGGGGAGTGGATTGCCCTCCAGTGACCGGCGGCCGGTAAGGTGCTGTGCTCCGGGTTCCGGGCTGTGCGCCACCCGTGGGCCTGGGTGCATACGGGCCGGGCTGCTGGGGAGGCCGCTGGGCTGGCACACTCCCTGTGGGAGCGGGCCTTGTTGTATCCGGCTGCTGCCTGGCTGCGCCCACAGGCGGGACAGGAGGCGTCCGCTGGCCGTAGGAGGAAGGTGCGCCGGGCGCCTGGGGCCTTTGCACAGGCGCGTTGGTGGCGCGGGCATAGGGCCTTGCTCCGCTTTGCTGATTTTGCTGCTGCATGGTAGCCCTGCGCTGAGCAGCCCTGGCGGCGGCTTTGCGCTGGTTGGATTTATGCAGCGCGTAGGCATACAGCCCGCCGAAGCCCGCCAATAGCGTTACGCCCAATCCCAACCAGATCATGCCGGGGCTGTCGCTCTGGGTATCCACAGGCTCCAGCGTGGGCGGGATCGTTTCCAAAGGTGTTGTGGGTTCGGGCGTCGGGCTGGGGGTGGGTGTCGGCGCGGGCTCCGGGGTAGAGAAGGGGGCAAAAGGCTCAAAGGTGGCATTCAGCCCCGTATTGGGATTCGTCCAGGTGCCTACGTTCCAGTCTTCCAGGGAGGTGGGCTGGCTGCTGCCGCCGGTGTTGCTGCTGTTATCCGTGGTGTTGCCCGTAACACCCTGTATATATTCGGGGCTGTTAAGGAACTCCTCCAATTCGGCAAGGGACAGCACGTGGAAATAATCGCCGGCAATATAGCCTTCCGTTCCGGCCTGGTTCACCTTGTACCAGGTCGTTCCGTTCACCTGGGTACTCTCCAGCACCAGGGCGAAGGCGTAGGTATTCAGCACGCGGATGCGGGTGCTGCTGGTGCTGGGAGAGGAGCGGAAGTTCACTTTGTCCTTTGTCACATACCCATAGCTGGAAGCGCTGTTTTCGTCAAGGGGCGGCAGTGTGGCCGCCGGCGTGGGCGTTGGGGTCTGCAGGGAGTTCAAATAGGATTCCGTCTCCGTCTGGTTCAGCCAGCGCAGCTGGTCCGCACGGATGTAGCCCCACTGCCCGGCAAACCGTACGATGTGCCACGCAATGCCGTCAATATACTCCTGCCCGTTGACATAGACCACCACGTCCTTTGCCAGCATGTTTACCAGCATGCTGTTGGGATCGGCCGCACCGCGCATGGGCACATTATCGCCCAAGGTGGCGGCGTATCCGCTTTGCTGGGCGGGCACGGGCGTAGGCGTGGGGGTGGGATGGGCTTCGTTGTACTGGTCCACATAGTATTTGGCTTCTTCGGGCGTGATGTACCGAAGGACGCTGTCCGGAACGTAGCCGGTCAGTTGATCCAGCGTTTCCACCAAGGACCAGGGCTCCTCTCCCTGATAGACCTGCCGGACCACGGAGACCAGCGTGTTCTGGGGTAACGTGGCCAGTATGCTCTGGTCCGTAGTGGATATCTCTATCCGCAGCGCCACCTTTTGATTGGTCAGCGCATACCCCGCGTATTGTTCCGGGGTCGGCGTGGATGTTGGCGTGGGGGTGGGCGTGGGGGTGGGCGTAGCGGTTTCGTTGGGGGCCGGCGTGCGGCTGGGCATGGGCGTGGTCAGGCTGGCCTGATATTGATCGCTGTCCGCCTGGGACATCATATCCACAAACTCTGTCTTCAGGTAACCCTCGGTGCCGTTCACCATCACATGCGTCCAGACCTCGTCCTTGTCATTGATCAAAGACTCATACATCCAGACTTTTACGCCTTTGGAAAGCTTGCCTCCAATGGCCTTTGTATCGGCGGAGGGGCCGCTGCGGAAATTGAGCCCGCCGACATTGGTAACGCCCCAACGGTCAATGGCGGATCCTACAGGGACCGGCGTTTCCACAGGCTGCTCTGTCGGCTGTTCCGTCGGCTGTTCCGTCGGCTGCTCGGTAGGCTGCTCCGTGGGCTGCTCGGTAGGCTGTTCCGTCGGCTGCTCCGTCGGCTGCTCCGTCGGCTGCTCTGTGGAATGATACGTGAAATTGAAAACGATCTGCTCCGGTTCCGGCGTTCCGGATGCATTGACATATGCCGTCTTGGTAGAATCATCATTCAGCGCATATTCATCGGGCACGCGGGCGGGATCCACCGTTACTTCCTTGCTTGCCCCGGCAGTAACGGTCACGGTGGTGCTGTAGAACACGTCGCCGTCATCGCCCATATACAGCACGGGCACATCGATCTGGGTAGGGGCAGCCTCCAGCCGGAACCGGAAGATGATCTCCTGGATGGACGGCGTGCCGTTTTCATCCACAAACACCGTCTTGCTGCCCTCGTCATCCAACACATAGCCGGGAGCGGCCTCGGACATCTTCTCAAGGTCGGGCATGATGTCCGCTCCTGTGCCGGGAACGATTTCCGCCTTGTCCTCATACAGCACCACGTCGTTTTCGCCAAGGTACTTGATGGGGATCTCCACCATGGTGACAGGTTCGGAGGCCTTTTTCTTGAAGGCGAAGGTGACCGCCGCATAGGAACCGTCCGCGCTCACGGAAGCCGTCTTGCTGGAAGCGTCGTTCAGTTCATAGTCGGAGGACACTTGACCTACATCCACCTGCACTTCCTGCTGGCTGCCCGGCAGGACAGATACGGAAGTTTCATAAAGGGTGCTGCCGTTCTCGTCCTGGTAGAGTACGGGAACATCTACAGCCTGGGCCTGCTTCTTTTTGAAGGAGAAGACGACGTTGGCGTAAGAACCGTCCTCGCTCACGGAGGCTGTTTTGCTGGAAGCGTCGTTCAGTTCATAGTCGGAGGACACCTGACCTACGTCCACCTGAACTTCCTGCTGGCTGCCCGGCAGGACGGATACGGAGGTTTCATAAAGGGTGTTGCCGTTCTCGTCCTGGTAGAGTACGGGAACATCTACAGCCTGGGCCTGCTTTTTCTTGAAGGAGAAGACAACATTGGCATAGGAGCCATCTGGGCTCACGGAGGCTGTTTTGCTGGAAGCGTCGTTCAGTTCATAGTCGGAGGACACTTGACCTACGTCCACCTGAACCTCCTGCTGGCTGCCCGGCAGGACAGATACGGAGGTTTCATAAAGGGTGCTTCCGTTCTCGTCCTGGTAGAGCACGGGAACATCTACAGCCTGGGCCTGCTTTTTCTTGAAGGAGAAGACGACGTTGGCGTAAGAACCGTCCGGACTCACGGAGGCCGTCTTGCTGGAAGCGTCGTTCAGTTCATAGTCGGAGGACACCTGACCTACGTCCACCTGCACTTCCTGCTGGCTGCCCGGCAGGACAGATACGGAGGTTTCATAAAGGGTGTTGCCGTTCTCATCCTGGTAGAGCACGGGAACATCCACCGGCTGGGCCTGCTTTTTGTTGATGGAGAAGACGACGTTGGCATAGGAGCCGTCCGGACTCACGGAAGCCGTCTTGCTGGAAGCGTCGTTCAGTTCATAGTCGGAGGACACTTGACCTACGTCCACCTGAACCTCCTGCTGGCTGCCTGGCAGGACAGATACGGAGGTTTCATAAAGGGTGTTGCCGTTCTCATCCTGGTAGAGCACGGGAACATCCACCGGCT
>JAEWVC010000035.1 GCA_023459275.1 Bacillota bacterium | reverse complement strand
GGGGTTGCGAATTTTTTTAAATAGTTGCCCGCCCCGCACCCCTCCCAAGAAAACTTTATCCAGTTTAATAAGACATCAGCGGATCGCGTTTGGCCCGGTACATATCCGCCAGCGCCTGCACTTCTTCTTTAAAATCCTGCAGGGATTGGTCGGGGTCTTTTTTCAGCGTATCCAGCACCGTCATGGAAAAGGCATCCGGGCCATATTGCGCCCAATCGGCAGCAAACTCCATCCGGCCACAGGAACCCGTTGCCTTGGAGAATTCAAACCTGCTTTGTGCGCCGCGCATGTTCATATCCGCCGTGATGAGCCATTTCCCGTTTTTATGATTCTCGTACAGGCTGACGCAGCCGATTTCTTCCTTTTCCTTATACGCCCTTTGCAGGGCTTTTCTCTTTTCCCGCGTATCCATGGCCATACCCCATTTCCTGAAGCAAATCAGATAAAATATGCATCCGCTCAGACAAAAGCTCGTCATCCTTGGCAAGGACATCCGCGAAAAGGCGGATGTCCTCTTCGATCATGGGATTGTCTGTGCAGACCGCTACCGTCATGGCGTCCCCCTGCAAAGGAACACGGGCCAGCTGCGGCTTTTCCTTCTCGTACAGCCCGGGATAGCGGTACGCCTCCCGAAAGTGCTGTTTCGCCTTTGCGATGAGGATCGCCAGGTCCAGCACCCGGGTAAGGGGCAGCTCCTCCGACTGACGGGACCATTTTTCTCCCGTATACCGCCACACCTTGGCGGAGATGTCCACCTTACCCCTGTCGTTCCACTGGGCCAGCCCCAGGGATAGGCCCTGCGTATCGGTATGGCCGGCCATGCGGCCGTCCACATTGGCATAATTCTCGCTGACGATCACGGGCTTGTGCCTAAGCGTTGTGGGGATCTTCATTCCCTTTCACTCCTATTTGTAATTTACTAATTTAGTATATTACTAATCACTTCCCGTGTCAACCCCTGTATACCATTGGACCCGTTGACGGGCATCCGCCATGGGCGTATACTGTGGCTTATAAAGAAACGCGAGGAGAAGAGCATATGGAGCACATTCAGATAAAGCCGCTCACCCCGCGGCGCGTGGAAGATTTTTTTACGTTCTTTGAGCAGATCGCCTTTGCCGACCATCCGGAATGGGGCTGCGACTGCTTCTGCTGCTTCTTCCACGCCATCAGCAGGGAGGCCTGGGAAGCAGGCACCGGGGAAAGCAACCGTCTGGACGCCCGGCGGATGATTGAGGAGGGTCAGATGCGGGGGCTGCTGGCCTACGCCGGAGAAACGCCGGTAGGCTGGTGCCATTACGACAGGCTGGCAAAGCTGCCCGGGGCACGGGTTTTTTACCCGGATCTGGCATCCAAAGATGATGACAGCGCCGCCATCGTCTGCTTTACCGTGGCCCAGGGCTGGCGCGGGCAGGGGATCGCGGCGATGCTGCTGAAAAAGGCGCTGGAGGAGTTGAAAGCTTCCGGCGCAAAAAGGGTGGAAGCATACCCGGTGCTTAACGATGATTCCCAGGAGCACAACTATCTGGGGCCTATGCGGCTGTATGAAAGCATGGGCTTTGCACAGGTGAGATGCACAGAGCACCATGCGCTGGTGGAAAAAATGCTGTAACTCCTATCATAGCCCGGCGGTTTGATAGCGCGCTTGAAGGCCGGGGGCAAGCCCCCGCTCTACGGGCTGCGATGGAGCAATACCTTGCGCCAGGCACGATAAAAGTATCCAAATTAGAGATTGCGGGGGCATGCGAAAGCGCCTCCCTTTCCATCCGGGAAGGGAGGCGCTTTTCTTAAGGAAAGCCGCGCAATCGCCGCGCATGCTTTCTGCTTTATTCGCCTTTATCGGCCTTTTCACTTTTCAGGGTGATCACCACGTGGCGGTTGGGTTCCTCGCCCTCGCTGTGGGTGGTCACTGCCTCGTTGGCCTGCAGCGCGCTGTGCAGGATGCGCCGCTCGTAGGGGTTCATAGGCTCCAGCACCACCTTGCGGCCCGTCTTTACGGCCCGGTTGGCCATGCGGTTGGCCAGGCGGGTCAACGCCTCTTCCCGCTTGGCACGGTAGTTTTCCGTATCCAGCGTGACGCGGATATATTCCTCGGACCCCTTGTTCACAATCAGGCTGGTCAGGTACTGCAAAGCGTCCAGCGTTTCGCCCCGGCGGCCGATGAGGATCCCAAGGGTATCGCCCTGCATGTTCACCAGCACGTTGCCTTCCCCGTCGCGGCCCACCGCCACGCTGACCCCCACGTCCATCAGCTTTGTCAAGGTCTGCAAAAACTGCTGGGCCTTCCCCTCCGGCTTGCCGGGTTCGGCTTGGGGCGCGGGCTCCACCGGTTCGGCGGGGGCACGGGTTTCCTTGGGTTGCACCTCTATTTTGGGCGCCTGGGGCACGGGCTTTGGAACCGGCTTCCTTTCGGGCGCGCTTTCTTTTCTGGGCGCTTCCTTTTTAGGTTCCGGCCTGGCGGCTTCTTCCTTCCTGGGCATATCCCGTTTTGGCTGTTCGCGCCTTTGCGGCTCTTCCCTGGACTTTTGAGGAGCTTCCGCTTTTCCGCTTTCCTTGGTCAGGGAGGACCAAAGGGATTCCTCCTCCTGCTCCTTGAGCGTCAGGCGCACCTTGGCCAGGCGGCTCCCGAACAGGCCGAACAGCCCCTTGCTGCCCTCCTCCAGAATATCGATGGTCACCTCGCCGATGGATACCCCAAGATGGTCCAAGCCGGCGGAAATGGCCTCTTCGATGGTTTTTGCGGATGATTCGTAGGTCTTCATTTTACCGTCCCCTCTCCCACAGTGGCAGCTTTCTTCTCCTGCGCATCAAAGTATCTATTGAGCAGCAGGTTTTGCACGCCCGCAAAAATATTGGCCGTCACCCAATAAAGCGCGAAACCTGCGTTGGAACTGAAGCAGATCATCAGGGAAAATATGGGGAAAAACCATTTCATAAAGTTGCCGGAATTTGGTTTTCCGTCCTGTGCGGGCGCTGTCTGCGGCATGGAGGAACTCATCAGGAACTGCGTTCCCGCCGCAAGAATTGGCAGGATAAGGAACCCGTTAAAGGACACAAAGATCGAAAGGGTGGCGATGATGATGGAAATGCCGCTCCAACCGGGCACGGTGGCAGTCATATCCGAATAGGCTTTGACTGTTTTCAAAGCGCTGGTGATCTTTGTAGCCGTCGCCACATAGTTCTCCTTGGAAAAATCAAAGGTGATCCTTTGATCCTCGGGAAGGCCCTGGTTAAATGTATCAATGGCGGCTTTTTGCGTATCGCTCAGGCTGTTATAGGCGGCCTGCCAGTTTTCCGGCAGCACCTGACGTATGCTGTTTGCGTCGGGCACCTTGGAGGAGAAGGGGCTGTCGGGCATCCAGATATTGTTAACCCACAGCCAGCCCTGGTATTGGGGCTCCTCGCCGGCCAGATAGGTAAAAACATGCCCGGCCACCTGCTCGTGGGCCAGCATGTTCATGGCGCCGTACATGGCGAACAGGATGGGCAGTGTAAGAAGCATGGGAAGACAGCCCGACATGGGGCTGACCTTCTCTTTGCGGTACAGCTCCATGGTTTTTTGATTCAGCTTTTCTTTGTCGTTTTTATACTTTGCCTGAAGCGCGGCAACCTGCGGCTGGAGCTTTTGCGTCTTGCGCATACTCCTGCGGCTTTTGGTGTCAAAGGGGATCAGCACAAGGCGGATCAGAAGCGTGAAAAGCACAATGGACCAGCCGTAGTTGCCCACGATGGAATATATGCCAAGCAAAATCGCTTTGAACGGCTCATTCAGAAACGGGAAAATATTCATGGGCGCTATTCCCTCCTAATTGTTACGTTGGGGTCCTCGGGAACAGGGTCGTATCCGCCTTTGACAAAGGGGTTGCATCGCAAAATCCGCCAAAGGGCCATCCTTCCGCCCTTCCAGGCTCCGTAACGCTCGATGGCGGTGATGGCATACTGGGAGCAGGTGGGCGTGAAGCGGCACGCGTCCGGCAAATGCGGGCTGATAGACCGCTTGTACCAGCGGATCATAACAAGCATCGCGCGTTTCATTTGGGCGTGTTCCCTTCCCGAAACAGGTTCTGCTTTTTCAGCAGGTAGGCCATGCCCCTGCCCAGATCCCGGAATGCCGCCTGCTCAATCCCCGGCCTGGCCACTACCACGTACCAGCCGGGCTTTACCAGGGGCAGATAGGAACGGAAGCATTCCCTAAGACGCCTTTTCACGCGGTTGCGCACCACGGCGTTGCCGATCTTCCTGCTGATGGAAAAGCCTACCTTCAGCCCCGCGCCCCGGGCGTGCAGAAGCACGATGTCCTTGCTCGCGAAGCTTTTGCCTTTCCGATACACGTACTGGAACTGCTTATTTTTCTGAAGGCGGTATGTACGCTGCAAACAAAACCCTTCGTTTCCCGGCTTCATGAAGCTGCCGCTTGTACGCCGGCCTTTTTGCCAAAAGCCCTTTCATACTGGAAAAGCCCGTACCCACTGCGCACGGTGGCAAGCAACGGGGCGGGCTGAGCCATGCAGGACTTTTGAAACCACCATCACTTAAGGATCAAACCGTCAGGACCTTGCGGCCACGGCGGCGGCGGGCGGCCAGCACACGGCGGCCGTTCTTGGTGGACATGCGGGAACGGAACCCATGCACCTTGCTGCGCTGGCGCTTTTTCGGCTGGTAGGTACGAAACATAACGTTACACTCCTCATTTTTGAAAAGTCTTGTATCTGGGGCGCGCACCGCAAAAAGCGGCGCGAAATACCACAAAACAGCTATTCTAGTATACTAACCGGCCCAGCGCCTGTCAAGAGAAAGTTTCCGTTTTCCAAATCACATATTTTTCTTTTTGCGTTTTCCGGCCAAATTGCAAAGAACGTCTCCGCAAGGGGCAGCTTTTGTGGATCCTGACGTGCTTTTAGGCGCGCATGGCTGTTTTTCTTGACAAGGCACCGGTGGCTTGGCATAATGAATCCAGTCTTTCGCATGTAAGAATACTGTTAGGCGCCGAAAAGGAGCTTGTTTCCGCCATGAAAAGCACCATCAAGGATATTGCCCTCAGGGCGGGGGTCTCCCCGTCCACGGTGAGCCGCGTTATTTCCGGCAGCGACCGCATCTCTGGCGCGACACATGAAAAAGTGCGGGCGATCATGGAGGAAATGAACTACCGGCCCAATCTGCTTGCCCGCTCGCTGGTGAACCGCACCACCAATGCCATCGGCGTATTTTCCGCCACCGGCGCGGAGGAATCCATGAAGCATCCCTTCTTTGCGGAAGCGCTGCGGGGGATCGGTACCAGAGCTGCCCGCCACGGTCTTCACCTGCTGCTGGGTACCAGCGCCAGCCAGGAGGAAGACGGCCGTGTGGTGAAGGAAATGATCTATTCAGGCATGATTGAGGGGCTGATCCTGCTCTCCACCCTGCGGGATGACCCGGTGGCCGAACTGCTCCATAAAAACAGCTTTCCCTTTGTGGTGATCGGCCATCCACACCACAGTGAAAATTACCATTGTGTGGACAGCGACAACAGGAAAGCGGGGCGCATGGTGACGGAGTACCTGCTTCAAAGGGGCCACAGACGCATCTGCTGCCTGGGCGCGGATGCTTCGATGAGCGTTACGTACCTTCGGCAGGCGGGCTTTGAGGACGCGCTCCTGAACGCCGGCATTCCCATCACAAAGGATACCTTCCTCGCAAGCCCCCTGCTCTCCGGGGAGGATGCGCTTCCCCTGCCCTTCCTTACCCATGAGGGGCCCACCGCGGCGGTGGCCCAGGATGACGCCATTGCCATCTGGCTGATGGGGGCGCTTCAAAAAGCGGGGTACAGGGTGCCGGAAGATGTGTCCGTGATCAGCTTCAACAATGCCGCCGTCTCCGCCTACACCTCCCCGCCCCTGACCACGGTGGAGGTATATCCCTATACCCTGGGCGAACGCGCCATGGCGCTGCTAAACGACCTGCTCAAGGAGCCGGGCATGGGCCCCAGGTGGGTGGAAGTGCCGGTGAAGCTGATGGAGCGGGGCAGCGTATGCCCGCCCAAGGGCTGAAAGCCGCTGCCCTAGCAAAAAACGGGCGCGAAATGCAAGGACGCAGGCCGCGCCTTTTGTTATACTTTCCCGGAGAGGAGAGAAGCGTTATGGGATGGCTGGAACGGATGAACCTGGCGCTTGCATCCATTGAGGAAAACCTGCCGGGAGAAGTCGACCTGTCTGCGGCTGCCAGGATAGCGTGCCTGTCCCTGTCGGGCTTTCAAAGGTTCTTTTCCATTGTGGCCGGCGTTTCCCTGTCGGAGTACATCCGCAGGCGGCGGCTGACCATGGCGGCCTTTGAACTGTCCAACAGCGATAGCAAGGTGATTGATCTCGCCTTGAAATACGGGTACGACTCCCCGGAGGCCTTTGCCCGCGCCTTCGGCGCGCTGCACGGGGTGCCGCCTTCCTCGGCGCGCAGCCAGGGAGTCCACTTAAAGGCCTACCCGCGCCTGTCTTTTCTACTGACACTCAAAGGAGATGTTCCCATGGACTACAGGATCGAAACCAGGGAGGCCTTCACGGTCTACGGCATCGAAGACATTTTCACCATGGAGAACCAGGAAAACTTCCGCGCGATCCCGCTGTTTTGGCAGGAAGTGATGCAAGACGGACGGTTTGGAAAGCTGCTGGCGTCCGTTCCCCAAAACGTTCCCAACGAGGACGGCCTGTGCGCCATAAACGCCCTGTGCAGCTACCGGGAAACAGGGGGTTCCACCTTCCCCTATATGATCTTTGCCTTCCAAAAGAAAGGCAGCCGGACGGAAGGGTTTACGGAAGCTGTTGTTCCCGCGGCTACCTGGGCCGTTTTCCAAAGCAGGGAGCACAGCCAGGAGGATACGCCCAAGGTGATACAGGAACTGATCCGAAACGTGTACACGGAGTGGCTTCCCAATGCCCCTTACGAGCAGCTTGAGGGCTGCGATATGGAGCTGTACTACGGTGAGGGCGGCAAAAACCGCTGTGAGTATTGGATCCGTGTCAAAGCAAAAGAATAGGCTTCCCCTTGTCCGGCATGCGTTCCTATGCAGATAAGCGGCAAAACCATACGCGGGATCCGCGAGGCGGTTTTGCCGCTTTTTACATGCGTAAAAACAGCCAGCGGGATAAATTCAAAAAGCTGAATCGTATTTTAATAGGAAAAGGGTTGCCGTGCGCACACTTTTTCCCGGTATTTCGCCTCTATTTTGCGTCTATTCTGCGTCAGTTTTGCTTCGTTTTTGCATTATGGTGTTTACACGGACGCAATATGTGTTATACTAAAGCGAATGGCCAGAAGTTTTAACGCGTAAGGCGTTTTGTTCACGCATCGTTGGATGCCCCACAGAAAGGCAGAGAAGAACCGGATGACAACCAGCCGAAGCAGATATTCCACCGCGCCCACCTATGGCATGCAAAAGCGCCCCGCGCAAAAAAAGCGGCCGGCGCCCGCCGGGCCATATTTTCAGCCGGAAGGCGGGCAGCCATATCCTCCTCCTCCGGCGCAGGGCCAGGGACAAACGGCCGGTACGCCGCCTGTATCGGCGCCTTATCCGCCGCTTCAAGCCCAGGCGTATGCACCGCAGCAGCCCGCCTATGCAGCCCCGAACACCGGCTTTTCGGCCCAGCCCGGATACGCGCCCGTGCAGACGGGGTTTGTTCCGCCGCAGCAGGCCGTTCCCGCGCAGGCGGCGCCATACCCCTATCAGATGCCCTATCCCGCCCAGCCCCTGCCCCAGGAGTACGCCGTGCGCACAAAGACACGGTTGGGGGAAGGCTGGCTTGCCGTTTCCCTGCTGGCCGTGTTGCCCATCCTGGCCGTCCTGGCTCTGATTTTTGTCCAAACGGCCGGTATGAAAATTGCATTCGTCGCCATTGCGGTCTTATCCCTTATGACCATGTGGATGCGGCACTCCTTCATCCCCAGTGCCAGAGCCACGCTGTCGCTGATCTATGGCGCGCTGGTGGTCGTCTGCGCTTTTTCGCTGGTTACCAGCGCCGCGCCCGGAGACAGAACCACTTCCGCCTTAGGCGGCGGTCAAAATACAACCACCCAGTCCACAGGGGTTAACGGCGGCGGCGATTCCGGTCTGATGGCAGCCGGCGTCACCACCACCGAAGTGCCGGCTACCCCCACGCCCGCCCCGGAAACGGGAGAGGACAGCGCTGCCTGGCAGCGGCTGCAGCAGTTTTTCCAGTTCTGGGTGGCAAACAATCTGGATAATATGCTGGAGCTTGTTTCCCCCACCTGGACCTCCGCCCAGGACAATGCGAAAACCAACCTTTTCCTGATCCTGAGCAACAGAATCCCCCTGGATTTTTCCTTTGAGAAGATCTCCGGCTCGGAAGCCGATTCCTCCCGCACGGTGACCATGACCGCCACCATCGACAAGCGCAACAGCCGCGACCCAGTGAAGATCCGTTTCCAGATCGTGATGTTCAAGGACAACGAAAACTGGTATGTGGACCCCAATTCCCTGGTCAGCAACGATGTGGTGGAGGATGGGACTGCGGAGACAGAGGAGACCGCCAACGCCGTAAGCACCGGCGTCCTCGTTACGTCCACCCCCAAGCCCACCGCAACCCCCGGCCCCAAAACCAAGCTGTACTACAACAAATCGGGCGGCAAGTATTACCACTCCGATCCGGAATGCTCCAGCGTGGATGAAAAGTACCTCCCGCTGACATCCTTCTATTACCGGGATCTGAACAATACCACCTTTAAGAACCTGCTGCCTTGCCCGCGCTGCAATGCGCCGGCCAGGCCATAGTTTGAAGGACGGCTGCACAGCCGTCCTTCAAACTATAGCCAGAACCCCGGGAGGTATTGGAGGGGCGCGTCCCTCCAATTTCGATCGAAAATCAGCGACATGTGCGGTGATTTCCGTTGGAATTTCGTAAAAATTCCTACCTTGCCTGAGCAAACGGCCGCACAATGGCGCAGCTATTGTGCAGTGAAGCGAGGGAAAAGTTCGACCAAAGTGGCAAAGCCACTTTGGTCGACGGCCTGAAGGACGGCTTTACCGCCGTCCTTGTTGCGTATGCGAGGTTTTTCGTTTTCCATCAGGCCGCTTGATCCCGGAAGGGCTTTTTTATGAGAAAATTCTCATGGAAAATTAATGCCGGCTTCTTTGATTTTGGCAGCGGGCCACCGTATACTTTCATCTGGAGGTGAGCAGTATTGGGTTGGTTATTATGGCCTTTTGCCCTGGTGATCGGCATCCTTCGCGGGGTGTTCGGGCTGGTCGGCAGCCTCATCGGCTTTCTGCTGGGTGCCATCGGCGGTTTGTTTTCGCTGCTGTTGGCCGTGGTTTTGTTCATTGCCGGCGTTGCGCTGTGCATGACCATCATCGGCGCCATTATTGGCGTTCCGCTGATCTTTTTTGCCTTGGGCCTGGCGGTCAAAGCAGTTTTCTGATCCGAAGGCGCGCAGACGCAGAAGCCCGCCTCCTTTTCGCAAAAAGGGGCGGGCTTTCGTATTCTGGGGCTACGCGTCCATCAAAGCAACGGTTTTTTCCAGCAGCTTCACCGCCAGGGGCAGCATCTGCTCCACGGTCAATCCGCCGTCCTTCAAAAGCAGCTCGGGGGTTTTGGCCGCGTTCAGTTTCAGCCGCTGATCCGCCTGGCTAAGCGCGGTAATCAGCTTTACAGGGTCGGGCACGGCATGCTGGTCAAGGCGCATGTGCAGAACAAAGCCCTTATGAGACACGTGATAGATGCCCAGCTTCCCGCACAGCGCCTTCAAATGGGCGATGTCCAGCAGGCAAACAACCGGCTCCGGCGGCTCGCCGAAACGGTCGATGAGTTCCTCCTCGATATCCTCCCGGTCCGCCCTGTCCATCAATAGGGAGATACGCTTGTAGACCTCCATGCGCTGGCGCTCATCCTGCACGTACTCCGAGGGCAGGAAGGCGTTCACCTTGAGCTCTATGCGGATTTCCAGGTCGCCCGCCGGCATCTGCCCGCCCCGCACCTCCCGCACCGTCTCCTCGATAAGCTTGCAGTACATATCGTAGCCCACCGCGCTCAAGTGCCCATGCTGTTCCGGGCCCAGGATATTCCCCGCGCCGCGGATCTCCAGGTCCCGCATGGCGATGCGGAAGCCCGCGCCAAACTCCGTGAACTCCCGAATGGCGGCCAGGCGCTTTTGCGCCGTCTCGGTCACCAATTTGTCGGGCCGGACGGTGAAATAGGCGTAGGCCTGCCGGTTGCTGCGCCCCACCCGGCCCCGAAGCTGATAGAGCTGGGACAGGCCGAACCGGTCGGCGTCAAACACGATCAGGGTGTTGGCAGTGGGGATGTCCAGGCCGCTTTCGATGATGGTGGTGCAGAGCAGCACATCATAGGTGCCGTCATAAAAATCCATCATCACATCCTCCAGGGCCTGCTCCCGCATCTGGCCGTGGGCCACGGCGATGCGGGCCTCCGGCACAAGCTGCTTCAAGCGCGTGTAGAACTGCTCAATGGAGCGCACCCGGTTGTACAGGAAGTACACCTGCCCGCCCCTTGACAGTTCCCGCAGGACCGCGTCCCGCACCAGACTGTCGGCGTACTCCAGCACATGGGTCTTGACGGGAAACCGCTCCTCCGGCGGCGTTTCCAGAAGGCTCATATCCCGGATGCCCACCATGGACATGTGAAGCGTCCGTGGGATGGGCGTGGCGGAAAGCGTGAGCACATCCACGGTGGTCTTGATGTTTTTGATGATCTCCTTGTGGGCCACGCCGAAGCGCTGCTCCTCGTCCACGATGAGCAGCCCCAGGTCCTTGAACACCACATCCTTGTTCAGCAGCCGGTGGGTGCCCACGATGATGTCGACTTTCCCTTCCCGAAGGTCTAAAAGCACCTGCTTTTGCTCCTTGGGCAGGCGGAAGCGGCTCAATACGTCGCAGTTTACCGGGAATCCGGCAAAGCGCTTCAGGATGGTGTTGTAGTGCTGCTGGGCCAGGATGGTGGTGGGCGCCAGGAGGGCCACCTGCTTGCCGTCCATCACCGCCTTGAAGGCCGCCCGCAAGGCCACCTCCGTTTTTCCGTAGCCCACGTCCCCGCACAGGAGCCGGTCCATGTTCATGGGGGCTTCCATGTCCCGTTCGATGTCCTGAACGCTTTGCAGCTGGTCCGGGGTCAGTTCGTAGGGGAAATTGTCCTCAAACTGGCGCTGCCAGACGGAATCCTTGGCAAAAGCGTGGCCCTTGAGTGCCTGGCGCTTGCCGTACAGCTTCACCAAATCGAAAGCCATGGCCTTGATGCCGGCCTTCACCTTGGCTTTCTGCCGCTGCCACTCCCCGCCCCCCAGCCTGTTGAGCTTGGGGGTCTGCCCCTGGGCGCCGATGAACCTTTGCACCCTGTCCAGCTGGTCGGTGGGCACGTACAGCTTGTCGTTGCCCTGGTACTGGATGAACAGGTAATCCCTGTACGTATCCTCGCTTTTGATGCGCACCGTGCCCTGGTAGATGCCCACGCCGTGGGTTTCATGCACCACATAATCACCGGGGGTCAGGTCCGTAAAGGCGGCGATGCGCTCCCCGGTGTTGCGCCGCGTCCGCGCCTTGCGGTAGCCAGCGCCGTAGATATCACTGTCGGAGATAAGGGCCAGCTTCGCTTCCGGCCAGACGAATCCCTTGGAGAGCGTCAGGGGCAGGAGCAGCACCTCGCCGATCACCAGGTTATTCTCCAGCGTTTCCACAAACAGCGCCGGTACCTGAAGCTCCGTCAGCGCCTTTTCCAGCCGCTTGCCCCTGGCTGTGCCGCCGGTGAGAAGCGCAACGCAGTAGCCCTCCTCCTTCCACTTGCGGCAGTCGGCGGCCAGGTCCTTCACATTGGCCTGGTAGCTGTGGGCGTTGACGCCGTTCATTTCAAGGAGCACATCCGGCTTAAAGGAACCCATGCCCCGCAAAAAGTCCGACAGTGTAACCGCGGCCCGGCCTTTGAAGTGGTTCAGCAAATCATCATAATCAAACAGCAGCCCGGCCTGGTCCGGCACGGCCTCGCTCCGCTCCAGCGCCGTTTTGAAATCCTCCTGGAAGCGCAGGGTACGGCCCTTGACCCTGTCCTGAAGCTGGTCCGGCTGATCGATCAGCACCAGCGCGCCCGGCAGCCAATCCATCAGGGATACCGTCTCCGGGCAAAGCACGTGGGTCCAGTTCTGCATCCGGCGGAAGGGATAGCCGCTTTCCAGCCTGTCCGCGTCATCCCGGTCCTGGGCGGCAAGGCGCTCCTGGGCGGTTCCCGGCTGGGCGGGCGCAGGCTTTTCCTCGGGCTTTTCCGCAGGCGCGCCGTTTTCAAAAAAGGAAGGCAATTCTTCCTCGTCGTCCTCCGGCAGGGGCGGAAGATCAATATACAGGCGCGGTGCCTCCGCCGCCGTCTGCCCCATGTGCGAAAAAGCGGCGCGCATCCTCTGCGCTGCGGCGGGGCAGTCGATCCCCCGCACCAGCACCTCGGCGGCGGGGGGCAGCACGGCCTGCTTCATTCTGAGCATGCTGCGCTGGGTGATGCAGTCAAAGGTGCGGATGGAGTCCACCTCGTCGTCGAAAAACTCCAGGCGCAGCGCGTTTGCTTCGCTGGGGGGGTATACGTCCACAATGGCGCCCCGGAGCGCGCACTGCCCCTTGCCCTCCACCATGCTCACCCGCTCGTACCCGTTTTTCACCAGCCGGTCCGCAAGGGCCTGGGGATCAAAGCGGTCCCCTTCCTGAAGGCGCAGCGTCTCCTCCCGGAAGATTCCGGGGGCCATGTGCCTGATCATCAGCGCCTCGCCGGAGACGCACAGCACCTTCACGTCCCCTTCCAGCACATGATGGAGCGTTTCCAGCCGCCGCCAGGCGCTCTCATGGCTGCTGGCGCCCCGGCCGAACTCCAGCTCCTGGGCAGGTATAGACGCGCAGAAGCCTCCCAGGAGCTGGGATGCGTCCTCCGCGGCCCTTATGGAGGCCAGATCGCTGGTGCAGACCAGCAGGATCTCCCGGCCGGTGGCGGCATGAAGCGCAGCGGCCAGATAAGCCCGCTGCCCTTCCGATAGGCCATACACGGAAACGATTTGCGTTTTTTGAACGCTTTCAAGAAGCTGCCCGAAGTACGGGCTCCCCTTGAGCACGGAGAAGAAGGATTGCCGCATGGTTGTTGATATCCTTTGCTTTATTTCGCGTTGTATTTGCGCATGGCGGCTTCGACACCCTCCCGCACAAGGCAAAGCGCCGCATCCGCGGCGTTTACATAGGCATCGAATGCCACCTGCCGCTCCTCCTGGGTGGCATAGCGGGAAAGCACCCAGTCGGCCAGTTCCCACCCTTCCGGCTGCGGGCCGATGCCCACCCGGATACGGGGAAACGCTTCCGTACCGGTCAATTCCACAATGGACCGCATGCCGTTGTGGGTGCCGGGTCCGCCAAAAGGCCGCACCCGCAGCTTGCCGGGAGGCAGGTCCACATCGTCATAGATCACGATCAGGTTTTCGGGCGGAACCTTATACCAGCTCATCAGCGCCTGCACGCATTCACCGCTCAGATTCATGAACGTCTGCGGAAGGCAAAGCGCAACGCGCTGTCCGTCCACCGTGCCTTCCCCCACCACGGCCTTGCACCGGAGGCGCTTGATGGGCACATTCAACTTTTGGCTGAGGACCGAGACCACGTCAAACCCCACGTTATGGCGCGTATGCTCGTACTTGGCCCCGGGGTTCCCAAGCCCCACAATGAGATGCATCTTTCGTCTTCCTCCAAAAACACCTTTTCGGGAAAACGGCGTTTCGGGCCGTTTTCCCGCCGGATACAGTCTGCTGTTTGGATACGGGGCTTACAGCTTGCCCTCTTCCCTGCGCTTTTTGACCCAGCCTTCCTTTACGGCGCCATGGGGCCTGGCAATGTACAGCGCGCCCTCCGGCACATCCTCGGTAACGGTGGAGCCGGCGGCCACATACGCATCCTTCCCCACGTTTACGGGTGCCACCAGGTTCACGTTGCAGCCGATGAAAGCGTTGTCCCCCACGTTGGTGCGGTGCTTGTGCTTGCCGTCGTAATTGGTAAACACCACGCCGCAGCCCAGGTTGATGTTGCCGCCCAAGTCGCCGTCGCCCACGTACGTCAGATGGGAGATCTTTGTGCCGTTGCCCACATGGCTGTTTTTGATCTCCACAAAATCGCCGACGCGGCACTTTTCGCCCACCACGCTGTCCGGGCGCAGATACGCATAGGGCCCCACCGTGGTTCCGGCCCCCACCCGGCAGTCAATGAGCACGCTGCTTTCCACCGTTACGCCCTCCGCCAGCACGGCGCCGCTTAAGCGGCAGTTGGGCAGCAGCATGCACCCGGCGCCAATTTGACTGCCCCTTTGCAGGTGGCAGCCGGGATAGACCACCGTGTCCGGGCCAATGACGACGTCCGTATCGATGTAGGCGGCGCCCGGGTCCAGCAGCGTAACGCCATTGGCCATATGATATGTGTTGACCTGCTCCTGCAAAACGGCGAAGGCATTGGCAAAATCCAGCCTGGTACGGACGGAGATCAATTCCTCCCCGCCGGCCGCCACGCCGCGCAGAACCATGCCCCGCTCGTTCATGGCGGTCAGGGCGTCAAGGGGCGCGCACCCAGTCTTCTCCCCTTCCAGGCTCCCAAGCACCGCCTTCAGCGCGGCAAGGTCAAAGCAGTAAGCGGTGCCGCCTATGCGCAAACCGGGCTCCTGCTCCAAATCTTCCCCCTGCCACTGAAGGAAGGAGGCCTTTGCCCCATCCTCCACCGCGGAAAGCAAAAACCGCAGCGTATCCGCCTTAAGGCAGGGCATATCCCCCCGCACCACCAGCATAAGGCCCTTGTCAAGGCCCTCCGACGCTTCCTGCAGGCTTGCCACAAACCGCCTGTCACAGGGAAACAATACTTTTGCTTCTTCCGGGGCACCGCCTTCCGGCAGCGCCACGCAGGTGCCTGCCACCGCTTCCAGCGCCGCCAGCGCGTGCAGATACGAAGGCTTGCCCAGCAGCGGCAGGGCGGCCGCCTGCTTCCCCTCCGAAGGCTCGGGCAGCAGCAGCACAGGCAAAACAAACGCCATATCCGTTCACCTCAATCCTATCCTACGCCAAGGACAGAAAGCTATTCGTACAGCCAGTCGGCAGGCCGCACCTTGGCGGTGATCTCCTCGTCTTCCATCTCCTCCAGGATCATCAGCGCCCGTTCCCCGGTGATGCGCTTTTTCGCGGGATGGGCGGTAGCCATCACAAAAGCCTGGCCCACCACCTTCACGGAAAACTCGTGCATCAGATCCACCATGCCTTTGGCGGTTCCCCCACCCTTTAAAAAATCGTCCACGATCAGCGCCCTTTGGTTCTCCTTCACGGCGCGCCTGGACAGGGACATGGTCTCGATCCGCCCGGTGGAGCCGGACACGTAGTTGATATTCACGGCGGAGCCCTCGTACACCTTGCTGGAGCGCCTGGCGATCACCAGCGGCACACCCAATGCCTGGGCCGTCATCAGCGCCACGGGGATGCCCTTTGTTTCCATGGTGAGCACGAAATCCGGCTCTTCCTGATAATATTTCTCCGCCAGGATCATGCCCATCCTGGACACCACGTCCGGCATGGAGAGGATATCCGAAAAGTACAGAAACCCGCCGGGCAGCACCCGCTCCTTGCAGCTGAGCGTCCCGCAAAGCTCCTGAATGCAGGCAATGGCCTGCTCCTTTCCCATGGTGGGACGGTACCGCACGCCACCCGCCGCTCCCGTCACCGTTTCCAATTCCCCCAGGCCGAAGCTTTTTACCACCTGGCGCAGGATATCGATATCCTCGCTCATGGTTGATTTCGCCGCGCCGAACAAATCGCAAAAATGCGACAGCGTGTGGATTTTGTTGGGGGCGTCGGACAGCATCTTCGTCATGGCTGCCATCCGCTCGTTCCGTCTGATCCGGTCCATGGGCACACTCTCCCGTATCGTCAGCATTCGGCTGATTATACCACAGCGAGGCGAATATTACCATCCTTTTTTGAAAGAATTGTTCGTGTTTTTGTATCAAAGCCTGCATGAAAGCAGGGAAAGAACGCTCTTTCCCCACAAGGCCATATCAGTCTTATTCATATCCCAAGTTCTTCAGATCGTCCATGCGGTTGCGCCAGTCCGGCCGCACCTTGACCCAGAGCTTTAAATTCACGTGCATGCCCAGCAGCTTTTCAATGTCCATCCGCGCCTCCTGGCCGATCCTTTGCAGCATGGCGCCGTGTTTGCCGATGATGATGCCCTTGTGGGCGTCCCGCTCGCAGTAGATGGTTGCATGGATCTCCATGAAGCTGTCGTTGAGCTTGTTCATGGCCATCATTTCCACGCCCACGCCATGGGGCACCTCCTCCCTGAGGTGCAAAAGCGCCTTTTCCCGAATCAATTCGCCGCAGATCAGCCGCTCGGGCTGGTCGGTCATCATATCCTCCGGGAAATACTGGGGCCCCTCCGGCAGGTAGGAAAGCAGCACATTTTCAAGCTCCTTCAGCCCGTCGCCGGTCTTGGCGCTTACGGGCACGATGGCGTCGTACCCGGCGCCCGAGAAGGAGGCAATGATGGTCAGCAGACCTTCCTTGGGTATCAGATCAATTTTGTTGAGCACCAGCACCCGGGGCACTTTTTTCCCGGCCATGGACGCGGCGATCTCCCTGTCCTTGGGGCCCACTGCCGTAACATCCAGGAGGACCAGCAGCATGTCCATGCCCTCCATGGCGTCCTTCACCGACTGCGCCATGTATTCCCCCAGCTTTGTGCGGGGCGTGTGCAGCCCGGGGGTGTCCAGAAAAACCATCTGCCAGCCCGGCCGCGTCATGACGCCCATGATGCGGTTGCGGGTGGTCTGCGGCCTGCTGGACACGATGGCCACCTTCTCCCCCACAAAGGCGTTCATGAGGGTGGACTTGCCAACGTTGGGCCTGCCCACGATGGCCACGAAACCGGAACGGAACAATGCCTTGTTCTCCATATATTGTCTCCTAAAGATAAAATTTTTGAGGATGGGTTTGGGAAGGGCCTTTTTTCAAAAAGGCCCTTCCCACTTCACGCTACCGTTCCCCCGGCAAGTCCTTGGGCCCAAAGCCATGGGGCAGAAGCTGGTCTAGGCTTGCGGAAGCGGTCTGCCCCTCTCCCCAGGTGACCAGTACCCGGATGCCGGGCGCAAACTCGTTGAGCACCTGGCGGCAGGCGCCGCAGGGCCAGGGAGCAGAATCCCGGGCGGCGATGGCGATGGCCTCAAACTCCGCTGCACCCTGGCTGACCGCCGCAAAGACTGCCGTGCGCTCCGCGCAGTTGGTAAGGCCGAAGGAGGCATTCTCCACATTGCAGCCCTCAAATATCCGGCCATCGGCGCAAAGCAGGCACGCGCCTACCCGGTATTTCGAATACGGCGCGTAGGAACGCTCCATGGCCTGCCTGGCCAGCGACAGCAAAGCCTCGTCGGTGATTTTTTCCGTTTGCCCGTTTCTGTCCATACGCATCATCCCCAGCGCTTTTTCCTCCAGGCCGCGCATGGCCGCTTTTTGCTCCTCCGTGATATGGTCGTACCCCATCAAATGGCAGAGGCCGTGGGCAAGCAGGTAGGCGGCCTCCCTTTGAAGGCTGTGGCCGTATTCGGCCGCCTGGGCCTTCACATGGTCCATGGAAAGGACGATGTCCCCCAAATAGCAGACGCCCAGGCCGGCGTCAAATTCTCTCCGAAGGTGCCTTGCGGCCCGGCCTGCCGTCTCCCCCAAGGCATAGTTTACCGTGGGAAAAGACAATACGTCCGTCGCCGCGTCGATATGCCGTGTTTCCAGGTTGAGTTTTTGGATTTCCGCGTCGCGGGTGACGGTCACGCCCGCACCGCAGGGGAGGGTTACTCCCTCCGCCGCCAGACAGCAGTCCGCCGCCAGCTGCATAAGATCTGTCAAGCCAGGCGGAACATCCGCCGCCTCCATGGTCCAATACAGGTTCACGTTTTTTCCTCCGGGCTGCCCGCCGCCTCCAAGGGCGGCCGTCCCTCTGCCGAAGGGGCTTCCTCCGCCCCTCCGGGCACATCAGCCTGCTTTTCGGCTTCTTCTTTCAAGGATGCTTCCGGCTGCTTTGCGGTTTCTTCTTTCGAAGGCGCCTCCTTGGCCGGCTCCTTTTGCAAAGGAGCCGCAGGTTCCGTTTCCGGTTCGGTGAGCCGGGCTGGTTCCGGCGGTTCCTTGGCCGGGATATCCACCGAGGGGTATTCGATGCGCTCATGGAACACGCCGATGAGCACCGTGGTGAAGGCCGCGCAGATCTTGTCAATGTCCCGCAGCGTCAGGGGGGAATCGCTCAATTGCCCGTCCTCCAGCTTGCCCCGGACAAGCTGTTCAATATAAGCTTCGATACGCTGGGGCGTGGGATCGGGCATGGCGCGCACGGCGGCCTCAATGGTGTCCGCCAGCATGACAATGGCGCTTTCCTTGATGGAGGGCCTTGCGCCGTCATAGCGGAAATCCTTGATGTCCACGGCGTTTCCGTCCGCCTGCTGCAGCGCCTTGTGGTAAAAGTACATCACCGGCGTATCGCCGTGGTGCTCCATGATGATCTTCTCGATCTCCGCGGGCAGGCGGTACTTCTGGGCCATCATCAGCCCGTCCCGTGCGTGGGCGGTAACGATGGCGGAGGAAACATAGGGGTCGGTATGGTCATGGGGATTCTCCCCCATTTGATTTTCCTTGAAGTACAGAGGCCGCTTCAGCTTGCCCACATCATGGAAGTAGGAGCCCACCCTGGCCAGGAGCGGATTGGCGCCGATGGCCTCCGCGGCGGCCTCGGACAAGTTGGCCACGATGATGGAATGGTGGTAAGTGCCGGGCGCCTCCAGCAGGAGCCTGCGCAAAAGCGGCTGGTTGGGATTGGCCAGCTCCATCAGCTTGCTGGGCGTGGCCAGGTTGAACAGCGCCTCAAAGATTGGCTGGAGGCCCATGGCCAGCAGCGCGGCAATCACCGCGCCGCCCATGCTGTACATGGCGCTGTTGAACACCGCCGTCAGATCGTTGTTGGTCATCAGCCCCAGGGCCGCCATCACCCCCAGGCTGGCAAACGCCGCATAGATGCCGCACAGAAGGGCCTGGGCCCTGTGGGACTTGCCTTTGAGGGCCATTACAGCCACGGTGCCCCCCGCCACGCCGCTTAACAGCAGGCGGACGATCACCATGCTGTTTTCGGCGCTGCCGCCGGCTGCCATGGCACCCACCAGCACCGCCAGCGCGAGGTTACCCGAAACCCCGGCCAGGGGGCCAAGCAGGCCTGTCAGCAGCAGCGCGCCCATGATCACCGGCGACAGGTATACGCTGACCTTGAGGACCTTCGCAAAGAGGATGCAGATCCCCAGCGTCACCGCAAGCACCAGCATGAACACGGTGATCTTGCGAAGATCGGAAAACAGGGAGGCATTCAGCAGCATCAGCAGCATCAGCACGAGAAGAACGACAGCCGATACCAGCAAGGCGGCGCCCACATACATGGGCACATCCACCGTATCGTCGTTCAAAAGCCCAAGGGCGCGCAGCATCTCCAACTGATTGGCGCTTACCCGCTCCCCGGCCACCACAATGTTTTGCCCCTGGTTGTACACCACGGGTTCCACCGCTTCCCTGGCGGCCTCCTGAGCCTTGGCCGTGGCTTCCTGGTCGATGACCATGTTGGGCTGTATCACCTTGCGCAGCACCGGAGAAATCACATTCTGCAGAAGGCTGGTATCCGTCTTGTAACCCACGATTTGAAGGATGGTGGAGATGGATTCGCTGATCTGCCCCTCCCTGACAGTGGTGTTCAGGGTGTTCCGCACGGCGGCGGAAACATCGTTGTAGGCCTGCTCCAGCTTATCGGAGGGAATCTGCAAAAGTGTGGAAAGCTGGTAATCGGCCAGCGTCACGGTGGTAAGCATGCCTTTTGCGTAATCCAGCTCATCCTGGTTGAAGCGGCGGCCCGTGAGAGACGCCGTTTCCTCCCGGACGGGGTCGGCAAGAAGCGTCTGCCCGTATTGCTGGATGGTGCGCAGTTCATCAAACACGCCGCGCAGGTCCGCCATTACCGTATCGCTGACGCCGTCCTTGGGATGGTAGGAAGGCTCCACCTGCTTGGCCGCGTCCTCCCGGCGGCGGGCGGTGGTAATTTCATCCACCACGTCCTTGGAGGCGGTGATGGTTTTGGAAGCGATGGCACCCACCTTTAAATTGTACCGTTCCGGAGCGATGGCTGCGCAGAACATCACCGCCAGCAGCGCGGTACCTAAAACGGCCACCAGCGCGCTTTTGAAGCGCAGGGTCCCAAGGGCCGCGGCAATGGTGGTAAAACTCACCCGCTTCTTCTTCTCCCTGCCCTCCTGCCGTTTCATGCCTGCGTCTCCTTCCCCCGCTTCTCATATGCGTCATAGGCCCTCACAATAGCCTGCACCAGGTCGTGGCGCACCACGTCCCTGTCTGTCAGGCGGATGATGCCCACGTCCGGGGTTTCCCGCAATACCTCCAAAGCCTCGATAAGCCCCGACCGCTTGCCGAAGGGCAGGTCGATCTGCGTGATATCGCCGGTGACCACCACCCGGGAATGAAAGCCCATACGCGTAAGAAACATTTTCATTTGTTCGGATGTGGTATTTTGCGCCTCATCCAGGATGATAAAGGCGTCGCTCAGCGTCCGCCCCCGCATGTACGCCAGGGGTGCCACCTCCACCACGCCCCGCTCCAAAAGCTTCTGGTAGGAATCCACGCCCATCAGGTCATAGAGCGCGTCATACAAGGGCCGCAGATAGGGGTCCACCTTCTGGGTGAGGTCACCGGGTAGGAAGCCCAGCTTTTCTCCGGCCTCCACAGCGGGGCGGGTCAAAACGATGCGTTCCACATCCTTGTTTTTCAGCGCCACCACGGCCAGGGCCATGGCCAGATAGGTTTTTCCCGTGCCGGCGGGGCCCACGGCGAAGGTGAGGGCATTCTCCCGCACCAGGCGCACGTATTCCCGCTGGCCCAGCGTTTTGCACTTGATCTTGATCCCCCGGTGGGTGATGGCCACCACATCCCGAAGGATCTCGTCGATCATGTCCACCTTCCCCTCCTGCGCCAGCGCGATGGCGTAGCGGATGCGGGAGCGGTCCACAATCTCATGATTTTTGAGCATGTCCAGCAGCTTGATGATTACCATCTGCGTAAGCTCGATTTGGTCTGAGTCGCCGGTGATCAAAAGTTCCGATCCGCGCAGGGAAATGGCGGTGCCCGTTTCCGTTTCGATCAGGGCGATATTTTGATCGTTGGTGCCAAACAGCGACATATAGGCATCCAGGTTGTCCACATTCAGCGTAACCTGCCCGGTTGGCGGCAAATAAGGTTCCTCCATTCTGCCGGCGGGCTTTTTCAGGGAACCGCACCCGCCGCCCAAGGCTTCGAAAGCGCAATATCCGCCTGGATTTCCGCAATGGCAGTGGCTTCCAACATCCTTCCTTCTATCATACAATAATCTACCCATTTGTCAACTGGTTCAACCCCCGCGGGCAGCTTTTGCGCCAGCGCCCGCAGCGCCGCGATGCCGGCTTCGGCTTTCACATCCGCCTCGCTGCGCGGAGAAACGGAGAGCGCGACCTCCGCGTAGGTTTCCCGGCGGAGGGACACAGGCCACCAGGCGCCGCCGATGGGCCATATTTCCACCGTTTTGTCGTACTGCAGGAATTCCGGCGTTTCCAGGTCCCCCAGCGTGAAAAACGGCGTACTGACCGCCTGGGCGACCGCTTCCCGGCCAGTTGGCGTGGAAAGCGTCTCATCCAGGGAAACGCGCACCTTTGCTCCCACCCAGCCCCGGGCTACGGCAATGCCTCTGGCCTTGACGGCCACTTTTGTATCCCCCGTGCCCCGCTCCCAGCCGGAGATGAGCACCTGCCCCGCGCGCACCATATCCCCCGGCTTGCAGGCGGCCGTGCCCGCCAGGGGCAGGATGGACACGATGATCCCGTCCCGCTTTGCCACCACGTCGCCCGGGCCGCCCTTCGTAACGATGTCCGGCGGAGGCACGCCCAGGATGCAGCGGATGACGACGGAGGTGCCCCGGTAATAGGCCTGGACCCATGCCACCCTGGGCATGCGCCATTCCAGGTCCGCAATGATTTCTTCCAAGAAAATATCTCGTTTCAACCGTCCGGGGCGGATGTCCTTCTCCTTCAAATACACCCGGACTTCGCTTTCATACGGCCCTGCGTCAAGGATCACAACACGCCACACAAATTGCATGGCCGCAACGGCCAGGGCAACGCAAAGCACTGCCCCCACCGCCACGGCCGCGCGTCTTTTCAGCCAGCTTTTCATCCTGGACAGCCGCTTGGGCGCAAGCCGCGTCAGCTTCCATCCTCGTTCCTGCGCCAATTCGTTAAGTCCCTTGAAATCCGACTCGCAGCAAACGCCTTCCACCGCCCTGACACCCCGGCGGACAAGGTCCTTAAGGAGGATGTTCCTTTCTCCGGCCAGGTTCATCAGCCGCTCCAGATTGATCCCTTCCATGCGGAAGGAAATCAAAAAAAGCTGCTTTGCCGCATTCATCACGGCCCCATCCCCCCCGCCTGCGAAGCATAGAAAATGCGGGCCACCTTGCCCGTTACCACGGCATCCATGGGCCCATAATGGATGATTTGAAGCCCTTCTCCCTCCACCGTCAGGATTCCCAAAGAGGTGCGGATCCTGACGGCCTTTTCCTCATATGAAAGAACACCGCGGTGCTGCTCCACCAGCAGCCGCTGCGTGCCGTACAGGACCACTTTGGGCCAGCCCATGAGCACATCCTCGGGGATGCCGCCAAGGCTTGCCGCCTTCTGCCGAAGCTTCACGGGCCGCCCTCCTTTTGCGGGTTTTCATCTTTACTAAGCCTATGGCGGACAGAATGAAATCATGCCGTGTGAAAAGGCCTTGCCTTTTTCTTGAATCCATGTATAATGATAACCAGTAGGCGTTCCCCGGTGTATGCGGGAACAGTAGTATGGAAGGCGGGTGTAACAGGTGAAAATTGCTGTTTTGGTTCTCTATGCCCTGATGATGGTAACAGTCATCGTCTTCACCGCGAAAAAGTCCATCTCCCTCAATGATTTTCTGCTGGGCGGCAGAAGGGTTGGCCCATGGATGAGCGCGCTCTCCTACGGGACCAGCTATTTTTCTGCCGTCATCATTGTTGGTTATGCCGGTTCCGTAGGCTGGAAGGTAGGGCTTTCCGCCGTGTGGGCCGGCATTGGCAATGCACTGGTGGGCGGGCTGGTGGCTTGGGCGCTGCTGGCAAAGCCCGCGCGGGTGATGGGTGAAAGGCTGAACGTGGCCACCGTGCCCAGCTTTTTTGAAAAACGCTACCAATCTAAAACATTGAAGATTCTTGCTTCCCTGATCATCTTTGTATTTCTTCTTCCCTACTCCGCCTCCGTGTACAAGGGGCTTGCCATCATGTTTCAAAAAGCAATGGGCTTTGATTATACCTGGTGCGTGATCGGTATCGCGCTCCTTGCCTCCGTGTATCTTTTCCTGGGCGGGTACCGGGCCACCGCGGTTACCGATTTTATTCAGGGGATCATCATGCTGGCGGGGATCTCCTTTGTGGTCTACTACATCGTCCATGGCGCGGGCGGGCTTTCCGCCGGCCTTGACGCACTGGGGAACGAGGCAGTGACCGGCGGAACCGGGTTCAATTCCCTGCTTCCGCCCAAAGGGCAGGAAATTTTTCTGCTGTCCAATGTGGTGCTTACCTCCTTCGGCGTGCTGGGAATGCCCCACATGATCCACAAGTTTTTTGCCATCAAGGAAGCCTCCGCCGTGAAACGGGCGACCATTATCTCCACCATCTTCTGTCTGATCATTGCCGGCGGCGCGTATTTTGCGGGCAGCTTCGGCCATGTGGTGCTGAACAGCATCACCAATGATGCCGGGCAGACGCTGGCCTCCACCATCACCTCCAAGACCGTGGATACCATCATGCCCTCCATGCTGGTGGACAAAACCGTGGTGGGCATGCCCGACGGTTTGCTGGGCCTGATCGTGGTGCTGCTTTTGTCCGCCAGCGTCTCCACGCTGACCGCGCTGGTCCTCTCTTCCTCCTCCGTATTGTCCATCGACCTGATCGGGACCATATTCCCCAAGATGGATGTGAAGCGCACCACCCTTACCATGCGGATCCTGTGCGTCGTCTTTGTTCTTTTCTCTCTGGCCGTCAATTTCCTGATGCAGGGCACACCCATCATTTCCCTGATGTCCCTTTCCTGGGGAACCATCGCGGGCGCGTTCCTGGCACCGTTCCTGTACGGCTTGCTGTGGAAGGGCGTCACCAAGATCGGCGTATATGCCGGCGTGGTATGCGGCTTGCTGATTTCCCTGGTTCCGCCTCTGGCCGCAGGTGATTTTTCCCTGTCACCCGTCAGCGGTGCTTCCGCCATGGTGGCGGGGCTGATCATCGTGCCTGTGGTGAGTGCGCTTACAAAAAAATGGGGCTTCTCCGACGCGCATCTTCAAATGGTCTTCGGCACAAAGGAACAAAAAACCACCGGCGCTGCAGCCGCCGGGAATTGACACCGGCCTTCCCGTCCAATGCGCCCTGCCCCGGCCAAAAGGCCGGGGTTTTCGTTTGGTATCATACATATACACGCACGCTCCGGCTATCGGGCATCTCTCAGGACGTCACCCATGCCTGCGCCTGTCATACAATGAATTGCGGGGGTTATATCCGCCGTAAAACCAAAAAAGGGTGTATGCCCATGAAGCAAAACGAGACCCTTCCGGGCAGTTTTATCTTGCCTGAGGAAGGAGAAACGGATCCAGAAACCGAGCTTATGCCGCCGGAATCCTGCCAAACCCTGTTCCCGCCCCGGGAAGCGCTGCGCCACGGCACGCTGTTTCCCGGCCTGTTCATACCCTCCGGGGAAGCCTACGCCCTGCCCAAGGCGGCCACCGTGACCCATGCCATTCCCTTTGCCGCCTGGGAGATGCGGCTATACCTGAATACCCATCCCTGCGACAGAAAGGCGCTGGCGCTGTACCACGGCTTCTGTGAGCGCTGCCCCGGGGGCTATGGCTACCTGGCCTGCGCGCTGTATGGCGGCGGGCGCCAGGATGCCTGTCCCTTATGCTGGAACTGGGTGGAGGGCCCCTGGCCCTGGGAACCGGCAAAGGCCCCCGGAAAGGAGGCCTGACCATGTGGCTTTATCAAAAGCAGCTTCCCTACCCAGTCCATGTGAAAAACCAAAACCTGCCCCTGGCGCGCAGCCTTCTGGCCCAATGCGGCGGCCCTGAAGGCGCGTGGATGGCCGCGCTCAGCTACCTGAACCAGCGCCACAGCATGCCAAGGAAAGAAGCCAAGGCGCTTTTGACCGACCTTAGCACGGAAGAGCTTGCCCACGGGGAGATGCTCAGCGCTTTGCTGTATCAGCTCACCGGCAAGTTACCCCCCGACCAAAGGCGGGAACTGGCCATTGAGGCATGGCCCGCCAGCCTGGAAACGCCGTCCATCCCCGGGTCCGGATTTCCCGACTGCCCGGACCCGGTAGCCTGCCTGTACGCCGACCTTGCCTCGGAACGGCAGTCCCGGCGAGCCTATGAGCGGGTGCTGCTCCATTGCGAAGATCCGGAAGCAGGCGGCGTGATCCGCTTTCTTAGGCAGCGGGAGATCGTACACGAGCAGCGGCTGCTGGAAGCGCTGCGGCTGGTGCAGAACGCGCCGGAGGAATAAGTTTCCAGCCCGAAGACACAAAACAGGGGCCCTCCGGTGTTGCCGGAGGGCCCCTGTTTGACTGTATGCCGCCGATAGCTTTACTGGTCCATGCGGTCCTTGTAGATCTTCACATCGGACGCCTTGACCCAGGCTTCGACCTGGGCAGTGTACGCGTCATCCTGTTTTTGGCTCAGCAGGCTGCTGGAAATGGTGTCCTTCACCGTATCCAGGGCCACAGGACCTTCCTGGATATCGGAAACGTACTTGATGATATGAATGCCGCTTTGCCCCCGGACGGCAGGGCTCACATCCCCGGCCTTTTCAAGGGCCATGGCCGCGGCGGTGAAAGCAGGGTCAAAGCTGGAGAAATTTTCGCACACGGCGTACCCGTTTTCCATCTGCGGAGACCTCTGCATGCCGGGGTCCTCGCCGTATGTTGCCATCAGGGTGTCGAAATCCTCGCCAGCCGCGATTTTCCCCAGCACCTCGTCCACCGTGGGCTGCAGCGCAGCGTACGCGGCTTCCAGCGCGGCGTCATACTGCGCCTGGAGACCGGCCTTTTCCTGCTCGGCGGCCGCCTTGTCGGCATTGAGCTTCACGCGGTTCTCATCGTCTTCCGCCACATCCTCGCCCAGGGCGCCGATGGATGTTTCCAAATTGGTGATGGCGGTGGTTTTATCCGTGATCTGGGATTGCAGATCGGTGAGCGCCGTCTGCGTATCATCGGGGAACTTGCGCAGGATGTGCTTCACATAGCGGTACCCCGCGGGAGCGTAGTACACGGTGCCGTTGCTGTTGACGGTGGCTCCGTAGGAGGACAGGCTGGTGGCGTAAGAGGTCTTCGCACTCTCCACCCGGGAATCGAATTCCGCCTGAATCTCCTCATCCGAAACGGTGATATCCTTGATCACAGACTCCCGCAGCTTGTCCTGAGCGGCGGTGGCTTTGGCGTTGGGGTAATAGTACGTGTCATACTCCAAGCCCATTTCCTTCATTTGGGCCAGGATCGCTTCTTCCAGCGCATCGCCCTCCAGGGTGGTATCGGAGAAATACTGGCCCTTCACATATTCCTTGTCGCTGTCGAACTGGGTCTGGGCGTCTTCCTTGATGGTAACGTCCTCCTCGTCCGTCAGGACATCAAAGCCCAGTTCCTTCGCCTTTTGAACCTTCACCAGTTCCTGCGCGAAACCGTTCAGCACGGTGTCGAGGGCATCTGCCTTGGCTGTATCGCTGGTAGTATCGAAACTGTACCCGTAGTACATGCTATACATCTGGGCCGTGTAGTTAAGCTGGTAATCCACCGCGCTGTTCACCTGGGCTTTGGTGACCGTCTGGTCCCCCAATTGAACGATCACGGTGGCGTTGTCCACCGCCATATCTTTTTCCACCAGGGCGCAGCCCGACAAAAACAGCGCCGCAGCCAGCATGAAGGCCAATATCGCCCGTTTGCGCATGAAAGTCTCTCCTCTTCTTTGTGCAATTGCAAGTCACTTTTGCTATTATACTAAACTCCCGGCAAAACGGCAAGCGACGCCGGCAAAAATCTTGTGAACTTTTATCATTCCCGGTCCCTATCCGCCACCAGCAGGTATTTCCGCTTCAAATACCCGTCCAGATTGCCAAATTCGGACACATGGATCGTGGCAATGAGCAGCTTGTCCATACAGGCGGCGAGGATCGCCGTACCGTGGGCCATGATGTCGGCCCGCTGGGGCTGCAGCCCCTTGAGGGCCAGGCGTTCCTTGAGGCTCATATCCGAAAGGCGCTCCAGCCAGCCAAGCACCGCATCACGGGGCAGGGCATATCCGTTCAGCCGTGTCTTTTCCGTCCAGGGGACATCCTTCATCAGGGCGGCCAGGGCGGTAAACGTTCCGCCTACGCCCACCCATCTTGCAGGCAGCCCTGCCCCCACAAGCCGGTCCATGTTCCTCTCCAGGATCTGTCCAGCCGCCTCCACCACCGCGGGCACATCCCTGGAGGAGGTGATGGGATACAGCCTGTTAAGCCGTACAGCCCCCAACTGAAGGCTTACGCCGGCATCGATGGCTGCGCCCCGGCCGATCACCACCTCGGTAGAGCCGCCGCCGATATCGATAACGCCGGCGTGCGCCCCGCCGGCAGCCCCCAAAAACGAAAGCGCCGCTTCGCTTTCGCCGGTGAGGATCTCCAGCTCAAGGCCCGCTTCCCCGCGGACCAGTTCCGAAAATTCCCCTTGGTTTCCGGCATCGCGAACGGCGCTGGTGGCAAACAGATGGATGGCTTGCGCGTCAAGCTCCGCAGCTTTTTTCCCCATGGCCGCCACGGCCTTTACTGTGAGGGCCATGCTTTCCCGGCTCAGGTTTCCCTTTTCATCAAGCCCGCCGAAAAGCCGCGTTCCTTCCCTGTCGCGCAGCACCTCCCGGAGCCTTCCCCCCTGGATGTCAGCCACCAGCATGCGCACGGAGTTGGAACCCACGCCAATCACTGCGGCCCGCATGACCCCGCCCCCTTCTTTGTGCAATGTCAGGGCTCGTCCCCCTGGGCAACCACCGTCAGGATCGGCACTTCATCCGCGTTGCCGTAGAGTGCCTCCGGATTGGTGATCACAAAGCGCAGTTCCCCGGGCTTCAGGTAACCAAAGCGCGTGCGCGCCTGGTTCTCGATATACTCATCCGTATCCGCCATGGCGAGTTCGGATTCCAAATTTATGGTAACACGCTGCTCGCTGCTTAGCTGGATGCGGCTTTGGCTTTCCTCTTTGCCCATTTGCGCGATGCTTTCGCGGATGCTGCCGTTTTTGACGGCAAACAGGATGCCAATAACCGTCAAAACCGCCAGCAGGACCGGCCAGCTGACACGGCGCGGCTTTTTCATGCGACGCACTCCCCCAATGAAAGTTAAGTGGAAATATTCGCCGCACCGCTTCCGTTTCCTGCTTCTCCCTTCCCTTTTCTTTCCGCCCTCTTTAGACGCGATCGGTCAAAAGCCGCCCGGAGAGGCGCAAGGATCCGCCGGTCCACAAAAACCATGATGCCCTTTAGCAGGCTCCGAACGCCCATCACGTATACGATGCCTCCGCACACAAGGCCCAGCAATGCGTACAGGCGGAGCCCATTCTGCCCCGTAACCACCAGCGAAAGCGTAAGCGCCAGCCCGGCCAGCAGAAAGAAAAGCAAATCAGCCGCGGCGGTGACGGCTTTTCTTTCCGCCTTGCGGCCAAGGTGCAAAACATCGTACACAAGGCCCAGGCCGAGCCCCACATACATAAGTCCCAAAAATACGAAGGACTGGTTCCGCGTTTCAAAAAAAGGCGCCATGGCGGTCACCTGAGCATGCGGCGAAGCACGCTGCCGTTCTTCTTCAGCTTTCCGCCGTCCAGGTATGCGATGGCGTCAATCTGTCCGTCCATCACCAGGCTCCCGTCCTCCAGGGTGAGCCTGGCGATATGCAGCCCCTTGCCCGTGATCACCATGTCGCCCTCCCCCGTCGCGAGCACGACCTCCTCCTCATGAAAGCTCTTCACATCGTTAATGCCGCTCAAAACCGCCCGGCTCCTGTTCTCCAGCGTCACCCCGTGGGGCCGCGTGTTCGCGCCTGCCGCCCGGGTCTCCTCGGGCCGCTGCTCCCTCATATCTCTCCCCTCCCTCTTGTCGCGTCCTTCATGTATATGCGCGTGCTTATACGGAAAGAAGCGCCGCCTGCTTGACGGAGCCGCCCCATCCGGGTATAATTGCGTAAACCATATTTATATTTTTAGTTTACGGAGGTCCCTATGCAGTCCAAGACAAAAAACCTGACCCTGGCCGCGGTGTGCGCCGCCCTGATGGCGGCGGGCGCGTATTTGCGGTTTCCGCTGCCGCTGCTTACGGTGCAATTTACCACCCAGGTTTTTTTTCTGCTGGTAACGGGGCTTTTGCTTCCCCCGGGGTATGCGGCCGGAGCCATGGCCGTCTACGTGCTTACCGGCCTGGCGGGGTTCCCTGTGTTTTCCCGGGGAGGCGGGCTGCAAACCGCGCTGACGCCGGAATTCGGATATTTGCTGGGGTTTGTGCTTTCTGCCTTTTTAACCGCCCTGGCGCGGAAAAAAATGAAGACCCGGCGGTTTGGGAACCTGATTTCCGCCGTCATCGGCGTGTTTGCGGTATACGCCGCCGCGCTCCCCTACGCGGCCTTGCTGGCCGTGCTCTACGCCGGCAAACCCATTGCCTTTTCCACGCTGATGACGGGGTACTTTTTGGCGTTCCTGCCCCTTGACCTTGTAAAGGCCTTTGCCGCGGCCCCGGTGGCCAGGCAAGTGCGGAAGGCGCTGCGGTTACCCTAACAAAAAGGTCGGTGATACCGGTATGATATCACCGACCAGATGGGATTCTGTCTCCTTACCCCACGGTCCCCGGCACTTCCTGGTCGGCGGGGATCAGGGAAGGCAGCAGCGGCAGCAGGGCGGGCTTGGTCAAAAGCTCCATAAGGATGGAATTCAAGTTATCCGTGGTGACGCTTTCCCAGGGAATGGCGGCTGACATGTCCGCCGGCGTAAAGGACCAGGGCGGCACGGTTTTGAACTGGCCGCTGAGCGTAACCTCCGTAACACCGCTTGTCAGACGGCCATCCAGTACAAGGGAGGTGGCAGAGTTGCGAGCCTGGCCGCTTTGCAAAAGCGCGGAAGCGTTGATTTGCATGGGTTCCACGGCAGTGTACAACGCCTTTACAGCATCTGTGGCCTCGGCGCCAAGGTGGCTCCAATCGGGGATAATACGCAGGGAAAGGGAATACGATTCATTATTCTTTCCGTCCGTATCGGTAAAGATATGCGTGCCCAGGGTTGCCTGGTAGGCCACCGACAGCGCCTTATGCTGGTAGGTGACGGCCGCGCCGTCCACCTGCCAGTTGGGCATCTCCGCGGGCAAAAAGCGCAATACGCCCGAGAAATCCTGTTTGGAAGCCCCCTCAGCCTCCTCGCTGCCCCGCGGGTTTAGGGAGAAGGTCCATGTGCCTGCGTCCGATGTAAGATCACAGGTGACGGTATCCCCCGCATCCCCCGCCTTAACGGTAAAGGCGATCTGCTTGAGGCCGCCCGCGGTGCCGCTCAGGGGCAGAGATACGGCGGTATCCATCAGCACCCCCATGGTGGAGACGCGGCGGGTGATATCGATAACACCGCTCAAAGGAAGCGCATCCACCGCGCCGAAATAATAGCTTTGCAGCGCCGGGTTCAGGTAGAGGTCGGCCTCCGCCTGCGTGGCCTGCTCCCACAAAAGCGGCAGCAGCACCTTATCCGAAAGCAGGTCATACAAAAGCTGCTTGACCTGCGCCTTCAGGGCGGAGGCGGGAATGTGATAGGCCGCCTTCATCACCGTCACGCCGCTTGCATCCTTTTCCAGAGCGGGTGTATCGGCAAAACCCTGCATCCACAGTTCCATTTTGATCAGGTAGGGCTGGGCGGCCTCCGTCAGGCGGAGAGCCGCTTTTTCATCCCCGGGGGAAAGAATTTTCAAAAGCGCCGGCAGAAAGGAGGTTGCGTTCCCGCCCTCCATTCCCGTGGCAAAAGAGGCCAAAAGCGGCGAAAGCCCGCCCGAAAAGCCGTACAGCACACCGGACTGCAGCCCCGCGTCCACCGCCAGGGCACCGTCCTGGCCATATACCTTCAGGCTCCACAGCGATTGGCCGTTGAGGCTCACCTCCACAGCCGTCTGGCTTTGGCCTTTTTGCAGGATATACTGCGCCTGCGCCGCCAGGCTGCCCAGCACCGGAAGGCCGGATACCGTCAGCGACCCCTTGAATCCCGAGCCGGCACTCAACTGCTTTTGGATCTTGTCCGCCAGCACCGATTCCGCCTGTGCGCCAGGAATCAGTGTCAAGGCCAGCAAAATCGCGGTGAAAAGCCCCATCCAGCGCTTCCTCACGTTTACCCCTCCCCGGTCATTGCGTTACCAAGTCCAGGCCCTTGTATATTCTTTCCCAATCTTCCTGGGTTATATTGCTTGAAATCAGCGTCAGCGTATTAGGATCCAGGGTCAGCACCGCCTGTAAAACGGCCTTCTCCGAAGCACTTTGCGCCTTCTCCCGGAGCGCGTCCAGTGCGTCTTGGCCTATGCCGTCCAGGGATACCGCCGGGAAGGATGCTTCCCAGGCGGGCGCACCGGCCTGGGCGGCAGCCACGGAGACGGTGGCGTCCGACTGGAGGCGCTTATCCTGCATGAAGGCGATGCGCACATTGCCTTGCAGGGAAGGTGTGCCGCCCGCCTGAACGACCGTCAGGCCGGGCTTTACGGAATAAACATCCACCGCGCCCTCCGCGCCGGTATGGGTCCTTTTGACCTCTCCCTCCAGCCGCTGGTTATCCTCCGCCACAAGGCAGCTCAAATCCCCTGCCCAGACGATTCTGTCCGTCTTTTTGTCCAGGGTGTTTTTAGTGTCCAGGCTCAGGGAAAGGCTGTTCTGCGCCGCTTTTTTTGTAAGGATATACTTGCCCGTCACGGTCAGGCTGTCGCTCCCTTTGACGGCGGGGGCTTTGAGGCTTAGGGTGTGTACCGCTTTATCGGCGTCCGGAAGAGCTCCCCACAGAAAGGATACCTTCCTAGAAGACCCGCCGTTATACGCCATCACGCCTTTGACGGAAAGGCCCATGTTCTCTCCCTCCGCCGACTGGTAGAGGGTGACCACCGTGTCCCCCGTCACCTGAAGGAGGGATGCCGCGCCCCTCAAATTTTCCAAGGGCAGTCCTTCCAGCAATTGGGAGAGCACATCCTTCACAAGCTGCGCGCTTTCCTCCGGCACGGTGTAGACCAGCGCCTTCTTTGCCGTGCCCACCGACGTAAGCTTATAGGAGACCTTCTTCTCCTTAGCAAAATCCTGCAGGCTATCAAGCCCTGCCGTGACCTTATGGAAAAGCGCGTCAAGGTCCGGAACGTCCGTGATCCAGGAGGGCGCCTCCGCCTGCTCGTTAAACAGCGTCTCCATGGGCGTTTCCGCGGCGCTTGCGTAAGTCGTGCCGGGCAGCAGGGAGGTTTGCAGAAGGGTCTGATCCCCCGTATTCCGCTGGGTAAAATCCAGGGCCGCCGTATCCCCCATCACAAGCTGCGCTTTCACGGTTTCCGCCCCGCCGGCGTTTTGATAGGCGATTTGCAGCTTGACGCCCGCAAGCAGGCTGTTGAGCGCCTTGAGCGTGTCCTCCCCATAGGGAACAAGCTGATGGAGCGTAGCGGACAGGGTGATGTCCAGCGGCCGGCCCTGTTCCGCGCTTTGAAGGAAGTCCGAGAGCATGGGGGCCAAACCGTCAAGCCCGCCTGCCGACGCAGTGGAAAACAGCATACAGAGAGCAAGCAGTGTCCCGGCGGCTTTTTGAAAAAAACGAAGCAGGAAACGTGTCATGAGCAAGAAAACTCCTTGCGGTTTGCTTTTGTGGCAGAAAAATGTAACCTTTTGATCCGCCTCTCCCGTATGCAACGAACGGAGCATGGGAAACCCTGCATTATGTGGATATTTCCTCCGTGTCCCGCTCAAGGGCAAGCAAAGCTTCCTCAAGGTCCGCCATGGTCAGGGCGCCGTTGATCAGCACCCGGGCCTTTGCGGCGCCCCGCAAGCCGGCCGCATACCAGGCGGCGTGCTTGCGCATTTCCCGTACGGCTACGCTTTCGCCCTTCCAGGCGGCCATCATCGCCGCGTGGCGCAGCGCCGTTTCCACACGCTCCGCCACTTTGGGGATAAGCGGCGCCTCACCCCTTTGCAGTGCCCTGACCTGGGCGAAGATCCACGGGTTGCCCATGGCCCCCCGGCCGATGAGCACCGCGTCGCAGCCGGTCTGCTCCGCCATGGCAAGGGCATCCCCGGCCTGGAACACGTCCCCGTTGCCATACACGGGGATGGGCAGCGCCTGTTTCACCTGCGCGATGGCCCCCCAGTCCGCCTTGCCGCCATATTGCTGGCTGCGGGTGCGGCCATGGACGGTGATGGCAGACACGCCGGCCTCCTGGGCGATTTTCGCAATTTCCAGCACATTTTTGGAAGCATCGTCCCAGCCCAGGCGCAGCTTCACCGATACAGGCAGCAGCGAAGCCTTCACCACCGCTTCCATGATCCTGCCGGCCAGAAGCGGATTGCGCATCAGCCCGCTGCCCTCGCCGCTCCCGGCGATCTTCGGGGCAGGGCAGCCCATGTTGATGTCGATGCCCCGGTACCGCCCGGACCCGGACAGCCTGTCCGCAGCCCAGGCCATCACCTCCGGCTCCTTGCCGAAGATCTGCACGTACACCGGCCCCTCGCCAGGATGTGTTTCCAAAAGCTGCGCCGTGGCAAGGCTGTCCGGCGGGGTGTATTTCAGCCCCATGGCGCTGACCATTTCGGTATAAGCCGCATCGCAGCCCTGCTCAAAGCACAGCAGCCGAAAGGGCCAGTCGCTGACCCCAGCCATGGGAGCCAGGCGAAGGTCAAAAGCCATATCAGTCCTCCGGCGCCAGCGGGAACTGGGCCATGCGGCACACGGTCTCCCCATAGGGCGTCAGCACAAGGCGCATGGCTTCCCCTTTGGTGCCGGGCTTCACCGGTGGGCTTTGGGGCTTGCCATCCTTTTCCGTCCAGCCAGGAACCTGCCGGAAGGCCGCCGATACCGTAAGCCGTTCCCCTTCCGGCCCCTTTGCAAGCTCTCCCCGCATTTCCGCCTTATCGTCCAGCGCAAGCTGCCACAAAGGCTGCTCTCCATCCACCGAAAGCGCCATCAGCAGCGGGCCGTATTCCATCGCCACGCTTTGATGATGCCAGCGGGTAAGGCGCGGCGCCATGGGCAGACGGAGGCCGATCCTGTCCCCGTCCTCAAACGTCCTGCGCAGCGTAAAGAAGCTGCCGGCTGCAAGTTCCTGCATCTCCCCGCCGTTCACCTGAAGGCTGGCGCCCTGCGCCCAGGCGGGAACGCGAAGCTGCAGCGGGAAAGATACCGGCGTTTTGGTCCGGAAGGTGACGGAAACCTCCCCGTCCAGGGGATAGCTCCCCTCCACCCGGGCGGTCAGCAGGGTACCCTTCACTTTCCAGCGCAGCAGCGAAGGCGCATACCCCATCAGCGCCAAGCCGTCCTCCGGCGCAGCCATCCACAGGCTGGACGCGTACACGGCCATGCCCTTGAGCCAGGCGTCCACAAAGGGGCCCATCTCTCCCGCCGGCATGCCTGCGCTGGGAAAGGGCCCGTTCACCCGCTGCACAGGGCGGATCAGCCCATTTTTCTCCATGGCGGGCAGGATGTTCAGGGCGATCTTTTCCAAGGCATCAAAAAACGCGCCGTCCCCCAGGGCGATGAGCAGCTGTTCCAGGGAGAACATGGCTTCCGCCACCGCCCGGCCATCCATCCCACAGGCGGGATCGCCGCCCATCAGCGAAGGCTCGGCGGCAAACAGCCCGTGGGCTGTGCCATGGTAGCGCATCACCTTCAAAAGCCCCGTCTGTCCGGCTTCCTTCTCCTTGCCGCCCCCGGAAAAGCGGGAAAAGACCGCCGGGGCCTTGAGCCCCTTGGCCAGCGTCAAGCCATCGGCCATGATCCGCTGCTTTTGGTAGTATAGCCGCGTCGCCTCATCCGGCGCGGCAAGCCCCCGCGCCATCTCCTCCGGCGGAATATGTTTCGCAAAGGGCCGGGTGAGGGGAAAGCTTACAAAAAATGTCGTCCAGTCCAACCCCAGCGCCCGGAGTTTTTCAAGCAGCTTCAACAGGAACTGCTTGCCGGTATAGCCATACGCCTGCACAGCCACGCAGGCAAACTCCCCCGTCAGCGCGGCGGCCTCGCTGACGGAAAACAGCGTTTCCGCCCGGTCCTTGATATCCTTGAGCCTTCTTAGCACATATTCCAGCACACGTCCATCCGATGTGGCCCCATACCAGTCCATGAGCCCCTGCAGAAGGGATGCCTGGGACGCCAAATCCATGGCTTCGTCCCCTATCCCGGCAGCAAGAAGGGCTTCCACCCTGGCCTGCGCCTGCTTGAGAAGCGCCGGATCCTCCGTCAAAAGGGCCAGGGCGGCAAAGCCCGGCAAAGAGCCATCCGTAAAGGCCATTCCCCCCGCCCACCGGGCGGCTTCCTTCAGGCGAAGGAGCAGCCCGCCCTGGGGCCTTACAGCCTTCAGCGGCAGCGGCACGAAGCAGGCCGGGGTCAGCGGCGCTTTTATCAATACGGGTTTCTTTGGCATGATTTCCTCCCGGCTGCATCAAAGTGCAAATTTATCTTCCCATTTTATTATACCGGTTCCGCTTCCCCCGTCAAGGCTTCATAAGAGGAGAAAACCCTGCCGTTTTCAAAAAGTCCAGCAACCCCGCGAGACCATCCTCCGTCCGCTTGTAGACCCCGGCATCCTCAAGCACCTGGCAGCATACATCCGCCACGGCATTTTCCAGCGTCTTTCTGGCTTCTTCCTGATCCAGGCAGATGCCTGAACGTGAAGCCACTTCCAGTATCCAGGGGAAATGCTTGTGGGACGGATCGTCCTTGCCGGGGGTTTCCAGAGGCTTTTCGCCGGTCAAATACCCCTCCAGCGCCTTCAGTTCCTCCTTGAGCCTTCCGGGGAGGATGAAAAGCCCCATCACCTCAATCAGGCCGATATTTTCCTTTTTGATGTGGTGCAGCGGCGCATGGGGATGGAACAGCCCCAGAGGGTGCTCCGCGGTGGTGCGGTTGTTGCGCAGCACCAGCACCAGCCGGTAGCCCGCGTCCGTTTTGCGCAGGATGGGGGTAAGGGTGTTGTGGGGCTCCGTGGTAAAATGCAGGATCTCCCGCCCGGGATCGCTGTAGCCGCGCCAGGCCTGCAGAATATCAAATGCCAGCCCGGCAAGCGCCTGCCCGTCCTTCCCCTCAAGGGCCAAAGCGGACATGGGCCAGTCGATAACCGCGGCGCGGACGCCTTTCACGGGCGCCGCAAGCCGCAGCCTGTCCCCCGCCCTGTCCATGGGGAACACATACCGGCCGCCCTGGAAGTGGTCATGGTTCAGTATGGAGCCGCCCACGATGGGCAGGTCCGCGTTGGAGCCGATGAAGTAATGAGGGAACTGATCCGCAAAGCAGAACAGCCGCTCGAAGGATTTTCTGGTGATGGCCATGGGCACATGTCTGCCATTGAGCACAATACAGTGCTCCGGATAATACAGATAGGGCGAATACTGGAAATACCACCTGTCCCCCGCAAGATTAAGCGGAACGAGCCGGTGGTTCTGTCTTGCGGGATAGTTCAGCCGCCCCGCATAGCCCGGGTTCTCCACGCACAGCATGCACTTGGGATAGCCGCTTTGCGGCGCATTCTTGAGCTTCGCGATCTCCTTGGGATCCTTCTCCGGTTTGGAAAGGTTGATGGTGATCTCCAATTCACCGCATCCGGTTTTCGCAAAATACCGTATATTCTTTTTGATTTGATCCACCCGGATATAATCGCAGTCCCGGCAGAGCTTATAAAACCAGTCCGTGGCCGCAGCCGGGCCTTCCATATCGTACCGGCTTTGAAATTCCCGCCGGACAGCCGCCGGCGCAGGCGTGACGCAGCCCATGAGCCTGGCGGCAAACAGCTCCCGCTGGGTGGCCGTATCCTCAAGGCGTCCCATCCCCACGGCTGCGTTCAACAGCTTTTCGATAAACGGCGCGGCGGTTTCCGGCAGGGGAAAAGGCTCCACAGCCTCCCCCGGGGCATCAAGGCCCATCGCATCCAAAAGAAGGTTCCTCGCAAAGGCTATATCCTCCGGATCCACCAGCCCCGTCTCCCCGGAAAAAAAGAGCAGTTCCTCCACCGCCCTCTGTGCCGTTTCCGCGTATGCCATGCTTTTCTCCCCGTTTCCATTTTGTTGCCATGCTGCCCGATTTGCATTATAATGGAGAAATCCGCCGCGGTCAATGCGCGGAACGGGAGGATAACGGCCGGGGAGGGCTTTCTTGCAAAAAAGCCCTCCCCGGACCCCTCCAAAAACTTTATGGACGATGATAAGGAGTGGGTTGAATGGTTAGGCATATCGTACTGTTTACGCTCAAGGACAAATCCCCGGAGGTCATTGCGGAGGCTGTCGCCAAACTGAAATCCCTGGAGGGCAAAATCGAGGGGCTGCTCTCCGTGGAAGTGGGTATCGACAGCGTCCACAGCGGCCGTTCCTGCGATATCTGCCTGAACACCGTGTTTGATACCATGGCCTCCCTGGAACGCTACCGCACCCATCCCGTACACCTGCCTGTGCAGGCGCATATGCATGCCGTCCGGGAAAGCTCCGTCAGCGCGGATTACGAAATGGCTTGATACAGCGGCTATGCCGATACCGCCGTCCCCGTTTCCTCCCCCTGCCGTATGCGCTCCTGCGCCGGGCCGTTCACCTGGTCGGGCTCCAGGTAGGAAGGGATCACCCCATGCAGGCAGGCCCGCATGTCCCCCCGCATATCCAGGCAGGCCTGCAGCTTGTCCAGCATGGCTTTTACCGCCGGCCAGGAAAACTCCTCGGGCTTGGCGATGAAGATCTTTTCCTTTCCGGTGCGGGTCACGTTTTCGTCGTCCCGTAAAAGCTCCTCGTACAGCTTTTCGCCTGGGCGCAAGCCCACATACCGTATTTCCACCGGCGGGCCGTTGGGATCGGCATACAGCTCAATCATGCGCTGGGCCAGGTCCCTGATTTTCATGGGTTCCCCCATATCCAGCACGAACAATTCTCCGCCCCGGGCCATGGAGGCCGCCTGCAGAACAAGGCTGGCCGCCTCCGGAATGGTCATAAAGTAACGGATGATGTCCGGGTGTGTCAGCGTCACCGGCCCGCCCGCCCGAATCTGCCTTTCAAACAGCGGCACCACGCTGCCGTGGGAGCCCAGCACATTGCCAAAGCGCACGGCGGTAAACTCCGTCCTCCCAAAGGTCTGCAGCGACGCAATCACCATCTCCGCCGCGCGCTTGGTGGCCCCCATCACGTTGGTGGGGTTCACCGCCTTGTCGGTGGAGATCATCACAAACCGCCTGACCCCATGGGCCATGGCGGCCTGCGCCGTGTTCAGCGTGCCGAACACGTTGTTTTTCACCGCCTGCTCCGGGCAGTCCTCCATCAGGGGCACGTGCTTATGGGCTGCCGCATGGAGCACGATCTCCGGCAAGAACAGGCCGAACACCTCATCCAGCCTGGCCCTGTCCTGCACCGAGCCCACGCACAGCTCCACGGTATTCTTGACCAGCGGGCCGAAAAGCTCCTGCAGCTCGAAGAACAGATCGTAGATGTAGTTTTCGCTGATATCATAGATCACCAGTTTTTTGGGGGAAAAGCCCATGATCTGCCTGCACAGCTCCGAGCCTATGGACCCGCCGCCCCCAGTGACCAGCACGCATTTGTCCTGAAAGCACGCCTTGGCCTCCGCCATATCAAGATGCTGCTCGCTGCGCCCCAGCAGGTCGGCGATGTTCACGTCGCGAACGCTGCTCAGCACCTCCCGGCCATTATCCACATCCTTCAGGGCGGACACCATCCGCAGCCGGCAGCGGGTAGCGGCGCAGCGCCGGATCAGGGGTGCCATATTTCCCTTGGGCGTGGCGATGGCGATGATGATCTCGTCAATCGCAAACTGCTGGGCATACTTTTCCACGTTATCCGTGCCAAGATAAACGGGCACGCTGTTGATCCGCGTCCCTTTTTTATGGGGATCGTCATCCACTGCCAGGATGGCCCGGCTCGATCCATAACGTCCGGACTGCAGTTCCCTGATCACGCTGGCCCCAGCCCAGCCCGCACCCACCACCATCACCCGGCTGCCCTTGCGGCCCCCGGAAAAGGGCCAGCCTGTTTTTCCCCATTGGGCCACCATGCGCATACCCAGCCGCGAGGCGCCCACCAGGAGCAACAGCACCAGCCAGTCGATAAGGTACACGGTGCGGGGCATCAGAAACAGGTTCGGTTCCGGGGAGATGGTATAAGCTACCAGGGAAAACAGGTAGGTTGCCCCGGAGCCCATCAAGGTGCCCAGAGCGATCTGCAAAAGCCCATCCACGCTGGCATAGCGCCAAAGGCTTTTGTACAGGCGAACGGCAAAAAAACTGCCGATGGTCAAAACCGTCAGGATAGGGGCGATGTTCCAGTATTTGTGGATGTGAAGCCATGCCTCGTCCTGCATGTCGAAGCGCAGCTGCAGCGCCAGGATAAAGGCAGCGTTGGCCAGCACCCCATCCATCAGCACAAGCAACGCCGTGGTAAGCCGGTGCCCGCATTTTCCCGAAAACTTTTGCATGATTTCTGCCATCCCGCATCGTTGTCTTTATGGAGCTTTTATTGTATCATACGCCATGCCAAAAATCCAGACCGGCCCCCTGCCTGAAAAAGGATTCGCGGAGCCCGGGCGCGAAATAAACACGTTGACCCCTTGACAGGAGGACTTCCCAATGAAATGTCCCCATTGCGGACAATGGAATATCGCCTCCCTTCCCCGCTGCTTCAAGTGCGGGGAGCCTTTGCCTGCCCGTCCCGAGTATCTTGACGGGCCTGGCTGGCAGCGGGAGCTTAAGGAAGATGCGCCCAAGGTCTACATCCGCGCCGATGAAAACGGCCAGGCCGAAGCCCTGCCGGACCAGCGGGAAGCGCTGGCCAGGGAAATGGTGGAGCTGAAGGCCAGAAAGTTCCGGGGCGAAAAGCAGCAGCGCAAGCTCCGGGAGGAAGCAAGCCGCCGGGGCATGGCGCCTTCCAGCATGACGGTGCGCACCAACACCACCAGGGCCACGGTCTTTCGCCTGAAGGACGATCCCGAAACCGCCCTGCGCCCCATCCCCCCCGAGCTTGTGGAGGAGGGAGAGGTAGAGGAAGGCGCCAAGCGTGCCTATACCGCACGCTTTACGCGCCAGGAGGAAGAGGAGCGGAACGAGGAGGGGTTTTTCCCCGGGACCCAGGCCACCAGCCAGTGGGTGCCGCCCTCCGGCAGAGCCGGTTCGCAGCCCGTGTATGACGGCTTCAATGATTCCAGCGCCTATGAGCCCCTCTGGGAGGAGGCGCCGGCCCGGGAGGCTTCCCAGCCCAAGCCCTACACATTCCGGCGGGCCGCACCGCGGCGCACCCGCCGCCAGAAGCTTTTTACCTTTGCCCTATCCCTGCTGCTGCTGTGTGTGGCCTTCCTGGCCATCAAGACGGGTATTGCCCTGTGGCAAAGGGAGCTGGCCCGGCGTACGCCGGAGGAAAAAACCTCGGTGGTGGCCTCCATCGTGGATGACCAGGCCGCCCACACCATCACCATCCCCGGGAAAGACGGCACGCAAATCTATGTAAAAGAGCTGAGCAATACCTATACCATCTCCGGCGGCAAGGCCGTTTTGGAGGTGCCCGACTACATCTGGTACAGCAACTACGAGGATCTGCTTTCCGACGCCATGGACGTGACCGTTACCCCCTTCACTCGTTCCAGCGCAGGGAAGCTGACCCCCATGGACCCCATCACCTATCAGATCCAGATCCCGCTTTCCCCCATTGAACTGATCACCCCCGACAGTACCCGGGTGGACGTGGCCACCGCCATGTATCCCATGAAATTCCGTGTCCGGGAGGACAGCAGGGTGACCATCAACGGCAGCGATTACTCCGACCTGGTAAACCAGGAGGGCGGAGAAGTGACCTACAATGCCACGGTGCAGCCCATTGGCGAAAATAAAGTGGTCATTAAGGTGCGCAGCCAGTATTGCAGGGAAAACGTGGTGGAGATCACGCTGTTCCGGGCCAAGCAGGAGGTGCCCCTGGACCTGGTTTCCGACCAGACCTATAACAGTTCCAAAAAAAGCATGAAGATCACCGCCACCACCATTCCCGGTGCCGATATCGAGGTACTGACGCCCAACACGGACCTGGATATCACCAACATCGCAGTGGATGGCACCTTTTCCTTCTATGCGGTGTTCAGCCAGATCGGCAACAATCTGGTTACCATCCAGGCCTCCATGCCGGGGCGCCAGCCCTCCGTGCTGAGCTTCAATATCTACTATGTGCCCCCGGCCGACGAATACACCAAAGTGGCGTGGGGCCTGGACAGCTCCAACGCCCAAGGCAAGGCCAACTACGCCGATCTTTTGACCAACAATGCCCTTCGGGTGAAAAGTACGCAGATATACGTTATGACAGGCGTTATCACGCAGATCATCAGCAACAAGCCGCAGCTTGCCATCCTGAACGCCGGCACGGAGGAAAGCCCGCAAAACGTGATGCTGGAGAACTCCACCAAGACCACCTGGGTGGAGGGGCAGAAATATCAGATCTTTGCCGACGCCTATGGCATGTATGTCGATATGCCCAGGCTGATCGCCAGATATACGTATAAGAAATAGCGGCTTATGCTGTTGCCTTGTTGCCTCGCAGCCTCTGCAGGCAGCTGCTCCCTTTGTCCGCGGCAGGCATTTTTATACCGCCGGTGAAAGAAAGAGAATAGAAAAGCCGCCTGGATGGAGCTTCCTCCTTCCGGGCGGCGCTGCTTTTCAATAAAAGGAGAGGGATTACTTCTGTCCGCCCTTCCGCTTCATCCCCTCGGCATTATTGATCATCTGCTGCTCCTGCATCTCAAGCTGTTCGCTCTCGTCGAAGGCTTCCACCAAGGCGGTATCCTTTATGTCCGCCTTGCCTTCGTTCTTCTGCCTGTTGAAAACGATCTTCAGCAAAATCGGGGTAATGATGGTGGTTACGATGACCACGATGATCACAGGGCCGAAAAAGACGCTGCTCATCAACCCCATTGCGTTGCCCTTGTTGGCCACGATCAGGGCAACCTCGCCGCGGGAGATCATCCCCACGCCGATCTGCGTGGACTCGTCTTTGGAATAGCCGCAAAGCCTGGCGCCCACCCCGCAGCCGATGATCTTGGTGATGATGGCCACCAGCAGCAACAGGGCCGAAAACAGGATGATCGCAGCCGTCATATGCGGCAATTCCACCGCAAGGCCGATGCTGGCGAAGAAAATGGGTGACAGCAGGATATACGACAGCGTTTCAAAGCGTGAGGCCAAATATTTGGAGCGCTGGGTATTGCAGATGATCAGCCCTGCAAAATATGCACCGGTGATATCTGCCACGCCGAAAAACCGTTCAGCGCTATAGGCCAGCAGCAGGCAGAACACAAAGCCGACGATCACGTACCGCCGCAGGTCACGGTTGTTCCTTTGGATAACGTAGGTAAAGCCCTTGTAGAACAGAAAGCCCGCCACTGCCACAAACACGAAGAACAGCAGGATCTTAAGCAGCACCACGAAGATGTTCACGCTTGCGTCCGCGAAGCTGGAGATGACGGTCAGGGCGATAATGCCCAGCACATCGTCGATGAGCGCCGCGCCCAGGATGGCGCTGCCCGCCCTGGTGTCCAGTTTGCCCAGCTCCTTGAGGGTCTCCACCGTGATGCTCACAGAGGTAGCCGTCAGGATCACGCCGATGAAAATATTTTGCAGGAAAACGCTGGCGTTCCCCTGCACAAGATCTCCTTTGTTAAAAAGGAAGGCGATCCCGAAACCGCCCGCAAGAGGCACCAGCACGCCGATAAGTGCGATGATGAAGGAGGCCTTCCCGGCCTTTTTCAGCTCCGTTATGTTTGTTTCCAAGCCGGCGTTGAACATCAGAATGATTACGCCCAGCTCGGCCACTTGCTTGATGAAATCCGTTTCATGCAGCGCGTTCAGCGCGGCCGGTCCAAGGATGACGCCGGCCAGCAGCGCACCAACCACCTGCGGCATATGCATCCGTCTGGTAAACAATCCCAGCAGCTTCGTGCACAGCAATATCAGCGCAATATCCAACAAATAATGATATGAAAGCATATCTTTCGCCCGCCTTGTCAAAGAGTGCCTGAATAAAAGGCCATCATACAGTTTAGTCTTGTCTTATGCAAAATGCAACACCGTATTTTTGCATGAATTTGCGTCCGAAACATGTCTCATTTTGTAACGGTTTTAGAGGAATCATGCGGCATACGCCATGAATCTACAACTTTTGATACGGCGCCTCCTCCTTAAGGTCCCTGTGGCGGAGGGCTGTTTTCCCGGCCTGCACATCGGCCATGGTCTGGCCGCTGCCCAGCAGCATGTACTTATAGGAACAAAGCCCCTCAAGCCCCATAGGGCCCCTGGCATGCAGCTTGCCGGTGGCAATGCCCACTTCCGCGCCGAAGCCGTACACAAAGCCGTCGGCGAACCTGGTGGAGCAGTTATGGTAGACCCCCGCGCTATCCACCAGCATCAGGAACATGCGCACAGCCCGTTCATCCTCCGCCACGATGGTATCCGTATGCCCGGAGCCGTAGGTGTTGATGTGCCGGATGGCCTCTTCCGCCGAATCCACCACGCGGATGGATAGGATATAGTCCAGATATTCCGTCCGCCAGTCCTCTTCCGTGGCGGGCTCACAATCGATAACGGCCCTTGTCCGTTCACAGCCGCGCAAAAGGACGTGCTTTTCCTGAAGCGCCTTTGCCGCCGCGGGCAGGAATTTTCCCGCGATATCCTTGTGAACCAGCAGCGTTTCCGCCGCGTTGCACACCGCCACGTACTGCGTCTTGGCGTCCACCGTGATCCTGACCGCCATATCAACATCCGCCGAAGCGTCCACATACACATGGCAGATACCATCCGCATGGCCCAGCACGGGAATGCGGCTGTTGTCCATGATGTAGCGTACGAACGCATTGCTGCCCCGGGGGATGATCAAATCGATGAGATCATCCATTTTCAGCATATCCCGAACTTCCTCCCGGCTGGTAAGCAGCGATGCCCAGCCTTCCGGCATGCCGGCCTCCCCGGCCGCCTCGGAAAGCGCGTCCATCAGCGCCCGGTTGGTGTGCTCCGCCTCACGCCCGCCTTTAAGCAGCACGGCATTCCCGCTTTTCAGGCACAGGGAAGCGATTTGCACCAGCGCGTCGGGCCGGCTTTCAAAGATCACGCCCACCACGCCGATGGGGCAGGAAACGCGGTAGAGCGTAAGGCCCGGCATCAATTCGCGGGCCAGCTGGGTATGGTGCAACGGGTCGGGAAGATCCTTAAGCGCCAGCAATCCGGCCTGGACCGCCGTCCGCTTTTTTGCGTCAAACAGCAGGCGCTTTCTAAGCGGCGCGGCAATGCCCTCCGCTTCCGCCAGGCGCAGGTCTTCCTCATTGGCCTCCTGGATTCTTGAGCCATGGATTGAAAGCGCCTCCGCCATCCGTTCAAGGGCGCGGTTCCTCTCCTCCACCGAGGACGCAGCCAGCGCAATGGCAGCTTCCCTCGCTTTAAGCGCCAAAGGCCTGATCTCCTGCATCAGCCACCCTCCCCTTTCTGCGTGTTCCATTATAATCAAAAAACCGGCTCATTGCAAACATCACGCCGCCATGGTATAATACAATTCCGCCGGCGGATACGAAGGAGGGGTTTGCATGCCGCGTACAAAGGGCATCAAGCCCGTGGCCCAAAATAGAAAGGCCTACCATGATTTTTTCGTGGAGGAAACCTTTGAGTGCGGCCTGTGCCTTCAGGGCACCGAGGTCAAAAGCATCCGCCAGGGCAGGGTGAACCTCAAGGAGAGCTATGCCATGGCCAGGGGCGGGGAAATCTTTGTGGAAGGGATGCACATCAGCCCCTACGAACAGGGCAGCATCTTCAACCATGATCCGCTTCGCCCCAAAAAGCTGCTGATGCACAAGAGCGAGATCCGCAAACTGGCCGGCCAGGTACAGCGGCAGGGGTATGCCCTTGTCCCCCTTCAAATCTACTTGAAGGACGGCCGCATGAAGCTGGAGCTTGGCCTGTGCAAGGGCAAACAGCTGCATGACAAGCGCGATGACGCTGCGGAACGCGATGCGCAGCGCGACATCCGGCGGGCCCTTCGCGTAAGCGGCAGGAATGAGTAATCCTGGGAAAACGCTATGGCCACGCCCGCGGGTGTGAAGTCTTCACTTATCTTTATATGGGGGTGTTCCGGTTTCGACGGGGGTTGTCGAAGGCAGGATAAGCGAGCCGTGGACCCTGGCCACGTTAAAACGGGGAAAAATAATAACTGACAACAATCAACTAGCTTTCGCGGCCTAATGCCGCGACGTCGGACCGCATCTCCCGCGAGTGCGGAGCCCGGCGTCATGATCGCGGGGCACGGGTCCGTTCAAGCTTTGTGACGAGGCCGGCATTGATGAAGCTACCGAAACCGTAAGCCCGCCCGGGGGCGTACGGCAGGGGGAATCTTAAATCCCGGGATGCGCTCGGAGAAAATCCTGTCAGCGAGCTTTCGGACAGGGGTTCAACTCCCCTCACCTCCACCATACAATGCATTGTCCACGCCGATGCAGAATCTGTCATCGTAAAGGACAAGGCGGGGAACGGCCCTTTGGACAGCAATCTTTTGCTGTTCCGGGGGGCTGTTTTCTATGCCCACAACAGCCTGTAGCCGCTCTATGATATCTTGAGCACTCACCCGATGGAAACGCCTCTGCGAGGCTTCCAGGGCCGTTTGCAGGGCGTCCTTTTTCTTTTCAAGCTGCTTCACAGTATCCATGAAAGAAACAGGCGCACTTATGCCGTTTTCTGCAATAAAATCAGAAATATTGTTTATCTTCTTTTCGACATCGACGATTTGGAGCCGTATTTCTTCGCATTCCGCATTTTGTATGCCTTCCGAATCATCGGTCAATGAGTTAGCCGCTTCCACGGCCTGGGCTACCATTGTTTCATCCTGTGCAATAAGTTGCAAAAATTTAAGCACAAATGCCTCAAGCTTTTCTTTTCGTATCCGCTTTACATCCTTATGCTTGCAGTGGTAATACCGTTGTATGGTCCCGTTGCGGTCCTTCCCCATCGATGCGCCATTGATCGGCGCGCCGCATACGCCGCATACGCAAACGCCTGACAGCAAATAGACCTGCCTGGCTTTGTATGCGGCTGTGTGACGCTTGTTGTTTAACCGGCGTTCACAGGCCCGCCGCCATGTTACTTCGTCAATGATGGCCGGGATACCGTCAGGGATACGAACTATTTCCCCATCCGGCTTACTTGCATGGTTGTTACGCCTCCCCTGCTTCGTTGCGGAAACGGTACGGTTATAAATATAGGTGCCGACATACTTTTCATTGCCAAGCAATTCATAAAGGGATGGTTTATGAAAAGCATTCCCCCGCGCCGTCCGAAAACCGTTATCATTCAAATAGCGAAGGATGGCATTATACCCTATCCCATCGGTGTACATTTCAAAGATAGCCCTTACCGCCGATGCTTGCAGCGGATCAATATAATACTGCTTATCCTCAATACGATACCCAAAAGGGGGCAGGCCGCCCAGGTGGCGGCATTCCTTTGCCAATTCCACCGATACCATACGCACCCGTTCTTCCGTAACTTCACGCTCATTTTGTGCGAATGAAGCCAGAATATTCAGCATTAAACGGCCTGCCGGGGTGGATGTATCAATGTTTTCGCTCACGGAAATGAGAGCAATACCGTTTGCCCTGAAAATGTCCTCATATAGTTCCAATGTGTCCCGAAGGGAACGTGAAAGTCGGTCCAGACGCCAAACCACTACCGCCTCAAAGCCAGCCGTTTGGCAGTCAGCTATTAGGCGCTGCACTTCCGGTCTTTTCAAATTCTTTGCGGAAAACCCTTCATCCACATATCGGACAATTTCATCATAGCCCTTTACTACGCAATAGGCATCATTGATTTTTCCCTGCGAGGGGATAGAAAAGCCCTCCTGGGCCTGTTCCTCTGTGGACACACGGCAATAAGTAGCGGCCTTCATTTTGCATACACATCCTTGCTTTTCGGACCGCTATCCCATATAATGGTATGGCAAAGCCCGGCTTTTGAGTGAGCGCGGGGAAGCGCGCCCGTTCCCGATGGATCAGATCAGGAGCGGGCATTTATTTATGCCTTCCACTGATTCCCGCAGTTTTGGCAGACGGCAAAGCTCTTAACCTTTGTCTTTACCTTCTTATGACCAAAAATTGCAACAAGCAGACGCGGAACAAACAGAAATATCCAAAGCAGAAGATCAATCAGCCAGCCAAAGAAAAGCCAATAGATGATTCCATGATGTTTTGTCTTGGTGATTCCTACCGCTTGGAAGTTGACGTTTCTGCTTCCACACCTGGGACATGTTACACCTGCCTGGTTTTGGACGTTTACCTGCACCTGCATGGGGAGACCACCTTTCATCTTTTGAACGGCCTATAGCCGATTCATTCATAGGCTTTGAAAACGTCAAAATGGGGATCGAATTGCACTATTATGCCGTCCGGCAATTCCTTGATTTCTCCGTACCGCTGATGGTAATAGTCAATCGCATCCATTAAAAACTGTTCCGTCACCTCAAAATGATCGGCCAAATCCCATAATGTATCAATGCCATTAAGCCAAGCCTGTGCTATTTCCTCCAAAGGGAGCACTTGTGTAAAGGCCCAAGCCCTCCCGGCACGCTCCTGCTTACGGTCCTTGGCACTTGCAAGGGAAATGATATTCCCACATGTCCGGTAATGGTGCCCCATTTCTTCGGCCATTACACACACCTTTTCCCTGCCAGAAAGCGCCGGATTGATGCATATGGTTGGCTTACTCCCCTTTTTGCTTATATACAGCCCGGCCAGCCTTGTTCCAGACAATGCCTGTTCGTCTATGTCCACCCCAACGGCTGCCATATTGACAACCTGCTTTTCATAACGATCCATAAGGATACCGGCGATCCAAAGATCATTTTTTCCTTTCGAGCTTCTTTAGTACCTTTTCCACTTCCCCCTGGACTTCATTCGAGGGGATTCCATCAGAATGGGCGGCCAGCGTTTCAATATCTCCCGCATCATATAATGGAGCCTTTATATGCCCGATTCTTAAAACTGCACACGCTGCCCTTTGGGTGCTTTCATCCGCCTTTTGATATGCCGCAAGGATCGGTATGCCCCAAGAATAACTTGCATCTTGAGAAATCGAATCATCGCGAAAATCATCTATCGTGCAACCAAGTGCGTTTGCAATAGCGGTAATTGTATCAAGGCTTGGATTCCTTGTTATTCCTGCTGTTATTTTGCTAAGTGTGCTTTTGGGGACGCCAGACAACTCGCATAAATCGTCGACGCTAAGCCCTTTTTGCTTTCTTATTACATTTATTTTATCAAGTCCCATACAAGCGCCCCCTTTGCATGAACAGATTTTACCATTAAAACAAACGAAGGTCAAGAACAAAAATTCCTTTTGTGGAATTTATTTTTCAAATATCCATTGACATATTCCATCAATGGTGTTATTCTTGTCGTGAAATTCCGTTTATGGAATTTTTGGAGGTGTGGATGATGCAAAAATACCCAACGTTGGAAGTTGAGATAGTCAAGAGAGGGATCAAGAAGAAAGCTATTGCCGAATCGCTTGGAATATCAGCGAAGGCATTAAGCAACAAACTTACCGGGAAAACCCCCTTTACATGGCCCGAAGCTTGCAAGGCGCAAGAGGTCTTTTTTCCTGACATGGAAATGAGAAATCTCTTTTCAAAACAGGCTGAAAATTGACACACCAAACCGCCCGACTTTCAAAACCGCAAATACACACCGCAAGAAGGATGAAGGATTATGAGCCAGGATGTACCCGCAATCTCCATTTTCTACGATGACAAGCCCCCATTCTTTCGGGTGTATGTCAATGACAAAGAACTGACCGATATTAGAAGTTTTGAAGTACGCATTGACAATTCGGCCTTTAGAGAAGGCGTTCAAGAAGCTCCATATTTCAAGTCAGAACAATACCTGCTAAGAAAGCCGTGACAAGAAAGGAGGCCCCGAAGATGGCAGATGCAACCCAAGAGCGCAAAACGTGGAAAATTCCCACCGGGGCCACCATTGACCGAAAGACCGGGGAAATGACGCTCCTTTTTCGGGAGGGCACCAAAGCGGAGTTTGTGGCAGCCATGCGCCCGGTCATGGAAGCCGCAAAGGTACTTTCACGGCCCGCTGTGGAGCTTGGGATCAGATAAGCCAAGGAGGCGTATAAAATATGACACGCACGCAGGCAAAACACATGGCACCAACACAAGCAGTCCTTTTCCTTTCCTATCAGCGACATAAAGTTTTAATGCACATGCTTTACATGATAGGCTATATCACCTTGGGAAACCGTGGGAAGCACGCAAGCGGGAAGGGTTGGTGATCCCGTGATAGTGGACAAGACTTTCGCGAATAATTTCCAAAAAACGGGAGGCAAACATCATGGTCACAGAAGAAGAAGCTTTTTGGTGTGTGGTCACTATGATTATTTCAGGGGGGTTGGGGATTATCTACAATTGGGTACTGCACTGCATCAATTATAGAGAATATTGGGATGGTGATGAGCCAAGTATATTACAGCTTATCCCCACTAGCATCCTTTTTACGGTTTTCTTTTGTGCGGCGGTGGGATGGGTTCTTTTCATAATCATGAATTAACACCATTTCGCCGTAAAGAGCATCATTAAGCTTCTCAATTTGGGGGTTCATTGTAAATGGCTCACTCCTCACACCTGGAGTAGTCATAACCCAAGTATCATTTACAAGGCCATTCGTTTCCAGCATAAGTTCTCTGGTTCCCTTTGATACATAGAGAGAAGCTTCCTCATATGCAGAAAAGTATTCCTGTAACGCACCCTGTCTATAGCCAGTGGCCATCAAAGCCCCAAGGCATTCCATATACCTCTTTATGGCAGTACGCCTTGGGATGTCATAAAGTTCAAGTTGCTTTATCCGCCATTCAAACTTCTGTTGCGAATGTTGTTTCCACCGTTCAACAAATACCAACACAAGACTTGGAAGAATACCAATACCACCGCCAATTATTACTGCCAAAAGAGTATCGCTCACAAGGGATCACCTTCAATCCAGATTATTCTCTCGTACCATTATTTTCAACATTATATGGCATAAAGAGAGAAAATGCAATTATGAGAGACAAGCTCTTAGGGCAGAAAAAGACAGTGTAGTAGCCCCTGATGATATGGCCATTACGAAAGAAAGGAGAAAAGGAGCACAGATGCTTTTTTATATGACATACCTTCCTTCCAGGCTCTATCATGTGCCGCCAAAGCCCTTCCTGTGGGCCTCGCCCCGCTCTATATATACGCAACTCTGGCAATTCCCACACTATATTCCAAGGCCCCGGATGTTAAACTTCATGCGCCCTGCCGTGTGCGCCACTGGCGGCTAGGTATAGCCATTTATTATGTTCCTGCACAACACAACCGCCCCGAAAGGAGAAGAACCAATGAAGGAAATAAAAAGCCTGGATGACATGATGGGCGGCGCGGTTACGGAGCGGTTCAACGCCGCGCTGAAAACCTGCCTGAAAAACATCATCGACCCCAACACCGACGCCACCAAGGCCCGCAAAGTTACGCTGGAACTGACCATCAAGCCCAGCAAAGACCGGGCATCCGCTGAATTCAACCTGCTTTGCAAACCCACCTTGGCCCCGCCCGTTGCCGTGACCCAAAGCATGGTGATTACCCGCAATGATGCCGGAGAGGTTTCCGCGCTGCAAACGGGCGCAATCAATGGCGACCAGATACCCGGCCAGATGGACGTGGATGATGTCCAGCCCGGAAACGTGACCCCGCTTGTCATCGGCGGGCGCAGATCGGGATAACCGATTACAACGAAAGGAGCATTTTTTTATGGAAGAAATGAAGGAACTTGAGCTCGAAGCTCTTGAGGTGAAAACCCAACAAGAAATTCCCGATTCCAGCGACGGCATGAACTTTCTGTATACGCTTGGCACGCGCAACAGGGACTTCAAGGCCGTAAAAATCGGTGACCGGATTTTCGTCAACACCAGTGAAGGGGGCCTTGAGGAAATCACCCCCTACGAGCTCCCCACGCCCGAAAACTTCATTACCTTCACGCTGACCGGCCTTGAAAAATGGCTGCATACGGACGTTGACAAGCTCTTTACCCGGTTTGGCCAACTGTTCGTTCATGTGAAAAGCCCTACGGAAGTGGTTGTTACCACGCCCGGCTATGGCCGCACAAACGAAAGGGACTGTGTAGCGGCGTGCAAGATCATCCCCCCGCAAATCAACTTTGACCGCTACATGCCCCAGGAGGACTTTATGATCCACCTGCAAACCCGCTTCCAGCCCACAGCGGAGGACTTCAACGAGATTGCCTGGGGCGGCGATGCGAAAGCCGGCGACTATGCCGTTGTCGCGCAGCTTGTGGGCAACATCCGCATGGAGAACGAAGCGCAAACGGCTGATGACGGCATGAGCCAGCGCGTTACCCTCAAGGATGGCGTTTCCACGGTGAAGGAAGCTATTGTCAAAAACCCTTTCACCCTTTACCCCTACCGCACTTTTGAGGAAGTGCCACAGCCGGGGAGCCCGTTTGTACTGCGCATCCGCAAGGGTCCCAGCGGTGCGGAAGCAGCCCTGTTTGAGGCGGACGGCGGCGCATGGAAGAATGAAGCCGTCAAGCGGATTGGTGCGTATCTGGAAGACGTCCTTTCCGATATCCCCGCCGTGGTTATCGCCTAACATACCATTTTAATAGCCGGGCCGCGCCCGGCGCATGTTGGGGCAGGTAGCACGGATGGGCTGCAGAACCCATTCTGGCGGGTTCAAGCCCCGCCCCCAGCACCATTAAAAGGGGGATATCATCATGGAAACCAAATTGCAGCCATGCCCGTTTTGCGGTGGAGAAGCAGAAGTTGTTCCATATGCAAATCCCAAGCATTTCTATCAAGCACGATGCACAGCATGCAATGCTCACAATGAGGGAAGGAACATGGCTGATAAGGGATCAGCCAAACAAAATAGACAATCAGCTATTGACGCATGGAACCTATGCGCAGAAAGGAAGGAAGGCATGCCGGAAAAGTTTACGCTTGCGCTTGAACAGGAGGCTCCCACCCCAGCAACGCAGCCCGACAGCACAATAGCCATGATGCCCATTGAGCAAATCGAAATGGAAATCAAGGCACGGGCCGGGATGATTACGGAAAACATCATCATCATTGGCAAAATGCTGATGGACGTAAAGGGCCGCCTAGAGCATGGGAAATTCCTGAACTGGTTGCGGGAAAAGGTGAACTTCTCGCAATCCACAGCCAACAACTTCATGCGCATTGCCCGCGAGATTCCCAAGACACCCGGCCTTGTGAATCTCCCCTACACCAAGGCCCTGGCCCTGCTGGACGTGCCGGAGAGCGAACGGGAGCAATTTGCCCAGGAAAACAGCATTGACGAAAAGAGCACCCGGCAGATACAGCAGCTTATCAAGGATAAGGAAGACGCTGAAAAGGCCGCTGCATCTGCAAATGCGGCATTCAAACAACAGCTATTGGCTAAAGAATCAGCGGAACGGAATGCAGCCCATCAAAGCGATTTGGCCCAGCAGTACAGCGACGCTTACTATAAAGAGAACGAGCGCGCTAACCTGTTGGAATCCCAGCTAAAGGCAGCCATGGAAACCCAGCCGGAACCTGCCACGGTGACGGTTGAGGTTTCCCCGCCCGACTATGAGCATCTAAAGGCTCAAGCCAACGAAGCCCGGCAGCGGGCAGATGAAGCGGAACAATACGCCATGGAGCAGGAAGCGGAGCGCCAGCGCATGGCAAGCGAACTTCGCAAGCTAAAGGAAACCAGGGCGGATATGCCCTTGCAGGGAAACAGCCCCCTATCCATTGATGCCTTTTCATCCACTGTCAAACAGTTTATGGGGCAACTTGGCATGGCCCCCAACATGGCACCATTCTTCCGGGCTAAACGATCCTGAAATTGCATTAGGTTGGGACAACCTGCAATTGTGCTGCTGGAGTTGTCACGAAAAAACCAAGACCAAGGACGGCATACCAATCCGCGAGGATATTTCCTTTGACGATGACGGCAATGTTATCCCGACAGGCAAGCGTATAGCCCCCCTATCAAAACCCCCTGGGGGTGCCTAAAGGAGAGCGGAGAGCATAGAACCAAGTAACGCACAGGCAGGCGTATGCCCCCCTACCCCAAAGGAGGTGGAAGGTTATGAAAACAGATGATTATGTAAAGGCCCAAAAAAGCCGGATTAATAAAGAAATCAAAAATTTAAAGAAGGTTATGCAGGACGTTCCGGAAGACCTTCTCACCGCTGCCGATGGGCTTATAAAACGGGCCGCTTTTATGCGCATTACCTTGGAAGATTACGAGGAAGACCTTACAAATTACGGCCATACGGAGATGTTTACACAGTCTGAAAAGACCGATCCCTATGAACGGGAACGCCCTATGGCCCGGCTGCATATCAGTATGGCAAAGAATTACCAGACCACCATGCAGCGCCTTTTCGAGTTGATACCCAAGAAGCCCGCCGACCCGGTAGACCCCACCTATGAAAGGTTCTTTGGCGGCGCAAATGGCAGCCCGCAAGCAAGCAGCGGCGGCGAATAAATCCATTCCGCTTGCCAAGCGGAAATATGTCCTTGAATACTGGCACGAAATCGAAAGCGGGCGCGAAGTTGTGCCGGAGCGCATCCGGCAGCTTTACGCCAAGCTTGCGAAGGACATAGTAACCCCTGTATTTCCATGGGTGTATGATGCTGGCCGGGCCAATTACCCCATTGAGTACATCGAAACTTTTTGTACTCACTCCAAAGGTAAATGGGCCGGGAAGCCTGTCATTCTGGAGCTATGGCAAAAGGCAGCCGTTGCGGCTGCTTTTGGTTTTGTCCATCAGACAACGCGCATCCGAAAATACACGCGCGTCGATTTGTTTGTTGGCCGAAAAAATGGCAAGTCTACGCTGGCCGCTGGTATTGGCCTGTATATGATGACCTCTGACGGCGAGGGAGGCGCAGAGGTTTACAGCCTTGCAACAAAAAAGGATCAGGCAAAAATCATTTGGCTGGAAGCCAAGCGCATGGCGCAAAAAAATCCCATATTGCGCAAGCTTATCCGCCGCCTTGTTGGAGAAATTCTCTTTGACAAGGCGTTTGCTGTTTTCAAGCCGCTTGCCAGCGAAAGCGATACACTGGACGGCCTGAATACAAGTTGCGGCATGGTGGATGAACTGCACGCCATCAAGGATAAAAACCTGATAGACGTTATTGTTGACAGTATGACAGCCCGGTTACAGCCCATGCTTTGGGTATTCACCACCATGGGCACGGTGCGGGAATCTGTTTTCGATGATGCCTATGAGTATGATTGCAAGGTGCTGGACGGGCAATTTGACGATCCGCACACCCTGGCTATCATCTACGAACTGGACAAGGGCGACGATTGGCGGGATGAATCCTGTTGGAAAAAGCCCAATCCCGGACTTGGAACCATCAAGGATATTGAGAAATTCCGGGCCAAGGTCAACAAGGCCAAGAACAAGCCCAATGAAGTAAAGAACCTTCTTTGCAAGGACTTTAACCGCCGCGAAACCAGCACGGAATCCTGGTTATCTTACGATCAGCTTTATAACCCGGAAACCTTTGACCCCAAGGAAATGAAATTTGATTATGGCATTGGCGGCGCTGACCTTTCCCAAACCACAGACCTTACAGCCGCCAAGTTCATTTGCATGCGGCCTAACGACCCTAAAATATACGTGATGCAAATGTACTGGATGCCGGAAGACCTTGTGGAGGAACGTACCAAGGAAGATAAGGTGCCGTATGACAAGTGGGTTGAGCGGGGCTTTATTCGCACCACACCGGGAAACAAAGTGGACCATCATTATGTTACGGCCTGGTTCAATGAAATCCGGGATACGCTTGATATCTATCTGCCATGGTGCGGGTATGACCGATGGAGCGCGGATTATTGGGTGAAGGAAATGCAGGCGGATTTTGGTGCCGAATGCATGCAGCCCATTGCCCAAGGCAAGCAAACCCTTTCCGGCCCCATGCAGCGGCTTGGCAAAGACCTGGAAGCAAAGCTCATTGTGTACAATGCTATGATACTTCAAATATCACAGATGGTAATGGCGATCCCTCAGGAGGTTCGGAGCATGATATTTACTTGAAATGGTAGGTGATATAAATGCCTTCGTTCAATGTTGCCCTATCAAATTTCAATCCTACCACCAATTTTTCTCCAGGGTCTATATTCAATGCACACGCCCTTGGTGATGACATACGGCTTGCCCATGTCATAGGCGCTACGCTTACGCTTGAAGGCATCATGACCTGGGCAAGCAATTGCTATCTGGAGATATCGATATCTGGATATGGCACTGTCATGACCACCGGAACGCTGGCGCTCAACAACGCCGTTCACACGCAGACTGTGACTTTGAGCGGCGTGCACGATGGGCTTCTGCACCTAAACGGCGTGACGCTGACCTTTATGGTAAGGCGCGCGAGTGGAACGGGTAACGCGATTACGATCAGGTCCGGCACCACAGGCTATATCACCGTGACATATTCAAACGTTCCGAAACCTGCGTTCATCAAAAGCGGCGGTATATGGCGCACGGCGGCGGCCTATGTCAAAAGCGGCGGCATATGGCGCGAGAGCAAGGCCATGTATGTTAAAAGTGGCGGTGTATGGCGGGAAGTCATTGGCGGTTGGGGCTAAGAAAGGATAGTATGTATGAAAATAATTGCAGGGGGACGGGAAATTACAGTGGGGAGCATCTTTGGGGAAAAAGTCTACCTCGACGGCATGGCAAAGCCCATCATGCGGCTGGAGCTTGTGCAGCCGATGACAGCGGAAGACCTTGAAGCCATGCTTCAAAACGACTGGCATATTTTCGAGGACAGCGGCACGGAGGAGCTTTCAGTGCAACAAGGCTTTTCGCGAGTGTACCAGCACCAGATCACCTTTTTGCAGGTCACAGATGCCGATAAGCAGTTTGCGTACCTGCAAGCCCAGCTTGCCGAAGAACGATCCAAGAGGGCAGAGGCAGAGGCGAAACTTTCTGATGTTGCTTCTCGCGCGGGTACACTGGAGGCTGAGAAGCAAGAAGCTATGGCAGCCCTGGAAACGGTCACACAGGAGCTTACCGCCGCAAAGGCGGTTTTGCCCATAGATGAATCCGATTCCAATACCGACATTAAATGAAAGGAGAATAGCTCATGCCGATTATTTTTGAAAGCCAACAGCAAAAGGAGACACTTTTCGGGATTGTTCAAATGGTTCAGATCAACGCACCCATCAATGTTGCCCGGCAGCAGATTATCCAGGTGGATGATATGATGCAGGCGATCATTGCGGGTACCGTCAAGCCGCCAGAACCAACGAAGGAAGCCAAGTAAGGGACTGCATCAACATAACGATGTAGTCTCTTTTATTTTTGGAGGTGATACCGTGTACGATCCGCAAAAAGTGATTAATATCGCGCTGGCGGAAGTTGGGTATAAAGAAAAAGCCAGCAATGCCCAGCTTGATGACAAGACCGCCAACGCAGGAAATGGAAACTATACCAAGTATGCCCGCGACATGGACGCTATCCCCGGCTACTATAACGGACGCAAGCAAACCGTGGAATGGTGCGACATCTTTGCAGATTGGTGCTTTGTGCAGGCTTACGGCCCGGAGGCCGGGCGGAAGTTACTGCTTCAGCCATTAGGCTCAAGCGGGGCCGGATGCCGCTGGAGCCGCAACTACTTCAAATCCAAAGGCCGTCTTTTCGATTCCCCGCAGCCCGGAGACCAGATTTTCTTTTGGCCCGCTGACCGGACAGACCCCAATATAGTACAGCATACGGGCCTTGTATATGCCGTTGATAAAGCATATGTCTATACTGTCGAAGGCAACGTTTCCAACGCCGTGCTAAAGAAAAAATACGCGCTGGACAACGTTCGCATTGCAGGATATGGGCGGCCTGACTGGGACGCCGATTATGGAGGGGATGTCACAATGCCTACCCAACCCATAGGAAACACGCGGGACACCATCCGCAAGGGCGCCAAGGGGCCTACTGTGATCGAAATGCAGGGCCTTTTGTTGGCCCACGGCATGCAGCTTCCCAAATCTGGCGCGGACGGCGATTTCGGCGTAGAGACGGAAACGGCAGTCAAGGCATTTCAAGCGTCCCATGGCCTAAAAGTTGATGGCATCTGTGGCCCTCAAACATGGGCCGCGCTGCTGGCCGAACCCGAATCCACCACGCCCCCTTCCGATCCGGTGGACACCTACGTATTTACTGTGCCCGCCATTACAGCAGCCCAGGCAATGGCCGAATGCGACCGCCTGCGCGCCGCCTATGGCGGCTGTGAAGTGGCGGTGGGGTGATTTGTCACATCTGCCGCGTGAGCCTTGCAGGGGGCCGTGAAGGGCCTTTTTATTTTGCACGAAGGACGAGTGAAAGGTTATGACCGGAACGACGGTATCAATATCCACCCTTCAAGATTATTACTGGCTGATTGGCGCATTGCTCTGCGTCGCTGGGTTTTTGTTTATGCTTGGGTATCGTGCGCGAAAGGTGCAGCAGCGTGTGGAAATGCTTGAAAAGCACGATGAAATGCAGCGAAAAGATATCGCTGTTTTGGTCATGGCTGACTTTGCCATACTGGACGGGCTACGACAGCTTGGATGTAATGGCAAAGTTACAACCGCCCACGAAGGTCTGCAAGAGCACATTGCAAACAACCGATACACAATCGTTTAACGTTTACTCCCATTCGGCCTATGGCCGATGGAAATAAAAAAGAAAGGTAGCAATCACGATGAAAAAACTTCTCATTCTCCTGGCGATATTCGTGCTTACATTGCCTGTCCTGGCCTGTGCCGAATCCACAGCCCCTACCGTGCAGCCCATTGACCTAACGCCTATTTTCCAGGCGCTTATTGGCCTGCTGGCTGCTGTTGTAACCGTGAAGGTGATACCGTGGATCAAAGCCAAAACGACGGCTGAACAGCAACAGAAGATGCTTGCGGCGTCAAAAACAGCCGTATATGCTGCCGAACAAATGCTAGGCCCTGGTTTTGGTAAAAACAAGCTGGAACAGGTGCGGGTATGGCTGATAGCGCAAGGCTATGATGTCAACTCCCAAAGCGTTATATCTGCCATTGAAGCCGCCGTTCAGCAGCTTTCCCTTGCGCAAACCAAACCGCCTGACGCGGCGGCATAAGCGTTTCTATATGCATCAGAAGGACACCCCCGGCCAATTGGAGGCGCGGGGGTTTAAATTGCCAAACGTTTGGGAATATGATATTATGCTACCTAGGAAAAATAACAGGTGAACAATGTTATGTATTGGTGCGGTTCACCTCCACCACAAGAAAGGCCCGTGGAATCAGTGTTCCACGGGCCTTGTTTTTGTCAATAACACGTTAAATAACACGTTTCCTCCCGGGTTTGCATCCTTCCGGCTTCGGCTGTGCCGGTTCAGGATCAACCGTACATCCTTTTATATAAATAGCCAATGATCGTTGCGAGAAGGAGAAATTGTGCCGCGTTAAAGGCTGCACCGATGAGGAAGTAATACAGGGCGCCGCTTGACGCATGCAAAGCCATGGGAAGATCAATCAGAATGATGCCTATGACCAGAGCGGCGAAGCTTATGATCACAGCTTTCAGAATTGGCCTTTTTACCAGAATCCATGTAAAAAGCCGGAGAAGGGAATAGCTGACGCAGCATCCGATCATCAGCCCCATTGGCAGAGAAGCAATCCAAACTGTTTGAATGCTCCAATTGGGGAAGGCGGCTCTATACTCCGCTGCAATGGGAAGCAGGGAGGTTGCGATGGTAACCACCCAGAAAACGGCTCCACCCGCAAACGTCAGCATGAACAACATTTTGCAGCGTTTGTGTGCCTTCTGCCGCTTGCTTTGCCCGATGGATTGTGTATCCATTTTTATCTCCCTTCCGTCATCCGGCATCAGATGCCTTGGCGGCAACCGGTCTCTGCTCTTTCACGCCCACAAATATCAGCCATAAACTCAGCGAGAATTCTGCGATAAAGCCGATCGCCAGCCCCGGATAGGTAATCATATCATAGCCCGGCAAAAGGAAAAACTGGAAGAACCATATGAGGCAGCCGGCACAGTCGGCCATCAGCAGTATTCCAAGCCATTTCGGAAGGAATCCTGACTTGTATACCAGGTAGCCCAGCGGAAGGAGCCATGTCCCGAAAAAAATCTGGGCGATGGTAAAACCGATTTTATGAAGGTTGAGGAACAGCAGATTCAGGGCATCAAGCTGACCGGGCTGGAAGGCCTTTTGAAAATCCGCACTGCCGCTGATCAGCATAGGGACAAACAGGAACAGCAAACTGAGGCACTGTACGGCAACGCCTGCGGCATTGAGCAGAAGGAACAGCAGGGCGAGGTTCTTGTGAACCGGCCTTAAAATGGCGTAGAGGGCCCAGGCCGCCAGGAGGAATAAAACAGCGGAGACCAGATCCACGACAGAATCGATGCAAAGCAGTTGCATCGAATTTCGCAATAGATCGGCTGTTGCCAAGGCATCTCCATAGGCAATCATCCTGGAGCGGACAACCCCGGCAAAGATGCACGTTATGACAAATGCGAGGTACAAAAACCCGGCACGCCTTGCGTCTTTTTTGCTTGGCATCAAAATTGCATCCCTTATCGTTTCCATATTATACCTCCATCACTTGTTCTTTTAGCCGCGATATAGTATACTATACGGTATAGTTTATCATTTGTCAATATTATTTTACACTGGTTGGTGTAATTTCTACATTGGAGGATTTGATATGGCGGAGACAGGAAAAGCCAGAAAAAAGCGGGATACCAGCCTGAAGCGCAAGGCGATCCTGGAAGGCGCTGTCAAGGTGTTTACCAAAAGCGGTTTTGACGCGTCCAGTATGGATTGCATTGCGGAAGCTGCGGGCGTATCGAAACGCACGGTCTATAACCATTTTCCAAGCAAGGAAATCCTTTTTCAGGCAATCGTCGCGGATTTCCTAAAGCAGCGTGACGAAATAAAGCCCATCAGGTATGCATCGGCGCTGCCGCTTGAGGAGCAGTTGAAGGAGTTTGCGGACGCAGAGCTTTTTTTGATCAATGATCCCGTTCGCAGGGGGTTATCAAAGCTTTTCACCTCCGTCTTCCTGATGGATATTGATTTTGGCAAGAAAACCCGAAGCCAGTTTGAGCCTCACAAGGCGTTTATTCTTTGGCTAAATGCCGCAAAGCAAGATCAGAAGCTGAGCTTTGAATCTCCGGAGCTTGCCGCCCGGATTTTTTACGGGATGGTCGAAGGCTGTTTGACCTACTCCGCTTTGTTCTCGGACGGTGCAAGCTTAAAAAATGCCGACTATTTGCTGGAAGAAATCATCCTGACTTTTTTAAACCGCTATGGCTGTTCCCATTCACGGGCACGGCCTTACACCCCCTAAAAAGGCAAAATCAGATTGTATCCGTCTCGCAGTCTGGACCCAAACTTTTTCGAGAATAAGTTTGGATCAAAAAGCTTCATTTTGAAAACATGTTTGATCGCGGCTTTTCTCGAATTTTATTTCGGGTTTGATGGGCTTGGTTCTTTTCAATCCATGCCGGTTTTGCCATGCTGATTTGTTTTGCAGATCACAGATATATCAATAACCTTTATAATTTGACATACGCGGTATTTTCTACTATAATATTCTATAAATGTAATATTTAAGGAGACAAGAGAATATGATGCAATGGAAAGATCTACTCAATGATAAAAGGGCGCGGAGTAATTCTACTGTAGCGACTTATGCCACTGACAAGAGATCCTCGTTCAAGAAAGATTTCGATACAGTATGCAACAATACCGTATTAAGACGTCTTCAAGACAAAGCGCAAGTCTTTCCCTTGGAAAAGGGGGACTGTACGACTAGCAGTCTTGTCTAACATCGGGAGGATATGCTAAACTGATGTTGGAGGAGATTAACATGGCAGGAAAAGTTGTTGAGAAGGATGCTACGGTAAAGGTAGCCAGGCAGCGGCTGAGCGT
>JAEWVC010000034.1 GCA_023459275.1 Bacillota bacterium | reverse complement strand
ATCACAAACCTGTGCTGCCGTAGGGGCGGCTATCAGCCGCCCGCTGCCTCCTGAACCCATTTTGGAGAAAATCACAAACCTGTGCTGCCGTAGGGGCGGCTATCAGTCGCCCGCTGCCTCCTGAACCCATTTTGGAGAAAAGCACAAACCTGTGCTGCCGTAGGGGCGACTATCAGTCGCCCGCTGCCTCCCAAAATACGCGGGCGGCGGTTGAGCCGGGTGGGAACAATACCCCTTTGGAATCCCCATTTTCGGATTCCGGCATTGCAGGTCCTATGAAAAAGGCGCATGGGAGCTTGCGTTTCAGGCTGCCATGCGCCGTTTTGCTATCAAGCACATTGCGTTTGATGAAATTGGTCCGGTTAGCTTTTGGGACCCAAATAACCGCCCGGCTGCGGCGCGGGACCGGAGGCCATGCCCGGCCCGCTTCGCGAAAGGGCTTCCCAGGCCTTTACCGCCTTTTCCATATACTGCCCGGTGGTCATGCCGGCAGTTGCTGCCAGGGAACACAAATCCTGATAAAACTGCCTGTCAAGCCGCAGGCACACGCAGATTTTGTCCGGCGGGCAGGCCCATTGCCTGTCAAAGTCCTGGGTATCGGTAAACAAGTGGCTCTTCAAACTCCTCCCTCCCCAGGCATCCTATGAGGGGCGGACAGGGGCGGTTCCATAAAAATCGCAGGCATAGCAATATGCCACAGGCCGTCAAAATAGTGCCTCTTTCACCTGCGGCCTCTGGCCGCGGGCGGTGAAAAGCGTAAGGAATGCTTGCTTCGCTTCCCCTCTGGCTCATTCGTTGCCCTGCTTCACTACCGCTCGCATGGCTCGTTTCGCCAGCCTCCTCCGCCTCGCTTCTTCCGCCACTGGCGGCGCTTCGGCTTCGGAGCCCCGCGCGCCCGGCAAAGCCGGGCGGCAAGATTTCAATTGAAGGGGTCCCACCCCTTCAATGCATCCCCGAGAAACTGGCTAGACTTTGTTGATGGTCTGAGGCATAGCAATATGCCATTCCTGCATGACGTTTTCTGGGAAGGGTGGGGGGGGGGGGGGGTTTTTTTAAAAAACCCCCCCCCCCCCCCAATCCCGTCCTTCCGCCTTACTGCACGGTCCTGCCTACGCGGGTATTGTCGGCCTTGCGGTTCTGCAGGCCGGGCACGGGGTTGGGCGCGGTCTCCCAGCGGTAGTCCTGGCCTTTTTGCTGAATATACATGTCGATCACCTTGTGGCTGGGCACATCCTCCACGGTATGGTTCATCTTGTTCTGGAACTGGAAGAACTCATAGTCCTTGGGCAGCATATGGACAGGCTTGAAGGCCTCCTTTTCGGCGGAGAAGTCCACCATGTTCAGGGCGCTGCGGACATAGTCGATATTGGACTTGAACTTCAGCGGCTGGGGGAACTCGCCGGTGCCCACCACCTGCTGCCACTGCTTGTTCTCCCGCTGGGCAAGCTGCTGGGCAGCCTTGTGAAGGTGGGCGACCTCCATATCAAAGCACTGCTCCCACACCTGTTTCACGTTGGGGTCGGTCTCATCCTGCATTACGGACCAATAGAGGTACGCCTCGGTATATTCGTGCATCACCCAGCTTTCCAGCCAGGTGCACTTCACGTCCAGCAGGCTTCCGTACTGGGTCACGTGCTGCTCCTCGATCAGCGCGATCTCCTGGTACAGCCGCCTGCCAAGATCGGAGGTATAGAAGGGCCCGGCGTTCATGTAGTAGTTCATGGTCTGCTGCTCCGCGGCGGTGATGATGCCCACATGCAGCCGGGTGGCGGTGTCCGCCGTCTTGAAATCCACCGGGGCGCACAGCGCGTCGAAGGGGAAGCGGTGCTCGGAGATGGTGGGCCGGCCCGGCATGACCTCGGTATAATGGCCGACAAGCTTTTCGGCCTTGGTGCCCTGCTCCATTTCCAGCAGGTCGGCGTAGCGGTACAGGTGGTCAAAGTCTTCCAAAAGCGCAAAGTCCAGCGCGGATTTTACAGACGCGTCCTTTTCGCACTGGGCCAGGATGGCTGTCAGGTCCACGGCCAATTGCTCGTAGCCAATGGTGTTTTCCAGCAGGTTTTCATTGAGCGGCTTCAAATTGGCGATCTTTTTTTGCTGCTGCTGCTCCTGCCTGCGCACAACGGCCAATTCCCGGCGCAGGTCGTTGCAGCTTTCATGGCGTGAAAACTGGTGGGAGAACCACACGGCCTCAAACTCTGTGCCGTTCATCAGAATCACACGGTCCCTGGTATAGGGGTCGATCTCGTTCTTGTCGTAGGGGGCGGGATAGATCTGGCACCAGTCCATGAAACCGTCGTTCAGGTTCATGGGCTTCAATTGAAATGGATTCACGCGCATCGCTCCTTTGATATTCGGGTCAAAACCATTCTTTCCGCATCTTTCAAGGAACATGCGCTTTGGGCGCGGCCGCCGTGGTATAATCAAACAAAAAGAAGGGAAGGAGGGCGGAAGCATGCTGAAAACGGAACGGCTTCACATCAGGCGGTTCAAGCCGGAGGATGTCCGGGACCTGTACGCGTATCTTTCCGACCCCGACGTGGTGCGGTTTGAGCCCTACGAGCCTTTCTCCTTTGAGGACTGCATGCTGGAAACCCTGCGCCGCGCAAAGGACGGGGCTTTCTTTGCCGTCTGCCTGCCAGGCAGCGGAAAGCTGATCGGCAACCTGTACTTTCAACCCCGGGAGTTTGACACCTGGGAGCTTGGGTATGTGTTCAACGCCGCCTACCAAGGGAAGGGCTACGCTATTGAGAGCGCAAAGGCGCTTGTGGATCACGCGTTTTCCTGCCTTGGCGCCAGGCGGGTCGTCGCCATGTGCAATCCGGAAAACCTGCGCTCCTGGCATCTGATGGAAAAGCTGGGCATGCGCAGGGAAGGGCACCTCATCAAAAACGTTTCCTTCAAAAAGGACAGGCTGGGAAATCCCATCTGGAACGATACCTACGAATACGCCATCCTGAAGGAGGAGTGGAAAGGGCTTGAGATAGCCCGCGGCCCGCAGGCATAAAACCCGTCCGGCTAGAAACGATAGAGGGAGCAGGTTCCAAGGAGGGCCGATGGTGATGGTGATGAAACGGACAATAGGCGTATGCATGGTGCTTTTGAGCCTTGTACTGGGAGGCTGCGCGGGGGGAAACGGCGCGGGAACGGACATATCCTCCGTTCCTTCCGTGCAGCCGTCCGTATCCTCCGCGCCCGCTGCCCAGGCGGAAGCCACGCCGGAAGCGGCACCGGAAATGCAGGGCGTGGTGCTCCACAATACCCAATACGGCTTTGACTTCGCGCTTCCGGATAGCTGGCAGGGCTATACCGTGCTAAATTCCCAATGGGAAGGCCTTGCGGTGTCGGGGAGCCAGGCGGGTAAGGCAACAGAAGCGGGGCCGGAGATCATCCTCCGCCATCCCCATTGGACGTCCGGCGATCCGCGCCAGGATATCCCCATTTTGGTCTTCACCCTTGCGCAGTGGGACGCGCTTGAGCAGGAGGCATTCCATATCGGGGCCGCGCCCATCGGACCTTCGGAGCTTGGCCGCAACAGCCGGTATGTGTTCGCGCTCCCGGCGCGGTACAACTTTGCCTATTTGACCGGCTATGAAGAGGTGGAAACCATCCTGGCGGGAAAGCCGCTGACCCCCACGGAGCCATGGGGGGACGGCGCCACACCCAGCTCGGCGGCGTCCTTATAACATTTTGTACCGGAATATGGCTTGGTACGCGGAATCTGCCATGATCCTCTTATCCTTATTAGAAAGTTTTTGAAGGATGGGCTCCGTAGCCGAAGCCGCCCCCTGCGGCTCCAGAATCCCGCCCCGCCTGTGGCGGAATAGGGCGGGATGGAGGAGGCCGGCGAAACGAGCCATGCGAGCGGCAGCGCAGCAGGGCGACGATTGAGCCGGATGGACGGCAATAGGCGAGGCGGAGGAGGCTGGCGAAACAAGCAGCATGAGCGGCAGCGAATGATGCGCCGATTGAGCCAGATGGGCAGGGGAAGGGATATTTTTTCAAAAATTTCCCTTCCCGCAAATTCGTCCCGCGTCTCTTTTCCCCCCGCCTTTGTATCCCCGGCCATTTTGTGGTAAACTATTGGCGGGCGGCCATGGCGCCGGCCGGGGGAGGGCACCCTATGAAGGAAACGTTTTTGATCGTGGACGGCAACAGCCTGATCCACAGGGCCTTTCACGCGCTGCCGATACTGAACACCACCTCCGGCGTGTACACCAACGCCGTGCACGGCTTTTTCGGGATGCTCTTCAAGGTGATGAAGGAGGAGCGGCCCGGCTACTGCGCCGTGGCTTTTGACGAGCACGGGCCCACCTTCCGGCATACGGTGTACCCGGAATACAAGGCCGGCCGGCAGGAGACGCCGCCGGAGCTTAGGCCGCAGTTTCCTTTGATCCGGGAGCTGCTCCAAGCCATGCACATCGGCGTGTACAGCCTGGAGGGCTACGAGGCGGACGACCTGCTGGGCACCTTTTCCAAAAAGGCGGATGCGCAGGGGCTCAGGTCGCTGCTGCTTACCGGGGACAGGGACGCTTTGCAGCTGGTGGACGGGAATGTTTCCCTGCTCTATCCGCAAAAGGGGTTTTCGGAAACAACGCTGTTCACCCCGGCTTCCGTGAAGGAGGTCTACGGCATCTCCCCGGAGCAGGTCACGGACTGGAAGGGCCTGATGGGCGATAAAAGCGACAATATTCCCGGCATTCCCGGCGTGGGGGAAAAGACGGCGGTGAAGCTGCTTGCCCAGTTCGGCACCCTGGAAAAGGTTTTGGAAAACGCGGAGGAAATTCCCGGCAAGCTGGGGGAAAATGTGCGTGGCAACGTGCAGTTGGCCCGCTTTTCCAAGGAGCTGGCCACCATTCACACCGACGCGCCTGTGGAGCTCCGCTTTGCGGACTGCCGTTTGAGCAAAATGCGGGAGGCGCTTCCGCTCTTTACAAAGTATGAACTGAGCAGCCTTTCCCGCCGCCTGGCCGACCTGACGGGGGAGGGGGAGGCGGTCCCGGAAGCCTCCGCGCCCGCCGAAACCGCCTTTGGCGATTGGGCGGAGCTTTCCGGGCTTGATGGGATACACGCCCTGGCGGCGGACTGGGCGCGGGCGAAGCAAACCGTGGCCGTCCACCTGGGGGACAGCCTGACCCTGGCCAGGACGGACGGGCGCCGGGCGCGGATCACCCTGCAGGGAGATCTGCTCTCCCCGGGGATGGACCCGGGGGATGCTTTAAAGGCGCTGCACCCTGTTTTTGAAGCCTGCGGGATCCTTGTGCACGATCTGAAAAGTCTTTTGCACAAGCTGGCGGATATCTCCGTCCCGCCGCCCGCAAATGTCGTCTGGGACACCATGATCGGCGCATATCTTGTCAATGCCCAGGAGCGCAGCTACGCGCTCAACAGCCTCGTATCCGGCGGGGAGGCGGACGCGACCCGGCTCTTCAGCCTGTATCATGCCCAGCGGGACACGCTTACCAAAAACGACGCGCTGTTCCTGATGCTGGACATGGAGCTGCCATTGAGCCGGGTGCTATTTTCCATGGAGCAGGCGGGCTTTGTGATGGACCGGGACACCCTGGTCAAGCTGGGCGCGGATTTTACAAAGCAGATCGAAGAGTTGCGGGAGCAGGTGTACAGCCTGACCGGCGTGCGGGGCTTCAACCTCAACAGCCCCCAGCAGCTAAGCAAGGTGCTCTTTGAAACCCTGGGCCTGCCCACCGGGAAAAAGAGCCAAAAGGGCTATTCCACCAGCGCGGACATCCTGGAGGGATTGACGGAGCTGCATCCCGCCATCGCCCCGCTGCTCAGCTACCGCCAATTGGTAAAGCTCAACGGCACCTATATCGAGGGGCTTCTGCGCCTGATGGGGCCGGATGGCCGGGTGCATACCACCTTCGACCAGGTGGGCACCGCCACGGGCCGCATCTCCAGCAACGAGCCCAACCTGCAAAACATCCCCGTGCGCACGGACCTGGGCCGGGAAATCCGCAGGGCCTTTGTGCCCAGGCCAGGCTGGGTGCTGCTGGACGCCGACTATTCGCAGATCGAACTGCGGGTGCTGGCCCATCTGAGCGGCGACAAAAACATGGTGGAGGCCTTCCGGGAGGGGCAGGATATCCACACCCGCACCGCCGCGGAGGTGTTCGGGGTGCCCATGGGCGAGGTCACCTCCCAGATGCGGTCCAGCGCCAAGGCGGTGAACTTCGGGCTGGTGTACGGCATCAGCGAGTTTGGGCTGGCCAGGAACACCGGCGTTTCCCGCCGGGAGGCGGGGGAGTTCATCAGGACCTATTTCGAGCGGTACCCCGGCGTGAAGGCGTTTATGGAGGATGCCGTGAAGAAGGGCAAGGAAAACGGCTACGCCCAAACGCTGTTCAAGCGCCGCCGCGGATTGCCGGAGCTTCACAGCACCAACAGCAATACCCGCAATTTCGGCGAGCGCGTGGCCATGAATACCCCCGTGCAGGGCACCGCCGCGGACATTATCAAGCTGGCCATGGTAAAGGTGTACGCCGCGCTGGAAGAAGAAAGGCTTAAGGCGCGGCTCACCCTGCAGGTGCACGATGAGCTGCTCATCGAATGCCCGCCGGAGGAGGCGGAAAAGGCCTCCGCGCTTTTGAAGGATTGCATGGAGCAGGTGGTCAAGCTGAAGGTGCCCCTCATTGCGGAGGTAAACCAGGGCCCCAGCTGGTACGACACCAAGTAGCTCAGGGTCTCCGCCCCCGAGGCCCCCGGCAGGGCTCAGGGCCTCCGCCCCCGAGACCCCCGGCAGGGGACATTGTCCCCTGCACCCCTATCCTGGGGAAAGAGCCAAAAAGCTTGATGGGCGGAGGCAGGCATGAAGAAAGGGGCTGTCGCAATAGTTGCATAACCGCATGATTGTTCAAATGATGGCATCCGAAGGTTCCCAAAGGGCGACCGGAAAGCCCTTTGGCCGCGTCCTCGGACGCGAAATCCTTCTCGCAACAAACAATATGCTGCATATGCGCTTAACGCGGCAGGCCCCCGGCAGGGGACAACGTCCCCTGCACCCCTATCTTAAATATAGGACCGGAGGGCTCGTTTGGCGGAGGCGGGCATGAAAAGCAGAGCGGAAACCGTCTTATACATAGGGCTATCCCAGCCTCCCTGGAAGGGAGGTGCCGCCCGCAGGCGGCGGAAGGAGGATGCCCTCAGGGCACCGTATTCAGTTTGATTTGTTGTTGCAAGGAGGTTCAAAACTTGCATGTAATCGCCCTCACCGGGGGTATCGCCAGCGGGAAAACCACCGTTTTAAGCGCGCTGGCGAGACTGGGCGCCCCCGTGGCCGACGCGGACCAGATATCCCGCGCCCTGACCGCTCCGGGCGGCGAGGCGCTGCCCATGATCAGGGAAGCCTTTGGCACGGATGTGTTTTTGGAAGACGGCACGCTTAACCGCAAGGCGCTGGCCGCGCTGATCTTTTCGGACGCGCAGGCGCGCCGCCGCCTGGAAGCCATTATCCATCCCATGGTGGCCTTCGCCTTAAACCGGGAGCTTTCTGCCCTCGCGCGCAGCGGCCAGCTGGCGGCGGTGGTGGATATCCCCCTTTTGTACGAAAGCGGCATGGAATCCGTAGCCGATGAGGTATGGTGTGTCTACGTGCCCAAGCGGGAGCAGGTGCGGCGCCTCCGCCTGCGGGACGGGCTTACCGAAAAGCAGGCGCTGCTGCGTATAGGCAGCCAGATGGACCCCAGGGAAAAATGCCGCAGGGCGGGCCATGTGATCCGCACCGATGGGACGCCCGAAGAAACCGCGCTCAGGGCGGAACAGCTGTGGCTGGACACGCTCAAAAGGCTGGGGGGGACGGCTGTTGACTGAAACGCATATCGCGCCGGCCGCCAGGGCCCTTCGCGCCTCCCGGCGAAAGGCGCGCATGCCCGTATGGATAAAAGTTGCCGCCGTGGTGCTGGCCGTGCTGGTTGCGGGTCTTGCCGTGGCAAAAACAATGATGGAGGGTTATCTTGCCGCGCAGCAGGCTGCCAGGGAGGCCGCCCATCAAAAGCTCCTGGCTGCGCATCCGGTGCCTTCCGCCTATATGGACCAGATCCGGGCCGCGGCCCAGGAGAACAATCTGAAGCCGGCCTTTCTGCTGGCTGTGATGCTTTGCGAAAGCTCTTTCCGCACCGATGCACAAAGCCGTGTGGGCGCCCGGGGCCTGATGCAGGTGATGCCTGACACCGCCGCCTGGATCGCGGGAAAGCTCAACGAATCGGATACCTATTCCGACGAGCTTTTGTACGACCCGCAGGTAAACATCCGCTACGGAAGCTGGTACCTTGGCTACCTGTCCCAGCGCTTCGGCGGCGACCCGGTGCTGGTGGCCAGCGCCTACCACGCGGGCCAGGGGGAGGTTTCCGGCTGGCTTAGCGATTCGGATTATTCCCTGGACGGGCGGACGATCAACATCAACGATATGGTGGATGGACCCACCAAGCAATACGCACAAAGGGTGGTTTCGGCCTATGCGATCTACGAACGCTTGTACTTTACAAAAGAAGAGGCGGCTTCTTAAAGCTTTTGCACTTCTCTCCATCATGGTTTTGATCCTGCCCTCTGGGGCCGCGGCCTCCAATGTGGGCACGGATCTGACCATTGGCATCATTTCCACCAAAACACTGGAAATATATCCCTTGAAGCCGCTGGAGCGGGACCTGGCCTCCCTGTACCCGCTGGTCTGGGAAAGCCTGGTCTACATCGACGACGATTACAGGCCCCAGCCCCTTTTGTGCGAGCGGTGGGAGGAGACGGGCAACGGAAAGACCTGGACATTCTACCTGCGTTCAGGTATCACCTTTTCCGACGGCACGCCGCTTACGGCCAACGACGTGGTGGCCACCGCCCAGTACATCCTGGACCTGGCCCGGAATGAGGAAGCTACGGACAAGGGCTATTACGCCAACCTGCGCTATTTTATCGACAGCATCAAGGCGGACGGCGACCTGACCGTGGTGGTCAAGGCGGACCGCCCCTACTACGGGCTTTTGTATGCCATGAACTTTCCCATCCTGCCGGCGGACCGCATTCAAACGGCCAGCCCGCCGGGCACCGGGCCGTATGTGATCTCCAAGTTTGAGCCCAAGGATTTCATCTGGCTTACCGCCAGCCCCACCTGGTGGCAGCAGCCGCCCAAGGTCACGGAGATCATGGCCACCTTCCATACCAACAACAAGGATATCATCAACAGCTACGAATATGCCAAGGTGGACGCTGTCTTCACCAGGTCCATCTCCGCCGCCCAGTACAAGAGCGGCACTACCTCCCTGCGGCTGGATTACCGTTCCCGGCAGCTGGAAACGCTGCTGATGAACCATACCTCCTTTCCCCTGGAAAGCCTCAAAATACGCCAGGCGATCCGCTATGCCATCAACGTGGACAAGATTGCCGCCCAGGTGTACATGAACATGGTGGACCGCACGGATACACCCATGATCAACGGAAACTGGCTGTATTCGGGCACGCCGGGAGCCTATGCCTACGACGTGGAAAAGGCCAAGGCGCTGCTGGCGGAGGAGGGCTGGAAGGACCTGGACGGCGACGGCACCCTGGACAAGGTGGTGGACGGGAGCGACAAACCCAAGCACCTGGTGCTGCGCATCCACGTGTACGAGGATTCGGACAACAGCGTCCGGGTGGAAACCGGCAACATGATCGTGGATATGCTGGCCCAGGTGGGCATCAGCGCCAGGGTCATCACCGATACCTTCGCCAACGTTACCGCCAAGCTGTCCGCCGGCTCCTTTGACCTGGCCCTGGTGGCCTACCAAATGGACCTCGCGCCGGACCCCGGCTTCCTTTTAATGAGCGGCAACACCGGCAATTACTGCCGCTACCGCAGCCAGGATATGACCGACCTGTGCAAGGCCCTGCGCACCAAGGCGAACCCTGATGACTTTGCCCAGACCCTGGCGGCCATCCAGCAGAAATTTGCGGAGGATGCCCCCTTCATCTGCCTGTTTTACAGGAGCGGCACCATTCTTACCCGCAAGATGTTCACTACCGTCCGGGACGTGCGGGAGCTGGAGCTTCTGCGCGGGATCGAAAGCTTCGGCAACTGATGCCACTCTTGGAGGGATTTCAGGACATAGCAAAAACCGCCGCTTCGGCCTTCCGGCCTGGGCGGCGGTTGATATAGAGCGGATCAATGCGCCGGTCTCCGCTACAGCGAGTTCACCAGTGTATACAGCTTTTTGTTGAAATGCCTGGTGCATTTGAGCGCGCGCTCGATGGGCATATGGAAAACCTTGCCCTGCTTGATGCCGATCACCTGGTTGCTGATCCCGTCCCGAAGCAGCTGCACGGCCATGTTGCCGGCCTCGAAGGCGAAGGCGCTGTCCCTGAAGGTGGGGGAGGCGCCCCTTTGTGTGTAGCCCAGCACCGTGGCCCTGGCTTCCACCATGCCGCATTTGCGCTTTAATACGGAGGCGAAGCGCACAGCGGACATAGGCTCACCGGGGTAGCATTTTTTGCCGTTGGCGTTCAGGAAGGAAACGAAATCAAAGGGCTTCATGGATTTCCAGCAGCCCTCGGCCACGATGGCCGTAGCCCTGGTGTTCCCCTTGGCGATGAGCTGGTTCAGGCGCCTGGCCACGGATTCCACATTCCAGGAGACTTCGGGCACCACCACGATCTCCGCGCCTGTGGAGATGGCTGTGTTCAGCGCGATATCACCGCAGTTGCGGCCCATGACCTCCACCACCGCGGGCCTGTCATGGCTGCGGGAAGTTGCGCGGATGGAGCGTACGGCATCCACGCATACGTTGACCGCCGTGTCAAAGCCCAGCGTCATCTCCGTATAGGGCAGGTCGTTGTCAATGGTCCCCGGGATGCCGATGCAGGGGATTTCCAGCTCGCACAGGCGCATGGCGCCCTGGAAGCTGCCGTCCCCGCCGATGATCACCAGGCCGGAGATTTCCTCATCCTTCAAAAACTGCGCGGCCTTTTTCTGCTCCTCGGGGTCCAGGAACTCGGGGCAGCGGGCGGTGCGCAGGTATGTGCCCGGCAGGTCCGCAATATCCAGCACTGTGTCCAGCTGCAACTCAATAAGGTCGTCTTCCTTGCGGCTGTTCTTGTGAAGAAGGCCGTTGAAGCCCCGTTTGATGCCCACCAGCGGTATGCCGTACAGCGCGGCGCTGCGGGAAATGGATACGACGGCGGCATTCATCCCCGGGCTGTCTCCGCCGCTGGTCAACACACCGATTTTTTTCATAGAAAACATCGCTCCTGGTCTTATTCTTTCTTGTATGGCATGGTTTGGAATTGTTTCCGGGAACAATGCCGATGTTCATTATACCATGCCGCGCGGCAGATTTCCAATTTTTTTTTAACAAAATATGCAGGGATGGGCGAGGCATATTTCATAAGCCGGCGTCCGTTTTTACCGTGGATTTATACCGGCCGCCGGGCTTTTTTGTGCAGCCCGGCCGGGCGTTCATATGGCGGGACGGCGCTGGACAGGATGTCCGTCCAGGGAACGGGGGCCGTTTGCCGCGTGCTTTCTCCCGGGCGCCGGAGCGATGCGGGACCGGTCAATGCGCGCCCCGGCGCGGCGCTTTCCCCGGTGATACCCCAAAGGCGGGATAATGCATTATCCCGCACAGGCATGGATGCATTCATTCTTTTGTCATATTATGGAATATTATACGGTTTTCCGTCTCCTTTTCAAGGGAAACCCGGACACGGGATACGGTATTTGGAAAACGTGTGTACGGAAAGAATGAAGCCAAAAACAGGAGTTTCCTTCCACGCGGCGAACTACAAAAAAGAAATCATAGGGGGTGCTTTGGTGGGAAGGTGGAATCCCAGGGTGGATGGCGAACACGCGGCCCATGTGCTGTCGGCGGCCGTCGCCCTTGCGACCCTGTCCGTGAAGGAACCGGAGGAGAAGGATCTTAAGTCTTTTCTTGCGATGCAGGAGCTGCTCAGGCAGGAATATCCCACCCTGTTTTCGGCCGCCCATGCCCAGACGGTGGCGGGAGGCTCGCTTTTGATGCTGCTGCCCGGTGCCCAGAAAGCCAGGCCGCTTTTGTTCCTTTGCCATCTGGACGTGATGCCCGTGGAGGAAGCGGACCTGCCGCTGTGGGAGAAGCCGCCCTTTTCCGGCGAGGTGGCCGGAGGGTATGTGTGGGGGCGTGGAGCGTGGGAAGGCAAAGGCCGGCTGATTGCCCTGTGCGAGGCGGCGGAAGCGCTCCTTAAAAACGGCTGGCGGCCCAGCGCGGACATCTGGTTCGCCTTTTCCCAGGACGCGGAGGTTTTCGGGGCCAGCGCCAAGCAGATGTGCCGCATCCTTCAGGCCCAGGGCGCGGAGCCTGCCTTCATCCTGGACGGGGGCGGGGCTGTGGAGGACGGCTTTGCCAAAGTAGGCGTCGCGGAGAAGGGTTACGCGAATATCAGCCTGTCCATTTCGGGAAAGGGCGGATACGCGGCCGACCCCGGCGCGGACACAGATCTTGATAAGCTGATGCTGGCAGCGGCCAGAGTGGCCAAAAAGCCCATGAAGCCTGTGCTTTGCAAGCCTTCGGAATGGATGTTCCGGGCTATGGCGCCCCATATGGATTTTTTCCTCAAAGGGGCATATGGCTATCCCGGATTTTTCCTGCCGGTTTTGCGCCTGCTGATGCAAAAGGGGCGCATACCCCAGGCGGAACTCCGCTCCACCGCCGTCCCTACCAAGGTCCGGGCCAGCGGCATCGCGGATATGCTGCCCCGGCAGCCCATGCTCACCTTTCACTGCAGGATCCTGCCCGGGGAAACGGTGGAGCAGGTGATTTCCCACCTGCGCAAGGCCGCGGGGCAGGGGGACATCCGCCTGATTGTGGAGGGAGCCGAGCAGCCCAGCGGGCTTTCACCGGCCGGCGGGGCGGCCTGGGAAGCGATTTCCACCGCCATCCAGATCCTTTTTCCGGACGCTGTTCCCGTGCCCTGCCTGTATTATCACACCACGGACGCCCGCTGCTACGAAGAGCTCAGCGGCAACATCTACCGGTTTACCCCCTTCCGCGCAAGGGAGGGGGAAGGGCTGCGCGCCGTGAACGAGCGCATATCCGTCGCCAATCTTGAACTTGGGATCCAGTATTACCAGCAGATGCTGCAAGCGTAATGAATGAGGGGTTCCGCCTTTTATGAGATCAAGGTCCGCAAAACAGCCCGTCCTGGCAGCCGCGAAGGCTGCCTTTCCCGTTACCCTTCCGGTGATGGCGGGGTATCTGTTTCTGGGCATGGCCTTTGGCATCCTGCTCAAGGGCAAGGGCTACGGCACCTTGTGGGCCGCCGCCATGAGCCTGTTCATCTATGCCGGCTCCATGCAGTTTGTGGCGGCCGGCCTTCTGGCCGCGGCTTTTTCCCCGGTGACGGCGCTGATGGTGACCCTGCTGGTCAACGCGCGGCACCTGTTTTACGGCCTGTCCATGCTGGAGCCTTTCCAGAGGATGGGCTGGCGCAAGCCTTACCTTGTCTTTTCCCTTACGGATGAAACCTACGCCCTGTTCTGCGGCCTGCCCGCACCGGTTACGCAGCAGGAGCGCAGCGTGTTTTTCATGATTTCGCTTTTGAACCAGTGCTATTGGGTGGCGGGCTCCCTGGCAGGCAATTTGATGGGGGAATGGCTGCCCTTTGACGTCACGGGCATTGATTTTGCCATGACGGCGCTTTTCATTGTGATCGTTCTTGGCCAGTGGCTGGAGGCGGACAAGGCGAAGGCGGTCCGCGGGTTTTTCAAAACCCACGGCCCGGCGCTGCTGGGCGTGGCCGTATCGGCTGCCAGCCTGCTGCTTTTCGGAAAAGACCGGTTCCTGCTGCCCGCCATGGGCGGCCTTTTGGTGCTGTTCACCGCGCTGCGCAGGCGGATGGAAGGGGAGGCGGAAGCATGATGACTTCCCTTCAGGCAGCAGCCACCATCTGCATCATCGCCCTGGCGACGCTGCTTGTCCGGGCCGCGCCGTTCGTACTCTTCCCCAAAGCGGAAAAAGCCCCGCCCTTCATACGCTATCTGGGCAGGGTGCTTCCCCAGGCTGTGATGGGGATGCTGGTGGTATACTGCTTCAAGGCGGTTGATTTTTTGAAATATCCCTACGGCTTGCCGGAGGTGCTGGCTGCCCTTGCGGCGGGGGGGCTGTTTTTGCTCCGGCGCAGCGTAATTTTAAGCATCGCCGCGTCCACGGCGCTGTATATGGTGCTGCTGCGCCTATTCCAGGTCGCCTAGTTTCCGGCCCATGGCCAGCATGGCGTCCCGCAGGCCGTCGGCAATGCGCAGCTTCTCCTCCGGGGGGGAATTGTCCGGGTCGTATTCAATGCTGCTCCCAAAGCAGATTTTGCGTTTTTCCCGGCTGGCGTACACCGGCACGAACAGCACGCGCCGGCCTGTCCTGTTATAGTAAAGCGGGGCCAGCATGGTGAAGCCCGTATAAAAATCCCCGATGCCGTGGCGCAGATACCCCGCCTTTTTCAGGGAAGGGGCGTCCGGGTTTTCGGGAAAGATCAGCAGGTTATCCTCCGCCTGCATGGCCTCCACCGACAGGCGGAAGGTGGTCATCAGCTCCCTTGGCTTGTTGCGGTAGACGGGGATGCTTTCAATGGAGCGCATGGCCCAGATGCAAAGAGGCGCCAGCAGGTTGGCCAGGGGCTTTTTGAACCGTTCGGGAAGCCACTTCTGCCGCTTGAAGGTGTACTTGTAGCAGTATTCTGCCACGTTTTCCCGGGTGTCCATCATGTCGCTGATGGCCCAGGGCCGGAAGGAGAATGGCACATAGAGGTTGGCTACCACAGGGCCGTACAGCTCGCCGTGGTTGCAGATAAAGATCATCCGGCCATCCTGCCCCGCCGGTACATTTTCCCTGCCCACCAGCCGGTGGTAGTACAGGGGCCTGATGAAAAACATCAGCAGCCGCACGCCGTAGCGCCGCGGGTGGCGGCGGATGACCACAGTCTCCAGCTGTTTTTTCATGGGCGCGTTCTCTTCGCCGTCCCTTTGAAGCTGCAAAAACCTTTGCAGTTTTTTCAGGTACCGCTTGGTGAGGGGAAACTTCAATACGCTGAGCATGGCACCCAGCACCAGCAGCAGCGCGGGCACCACCAGCACCGGCTGGAAGCTTCTTGCAAGGCTTTCCGCGTCCCTTGGCAGATTGGAGCCGTTCAGGAAGCACAAAAGCGTTAGAAGCAGCAGCCCCAGCGCCTGTCCGATAAGCACCGCCGCCTCCCGCCGCGCGCTTCGCAGCAGCGCATAGCCGCTCAAATTCTCTCCCGCGCCGAACCTGGCCACATCATGCATGTCCTTTTCCAGCCCGGCCAGGCAGGTGGCGCTTACCGTGGCTCCAAAGGAGGAGAGCGCCAGGTACAGATAGGCGCTCACATACTGCAGGCTGCCCGTGAGCTGCCTGGAGAAGAGCATCAGGCCGTACAGCCAGCAAAGAAGGCCCAAAAAGAGCAGGTAGGCGGGATCGGGGTCACGGCGGCTGGCCCTGGAAAGGAACCAGTCCGTCATTTCCCGGGCGGCCAGGGTACAGGCCAGGGACAATAGCATCAAGGTCAATATCTCCTGGGCGGAGGCGGCCAGAAAGGTGTAAAGCATCACCAGCGTCACCTGCAGCGCCACCAGGATCAGGGTATGCATCACCTCATACACGTTAAAGGCGCTCATCCGCCTAAGCCCTTTGGCCAGGGACCGGTATTGCTCCTCCTGCGCCGGGGACACATCCTCAAGGCGCAGGGAAGACCGGTCTTTCCACAGGGAATAGGCCTCCAGCACGGCGCTTAGCACAAAACCCCCGAACATCTGCCAGGAGGCGGGCTCCTGGACGCCCCTGGTTAGAAGGACCGCCACCACGGCCGCCGGCACCGCGTGGCACAGGCCTGTCAAAACCAGAAACCGGCGCCTGGAAGCCTGCCCGTTCATGTACAGCCGCATCAGGCGGCGGCAAAGGATGCCGCGCATGGTGATCCCCAGCACGATGGCAAACAGGATCCACACCGCCGGGTTCTCCAGGGTGATGGGATAGATCATCAGCAGAAAGAAATTGACGAAAAGCAGCAGCACCAGCATTGCCGGTCCCAGCCAGCGTGAACGCAGGGGCAGGTATTTGCCGGATTCTTTTAAATAGCCCTGGAAAAATACGGCGGCGGTTCGGCCGCTCATGAACAGCGCCCCGCCGAAGATAGGCATGGAAACCAACGCCTTGGAGACCAGCATGGAGTACATAAAGGCATACAGATTGCTTAAAGATGTCAGCGGCAGCATGGCGCTGCGCGTGAGGGCGACGCCCGCGTTTTCCTTGGCCAACAAACGTACACCCTCCCTTTTCTGTTGACGGCCTGTAGTTGTGATTGTATCACGTCGGCTTGCCCGGTGCAACGGGAGCGGGCACGAAAATAAAGGCCGGGGAGGGGCCTTTTTGAAAATGCCCCTCCCCGGACCTCTCCCTGAAAAGCTTCACAGGAAAGGTTTTGACCGTATAAACCGCGCTATTTGGTCAGCGTCATGGTCTCCCGCAGCTTGCCGTGGTTGGTCAGGTAATCCGTGTTGTAGTTGGCGGGATGGGCCATGTGGATGCTGTAGAGCACCTTATCGATGCAGGTCACATGCACCCGGCCGCGGACCCTGGTGCCGTCCACCAGCGTGCCCTCGTAGTTGGCGTATACGCCGTCATGGTCCATCAGCGTCCGGTCGTCGGTATAGGAAGTCTTGAACTCCGAGAAGTTTGTCGAGCCGATGGTGTCCAGCATGCCCTTGACTTCCTGGGCCATCTCGCTGGCGTTGTACTGCTTGCTGACCGATGCTTTGCGCAGAATGATGAAGGCGGAGTAATTGTCTTTCTGCTGGTAGGCGGGCTCTGTGAGGATGTAGGTGTCGCTGGCGGAATCATCCACCGTCCAGCCGGCGGGGGCGTCAAATTTCATGCCCAGTTTGGTGGCCTCATAGGTCTGGTAGGTAAAGGTCAGCTTCGGCCTTGGCGTGGGCGTGGGCATATCAATGGGGTCCAGGGGCATGGGCGTGGAACCCGCATAGCCGTAATCCGCCATGGCCGGTGCTTCATAGGCGTCCCCCTCTTCCTCGGCAAGGGGGTTCCCCTCATACTCCGGCGCGTCCGTAGGCGCATCCGTAGGAGGCGTGCCGCCATAATTGGGCGATTGCTGCGGCGGGGGCGTCGCCTGCGTAAAGGTCGGCTGGGAGGCGCAGCCGGACAGGGCCGCAAGCAGCATCACCACAAGCAGGATCAGACTGATTTTTCGTATCATCGTTCTTCCTCCATCCCATGCCGCCGGACAGCGGCGCATCAAACAATAAACGAATGTAGCACCAAATCTATTCCCTTTTGGGGAAGTATGCCGATTTCTGGAAAACATCAGCTTTATTGTACCAGCAGTTGAATGCCGCGTCAATCGCGATTTACTCCGCCCCGTCCCCGTTTTCGCAAAGGCTTTCATACCTGGGATGGTACAGCCGCCTATCCAGGGACCAGATCTTTTCGCTGAAGGCGCCCTCCGGCGTCCTGTCCAGGATGCCCTGCATTTCATTCATCCGGGCGTCCAGCACGTCGATCCAGTGCAGCGCCTCCGCCTCCGGGAACATGGGCTTGCGGGGGCTGCCGTACTCCGCCTCCCCGTGGTGGCTTAAGATCATGTGCTCCAAAAGCAGCACCAGTTCCTCCGGGGTGCCCACCTTTTTCGCGGCCTCGCGAAGCTGCGCCACACCCCTGACCAGATGGCCCACCAGCAGCCCATCCGCCGTGTAATCGCTGACGTTGCCAAAGCTGTCGCTGTCCATCTCGCTGATTTTTCCCAGGTCGTGCAGGATGACCCCGGCGCGCAGCAGATCGCCGTCCAGGCCGGGATAGCAGCCCAGAATGGCGTTGGCGGTCTTCAGCATGCTGGTGGTGTGGTGCAATAGCCCGCTGCGCTCGGCATGATGCAGCCGCTGAGCCGCCGGAAAATAAGAAAGCTCGTCTCCGGCTGTTTGAAGCACCTCGTTTAAAAGCGCCTTGAGGGGCTCCCGCGCCATGCCGTCGATCACGGCCTGGATGCTGCCGCGCATTTCCTCCGGAGGTTCGGGAGCGCACGGGGTCAGCAGGGAAACGTCCATCTGGTCGCTTTGCTCCACGGGGCGTAGCTTGTCCACCCTTAGCTGCAGCCGGCCGTTGTACTCCAGCACCAGACCCCGCACCTTGACGGCGGTGCCTGTCCTGGGTGGGTTCACGGAGCCGTCCCAGACCTTGGCGTTGATCTCCCCGGTCTTGTCCGCCAGGTTCATGTCCAGGTAACGGCTGCCGCTGGCCGCGGTCCGCTGCTCGGCGGAGCGCACCAGCAAAAAGCCCTCAAACCGAACATCCTTGGCAAACTGGGAAACGGTCATCTGCTCCATGAAGCAACCTCCTCATACGATGCCTGTCAGGCTATTGAAACCCCGCCGGGTTGGTATAGGTGGCATATTCGCTGAACCAGTTAACCTTCACCATGCCCAGGGGTCCGTTGCGCTGTTTGGAAAGGATGATTTCCCCCGTGGTGTCCTCCTGCCCGCTGGTCAGGCCGGCGTAATACCCTTCCCGGTGGATGAACATCACCACGTCGGCGTCCTGCTCAATGGAGCCGGAATCGCGCAAGTCGCTCAATACAGGCCGCTTGTCCTGCCTGGAGGCCAATGCCCGGGAAAGCTGCGCGCAGGCCACCAAAGGCACCCGGAGCTCCAGGGCAATGCCCTTTAATTGCCTGGAGATCTCGCTCACCTCCAGCTGCCTGTTCTCCGACCGCTTGTCGCTTCCCATCAACTGCAGGTAGTCCACAACGATCAGGTCCAGGCCCTTGTCCATCATCAGCCTGCGGCAGCGGCTGCGAAGCTGGGAGGGGGTGAGGCCGGCCGTGTCGTCGATATACATGGGGGAGGCGGCCATGGGGCCCAGCACCTTGGAAAGCTCGATCCAGTCGTCGTCCTTCAGGGTGCCGGAACGTATTTTCTGCAGGTTGATCCTGGCCTCGGAGCAGAGCATGCGCATGGCGATCTGCTCCCTGGGCATTTCCAGGCTGAAGATGGCGGTGGTCTTCCCGTGCTTAAAGCAGGCGTTCTGCGCGATGTTGGCGGCCAGCGCGGTCTTGCCCATGGAAGGGCGCGCGCCGATCAATATCAGTTCGCCCGAATGCATACCGGTAAGCAGGTTGTCCAGATCATAAAAGCCGGTGGGCACGCCGTTGATTTTGCCCTTGAGCCGGCTCAGCTCTTCAATTTTTTCATAAGTAGAGGTGAGGATCTCGTCCATCTTCACCAGCGAATCGCCGCTGGCCCTGCGCATCACGATATCGAAGATGGCCTTTTCCGCGTGGTTCAGGATGTCCTTGAGGGGCTCCTGTTGGGCGTAGCATTCCGTGGTGATCTGCTGGGAAGCGGCAATCAGCCTGCGCAGGGTGGATTTTTCCGCCACAATGGCGATGTACGCCTTTACGTTGGCGGTGGTGGGCACATACTGCGAAACCTCAATGAGGTAGGCGGTGCCGCCGATGCCCTCCAGCGTGCCCCTGCGGGCAAGCTCGCTGTCCACGGTGATCAGGTCCACGGGGCTGCCCAGGGTATGCAGCGCGCGCATGGCGGAATACAGCTCCCGGTGGGTGGGAGCGTAAAAATCCTCTTCGGCCAGCAATTCCACCGCCAGCGCCACCGCGGCGGGGTCCTGCATCATGGCCCCCAGCACGGAGCGCTCGGCATCCAGGCTGTGGGGCGGTACGGCGCGGCTAATACCGGTTTCCATGGGCGTGACCTCCGCATTCCGGCTATTTTTCGGCGGCGTCAACATGCACCTTCATGGCGGTGGTGATGCCGGGGTACACCCAGACGGTGACCTCCGTATCCCCGGTGTGGCGGATGGGCTCCGAAAGCTCGATTTTACGCTTGTCCACTTCCACGCCGTGCTGCTCGCGCAGCCCGTCGGCGATTTCCTGGGAGGTGATGCTGCCGTACAGCCTGCCCTTTTCGCCGCACCTGGCGGTAAGCGTGATCACCTTGCCGTTGAGCAGGTGGGCTTTGGCCTGGGCCTCCGCCTTGCGCTCCGCCTCCTGTTTCGCCTCCGCTTCCCGCTTGCGCTGGGCTTCCTTCAGCGCGGCGGGCGTGGCCTCCATGGCCCATTTGCGGGGGAACAGATAGTTGCGTGCGAACCCGTCGGATACGTTGATGATTTCATCCTTTGCGCCGGTGCCCTTCACGTCCGCCAGCAAAATAACCTTCATATCAGCTTTCCTCCTTATCTTTTGGAACACGTACTCCCCGGATGTTCATAAACTGGTCCGCTATGCCCATGATCATCAGCAGTGTTGGCACCATCAGGTAGATCAGGCATGGCCATACCCTGCGCCAGAAGCGGCGGGTGCCGTTCTTTTTCTGAACAAAGTCCAGCAAGGCCGCACCCTGGATCGCAAACACCGTGGAGAACGCCGCGCCCATCATGTTGCCGGCCAGCATGATGCCCTGGCTGGAGGCCACATAGGGCAGCATGCCCCCCAGTCCCAGCACCAGCATCTGCATGCCCGCCCTGCGGCTTAGGTGCCAGGTGGAGAAGGGCGGCATCTCCATCAGGATAACGGCCTTCTTCCGCAAAGCCAGGATGGGAAACGCCATCCCGAATACGCCCGCCAAAATGGCATTTTTGATCACCGTGGAGGGCAGGAGGGCGTACAGGGCGCTTTGCAGAAGGGTGCGCAGGCCGTTGAGCAGTTCCGTGCGCACGCTGGCCGTCAGCAGGCTGGTGGTTAAGGAGGCGTAAAACGCTTCCAGCAGCGCCTTGGGCCCGGTGACCAACTCCTCCGGTACATTGAGCAGGCGGGATTGATACAGCTGGATCAGGATCAGGTCCCCGTAGGGCGACGCGGCCACCTGGTCCACCAGATAGTCGGCGCCGCCGATGAACAGGTCGCCGCCCACCATTTGGCGAAAAACCATCAAAATAGCGGTCTGAACGGCCGCCAGCAGCACCGCGTGCGCTGCGGCCGCCTGCCAGAAGGGAATCTTCCGAAGGAAGCAAAAGGCGTTGAGCGCCAGAAAGGGCAACAGATACAGCGCCATCACCAGCGCGGCGGCTGCCTGTCCAAACAGCAGATAGCAGGCGGCCACCGCCAGCATACCGCACGCCGCCATGGGCACAAGCCCGGCCCTGGCGCCGCACACCGCCAAAATCACCGGCGTGAAAAAACACACGGTGAGGAACAGTACGGGAATATACGAAACGGCCCAAAACAGCAGCACGCAGGCTGCGGGCCATATAAGCGCCGGCTTGGGGGCGCGTACCAGTGGATAATGCGCCATGAGACAGCTCCTTTTCGGCTCGCGCCTTGCATAGCGGCTCCCATAAGGGTTCTATACATTGTAAAACAAAACCGGCGACCCGTCAACCGCACGTTTGACAAGCGAAGGCGGTGCCCGTATAATACAGCATATGGAAATCTGGAAAACCGCCGTGTGCGCAAGACATGGCGGACAAGGCGAAAAACAGCATGATTTGATATTTGGAGGGTTCCGCGCATGACAGAACGCGACTGCGCCGGCGTTGCAAGGAACAACAGCGAGTTCACGCGGCTGTTGTTTTCCACGGCCCCGCTCCATGTGATCCTGAAAAAGTTTGAGGAAACGTATCCCACGCTCCCGTTTTACCTGTATCTTCAAAGGCTGCTTCGGGAAAAGGACCTGGTGTGCGAGCATGTCATCAAAAGCTGCGGCATCGACAGGACCTATGGCCACCAGCTTTTCAACGGGCGGCGGCAGCCATCCCGGGACAAGGTGATCCAGCTTGCCTTCGGCTTCGGATTGAACGTGTCGCAGGCCCAGGACCTGATGCGTGCCGCGGGGAAGAGTGATCTGTATCCCAAAATCAAGCGGGACGCGGTGATCCTGTTCTGCCTGAACAACGGCATCGGCTTTGTGGAAGCCCAGGCCCTTTTGCAGGAGCTGTTCCTGCCTCTTTTGGGCAAGGAGGGGCGGTATGAGTAGCGCCTTCGCCGAGGCTTTTTTAAAAGAGTACAGCGAGGAACTGCCGCAGGCGCTGCTTTCCAAATACGATCCCCTGGAGCTTCTGTCGCACAACGGCCACTGCAAAACCTATCTGCTGCGGGCAAAATCCGGCGAAAGCCTGGTGGTGGCCAAGGTCTACCGGACGGACGGCGTTCCTGTTAAAGAGGACATTTTTTCAAAACTCTCCCACCCGGGCCTGCCTGCCTATGTGGAAACCATCCGGGATGAAACGGCGGCCTATGTTCTTCGGGCGTATGTGCCGGGGGAAACGCTGGAGGAATACGCCAAAAGGCCGCTTTCCGAAAGCGAGGCGGTCCGGACAGCCGTTTCCCTGTGCGATATCCTGATCTACCTTGGCGGCCTGGACCCTCCCGTGATCCACCGGGACATCAAGCCTTCCAACGTCATCAGGGACACGGAGACGGGGCGGCTGACGCTCATCGATTTTTCCATCGCCAGGGCGTATGTCAAGGGCGCCGCCGGGGATACGGTCTGCCTGGGCACGCAGCGCTTTTCCCCGCCGGAGCAGTTCGGATTTGCCCAAACGGATGGCCGGACGGATATCTACGCGCTGGGGATGCTGCTTTTGTGGCTGGTCACCGGGGACAGCGACCGTGTCTCCGGGATAAAGCGCGTACGGCAGCCGGAGCTTCGCAGGATCATTGCCAAGTGCGCCGCCTTTGACCCGGACCAACGGTATCAAAGCCCGCTGAAAATGAAAAAGGCGCTGCTTCGCTATGAAAAGCGGACGGTACAAAAAACCGCCCTGGCCACGGCGGCGGTGCTGGCCGCCGCGGTGCTGTTTCTTGCCGGCTTTGCCGCTGGGCGGTATACCCCCCTCCGGGTGCCTGTTTTCAGCAATGCGCTGGACAGCGCCCAGGCGGTGTACTTTCAGGACGGGGCGCTTGTAAACAAGGTCCGGGCGGCACTCAACCAGCCGGAGGGCATCATCAGCGCCGGCCGGGCCGCCTCCCTGGTTAAGCTTAACGCCGGGCTGAGCGCCCCGGATGCGCCGGGGGAAGTAAAGATCACGGACATCAGCGCCCTGGCCCGCTTTTCAGGCTTGCGGGCCTTGAACCTTGAGTGGAATGATATCGCGGACCTTTCGCCGCTGGCCGGCCTTACAAACCTTACGGAGCTTCGTCTGAACGGGAACAGCGGAATCTACGATTTTACCCCGCTGGGCGGCCTTGTCAGGCTCCGGGTGCTGACCCTGGTGGCCTGCCAGATCACCGCGTCCAATATCACCGTGCTCAACGGGATGGAAGATCTTGAGGAGCTTTGGGTGGAAAGCCCCCGGCTGAAGGACGCAAGCTTTGCAAGCCGTTTTCCCCATCTTCGGCGCCTGGAACTTAAAAATTGCGGGCTGACCGATATAACCCCCCTGGCAAGCCTTGAGGAGGTTACCGACCTGGGTCTTGAAATGAACCCCATTGGGGACCTGTCCCCGCTCCTTGAGATGCCCGCCCTGACCTACGTAAGCCTCAGCCAGGAGATCCGGCCACAGGCGGAGGAGCAGCTGAAGGGTTCTCTTTTTGCCATCGACTACCGGTGAAGCTCTTTCTTGACGGTGCGCAGGCCGCGGTATACAATGAACAAATCATGACATCCGCAAAGGCGGGGGAGGTTCCTTTCATGGGATTTTCAAAGGATTTCATCTGGGGCGCAGCCGCCTCATCCTATCAGGTGGAAGGCGCGGCCTATGCGGACGGCAAGGGGCTAAGCGTCTGGGACCTGTTCTGCAGGGAGCCCGGCGCGGTGTTTGAGGGGCATACGGGGGATGTGGCCTGCGATCATTACCGTTTATTCCGGGAGGATGTGCGGCTGATGGCCTCCTTGGGGATCAAGGCCTACCGCTTTTCCGTCAACTGGCCCAGGGTGCTGCCCCAGGGAACCGGCGCCGCCAATGAAAAAGGCCTCGCCTTTTATGACAGGCTGATCGATTGCCTGCTTGAAAACGGCATCACCCCCATGATGACGCTGTTCCACTGGGAATACCCGGATGCGCTGCAGGACAGGGGCGCCTGGCTGAACCCGGACAGCCCGCATTGGTTTGCGGAGTATGCCGCGCTGCTGGCCAAGCGCTTCGGGGACCGGGTGAAAGGGTTTCTTACGCTCAACGAGCCGCAATGCTTCATCGGCTTGGGCTACGGCCTGGGGATCCACGCGCCGGGCCTCAAAATGCCCATCCGCACGCTTGTGCGCATGTCCCATCAGGTGATGAAAGCCCACGGCCTGGCGGTTTCCGTGCTGCGGGATGCGGTAAAGGACGTCCGTGTGGGCTATGCGCCCTGCTCCGCCCCGGCCTGCCCCGTGTCGGAGGACCCCAGGGACATTCAGGCGGCCAGGGACTTCTATTTTTCCGTCAGTCCCGATCCCGGCCAGTGGTCTTTTTCCACCTCCTGGTGGAGCGACCCGGTGATGCTGGGCCGCTATCCGGAGGATGGCCTCAGGCTTTTTGGGCAGCATCTTCCCCAGGGTTTTGAAAAGGACTTGCCCATCATGCATCAGAAGCTGGACTGGTACGGCCAGAATATTTACCAGGGCCTTTCCGTCAAAGCGGGGGAGAACGGCCCGGAAAAAGAGAAAAATCCCGAGGGGATAGCCAAGACCGCCGTGGAATGGCCCATTACCCCGGAATGCCTGTACTGGGGACCCAAATTCCTGTACGAAAGGTATCACACGCCCATTCTCATTACGGAAAACGGCATGGCCGGCCTGGATGCCGTCCACCTGGACGGCGCGGTGCACGATGCCATCCGCATCGATTACCTGCACAGGTACCTGCTTGCATACCGCCGGGCCGCGCAGGAGGGCATCCCCCTGGCGGGCTACTTCCAATGGAGCTTTCTGGACAACTTTGAGTGGGCCAAGGGCTACGCCGACCGCTTCGGCCTTGTGTACGTGGATTATGCCACGCAAAAGCGCATCCCCAAGGATTCCGCCTATTGGTACGGGCGGACCATCGCGGACAACGGCGCAAATCTGTAAGGGGGCGTAAGGAACGCCCTATGCCATGATGCAGGCCAGCGCCAGCTTTTCCGTCCGCCTGGCCATCTCGTCCACGCTTTCCCTGCGCCCGCCGGCGATCCACTCCTTCAGCAGGCTCAAAAGCCCGGCGGCCACAAAATTGAACACGAAGCGTATCTGCTCCTCCTCCTTGCCGGGGTGGAGCCTTTTGTATTCCGCGGCAAAAATCCCGTATCCCACCGCCAGCAGCTTTTGCAAAAGCGGGTTGTAGGCCTGGCTGTTCATCAGCAGGCTGCGGAAGTCGCCGCTTTGCTGCAGAAAATCGTACACGGCGTAATAGATGCTTTGCTCCTTCCCGGCCCGGAAACCTGTCGGATGGGCCGGGTGGGCGTTCAGCGTCCTTTGAATCTCCCCGAATACCTCCTCCTCAATGCTCCTGTGCAGGTCGTTGATATCCTGGAAATGGGCATAAAAGGTGCCCCGGTTGATGCCCGACAGCCGGCACAGCTCGGTCACGCTGATCTCATTCAGACGCTTCTCCTCCAGCAGGCTGATCAAACCGCGCCGCAGCATCATCCTCGTCATTTTGACCCGCTGGTCCGTTTCCTTTTCCACCGTGCCGCCCCCTTTTTACAATCGTATCGTACACTTTCCGCAAACTCTGTCGGGTTACCTACAGTTTCGCAAAGCCTGTCTGTTGTACGTGCTTCCCTTCATTATTATAATAGAATAGGCAAGATAATCAACAACTTGTTGTTTATTATTTGGAAAGGGGAATTCGCTTTGACAAAGATGCTTTACCTGGTAACAGGCGCTTTCGGGCATTTGGGCAGCCAGATTGTGAAGCTGCTTCTGAAAAGGGGCGACGCCGTGCGGGCGCTGATGCTGCCTAGGGAGGACGATTCCCTGCTGCGGGGTCTTCCCATGGAGGTTGTTTTGGGGGATGTACGGGACAAGGAATCCCTCCGCCCCTTTTTTGATGTTCCGGCGGATGTAAAGGCCCTTGTGATCCATGCGGCGGGTATTGTGTCCATTGCGGCAAAAGTGAATGAAAACCTCCGCCGCGTGAATGTGGAGGGCACCAAAAATGTCGTGGAGCTGTGCCGGGAGCGCGGGGCCGGCCGGCTTTTATACATAAGCTCTGTCCATGCCCTGCCGGAGAAGCCCAAGGGAACATCCGTCGCGGAGGTGAACGCCTTCGACAGCGGCAGCGTGAAGGGGGCCTACGCCAAAACAAAGGCGGAGGCCAGCCAAATCGTGATGGACGCTGCCAAAAGCGGCCTGAACGCGGTGATTGTGCATCCCAGCGGCATCATTGGCCCCGGAGACAACGGCCGGAATCCCAGCAATCAGGTTTTCAGGGACTACCTGTACGGGCGCCTCCCGGCCATCGTCAGGGGAGGGTATGATTTCGTGGACGTGCGGGATGTGGCCATGGGCTGCCTGCTGGCCCTTGACAAGGGCAGGGCGGGGGAATGCTACATTCTGTCCAACGCGCACTTCGATATGCGCCGGCTGATGGACCTGCTGCAAAAGGCCGCTGGAATCAAACGGCGCCCCATCGCGCTGCCCCTTGGGCTGGTGGCCGCCTTCTCCCCCCTGGCGGAGGCCCTTGATGGGCTGCGCAGCAGGACACCCGTGTTTACCAGGTATTCCCTGTATACGCTGAACACCAACGATTGGTTTGTCAGCGATAAAGCGAAAAAGGAGCTTGGGTACACGGTACGCCCTGTGGAGGAAACCATGCGGGATATCGTTTTGTGGGAGCGGGAAAGGCAGGGCCCTCCCGCGGGGAAGAGGGAGCGGTGGCCGAAGGCGGCGCCTGCAAAGGGCAAATGACGCAAAGAAAAACCGGGGCGGAGCAAGTTCCCGTCCCGGTTTTTCCTTGGCACTTCTATGTTTTTACAGCCCATCCGTCTCAATCCACCCGTTGGCATCCCGGTAAACGGTATTGGGCAGCAGCTCCATATTGTTCTGGACGAACAGGTCCTCCACAGTGACACAGAGAAACCCCTTTTTGCGCAGGAAGGACAGCAGTCTGGTCATGGACTTGACGGTGGCGTCCCTGCTGTCGTGCATCAGAATGATGCCGCCGTGCCGGGCGTTGCCCAAAACGGTCTGGGCAATATCCTTGTATTTTTCCGTTTTTATGTCCCCGCTGATGACCGACCACTGGATCAGGGGCAGGCCGATCCCGCTTTTTACAAACTCCTGATACCTTCCCCCCGGCGCGCGCATAAAGGGGGCGGTTGTCCCGGTGATGCTGGAAAGCATGCTGTCAAACTGGGCTTTATTGGCAAAGAGCTCTTCCACGGTCAGGTTTCTTGGATCGTAATGGTTCCAGGTATGGCTGGCCACTGTGTGGCCCTCATCATGCTCCCGCTGCACCACGTCCCTGTGTTTTTCCATCTGGTCGCCGATCAAAAAGAAGGTGGCCTTCGCTCCGTAGACCTGCAGGGTGTCCAGCAAGTCCACCGTGCCCACATACCGGGGCCCGTCGTCAAAGGTCAGGGCGATCATGGGATAGCGGCTGTTGTCGGTTTGCTTCGCGGCCTCTTCGGTCATCATGCCGCTTACATCCTTGTAGTACACCTTGACCCGCATCAGGGTGGTACGGCCCGGATACACAAGGCTGGCGGGATAGAGCAATTCCATCTTCACAGCGCCCAGCGAAAAGGGCGCGTTTTCCAATGCATCCCTTGTGATAAGCGCGTCCAGCGCGCCGGCCTGCGCGGTATCGGCGGGGAAATAAGCGCCCAGCTGCGCCCTGACCGCATCGGACAGAAGCGCCCAGGCGGGGCTGTCCTGATCAAATATATCCGTAAGCTGTATTTGCCGCCCGCTTTCCATGTCGTAGGTACGGGTGGTGATTTCTTCCGACATTGTCTGGCGGTGATAAACGGTACGGGCCAGGATTGTAAAGCTAAGCCAGGATTCCCCTGTCAGGGAATAGATGCAGCGGATGTCCAGCTTGGACTCCTCCGGCGTCCTTTTTCCCTCCGGCAGGGTGGGGGCGATCCTGTCAATATACCCGGAGATGATGCCGTTCAGGTCCTTTGTCACCGCGCCGTTGGCAGTACTGGGGGAATAAACGCTTAGGATGCTACCGTTTTGCTGCTTTGTTTCCTTTCCCTTCACGGAGACGCTCAAAAGACTGGGAATGGGCGGATATTTGGGCAGCGTCGCGGCAGCGGCGGAGGGAAGAAAGAGAAACAACGCCAATATGACGGACCCTATTTTTTGGAACATTGCACTGCCTGCTTTCCCTGTTATTAAATGCCGTCCTGATGCCGGGTCATAGGGCGGGACGGCATACCGCCATATGGAGATCGATGGTGATGCTTTTGGGAGGCGCCAAGGCCAACGCTTCCTTCTCACGCGGGTCCATGCCTTCGGTAAGGGGTGTCATGACTATGAAACAGGCATATTCTTCGGGGGAAACAGGCCGTGCGTAGGTCAGCCGTTCCGTGCGCAGAACACGCATGTGCCGGGCGAGATAGGCGGGCGTCAAGGTGTCGTCATACGGCTTTACAGCGCCCAGCCTTTCCCTGATCTCGTTCAGGTACAGGCTTCCCGGCATGATTTTGATCAGCAGCCCGTCCTTGCGCAGGACCCTTGCGAAACTTTCGTAACTGGCGGGGGAAAGGATGTTCAGGACAGCGTCAAAGGTATGGTCCGCGAAGGGGAGCCGGTTCAGGGTGCCCACACAGTATACCATGGGGCCGCCCCTGGCCGCGGCGCTTTGGATGGCCTCCTTGGACAGGTCAAGCCCTGCAAGGAAGGTCTCCGGCAGCATGGGGGAAAGGGCGGACAGATAATACCCCTCCCCGCAGCCCGCGTCCAGCAGCGCCCGGGGGGAAAGCGGGATAAGGACTTCTGCAAGCGCCTGGATCACGGGAAGGTAAAACCCGGCCTCGAACACGGCGCGCCTGGCGCGAAACAGCGTTTTGTCATAAAAACCCGATACGGTCTTATGATGCAGATGTACGTATCCCTTGCGGGCCACATCGTAGGTATGCCCCTTTTCGCAGCGCAGGCATGCCTCCATCGCAACAAGGGGAGCGCCGCAGGCAGGGCATTGGAACCCGCCGAAAGCCGCCATCCTGTCAAGTGCCTGCGACTGCTTCGTCTGCGTATCGGCTCCTCCCATCTTCCAGGTGTGCCTTCATTTCATCCATATTCCGGAACTCCAAAGAGATTTGTTCTTTTGCGGGTGGCATTAGGCGCAGCCTTTGGCGGAGGTATCCCCGCTATTTCCTTGCCGCGCCCGTTTCCCTGGCGGCTTTCATCACAGCGTCGGCCACGGCGCGGCTTACCCGCTTGTCCAGGGGGGGCGGCAAGATATACTCCGCCGTCAGTTCCTCAGGGGCAACCAGCGCGGCCAGGGCGTGGGAGGCGGCCACCTTCATTTCCTCATTGATCACGCGGGCGCGGCAATCCAGGGCGCCGCGGAAGATGCCTGGGAAAGCAAGCACGTTGTTGATCTGATTGGGAAAATCGCTGCGGCCTGTGCCAACCACCCGGGCGCCGGCAGCCTTGGCAAGATCCGGCATAATCTCCGGCACAGGGTTGGCCATGGCAAAAACAATGGCATCCTCCGCCATGGAGGAAATCATCTCCTGCGTTGCGATGTTCGGGGCCGATACGCCGATAAAAACATCCGCGCCCCGCAGCGCATCCTTCAAGCTGCCCCACACGTGCTCCCGGTTGGTGACACGCGCCATTTCCGCCTGGGCGGGGTTCAGTTCCGCCATGCCCTCGTCGATGATGCCGAAACGGTCTACCATCACAAGATGCGCAAGGCCCAGGTTCATCAGGTGCTTGGATATGGCGATGCCCGCCGAGCCCGCGCCGCTGACTACCGCGCGCACCCCGCCGATGTCCTTGCCGGCCACCCGCAAGGCGTTTAAAAGCGCCGCGGCCACCACGATGGCGGTGCCGTGCTGGTCATCGTGGAAGACGGGGATATCGCACAGTTCCTTCAGGCGCCGCTCCACCTCAAAGCACCGGGGGGCCGCGATGTCCTCCAGGTTGATGCCCCCGAAGCTTCCGGAAAGCAGATAGATGGTGCGGACCAGCTCATCCACGTCCTTGGAACGGATGCACAGGGGGAAGGCATCCACGTCCGCAAAGGTTTTGAACAGGGCGCATTTACCCTCCATCACCGGCATGCCGGCCTCCGGGCCGATGTCCCCCAGGCCCAGCACAGCCGTGCCGTCGGTGATGACGGCCACCAGATTGTGCCTGCGGGTGAGGACGAAGGACTTTTCATAGTCTTTTTGAATTTCCAGGCAGGGTTCCGCCACGCCCGGGGTATAGGCCAGGGACAGCTCTTCCCTGGTCGTAATGGGTGCGCGGGAGACGACCTCGATCTTGCCCTGCCATTCATAGTGCTTTTTCAGGGATTCCTGGCGGATATCCATCGTCAATGCTCCTTCTCATTAAAAGGGCATGGCTTATGCATGCCCGAGTGCCTATGGAAAATGGTCAGGACAGCAGGCTGGAGACCACTTTGTTCACCAGCGCGCTGTCCGCCTTGCCCTTGAGTTTGGGCATCAGCGCACGCATTAAAAGCCCCTTGTCCCGTCCGGCAGGGGCGGTGATGTTCAGCTCTGCCAGCGCATCCTTTACGGCCTGTACAATTTCCGCTTCATCCATCAGTTTCGGGGCAAATTCCTGATATATGGCGATACGTTTTTTGGTTTCGGCAATAAGCTCCGTGCGGTCCGCGGGCGCGGTGTCAATGGTCTCCTGGCACTGGCGGATCTCCTTCAATACCACCGCGTCCTCTTCTTCCGCTGTAAGGTCCTCCCGCTTGTCGATGGCCTTGTTTTTCAGCGCCGACAGGAGCAGGGACAGAGCGTCTTTGCGTTCCTTCTCCTTATTTTTCAGCGCCGCCATCATTTCGGCGCGCACGGTATCGATTCTGGACATGAAAACCCCTCCCATGCTGCTTTTTTCGATAGTGTATCCTTTTTTCCTTCTTTTGTCCAGCTTGCCGTAAACCTGCCCTGCGGCACAAAAAATCACCGGAGCAAAGCGGGCTTTGCGCCGGTGTGGAGCGGGTGATGGGAATCGAACCCACGTAACCAGCTTGGAAGGCTGGAGCTCTGCCATTGAGCTACACCCGCAGGTTGGACCGGTGTGAAAACGGGCGCTGCCGCGGCGTAATTCCGCCTGCATTGCACCCGTTCGCATCGCCAGCCTTAACATCTTTGGAGCGGTAGACGAGATTCGAACTCGCGACATCCACCTTGGCAAGGTGGCACTCTACCACTGAGCTACTACCGCACGCCCGAAAGAAATCAATTGGTGCGGACGAAGAGACTCGAACTCTTACGCCTTTAGGCACCAGATCCTAAGTCTGGCGCGTCTGCCATTCCGCCACGCCCGCAAAACCTAGGACGGCCAGATGAACCGGGGAAAAGAGCTTTGGAAGGCGAATACGCCATCCGGCTGCCAGCCACGCGAAGTATGTTACCACAAATGGGAATCGGCTGTCAAGGAGAAAATGCGCAGCTTTTTCCTCAAAAAAACTGCTTGGCCTATTGCCATTCCCCCGGACGGCGTGGTATAATCAACTTTGTGACAAACGGGCGGTCCTCTGTCCGGAAGGATGCAATGGCCGGGCACGAACGTCTATGAGGGAAGGAGGCACACATCATGAGCGAAATTATCCGTTCCATTGAAAGGGCGCAACTCCGTTCCGATCTGCCCAAGTTCAGCATCGGCGACACCGTCCGCGTATGGGTCAAGGTGGTGGAGGGCAGCCGCGAGCGCCTGCAGGCGTTCGAAGGGACTGTTATGGCCAAGCGCAACGGCAGCGTAAGGGAGACGTTTACCGTCCGCCGGGTGTCCTACGGCATCGGCGTAGAGCGCACGTTCCCCCTGCATTCCCCCCGGGTGGACCGCATTGAAATCATCCGCAAGGGCAAGGTCCGCAGGGCCAAGCTGTATTATTTGAGGGGGCTTCAAGGCAAGGCCGCCAAGATCAAAGAGGCGAACCGCACCTGATAACAGGCGCTAAAAAACACAGCAACCATAAAAATGGCGGCCGGACAGCCGCCATTTTTTTATGCGCTTTTACGGGGCGGTGCTTTAAAGGCTCTTCATATAGCTTTGATATTGTGCCAGCACAATGCCAGGCTCCTCCAGGGTGGTGTCCCAGCGCTTGACCCATTCCAAAGAGTAAAAGCCGTCATATCCGCCGTTTTTAAGCAGGCTGATGCAGGTTTTCAAAGGCAGGTCACCGTGGCCCGCCATCCTGTAGCGGATGCTTTCGCCCTCCCAAATGCTGTCCTTGATATGCACATGCCGGATGAAGGGTTTCAGCCGGTCATAGGTTTCCTCCGGTTTTTCGCCCATGAACCGGTAGGGATGATGCACATCCCACAGGACGGCCACATGGGGGGAGCCGATGGCCGTTATCAGCCGGGCGAGCTTTTGGCTGTCCGCCCAGATTCCGTGGGTTTCGAGCAGCAGCGTGACGTTCTTTTGCGCGGCATAAGCCGCCAGCCCCGACGCCTGCTCCCTGACAAGCCCTTCATCTACGGGCCCCATGGGCTGGGGGACGGGCGGCGCGGCGAATACCCGGACATACGGCGTCCCAAGCCTGCCGGCCAGATCCACATACGTTTTGACTTCAAGAGCGGTGCGCTCCATATTCTCCCGCTGGTACAACAGGGAATCGCTGTCCAGGCAGGGGATGGCAAGCGACAATTCCCGCAGCCTGAGAAGAGTTTCCCGTATCTTTTCAGGGCCGAACTCAGGAACAGAGGGCGCTGAAATATCTTTGCCTACGCCGCGTATTTCGATACCGTCGTATTTCAGGTCGCGGGCGGTGGCCGTGATATCGCCCCAGCCCCACCTGGGGCAGCTCAGGGTGGAAAAGCTGATCTTCATAGGCGGCAAACCTCTAATTCCTCTTTTTTCCCTGCTTGTATGATACCATCGCGTGGAAAATCGGTCAAGTATGGCCAGGCAAAGAAAAAACAAAACATAGGATAGTATTTCTTATTATTTATGTTATAATGTTACATAGATAAATTCACTTGAATATATTTAATCATTATTAATATATGGTTATCCTATGACAGGTTTACGGCATAAGGCAGCACACGTGGAAGGGGGCCTTCAACAAGGGGCGCTTTTTGGCCGCCTTGGAAGTTGTCTCCTCTGCCAAAACAGTGAATAGCAGATAAGGAATATTTTATGCGAATGATGATCACCCTCTCGCTGGATAAGAATACCCTTCCCAGAGACTATAGACCGTGGATTAGCAGGCTGTTCCGGATCGCCCTTGAAAAACAGGGCGGGGAGCAGCTTTCCAGGCAATATTTCGGCGGTGTGCAGGCGCAGCTTTTCAGCTTTTCCGTATACCTGCCAAAGAGCCGCTTCGGTCCGGAGATCATACTGGAAAGCGGCTATATCAAGGTTATTTTTTCAGCTTTTGACGAAAACGTATTTGATGACGTTTTCTTTGCGCTGCTTGCCCTGCAGGGCCAGGAAGCGGATATGGGGGGAAATGTGATCCGGGTGACTTCCGTTGCCCGAATCCTTGAAAAAACGATCAAAGAGGACCGCATCAGCATCCATATGCTGAGTCCCCTGGTCGTCCGCGGGGCGATGGCGGGAGCCAAGGATAGCCGAAGCTGCCTTGGCGTCAGCGATCCGGAAATGGCGATGGGCCTGCGCAGCAGCGTGAAAGAGATGCTGCCGTTAGCAAACCTTGATCAGGAGGTTTTGCCGTCGCTGCGCATTTCCGCGGAAAAGGGCGATAAATGCAAGGAAACCCATGTGCTCCATCAAGGCAAGTTTTACAGGAGCACTCTTGGCAACCTTACGCTTTCTGGGGAGCCCGCGCTGTTGAATCTTTTGTACCACGCGGGGATGGGAGAGATGCGGGAGGAAGGGTTCGGCCTCTTTGAACTGATTTTGTAGGCGATGGAAAACGGAGTTATGGCGGTCTGCCGCCTGAAAAGTGCACAGGTACCCCCTTGCGAAGATGCCGCGCCAAACATAAGCTTTGGCGCGGCAGCGTGTTTTTGAAGAAAACGCACCGCCCGGTCGTTGATATGCCAGAGGGCCTTCCCTTTTACATGGCGTTTCATCTGTGGTATAATCGACCAAAAGACAGGAGGGGTGGCGGAAAGTGGGCGGCAAGCGTAAACGTGGTATTTCCTTCGGCACGGTTTTCATGCTGCTCTTGACCGCCGCCGTTGTGAGTGCCAGCGTCATGATCATGCCAAGGCTGGCCGGGAAGATGGATCAAAGGATCGATGCCACGGAGCTGGCCGGCGCGATCACCAGTTCCCTGGATCTTCCGTCGCTGACCCTGTCCGATATCCCCATCCTGCCAAAACCGGCGGCCACCTCCGTTCCGGCGTCCGCGGGGCCGGTTTATACCCCCGGGGAGAACGCAAAGACCGCTCTTCCGCCCGCAGGCACGCCTGCGCCCTCCGCGACAAAGGAGCCGAACCGCAGGACCTTTACACTTACCGCTGCGGGCAGCATCGCCTTCAGCTCGGATATCCGAAAGTCCGTCTATTCCCAGGAGAGCGAAACATACGACTATACCGGGATTTTTCAGCTTATACGCCCGTCGGTGGAAGGGGATATATGCCTGGCCACTTTGGAAAACACCATGGTGGAAAGCGGAAAGCTTAGCGATGTCAATGTGACGGGGGACATCCTTGAGGGGCTGAAGTCCGCCGGGCTGGACATGCTGGCGCTGGGGCATGAGCATTTGCTGGATCTGGGGCTGGAAGGGCTTTTAGAGACCGTGACAGCCGCCAGAAAGGCCGGATTTACAGATGTGGGCGCGGTAACGGACAGCCAGGAGGAAAGCGGCGCCGTCTTTATGGACCTGGGCGGCGTTCAGACTGTTTTCTTTCATTATACAGATACCATCAGCAGCGCCGGCAAGCGGGTGATCAAGGAGCAGGACTGCGCATACGCGCTCCCTGCCTACAGCCGGGAGCAAGTGACGGCCGATATCGCGGAAGCCCGCGCACAGGGCGCACAGGTAGTGGTTGTGCTGATCCATTGGGGCAGCGACAATCAAAGCAAGGTAACGAAGGACCAGCAGGAAATGGCGCAGGAGATTGCCGACGCGGGGGCAGATATCCTCCTGGGCGCCCACAACGAGGTGGTACTTCCCATTGTGTATTTGACGGGAAACAGGGCGGACGGCACAAAGCGGCCTACCCTGGTATGCTACTCTCTGGGCGCGCTGCTCACAGGTTCCAGGGAATCCGCCAATATCGCTGGCATGCTGCTGCATTTGACGATCTCCTACGATCAGGACAGCGGCATCGTCGCCTTTGACCGGGTGCGGTACACGCCCACCTATATCTGGCGGTACAGGGAGGACGGCCGGTACAATTACCGCGTAACGGCCAGCGACCAAGCCCCGCCCGACGGCATGGACGACAAGCAGCAAAGTGTGATGGGCAGGGCTCGTGAACGCATTGATGCGCAGCTCGCCGATTCCCCGGCCAGGCCGGCCGGCGCCGAAGAATAGGCGGCCTTTGCGCAAGCAAAGCATCTCAGGGCTGCCGCGCCGGAAAACATCCGGCACGGCAGCCCTGTGCTATGCGGCGGGGCTGAAGGCCTGTGCCGCAAATATATTGATCTTCTGCCGGGCGTTTCCGCCCAACGGTATGCCGGCCTTGAAATAGCGGCGCTATCCTGCGGCCCTTCGTTTTGCTGCGCGGAAAACAACTTTGAAATTTCCCCAAAATGATTTTTTTGTACGAGGCCTAGTTGTACCGCCTGCTGGTGCGCTTGGGGATATTCATATCGCCGCGGCCCGTCCGTCTCTTGAAAAGGCGGCGCAGCACGCGGATCACCAAATACAGTCCCGCGATGGGCAGCAGCCCAATGAACACAAACTCCAACGAAAAACGGGGCAGAGGATTGGGGTCATCGTAAGTTTCTTTGGTGATTTCCTGAATAGATTTGGGCGCATTCTCCCGCTGGGCGATGGAGCGCATGGCGATTAGGGCGTATTCCACCGGCTCGCTGCCGTCGGCAGGGAAATAGGTCAGCGTGCCCATCTGTTCCCCGGCGGAAATAGGCGCCGCAAAATCACGGGTATACTCAATGATCACCAACTGCTGCAGGTTTCTTGCCATGGACTCCACCTGGGATTTGGTGGCCACAATGGCCGCCGTGGCTGACTCGTCCATGGGCTTCAAGGACAGGGGGAGGCGGCCCATGTTTGGATCGTCCACTGAAAAACCTGTGGTTTCCAGGGCGATAGGGTTCATATCGTACAGTTCCACGGGCGTTACGCTGACATACTGTGAAAAACCGTACTCCATCAGCTTTTTCGTATCCGTCCATTGGCCCGCATTGCTGGAATGGAAGACCACCGAGATCAGGGAAACGCCGTCCTTAGTGGCGGAACCCACATAGCAGTAGCCTGCCGGATCGGTGTAGCCCGTCTTGATGCCGTTGGTGTAGGAGTAATAGTAGCTGTTGTTTTCGCCCTGCACCATCAGCTTGTTTTTTGTATTGCTTACCGTTCTCGCCTTTGTCAGGTTGCTGCGGGGGAGGGCGTAGGAGGTGGTGGCCACAATTTGCCGGAAGGTGCTGTTGTCCATGGCCGCCTTGGCGATGCGGGCCATGTCCCGGGCGGTGGTGTAATGGCTTTCGTCATGCAGGCCATGGGGATTGGCAAAATGGGTGGCGGTGCAGCCCAGCATCTGGGCGGTCTGGTTCATCAGGTCCACGAAATCCGGCACGGAACCCGAAATGGTCCTGGCGATGGCGTTGGCGCCCTCGTTGCCGGACTTGATCATGGTGGCGTACAGCAGGTCCTCAAACCGGATGGTTTCCCCGGCGGCCAGGGGAATGAGCGAAGGGTCGTCCGCCGGCAGGTTGAGATCTTCATCCGTGATGGTGATCACATCGTCCATCATATTGTTCGTTTTGCCGATGGTCAGGCCCAGCAGCGCCGTCATGATCTTGGTGGTGGAGGCGGGATACATCAGTGTGTCCGCGTTTTTCTCAAAAATAACGTCGCCGCTGTTGGCTTCGATAAGGATGGCGGAGCTGGCCGCCAGCTGATCCTCCTGCAGGTCCTCGGGGTGGGCGGAGTCGTAGGGGTTGGCGTCCGAGGCCGGCTTCGCGTCCTGGGCCAGGGCGGGGAGCACCGGCGCCAGAAAAAGAAAAAGAATGCACAGCCATGCACAGAACTGTTTGGGCATCCTGTTCCGGCGATGCATTTAATCCCTCCCAACCGTAATTTTTCGAGTCATAATAAAAAAGTATACACCACATCCCGCGGATTGTACAGCATGATCCCAACCGTTTACATGTGTGAGGCGGCATAGGTGTTTGCATTTATCCTTGGGCTATGGTATAATGCATATCATTCTTTCTTAGGGGTGTACACCTTGGACGAGCCTCCCAGTCCCGTGGAACCGGAACCGGAACATCAACCGATCTATTTCAGGCGCGCCGGCGCAAAACGCAGGAGTCGTTTTGTCCGTGCGCTTTTTGCATATCTGCGCGGGAACCGGCGGATGGCCGGCCCGGATGGAAAGGAATCAAATTCATGGACGTGACCTCGCTTTTGCTGGCGTTGGCTGCTTTGCTGTTTTTGCTGCTGTCCGCGGTTTTTTCCGCCGCGGGGGCGGCCTTTGACCGGGCGAGCCGCCCAAAGCTCAAGGGGCTTGCATTCGGCGGCAATATGCTGGCGGAAAAGGCTTTCGCTCTTTTGGAACGCCAGGAAAGGCCGCAAACTGTGATGATGCTGGGCGGCCGCATGGCGCTGATGCTGGCCGTTTCCCTGGCGGCCCCCCTGCTGCTGCATATTCGGGGAGGGGCCGGTTTTGGATGGGTCATGGCGGGGGTGTCCATTCTCCTCCTGCTGCTGGGGGAAGCCGTTCCAAGAGCGCTGGCCTGCGTTTCGCCTGAAAAAACGGCCATGCGCCTTGCCCCGGCCCTCCATATCCTGCTGGCCCTTTTGGCGCCCCTTGCCCTTGCGGACCAAATCTGGCACCGCGTCACGGGCCTTGCCCGTGCGCCGGGGGAAGAGCAGCCCCTGATTGAGGACGAGCTTATCACCATGGTGGACGAGGCGCAGAGCGAGGGCGGCATGGATGCCCACGAGGGGGAGCTGATCCGCTCCGCCATTGAGTTCACCGATCAGGATGCCCGCGATATCCTTACCCCAAGGGTGGACGTGGTGGGCCTGGATGCGGACTGCACCATGGAGGAGGCAACACAGACCTTTCTGGAGCATGGCTATTCCCGCCTGCCTGTGTACAGGGAAACCATGGACGATATTATCGGTATCCTGCATGAAAAGGATTTTTACGCGGGGCTGCGCGCGGGGAAGACAGGTGTGGACGCCATGATGAAGCCCGCCCTGTATGCACCGGCCACCCTGAAGATTTCCAAGCTTTTGAAGCTCCTGCAAAGCAGCAAGAACCATATGGCGGTGATTCTGGACGAGTTCGGCGGCACGGAGGGCATCGTTACGCTGGAGGACGTGCTGGAGGAACTGGTGGGCGAGATCTACGACGAGCATGACGATGTGCTGGAAGCCATCCGCCATGAAGAGGACGGGAGCCTGCTGGTGGACGGCGGCGCCGGCCTGAAAGAGCTGCTTGTCCAGCTCCATATCGGCAAGGAGTACGAGGCCGATACCGTAGGCGGCTGGGTGGCCGAGGAGATGGGCCAGATCCCCAAGGTGGGGGAAGGCTTTCAAATCGAAGGCATCACCGTTCAGGCCACCAGGGTATGGAAGCGCCGGGTCACGCAGGTGCGCATCGTGCCGCCCGCTCCTTTACTGGCGGATACCATGCCCAATGAGAGCTGAGGAAGTGCTCTTTACACTTGTCCTTGTGGGACAAGGGAGAAAATGATATAATTTCAAAGGAAGAATCGCTTCAGGAAAGGAGCTGAAAACCATGAAAAAAAGAACTGCCCTGCTTGCCTTTGCGATGGCGGCATGGATGGCCCTATTCCCGCTGGCCGCTGCGCTTGCGGAGAAAACGGCCGATTCGGGAGGCATCACATATACTGTAACATCCTCAAGTTTTGTCAAAGGGCTTCCGGATATCGCGCCGCTGGAGGGGAACCAGTTTCTGGTGGTGGACCTTACGATGAAAGCCGCGGCGGATGCGCGGCGGCCGGATAATCCGGAAAGCTTGATGCTGGCGGTAGACAGCCGGAACAGAGCTTACGTGCCCATTTTGTTCAACAGGACCTCGGTTCTGGCGGCGGGCTTGCAGCAGGATGAAACGGGGCTGCGGCTGGTTTTTGAGGTGCCGGAGAGCGCCGCGGGCTATGATCTTGTTGTGCTTTCGGCCGCGGATGGCGCGGCTGCGGGCAGGATCACCCTGGGAAAGAGCTACGGCCCCGCCCCCGGGGATACGGACGAGGTTGTCTTCTCCGCGCAGGAGCAGGGGCTTTCCCTGCAGGTCCACAGCGCTTTTCAAAGCCTGTCCGCCTTTGCGGATACGGCGCCGGAGGGCATGAAATATGTGCTGCTGGATGTGACCGTCACCGGGGAGGACGGTTCTGTTTCCGTTTCAAATCTGGTCCGGCAGTTGACCCTTACCGGGGAAGACGTCACCTATGAAAGCCTTGTCCCCACACGGGGGGCAAACCTGCTGCTTCTTGCCGGGCTGCGCCTTGGGGGCCTGGTTCCCACCCTCCGGGGAAAGCTTTGCTATCTGGTCCCCAGGGAATGGACGGAGCTTGCCGGCTTCCGTCTTGGCAACGTTTCCTATGACCAGGCCGTGCCCCTCACAGGAGACCTGGACCAAGGCACCTTCTCGGTTCCCGGCCAGGACGGCACCTATACCCAGGGCGGCTGGAAAGTGGCGGTAAACGGCATGAAGCTTGCCCAAAAAGGCGGTTTGGCCGACCCGCCCGCAGGGTACCGGTATATCCTTGTGGATGTAACCCTGACCAACACCGCCGTCCAGAAGATGACCGTATCCAGCGAACTGGCCTTTGCTATGACTGATGACCAGGGCAGCGAGCTTGCGCAGGCCTGGTTTGCCGGCTCCGGGGAAATTGTCGATACCTCGCTCAGCTTTAACAAATCCGTTACGGGCGAGGTGGCTTTCCTCCTGCCCGACGGGGCGAAGGCCGGCACCTTCCGTGTCCATTTAACCATGCTGGGGCAGCCGCTGGTCATTGATCCAGCAAAATACCTGACAGAGTAGGAGACGCCGTTTATGGCTGTGAAAACCAAGAAGAAAACGCCCCGCAAGGTGATTCTGGTGCGGATCGTCTGCATCGCCATCGCGGTATTGATGGTGGTGCCGCTGCTGATTTCTTCCATTATCTCCGGCACGTTCTGGTGAGCGGCCTGCACGGAGGGGGAACAGCATGGAAATATTCGCGGATTTTTTGTCCCGTATGGACAACCCGCTGCATAGGGCCAGGGCCGAAGAGGTTTTTGGCCGGATAGCCGCCGCCTTTCCGGGCCTTATGCCGGAGGTGCGCTGGAACCAGCCCATGTTCACGGATCATGGCACCTTCATCATCGGTTTCAGCGCATCCAAAACGCATCTGGCTGTTGCCCCGGAAAAGGCGGTCATCAGCCGCTTTTCGGAGGAAATCGGAAAGGCGGGCTATGATCACACCAAGGAACTGATACGCATCCCATGGGATGCGCCGGTGGATTATGCCCTGCTGGAAAAGCTGATCCGGTTCAACATGCAGGACAAGGCGGAGTGTAAAACCTTCTGGCGGAAATAGAAGCTGCCCCGGCCATGGGACGGCTGAGGCGGTTCATGTCCGCACATCAATGGCAGGACTGCCGCTTTGAAACAGGCGCCGCAAGTGGAGAAAAGGATATGGGCGGGTATCAAAAGCTTACGTTCGGGTTTGCGCAGGCGGACATCACGCCCTTGGGACCGGTGGAAACCGTTGGCTTCGGCAGGGCGGATGAAATGTCCCGCGGCATCCTGCACACCCTGTCCGCGCAGGTTGCCGTGTGGCAGCTCGCGGAAGAAAGATGCTGCATTGTTGCCATAGATCATATCGGGTTTTGCCAAAAGAATGCAAACACATTGCGCGATATCATCGCATCAGCTTTGTCCGTGCCCAGGGAAAAGGTCATGCTTTGTTTTTCCCATACCCACGCCGCGCCCAGCGACAGCGCCCAGCCGGAATATTTTCGCTTCGTGTGTGAAAGCGTGAAGCATTGTGTGTACGATGCGCTCCAAACCATGGGCCCCGTTATGGCGGCATGGGGGAATGCCTATGCCGATATCGGCGTGAACAGGCGCATGGGCAATACCGCCTTGGACAAGCGGATCGGGATTTTGAAAATCTGCGATGCGGATACCGGTAAGCCAAGGCTGCTGCTGTTGCGGCTGACCGCCCATGCCAACGTATTGAAGGCGGACAACTACCTGATTTCCCCGGATTATTTCGGCGCGGTCCGGGATGTTCTGACGCAGGCGTACGGTTGCCCGGTGATGGCAACCCAGGGCGCCTCCGGCAATGTTGCCCCAAAGTATTTCCAATCCGCTTTGACGCCTCCTGATGCCGCCGACGTCCGTTTCATCCGCTCGGACATGGCGCTTGATGACATGGCGCAGGCCGTGCTGCGGAAGACGGCGCCGGTGATTGCTTCCCTGCGCCCGGCGGAGGTCAGCCGGCTAGCCATGTATTCCAGGAAGATACGGCTGGTTTCCGATGTGCCGCCCTATGACCGGGCGCTTCATGTGGCGGAGGAAGCGCAAAAGCTTTGCGGGATTAACGGAAGCGGCTGGCTTGCGGAGGTCCGCAGGCTGCTGCATGACGGCATCCGGGAGCAGGCGGAGACGGTGGAGGTCCAGTATTTTTCCCTGGGCAGCGGATGCCTGTGCGGCGTGGCCAACGAGATCATGTGCGAGTTTGCCCTGCGCACATCCGCGCAGCTTAAGAATGACCTGTTCTATTTCGGCGGCTACACCAACGGCTGCACGGGATATTTCCCCACAGAGGAAGAATTCGACAAGGGCGGCTATGAGGTCTACTGGTCGATGCTCATTTATTACATCTACCATGGCCGCGTGTTTCCGCTCCGCCGGGATTCGGCATCCGAACTGATCCGGTTTGCGGCGGAAAACGCACCGGATTTTTCAAGAAGCATATCCTCAGCGGAGGCGTAAGGTAAAATGAAACATATTATCTACAGCAAACTCGTGCGTGACCGCATTCCTGATATCATCACCGCCTCCGGGAAACGGTGCGATATCCGCACCCTCTCAGCGGAGGAGTACCCGGCCATGCTGAAAGCCAAGCTGCATGAGGAGATCGCCGAATATGAGGAAAGCGGCGAACTGGAAGAGCTGGCCGATATACTCGAGGTTTTGTATGCGCTGGCCGCTGCCGATGGAAGTACGCCGGAGGAACTGGAAACTCTGCGCCTGCGCAAAGCCCGGGAACGCGGTGGATTTGCGGCAAAAATATTCCTGCTTTCGGTGGAGGAGGCGGACTGATTAGGGGGAATACGGTATGCAGTTTTCACGTGTTTCCGAAAGCACGGCAGAGGATGGATGCAGCGGGTTGCCCCGAAAGGATGGGAACAGCCCGTCAAGCGTAAAACAAAAACTTGCATGTGGCGATTATGCATGTTGCCTATGGAACCTGAAAATTCACATCATTTGGGGTGCTTCATGAACGTTTACTATATTTTTCTGGAAGGCAGGCCCTTGCCAAACAATGAGGAAAGCGACGAGTATGCGGGCGCATACATAAATTGCTGGGTAAATTCAAACGATGAAGCTTCCGCAAAAGAAAAGGCATTGAAGTATATTCACGACGAAGAAGGATGGCAGGTTCTGAATATCGAGGATATTCAACTCGTCAATTGCGAGAGGTACGCGGAGGAACCCGACTCCCTTGCCTGCTTCAACAAAGCCGTAGATGGCGGCATAGGAGCTGCCTTTTTTACCTGGCCAATAAGCTGTGAAGACAATTGACGTTGCCTTTACGTTTTGTTAATGAATGAAATCCGTCACAGTGCCGGATTTTTTGCCGTTTATGGATCGTTGGGCGTCTCGAATATCGCCCCTTCTATGCCGGCAATTTCATCCATGGGGATCGTTCTTCCATCGGCCATCACAACGATCCGTTTGTATTCGTCAATCTTTTTTGCCGCACCGGCAGCAGTAACATAAGACCCGCCGCTTTTCATCCTGTCTGGCTGAAAGTAGGTAATTGCGATTTCTGGCTGATCAGCAATGCTCGCCGCTATGATCTGCAATCTATCGCTCAAAGTGCTCGTTGAACATTCGTCCAATTCCACTCTCGCATCAGTCAGCCGCGCGGTTTCCTTGATGGCGGCGTCATAGCCGGTCAGCGCGGCAAACGGTGAAAACTGAGCAGCCCGGTCAATCGCCGTCATACGAGGACGCTTGATGGAGACATGGTGCGGCAGATGGATGATGTCATCATATGCCCCTGTCATGCCTTGTGCCCTCCAATCTGTTTGTTTCGGTCGACGGTGGTCGCGCCATCCTCCAAATTCATGCCTTTCAATATCGCGTTTCTCCCGTGCTTCTTCTTTATGGACAGCATTGCCGCCTGCATTCGCTTTTCCCGCGCCAGGGCGATATCCTCGGCTTCTTTCTGCGCTTGAACAGCCGAATAATCGGTGAAGAGATCAAGTTGCTCCACGGTGCCTTTCTTTTTTGCGGATGCCTCATCGACAACGTGATTCGCCGCGATATTGACCCGCCTGACCAAGAGATTTTTGTCAACGATGCGTTCAAACAGCCCTGTTACGGCATCCAGCAGATACTTCGTAGAGGATGTCGGCCTGCCAAGGTTCACCGAACCATGCGCCGGTTTCGGAACGGCGCGTCCGTAGCCGTCCGTGGTGATTTCCCCGCGATAGGCCTTCTTTATCATCGGGTCAGCCAGGCTTTCAATGTCATATCCAACCGACAAAACAAGCTGGTCTGTCACCAGTTTTTTATCCACCAGATCAAGCGCCAGCAGATCGGTCATTTCCCTAACAATCAGCTTTGCCTTATCGGATGTATACGGGCTGTGCAGCACCTGCCCCGATCCGATGCTGTTTGCACCCGGCTTGTACGCCTTGATATCGGCGATCATGCAGGGCTCCCATCCCCACGCATGGTCGATCAGCAGTTCGGCATTGATGCCAAACAGCCTGTATAGAAAATCTTCGTTGAAGTAATCGGCAGGTTTTCCCAGGGAGCAGCGCGCGATGTCACCCATCGTACAAAGTCCGTGTTCCTCCAGCTTTTTCGCATACCCCCTGCCGATACGCCAGAAGTCGGTCAGAGGCCTGTGTGACCACAGCAGGCGGCGGTAGCCTATTTCGTCAAGTTCGGCAATCCGCAGGCCATTCGCGTCAGCCGGGATGTGCTTTGCCTGGATGTCCATCGCGACCTTGCTAAGGTACAGGTTCGTGCCGATGCCCGCCGCCGCTGTAATGCCGGTAGTTTCCAATACGTCCAGGATCATTTTCGAAGCAAGCTCGCGGACCGTGAGCTTATAGGTTTTCAGGTAGGCGGTGGCGTCTATCAAAACCTCATCGACGGAATAGACATGAATGTCCTCCGGTGCGATGTACTTCAAGTAAATATTGTAAATCCGTGTGCTGTACGCTATATACAGCGCCATGCGCGGCGGCGCAACAATGTAGTCCAGCGAGAGGGCTGGAAAAGACTTCAATTCGGTATCATCGCAGGAGGCGCCGGAAAAAGTATGTCCCGGCACTTCGCGCCGCCGCTGCGCGTTTACCTCCCTGACCTTCTGCACCACCTCAAATAGCCTCGACCTGCCGGAGATGCCGTACGCCTTGAGAGACGGAGTGACGGCCAGGCAGATGGTTTTCTCGGTGCGGCTGGCATCGGCGACAACAAGGTTGGTGGTCAGCGGATCAAGGCCGCGTTCTATGCACTCGACAGAAGCATAGAAGGATTTCAGGTCAATCGCGATGTAAGCTCTGTCCTGCATGGTTCTTCTCCGGCCACCTCCTTAAAAAGCATTCGCCCATAAACGCAAGAATCAGTCTGTCCCGAAGTCCGGTGGTACTTACTCCTAATGGTCCTGGGGAATATGCGGCACAATGCTGCGCTTCCGTAGCCCCGGGTACCATTTTTTTATGGAGAGGGAACATATGTTCGGTTACAGTATAGTCCGCCTCTCTTTCTCTGTCAACTGGATATAATTTGCATTCACTGGACGTTAGAAAGAGAAATGTTTTCAGAATTTCAACCGCATGTCAAAAAGCCGCCCTCGTTCAAAGGCGGCATTTTGATGATCTACAGCGCCGGATTTTGTAGAATATGAAAAAACCGCCCTATCAGGGGCGGCAATTTGGTGGTCTGTACTGGACTCGAACCAGTGACCCCGTCGATGTGAACGATGTGCTCTACCTCGGAGCCAAAAACACAATATGTAGTGGATAGTAAAAAGAAATAACACAAGTGGATGTGGTTAATTGTAATAGGGAAATTCAAAATATTCAGTGTGAATATAGCAGATCGATCTACCTTGGCCGGTCGGCAAAGAACACCTCAAGTTAGGAGTAGATCATCCCCCAGTCCTGCCTGCGTTCCGCCCATTTTATCGTAATAGTCATCATTGCCAGATACAACATCTTTAGCAGGCTGTCGCCTGTGGGAAAGACGGACTTTGATTTCATGGGGGTCTTCGGCCGGGTCGTACAGATAGCATTCCTTGCATTCAGTTGCCACGGCATCTCGCCGGACATCGCTTTCTGGGGTGCCCACCTCGTATTCCCAGCGTGAGGCACGAATGGTGCGCTGCGGTACTGTTCGGTTATGGTGTATACGCTAGAGGTCGGAAAAGGTTATTTTCTTTTCACCGCACCAGGAACCGTAGGTTAATTCTAGAATAACAGAATTATTTGAACAAAATCGGAATTCTGATGCGTTATGAAGGTAAATGGTTTTCATGTATACTGCTCTTAACGCAAGGGAAAAAAATATAGGAGGGACCCGTATGAAGAAATTGCTTGGGATCATGCTGGCTTTATCAATGCTCCTTTCGCTGACAACTCTTCAGGGAGCCGCCGCGCAAAGCGTGGGCGTGGTGGAGGTCACCTGGGCCATGCAGGCTGCTGCCAATGAGATCGGCGGCTGGCAGTCGGTTGTGGATGCGGCCAATGCGAAGCTGGCAGAAAAAAACATCAAGATCGTTGTCCAGAAGATCAATACCTCCAACTGGGATGAATACTACCAGAAGGTGACCGCGCAGATCGCCGGCGGCAACTGCCCGGACATCGGCCGCATTGCGGAATCCCTGATGCCAACGGTCATTGAGAAAAACCAGGTCATGAACATCACCGACAATTTTAATGCCGATATAGACCGCAGCGCGTATTTTGAGTCGCTGTTCAACAATGCCGGATCGGTAGACGGGCAAATGTACGGTCTGCCCTCCGGCATTTACCACAAGCTGATGTATTACAACAAGGACCTGTTTGACAAGGCCGGCGTCACCTATCCCTCCGGTGACTGGGATCACCCCATCACCATGGATGAACTGGTGAATACGGCCAAGGCCCTGTCTGCCGGTGAGGGCATCGACCGGGTCTATGGCTACTACGGCGAGGCAGACATCTTCATGGTAGGGTGCTTCGCAGGGGATAACATCTACTCGGCTGACAACACCTACAAGATTACAGATGCGCACAAGTCCATCTACAAAGCACTGGACCAGATGCTCAACGTGGACAAGTCAATGCCTACGCCAGTGGAAACCAAAATCATGGGCGGGTTTGACATGTTCCGTGCAGGCAAGGTAGCCATGGTTGTAGATGGCACCTGGTGGCATCAGACCGCCCGGGACATTACCGATTTCAATGTGGGTATTGCTGCCGCACCGTCCCTGAATGGGACCTCTAACGCTGTTTCCTTCATTGACAACTATGTCGTCTGGAGTGGCACGAAGCATCCTGCAGAAGCATGGCAAGCCCTCAAAGCCATCTTCAGCGAGGACAGCTTCAATGCCCTTGCCCAAACCGGCACCGGCGGTGTCCCCGTCAGCCGCGCCACGCTGGAAAAGTATGAGTCCACGCTTATCGGCGACCGGTTCTCCGATGCGGATAAGGCTTCCTTCATCCAGTCACTGGGCCACACCTGGCCCATGCCCTATAATGCCTCCTTTAATGAGGTCAGCCAGCAGACCGCCTCGGTCTTGGAGCCTTGGATGGTAGGCTCCATTAGCGTGGACGATATGCTCACCCAGCTCGATCAGACGCTGGCGGAGTTGACCAAGTAAACGGCACCTCTGGCAAGGCAAAGCATCGCTTTGCCTTGCCTTTTGCATGGGGTGATCGTATAATACGCCTAGAGGGCTGGGGGTGAAACCATGCGTGTAATGATTGTGGATGACGACAAACTGATCCGTGATGAGATCAAGTCGCTCATCGACTGGCAAAAGGAAGGTTTACAGCTTGCTTTTGAGGCGGCTAACGGAAAGGATGCTCTCAACTGGCTTTCATCCCACCATGCTGATACCATCATCACAGACATCGCCATGCCTGTTATGGATGGCATCGATCTGATCCGCAGCCTCAAGGAGCAGGGATTCCCCGGCCAAATTCTGGTCATGAGCAACTATCAGGAGTTTGACTATGTGAAGGATGCCATGAAGCTGGGCGCTTTTGACTATTGCCTAAAGTATAAGCTTGATTCTACAAGCCTCCTCGCGCTTCTTCACGCCATTGCCCGCAAAATGAAGGATATCGCCCAAGAGCAGGAAAAGGAACAGAAGGCTTGCCAGGCTCAGCTGGTGAAGGACGCTTGCCTGTTTGCTCCTGTACCGAAGCAAGTTGAGCGCTTCTATCAGGTGTGTTCTCCTGACCCTTTTCACCTACTCTATGTGAAGGACTTACAGCCAGGATCCCGCGCCGATGCGGTCCCGGATGGATTTGCTGGCGCACAATGTGTTCTCCTGTCGCCCGGCGAATGGGTGGTTCTGTTTCAGGAGAATTTCATCAGCGGCGCTCAACGGCAACATCGGATAACGGAATGCGCCAATCGTATCCGACAGGGCGAACCTGCCGTTCAAATCGTACTGAGTTCCTGCGGCGTTTGCTTCGAGCTGCTCCATCAGCAGGTAACTGGGTTACGGGAATACGGTAGGATGTTTTTCTACCCTGTCACGGACATTACCGTAAATGACACGGAGCCGACCTTCGAATTACTACTCCCGCAAGACGCCGTTAACCAAGTATACGACAGCCTTCTTGCGGCTGTGAGCAAAGTCCGTGAAAGCGATTTTACCTCATGCCTTCATTCGTTTCTTGCCATGGCAGAAAAGATGCGTTGCGATCCCAGGAGCGTGCTGGGCCACTTGGAGGGCGTTGCGATGCAAATAATTCGGCAAATGCAAAAGATGGAGATGGGCAACCAGACAATTCGGGAGTTGCAAGCGCTGATCCGTGACATGACCGGCGGCATGACAGCCCAGCAGGTAGAAGCCTGCTTTCGAAAAGCTATGCAGGGTTACTTTCGCTGCGGCACACTGGTCTCTTCCCGGGAGATGCGGATGGAGGTAGTCCGCGCGGTCCAGTACATGCATGGTGGACTTGCGAGTAACCTTACGCTTCAGGATGTGTCTAGCCATGTGGGACTAAGCAGGAACCATTTCTGTACAATCTTCCGCCAGGAGACGGGCAAGAGTTTTGTGGACTATCTATCCTTTCTGAGAATGGAGGAGTCCAAACGGCTATTAAAAGACACCATGGACAAAATCCAAGAGGTCGCCTGCCGGGTCGGCATAGACAATACCAGGTACTTCTGCAAGCTGTTCCGGGATCACACAGGCATGTCTCCGACGGAATACCGGAGGAGCATCCATGAGCATTAAGCGCAAGCTCATCCTGTTCATGGTCATTGCCACCATCCTTCCCGCGGTGATCGTCATTGGTCTGTTCTATACCCGGATGTCCGCGATGCTCATGGACAAGAATGTGCAGACCCTTACCTACGTCGCAAAGGGGAAAGCGCTGTCGGAGGCCGACGACTACGACAAGCTGGAAACGGACGTATTCAACCTGTGTACCAATGTGGAGGTCATCAGCTTCCTTAAAACAGTGAACCAGACAAACTACCGGGATCATCAAAACCAGGTGCTCACATCAGAAATTTCTGCAAAGCTGGAATCCTTTTTGGATCTGTACCCTACTGTCCGTAGCCTGTGCGTATTCCCGGTTGGAGAGGGCATCCCACTGTTGAGGGGTGAGTATGACCGGAGCCTGGCTCAGTCCTACAGGGAATCCCAGGAATACAAAAGCGCTCTGACAAACTCCAGCAGCCTTATTAAAGAACTGAAGACTGACAAGGCGGGGGCATCCCTGCTGAGCATGTCCATCGGCATCTCCGACCGCTATTCAGAAAAGGTGGTCGGTCTTTGTATCCTTCAAATTGATCTTGCGGAACACTTTTCAAGCCTTAACCGGCAGTCTGGCAATGAATTTCCTTATTTTGCGGTTTCCCCGAACAACCACGTGCTGTTCAAAACCCAAACAACCATTGCGGAGGACGCGTTTCTGGCCGCGTTAGCCGGCGATGCCCGAATAGCTGCTTCCGGTGCAGCCTCTGAGCTGACCATTAGCGAGAAAAGGTACATCCTCGTAAAGGAAGCCTCCTCCACGGGGTTTTGGAGTTTTGTGTACTGTGTCAGCAGGGAGGAGATCATGGGGGACGTGCAGCAAGTGTCCGTGCTGACCCTGGCCCTGACGCTGATTTTTGCCGTATTCTCGCTGGCCGGGGCCGCCTATCTGCTGTTCAAGATCTACGCCCCCATCCATCAGTTAACCAGGACTATGCTGAAAATTCAGCAGGGTAGCCTTGACCTGTATGTGGAAGCGAAGGGTACGGACGAATTTAGCACGCTGGGGAGGGCGTTCAACCAGCTCATTGACCGGGTCAAGGCGCTTCTTGTGCAGACGGAGGAGACGCAAAAAAAGAAGGCTGAACTTGAAATGAACTCCCTGCAGGCGCAGATCACGCCCCACTTTCTCTACAACGCCCTGAACTCCATCAAGGCGTTGGCCCGCCTGAAGCGCAATGAGGACATCATCCAAATGTCAGGCGCACTCATCGACCTTTTGCGTTTGAGCGCCAGTAAAGCCCACATGATTACCCTGCGGGAGGAGATCGAATATGTTCAGGCATATATCCAGCTCATGTCCTACCGGACAGGAATAATCTACCAAATGGAGATTGACGTTCCCGCTGAGCTGATGAACATTACGCTACCCAAGTTCACCTTGCAGCCCATCCTTGAGAACAGCATCCTGCATGGCTTTTCCGAAGGCTCTCAGCAGGACGCTCAGATCAGCATCCGCGTAAGCCATTCAAATGGCTTTGTATGTTTGACCGTTAAGGATAATGGGAAGGGCATTACCAAGGAGCAGGAGCAGCAATTGAACCAATTGCTGGATGATCAGGAGGCGGAGCAGAAACTGCACCGCTTCAGCGGGATAGGCATCAATAACATCCGTCAGAAGCTGGCGCTGGAATTTGGCGCCGGAGTACAGATGCGCATTATCCAGGCGATTCCCCAGGGTACAACAGTGGAGATCATCTTCCCTGAAAGGGAGATGCCCACCGAATCTTAAAAAGCACAGATATTCTTTTCCGCCTGAAAGATCTGCTTGCCAGGCGGTTTTTATTTTCGGAATATTTTGAAACATATAGGAATCCTACCGCGTGTTCTCCTGCAAAGTCCAAGCCTATAATGATGCCAAGTATCAGACCGAAGGGAAGACCTGAATGCTTGCATCATTCTATCCTAAACAAAAGAAGCCCCGGGCTCCAGGTATTCATCCTCCTCTGAACCGGGAGAGGCAGGAGGAACGATGGGCCTATATTTTCATACTGCCCCAATTCCTTGGCATTTTGCTTTTTGTGCTTTTACCTGTTATTGCCTCTATCGTGCTATGTTTCACCCAGTGGGATTTGATCAACCCTCCCCAGTTGGTGGGGCTTGATAACCTGCGTAACATTTTGACTTCCAAACGCCTGGGGCAGTCCTTTGGCAATACAGGGCTTTTCGCGTTGGGGGTAATCCCCATAACCACAGTATTGTCTTTGGGGATTGCGCTGCTGGCCAATGCAAAGCTTCGGGGCTTGAGCTTCTACAAGTGCGGCCTGTTTTTGCCTATGACCACCTCATCCGTAGCTATCGTGCTGGTATGGTACTGGATTTTCGCACCGAATGTGGGAATCATCAATTATCTGCTGAGCCTGATGCGCATCAAAGGCCCAATCTGGCTGATACAGAAGGACAGCGCCCGCTGGGCCATCATCATCATGGCGGTATGGCAGAACATGGGCTATTATTTCCTGATTTTCCTGGCCGGTTTGAAGAGCATCCCCAGGGATTATTATGAAGCTGCTTCCATTGACGGTGCAGGTTCGCTGCGCAAGTTCTTCAAGATCACCCTCCCCATGCTCTCACCAACCTTGTTTTTTGTGATGATTACCCTCACCATCGGAGTCTTGAACATCTTCCAGGAACCCAGCGTGCTCACAGAGGGTGGGCCTTCCTACGGTACCTACTCCATCGTCATGTACATCTACGACCTGGCGTTCAAGTTCTTCCGCATGGGCGAGGCAGCGGTTGTGAGCATCATCCTGTTCGCGCTGGTGGTGGCGATCACGTATATCCAGTTCAAAACCTCCAGAAAGTGGGTGTATGCCGATGAAGGGTAAGCGCTTATTACCGAAGTTCCTCCGGCATGTACTACTGATGGCCGCGGCCATCACGGGCATATTTCCCTTCTATTGGATGATCCTCACTTCCTTGAAACCTGCGAATTCCGTTTTGCAGTTCCCCCCGCTTTTGATCCCCGTCTCTTTCGAATTTTCCAACTATCTCAAGGTGTTCGACATGGTGCCCATCATGCCCACCGCCTACCTGAACAGCTTCAAAGTGGCGATCCTTGTTACTCTTGGAACGGTGTTCACCAGCGCCATGGCCGCTTACGCCTTTTCAAAAATGCGCTTCCGGGGCAAGCAAACATTGTTTGGCATCCTGCTGGGTACGCTGATGATCCCCACCCAGGTTACTCTGATCCCCATGTATATCGTTTTTGCAAAGCTTCACTGGATAGATACGCACCTACCCCTAATTGTGCCCCAGGTGCTTACCAATGCCTACGGCGTATTCATGATCCGACAATATATGGTGCGAATCCCCAACGAATATCTGGAATCCGCCAACATTGACGGATGCGGTTATTTCGGCTCGTTTCTTCGGATTATGCTTCCCTTGAGCAAACCCATTCTTATCACTCTGGGGCTGCTTACCTTCGTGGGAAGCTGGAACAACTACTTCAACCCCTTGATTTTCATCAACAGCGAGCAGAACTTCACAGTCCCGCTGGCCATCGCCTCCTTCCGGGGGGTGTACACCATCCAATGGGAACTGATGATGGCAGCCGCAGCCATCGCCATGGCACCGGTGATCATCCTGTTCCTTGCAGCGCAGAAATACTTTGTAGAATCTATTGCCTTAAGCGGCATCAAATAAACCTGTGGAGGGCAGCATGCACCACCTGAGCTTTGTCAGCCATGACCCGATCTTTGAATTTCAAGGACTGCGCTTGAGCGCGCAGATTTTCACCTTTCAAAATGTGTATGCACCGGATGCCAGTCAGCTGAACATTAAATCCGTAGAGGATGGCTTTTCCTGGACATCTGACAGCCTGACTTGGGCAAATGGGCAGGAAAAGGCGGAAGGGAACTTTTTCCTGGACGCCACATGCCGGGAGGGACGGTCCTACCTTCATGCACGGGCAGTCCATGTCTCCGAAGAGATCCGCTGCCTGAAGCTGACAATACGGGATGTGCCCACGGGGAGCATCGCCAACCTGCGCCAGCCGGCCCTGGAGGAGCAGGACTGCCCTATTCCTCCGGAGGGGATGATCCTCAAATATCCGGAGGGCTTTACTGGACTATACACGCCGTTGTTGGTGGTGCGCCACGCAGAGGACCGTTTCACCTCTTTCCGTTCCCAGGACGAACAGGTCCGGCCTAAAGTGTTTGCCTTGCTGCCGCACGGGACATCCATGGATGTGGAGCTCATCTTTGAAGCCAGCGCCAGGTCTTTCGGCCATTCCATCGATGTGCCAGTCTGGGAGATAGCGTCCTGGTGCAGCTATCAGCACATTCTGGAAGAGCAGCGATTGTTCGTGGAAAAGGCTTACGAACTTATGCCCTGGGAGACCCGGCCCGATGTGCCGGCCTGGGCCCGGAGCATAGCTTTGGTTGCTTCCATCCACTGCTGCCACTGGACGGGATATGTATTCAACACTTATGATGATGTGCTTCGTAATCTTCAGGAAATTGCGAGGTATGTGCCCCCATTCCGGGTCTTAGCCTATTTGCCCGGTTGGGAGGGGCGCTATTACTACCAGTATGGCGAATTTGCCCCTGATCCCCGGCTGGGCGGGGCGAAGGGCTTCCGCCGGCTCATGGAAGCAACAAAGGACATGGGCATGCATGTCATGCCCATGTTCATGATCAATGGGGCCAATCCACATCATGAGGGATTCAAGACCTGGGGTAAGGATTCTCTGTACCACTCTCCCAGCGGCTTTCCACAATATTGGGGTTCCTGCGACTGGGATACATCCCGGCACTATGACCACAATTGCGGCGTGGCTCTCAATCCTGGAGCACCGCAGTGGCAGGACCACCTGGTGGGCCAGGTGCGATCACTTATCAGTGAGTACGGCTTTGACGCTGTTTTTATGGACCTTGCCGCCGTATTCTGTAACGATCTCAGATACGACACTCATCAGGCCGTGATTGATATCGCTCGGCGCATCCGGGAGGATCATCCACAGGTGCTCGTGGCAGGAGAGGGGTGGTATGATGCCATCTCCGCTCCCATGCCTCTGACACAACCTTCTTTGACACCCAAGGGCGACTGCCGCTGGAGCGACCGCCCCTATGCGCCTCTGTTTGACACCTATTGCAGATGCTTTGGCCACCTGGGCACGGGAGACCCTTCCCGTGCTTCCACCGGGGTTTTCGAATTTGGATGGAACAACCTCACCCAGGGAACACCTTTGCGCAAGGGGATTATTCCCACCATCACGATTGTGGACGGAACATTGAAATCAGGCCCGGAAAAATCCTATGCGATCTTCCGCCAAGCAAACGACTATGCCAGGCTGTTTCTTAAGCCAACAATTGATTTGCTATAAAAAGGCGTTGCATGGCCCTTGAAAATAGCATTTATTAAAGACCATAGACGCAGGTGGCACGGTGACCAAGCGGTACCATTTAGGGTATTATCGGAAATACGTGAAAAAAATAATGAAAGGACTGGCGGTATGAGATTAGCCAGCAACGATAGGTCTCTCAACCGAAGTTGATTTGTGAATAGTTGACAACGCTTGGGACTATTCGCCAAAGACCCCTTTTGCGAATAGTTTGGCAGTCTAGCTTATCTCTGACTAGAGCCTGGCTATCATAACAAGCTGTACAAAGAGACCGCCGAGGCTCATGGCCTGCATATTGAGAAACATGTCACCTACGGCTGGACCATCACCACCCTGACCGAGGATACCGCGGACTGGCTGGCCGCGCAGCCTGGCATGGGGACTTTCACCACCAGCCGCAAGACGCTCATGCAGGTGACCATCAAGGGCGACGATACCGAAGACGGCGAAGGTGCCACCACTACCACCATCAAGGGTGGGCGCCAGACCAGCAAGAATCGGAGCATCAAGTATGTTTGCCCCCAGTGCAGCGCCATCATTAGAGCCACAAAGAAGGTCAACGTAGTATGTGGTGACTGTAACGTAGCTTTCGAACAGGCCAAATAGCTAGAAAAAGCGGCCCCAAAGCCGCTTTTTTTGTCCGAACAAAGCCAAAGTTATGCGTTACCTTCACAAAGCACCGCAGCTAAGACGGCTCGATACTTTATAAGCGTTGTTCTTAGTGCGTTATTTTCGGCTTCTAGTTGAATAATCTTCTCTTGCAATAGGCGATCACTTTCCAACAACGCCTTGGCGGAGGTGACGCTTGTATTAACCTCAAGCTTTTTGTCATCGAATTTGGCTACATTACGCCACTTATATAGTGCCTGCGAAGATATTTTCATGGCCTCGGCTGTTTTTGCAACACCATAATCCTCAATGCTTTTCAAAGCCTTGGCTTTCAATTCCGATGTATACTTCGTTACATTATTTCTCCTTTTAAAAGCTTCCATATATTGCATTATAATGCTCATAATATTCCAGTCTTGTCTTTAGGTCAATTTACATCTTCAATAAGGCGATCTAAAAATAAAGGTTTACCTATATCATATAGTATCAGAAATCCCGATCCCAACAGTATGCTAATTGGAGAGTCTGAAATATCTTTCAAATCATTCGACTTTGGAACGTTCATTTTGAAATATGAAGATTTTTATTGATATTAACACCTTTTTTCCGGAAAGCCTTGCCTTCCACACGTGGATGTGTAAGCTGACAGTGCTTCAAGGCACAGCTTACATCAATAAACGGAGGAATGAATCATGGAATGCGGAAAGCTTACGGCGAAATTAAGAGACGCGGTTCCTGTCTGCCTGCTGGTGGAGGGCAAGGAGATCAAGCGGTACAAGAACATCGAAATCCCAGACGAACTCAAGAAGCTGGAGTATCAGGATTTCAAATTCGACGTACCATTGAGCGGCGCTATCACCTTCAAGATTATGTTCGAGCCGGGCGTGCTACCTGAGGAATTCCCGCAGACAAGGGAGCGGAGGATGCGGAAACCCTTGGCCCAAGAGGCGGTGAAGGCGGAATCACAGATGCAGGACGAGCAGCCTACCGAGGCCCTTCCCGTAACAGTGGTGGGGGCATTCGCTCAGACGCTGGAGGATGTACAGGCCGCTGGTGAGCCGGTGGCCGACATCGTGGCGGCAATGACGGACAGCGAGGAAATCAAGGCCGAGATTATCAAGGGAGAAAGTGAAGGGCAGCTGGTTTTTATCACTGTAGAGCAAGAGGCCATGGGGGAGGCTGAGGTGAAGCCCGATGATAACGCACTGGCCAAGAAGCTCGCGCGCAAAAGGAAGAAGGGCGCGACAGCCACGGAAGATGAAAGCAAGTAAAAAAAATATACCAGAAGAATCCGGTCTATGCGCCGGATTTTTCACGTTCATATGCTTATGCAAAAAAAGAGCGCATCACTGTTATCATTCTTCCAGCTTTGCGCTTTCTTTCGGCTATAAACTTTTGAGTCTTCCGATTTACGAGTAACTAAATTGACCCCGTTCCATGAGCCGCGTTTTTGCCGATCCAACTCATGTTGTTTTTTCTTGGGGAGTTTTTCATAGGGAATGAATCTTGCCATGGTGATACCACCTTTTTGCTCAAATTTAGTTAGAATATACATAAAAATACCCGCCATTTTAGGCGGGTTGGTGGTCTGTACTGGACTCGAACCAGTGACCCCGTCGATGTGAACGACGTGCTCTACCCATGTGGTCGTAGTACATAACCAGATGCATCCTATCCAATATGCCCTATGAAAAATTTTAACGTTGATTTTTGGACTCGCAGACCAAATAGAGGCTATTATTGACAGTATATGTAACTGAATGATATAATATATATAACAGTTCCGGCAAAAGAATAGGCGTTTGCTGATTTCGCATGCCATAGCATTTGCTTTCGGCTGTACATTTAGGGGAGGCTCGCTCTTCGCACCCAAGAGATGGCGTAAGTGCTGGAATAACTACAAGGAGGGAATAGTTTGACCTTTTATGATAACCATGGCAGACCCGTAGCCTATACTGAGGACGGCGAAACCATATATTTGTTTACCGGCGAGCCCGTGGCCTATTTCAATGAAAATACCGTGTACGGATTCAACGGTAAGCACTTAGGGTGGTTTGAAGACGGGTGGATGCGAGATTTGCACGGCCAATGCGTGTTTTTTACTGAGAACACGGGTGGGTCAGGTCCGATAAAACCCGTCAAGGTAATCAAGCCCATCAAGAGTGTAAAGCACGTGAAACCAGTCAAGAGCATTCGCCAAATCAGAAGTCTGAAGGCGATAAAATCCTTGAGCTGGTCAGAACTTTCTGGGAAGCAGTTTTTCTATCGATGAGATGAAAAAACCGGGGCTTTCTGAGGCATAATGCCTGCGGAGAACCCCATTCATTGTGATAGCGACTTCCTTTATGATGCCATGCCTATAAGCTGCTGATATGGCAGATTGAAAACGATGTTGAGCTTATAGCCCCTATTTACCTCGACTCGATCAATTAGGCTGAACTCGTTTATAATGAGCGGTACATCCTCTTCGGATTTGCGACCTTGGTGGGGCAAGAACCAATCGGAACACAGGGCAAAGAATGTGTTCTGCCTCGATGAGAGCGATTGCGTGGGTGAATGTTAGCTAAGATTTTGCCATAACAAAGGCCAGTAAGGAGCATACCTATGAAAATCGAAAAAGTGCACATCAAGAATTTTAGAATCCTAAAAGACATCGAGGTTGATTTTGAGGATACTCTATCTGTCGTTATCGGTAAAAATAATGCTGGCAAGACATCTTCCCTCGCCATCCTCGAAAAATTCCTTGCTTCGAGCAAGCCGGATTTTTCATTCGATGACTTCAGCATTTCGGAACAACAGGCGATATGTGCTTTGGAGGATACCGAAAAGCCTGTAGAGGAGTATGCGGAAGCCTCGCTTTCGCTGAAACTTTACATATCCTATACTGATAATGATGATATCAGCAGAGCATCGGAGTTTTTGCTGGACTTGGATGTCGACAAAAAATATTTTGTCTTGTTTATGGAGTATGTGCTGACTTTTGAAAAGTATCAAAAAATAGTTGCTGACTTCATAGAATACAAGAAAACCGTTACTGGTCGAAACTTTCATGATTTTTTATCGCATTCTATAAGTCGCTATTTTAGCGTTCGCTCCCGCGCCATGGAATATGGCAATGAAGAGAACTACAAAGATATATCGCTTGAAACTATCGCACAGGTGATTTCTATCGAGACGATTAGTGCGAGGCGTGATGTCGACAATGAACAAGGGAAGAGCAAATCTCTGTCTGCATTGGCGAATAAATACTATAAACGCATTGGTTCAAAAGCTGTATACCCAGGTCTTGAGCAGCAATTGCTTGATACGGATAAAAAACTTACTGACGAGTATAAAACTATTTTTAAAGATGTAGTTGGCGAAATAAAAGAGATGTCATATAGCCCTTCCGAAGCCGAAATAGCAGTTATTTCTTCACTGGTTGACAGATTCGATCTGCAGAATAACACCACTGTAAAATACCTTCATGATGATACTTTCCTTCCGGAAGACTATAATGGGCTTGGTTACCTGAATCTTTTTGCCATAATGTTTGACATCAGAATTAAACTCGATAGACTTGCAAAAAAGAACAATCCTGACGAGAGACCAACTCCCATTAATTTTCTGTTCATAGAAGAACCGGAAGCCCACACGCACCCGCAAATGCAGTATGTTTTCATCATGAACATCAAGAGCGTACTTAAAAAGCAAATTGAGGAAACACCGGGGTTTAACCTTCAAACCGTAATTAGCACTCACTCCACTCACATCGTTTCTCAGTGCTATTTTCAAGATATAAAGTATTTCTACCGCGTTGTTGGCGAGCCGAATAGTGTAAAATCAAGAAGTCTGAAACGACTCGAATCAGCGATGGTTACTACTACAATAACCGCCACCGACGATAATGGTAAGGAAAACCAGAGGAAGCAAAAAGATGAGGAAGAGGCTGCATTTCGGTTTGTCAAACAGTATGTAACACTTCACAGGGCTGAAATGTTCTTCGCTGATAAAGCCATCCTAATTGAAGGTGATACGGAGAGAATGCTTATTTCGGCTATGATGAGGAAATACGATGAAAGCAAAGAATCTGATATAAACTATGTGCCTTTGCTTTCACAAAACATCTCAGTTATAGAAGTCGGAGCATATGCGAAGGTCTTTTCTACCTTTTTAGGTTTCATAGGTGTGAAAACCGTGATCTTCACAGACCTTGATTGTGCAAAGAAAAATGCAAACAACCGACTTGCCAGTTGCTGCTTTACTGAAGCTACAACTACCACTAATGCGACAATTAAGCATTTTCTCGGTATAGATTCGATTAGTGATATTACCGCAAAGACGCCCGATGAGCGTACTTTTGAATACGATGCCGAGACGAAAGCATGGGTATCAAGCAAAAGCGGCCACTTGCGGCTATGCATCCAAAGGAAGGACAACGGATATCAACCATCAAGTTTTGAAGATGCATTTTTATGCCGAAATATGAAGTTTGTGGTAGACAATAAAGCGGCTTTCCGGGGCTTACAAAATGCCGATGAATTGATAGAGAGTGCAACTGATTATTATTGCCTTGCTGATAGGTGTATTAAAAGCAAGACGACATTTGCTCTTGATATTCTTATGAATGGCGGGACGGGCAATGAGCAATGGATGACGCCGAAGTATATTGAGGAGGGCTTGGAATGGCTGTCGATGTAATGGTGGAAATTTCAAACTGCCTATCCCAAAAGAAAAACTTTCTTCTTTCCGGCGGTGCTGGAAGCGGTAAGACATATACGCTTATTCAGACGCTACACAGCGTTTACAAGAATAACGCCAATGCTCGTGTGGCTTGTATTACCTATACCAATGTTGCAGCAAACGAGATTAAAGCGCGTTCGCCGTACTCGAAGCTGTGGGTCTCCACGATTCACGATTTCCTTTGGGATAATATCAAAGGATTTCAGAAGAATTTGATTAAGGCCGTCCACGAACTCGTGACTAACGGTAAGATGTCGTATTCAGGTGAAACGCCTGCTGATCAATTGATATTCACTCATGTCGAATATAAGAACTATCGGCGAATAGAAGACGGAACAATTTCTCACGATGATTTGCTAAGAGTTGCCGAGTATATGTTTGAAAATTATCCACTTCTGGCCAAAATACTATGTGACAAATATGAATTTATTTTTATTGATGAGTATCAAGACACACAGAGGGAGGTAGCTAATGTTTTTTTGGAACACATCAAAGCAAAGTCTACTGGGCGGCTTTGTCTTGGATTTTTTGGAGATAAAATGCAATCAATATACGATGCCGGTATTGTAAATATCCAGTCATATGTCGATAGTGGGGACGTAACTGAAATTGTGAAAACTGATAACTACCGCTGCGCTCAGAATGTAATCACAGTTTTGAATATAATCAGGAGCGACTTAACGCAGGAACCTGCAAAGAAAAACGAAGATGGTAATATCGCCAATAAAATTGGTAAGGCTACATTCCTATATTCAGAAAGCGATTTTGATTTAACTGCGTTTAAAAATACGACATATGCAGAGGGATGGGATTTTACCGACCCAATCAAAACCAAACTGCTATTCCTGACTCATCGGCTAATTGCTCAACGGAACGGTTGGGATGGCATTTTGTCCGCTTACAGCAATAATGATATGCTACTCGGCGATGAACCCGACCATATCGCTAACCATCTTTTGAAATTGGGAGCGATCATTTCTGCCTACCAACAAAGGAATTACAGTCAGGTGATTTCAAGCATAGCCAAGAAAATTCGTACAAACGCAGACAAGCGTGGAATCGGAACTTTTTTGAGTAGTATTTTGGCTGACTTGACAAAAACGATTGACACAATAATCATTGAATTTAACAATCAGCATATCCTTGTCGTGGACGACCGATTAACAGAATACATCACAAATAATCAAGAGCGCTATGACAAAATAAAGGATTTACCTATTTCTCAGGTTTTGGCTTACTACGCGTACTATAACAGCTTTTCGCCTTATTCGACACAACATGGGATTAAGGGTGCTGAATTTGATAACGTACTTGTGGTAATGGACAATGGGCGGTGGAATAACTATAACTTCAAATACTACTTTGAAGGCACATCTGGAAAAGAAAGGATTGTGAGCCGAACGGAACGGATTTTTTATGTCTGTTGCTCACGGGCAATGGATAACCTTGTCGTTTTCTATCCATCGCCGACTCCGGCAATTATCGCAAAAGCGAAAGAAATGTTCGGAGATTCGAATGTTCAAAAAGTTTAGCCGTTGCAAACATAATGCTATTACGAAATGGCAAGAAACCGGCCACTCCGCAATAGTTACTTTTCAAGGGCACTGATAGAAAAACCCCTATTATTCAGGCTGTCATACCCATAAATTGCTGATAAGTCAGCCGGAATACGATGTTGAGCTTATAGCCCCTCGCAACCTCGACCCTATCAATCAGGCTGGCGAGAATCATGCGCTTAGTCTCGTGGCTGGCATCCGCGAAGGTTTCAGCCCAGGTGCGTGTGTATAAAATTTCCTGCCGCTTTTGCTCAAACTCCCGTGCTTCCTCGTCAAGCGTTGCCTTCATTTCCTCGTAGCGGGCCACAGCCGCATCCAGCTTTGCCCGGCGCTTCCCAATCATCTGATTCAAGAAGGCGATGTCCACACCCTCGCCGGTGAGGCTTTTCATCATGGCATCTTCGAGCGCAACCATCTCCGCCTGTGCCTTTTTCATTTCGGCTTCGGCATCCTTGAGGGCGATTTCCTGCACGCTGCGCTCCTTGCTGAGAGCGGCCCGGAGCATCTCTGTTTCAGGCATCCTTAGAATATTGGAAAAGAAAAGACGCACTACTTTGAGTACGTCTTCCTCGATCCGACCGACCATGTAGGTGGATTGTCCGGCGCATGTGCCTGGGCTGTTCATCTTCCGGTAACACCGGTAAACCTCCCATGTCTTTTCTCGTGCCTCGCCGGTGGCCGTATGGTACTGCTTTGAGCAATGATTGAAAGTCAACCTCGAACCGCATTCAGCGCAATAAATAATGCCCGTCAGCAAGCCATTTGTGATGGTGTTTCGCGGAATGCTGCGTTCCACATTATTTGCACGGCTTTTTACGATTTCCAAGCACTTGTCGAAGTAGTAGTCATCTATGATGCGGAATTGCTCCAAGGCATCGGACAGCTCATCCCCGAAGCGCATCCGGCCAGTGTAAATCGGATTAGCGATAAGCGCACGAACCGAGGTGGCTCGCCAGAGCGTTGTTCCGCGCTTGGTTAGAATACCTTGCGCGTTGAGCCAATTTGCGATGCGATGCGTGCCATAGCCCTCGTCCACGATTTTATGATAAATGGCAACCACGATAGCCGCTTCCCGTTCATCAATCACAAGGTCACGCACGGGCTGATTCTTTTTGTTCACGCGCCCGAGATGCTCAAGACGATAACCGAAAGGAATCAAGCCGCCACGGTACAAGCCTTCTTGCACCATTTGGGAATGCTTCGTTTTGATGCGAATTGAGGTCTTTTCGCTCTCGCCGGACGCCTGCCAGAAGCGGATGTAGTTGAGCAGCTTGTCCACATGGTTGTCGAAGCGCTGCTCGCCTTCTTGGGTGCTCCATACTTCGATGCCCTGCTCCACGAACCATTGAACCACGAACGGCGTTTCATCGTCGCGGCGGCCCAAGCGGTCGAACATGAAAACAAGTAAAATATCGAATTTCCCCGCCATTGCATCGTCCTTGATTTCAATGATGGCGTCACGGTCATTGGAGCTTACCTTATAGCCTGACACACCCTTTTCCGCGACCTCCTTGACAATGCACCAATCAGGGTGTGCGTCTACGAAATTCCGGCAGGCAATGCGCTGCATTGGAATATCATTGTGATCGACCTGCCCTTTGGTCGAAACGCGGTAAAGACACTCAACTCGCTTCACTGTGGGTATTCCTCCTAGTCAGATTTCATATAGACATAAGTGACGTAAAGGGTGGCCGCCGTCCATTGAAGATAGTTGTACGAATAGCCCTGCCCGCTGGCGGAAGGTGAGGGATTGTACAGGCAAAATGTGTTGTTGCCCGCTTGCAGGTAGGCGGCGACGTTGTTAAAGAGTGCGCCGGAGAAGTCATAGCTCGTGGTGTTTCCGTAGAAACTGCCGGTGAACGTCCCAAGCGCGTCGCCGTAGTAGCCGCCGCCTGTGATGCCGGACTGCGATGCCGCCTGATACTTCGATTTGCGCAGGTACACGGTCTTTGTCGTTCCCGCACCGAAGCCGGCTTCTGCGGAGGTCACGCGCAGCGTGATGCCGGTGATGATCTTGTTCAGCAGGGATAGCCCGCTGAAATGCACGATTCCGACGAAATTGTAGTCGTTCGAGTAAAACTCCTGACTGGCGGCAGATGCTTTGTAGTTGCTCGTGGAGTTGGATTTCCGCGTCCGCATGGATGCGGTGAAGCTAACGGTCGTCGCCAAAATGACCTCCTTACCCCGTGTAGATCACGGATAGATTGCCGTTGGTCTGCGGCTCATAGGCGAACTTGCCGATTTGCAGCCGCGTGAGGATTTCCGCCTGCGTGACGTAGAGCTTGTTGTTGGACAGGTAGGCGACTTGAGTGGTGTTCATGTAGAACGCCACGCGGTCATTGACCACCCGAATGGTGATCGGATTGCCGCTCTTACCGATAATCAGGCCATCCTCGCCAAACGTCATATAAGACTTTATAAGAGCAATCTGCTCGTCGGTAGCTTCCTGTCCCTCCGACAGATCCTGCTCCAATTCCGTTACCTTACTGACCGCCCAAGTAAAATTGTTTTCGGTCTGTTCGGCCAGCGTGGACAGCGTTTCATGGAGTTGCCCCAGCGCATCGGCGGAGGCATAGTCGCGCCGGACTTCCTCGCGGATGGCGTCGGCGGTCAGCGTGATTTGCGCCACCGCGTCGCCCACGGCATCCACGGCCTCGTCCTTCGCGGCGGACACCTCGCCCTCCACATACAGGCGCAATGCCTCGTTGCCGGTGATGTCCACCGTATGCAATTTGGCAATGAAGGCGGTATGCGCAAAGAGATCGTCCACGTCTAGGTTGGCGGCTTTAATGGCCCGCACCAATGCTTCGTCCGCGAAGATGCTCTGCACATTCAACTCGCGGGCGGTAATCGTATTTTGTAGGAGCTTGCCACCCGGCAAGCTATCATCGGCAACGTCGCTGCCCGTCACTTCCTTTTTGGTGGTCGTGACCGCGCCGGATTCATCGACCGAGACGGCATAGAAGAAGCCGTCAGCACCGCGCACGATCAGCTCGCCCACGGTCAAGGAGGCCATGTTCGCCTCGGTCACAGCCAAATCGGCGACATACAGCTTGCCATTGACACCGCGCTCGATGATGGCCGTGCCTGCGGTCAGGTCTTTGATGCGCGCCCAATCGATGTCGGCGCTGCCGATGCTGGCGTTCACCATCTGCGCGATAGCGGTATTCAGCGCCGTAATACCCGCCCAATCAATCTGCGCCTCATGGAGGTGCGCCGTGGTGAGCTGCGCCACGGCAATGTGCGCGATGGCGGCGTTCAGGTCGGCGATATTTGCCCAATCAATGTGGGCGCTCTCGATATTTGCGGCGGTTATCTGCGCCAACGCCACCTGCGCAATCCGGGTGTTCAGGTTGGCTATGTTGGCCCAATCGATGTCGGCCTGATTGATCGTCGCGGTATTGATCTGCGCCACGGCGATGCTCGCCAACTGTGCGGCCAGACCGCCGATGTCTGCCCATGAAATATTAGCGTTTTCAATGTTGGCCGTGGTGATTTGGGCGGTGGCGATGGTGGCAAGCGCCGCATAGAGAGCGTCCGTCGTGACGCTGCCCGCAACCAGCTCCTGTATATGGGCGGTAATGGCAGTGATGGCGTCGGCGTTCAATTCCCCAATGGTCGCCTGTTCGATCTTTGCCTTGGTGATCGTTGCATCTGCAATGAGCGCGTTGACGATCGCGGCGACCTCGATATGCGCGGTCTGGATAGCGGCGAGGCCGATTTGAAGGCTGCCGACCGCGCCATCCTTGAGCTGGCCCGCACCTACGGAATTGATGCCCAGCTTCGCGCCGGAGATCAAGCCGCTGGCGAGCTGTCGGGACGAGATCATGTTGCCTTCGGGGGTATCCGCCACGGTGCCCAGCGTCATGGCGATATACTTGCGCGTCAGGCAATCGTAGGTGTACTGCGTCAGCCGCATGGAAACCGCGACGCCGATACGCCGGGCGATGACGCGGACGGCGTCGCCCAGGAAGATGTTCTGGAGCGCCTTATACTGCGCATATTCGACCGTATCCGCACAGTTTATAAAGTCAACTTTCAAGGTCACGGTGGGCAGGTCACAGCCCTTGTCATACTCGGCCTGCACCGCCTTGCGCATTTCCGTGTAGCATTGCGCCTTGGTCTTTTTGTTGTCGCCCTTTGTGACCTCTTTGGCCTCGGAAACGGGCAGGTGAATCCATTTCGGATGAACGTAATTGCCGATGTGCGGGCTGTCGATGTACAGCTCCGGCAGATACAGGACGTTGCCGTCCGCATCTTCGCCGCTGGGCATGATCCGCGTGACCACATCCGTCAGGTCTACGTCGTAGGAGATGCCGAGAAGGTTCTTGCCCTCCCGAATCTGCACATCCGTATCCGAGCCGACGCGCTGCACCACAAAGGCGTCAAACCAATCGCGGGCAAGCTCGCCGACGTATTTCTCGGTCACGCCGCCCTCGCCGAGCAACGCATCCACCGGATTCATGTTCTCGAATTCCACCTCGTCGGCGGTGGAATTCAAATCAGAATAAAAGGTGAAATCGTGCTCGGTCAGGCATTTTGAAGATATGTTTTGAACCACGACAGCGCCCGCCGTGGATGCGGCGGGCTTCCTCGTCCCATACCGGGAGCACGATCTGCTTTAGCACATCTGCGTATTCCTGCGCGGCTGCTTTGCGGTCGGCGTTGTACTGAGCATCCAGCGAAGCCTGCGCGGCGGTCTTTTCGCTGCCATCCGCCATGAGCTGAATCACCTTGTATTCCGCGTCGTAGCGTTCGTCAATGGCGGCGGTGACGGCGGAATAGCCCTAGGCGGTCGCGGTCAGCCCGCGCTCATAGACAGCGTTGTCCACATGCTTCTGCCCGCGCGCCTGGGCCTTGGCCTTCTCGGTTTCAATGCCCTGAAGGATTTGGGCATAGCCGTTCTCGCCGTCCGGCACGAGGTTGTACTTGATCTGGATGGCTTCGCGTGCGTCGATCAGCTCGTCCAGCCGCAGTTTGTCCTTCTCGGAGAGCAGACCGTTCTGCCGCTTTTTCAGCAGCTTTTCCACCTCGGTATCCATCGCCGCCAGCGCGTCAATGTCCTTCTGAATGGTGTCGGCGACCTCCGAATGCCCGGTTGCGGTCGCGTCGGATTTCAGCTTTTGCAGGCTCTCGGCCATGCCGACGTTCAGGGCCTTGAAGGAATCCGTCCATTCGGTGACGATCTCCTTGGTTTCCTTCTTGCCGTCCGTCCAGACCCGAATCAGACCGTCCTTCCAGGCCGACGCGCTTTTCAATGCGGCAGCACCCTTGAAGTCATCTTTTGATAGGCCGAAGGACGCAAGCCCCTCGTTATGGTAGATGCTCTCCGCCGTATGACTGGCCCACTTGTCGGCGGTCTGGTTCATGCCTTCGAGCGCCTTGCGCGCCTCGGTCGCGCCGGTGGCGTAGTCGTACAGCGCCTTGGTTGCCACGATCACGGCGGCACCGACCGCGAGCCATACAGCCGGGGACTTGCCCAGCACCGAGAGGAAGCCCTTCCAGCCGCCACCCGCTTTGCCGACCGACAGGGCGAATTTGCCGAAGCCGGTGGACACAAGGCCAACCACCTTCACGACCTTGGAGAACACCAGAATCGCCGGGCCAGCGGCGGCGGCGATGGCGGCGAATTTGATAATCATGAGCCGCTGCTTTTCATCCAGCGCCATGAATTTCTCAAGCAGTCCGTTCGCGCCGTCAATGAGCTTATGAACCGTAGGCGTCAAATCGTCGCCGATGCGCTGCGCCGCGAGCACAGCGGAATTCTTGAGATTCTTGAGCCGGGATTCCGTCGTGGCATAGCGCTTGTTGGCTTCGTTCGTGAGCGCGGTGTTCTCCGCCCACGCGCGGTTGGCCGTTTTCTGCGCGGAGGCGAACAATTTCGTGGCGTTGGTGGCGCGCATGAGGGTGTCCCTGAGCCTGACTTCTTTCAGGCCCATTTCTTCAAGGGTGGCGATGGAGGAAACGCCCTGTTCGTCCATCTGGCTCAAACCCACAATGAACGCCTCGATGGCTCCAGCCGGATTGGTGTTCCAGAGGTCTTTGAACGCCTGCTTGGTCAGCCCGGATACGCGGGCGAAGTCGGCGAGGCTATCGTTGCCCGTTTCCACGGCCACCTGCATCATAATCATGGCCTTAGAAAACGCGGTGCCGCCCGCTTCGGCTTCGAGGCCCACAGAGGATAGCGCCGTGGCAAAGCCCAAAATCTGCGGCTGCGAAAGGCCGACCTGCGAGCCGGCAGCGGCGAGGCGCGTCGCCATGTGCATGATGGCGCTTTCCGTGGTGGCGTAGTTGTTTCCGAGATCGACCAGCGACGCGCCGAAGCGCCCGATGTCGGACTGCGCCATGTTCGTCACGTTGGCAAACTGCGCGATGGCGGTGGCGGCTTCGTTGGCGGCGATGTCGGTGGAATTGCCGAGGTCGATCATTGTCCGGGTGAATTCCACGAGGTAGTCGTTCTGAATGCCGAGCTGCCCGGCGTTCGCCATGACCTCCGCGATGGTGCCGGTGGACGTGGCGACCTCCGTGCTCATTTGCTTCACGGCATCGGACAGCCGCTCATATTCCTGCTCGGTGGCATCCACCGTTTTGCGAACGCCGGTGAAGGCGGATTCAAAATCTATGGACGCCTTGATCGCCGCTGTGCCCAGCGCGAGCAGCGGCGTGGTCAGCGCGGCGGTCATGCCCTTGCCGACCTTCGACATGGCCGTGCTCACAGCCGCGCATTTGGTGCCGAAGGCAGTAAGCGTATCGCCCGTCTTCGTCCATGCGGACTGGACGATTACGACCTTGGCCGAGGAAACGGCAGTGTGGCTGGCCGCGCAGCCCTGTATGGAGGACATTGCCGCCAGCCGCAAGGCCCTGCTCCAGATCAAGACCAAGGGCGACAGCGACGAAGGCGGTGAGGAAACCACGACCACGATCAAGGGAGGGCGGCAGACATCCAAGAACCGCAGCATCAAGTATGTCTGCCCGACATGCGGCGCGATCATCCGGGCGACGAAGCAGGTCAACGTGGTATGCGGTGACTGCAATGTAGCATTTAAAAGGGCATACCGTGAATGCTTTCCTTGGCATTGATCCCACTCCTTTGCGCTCATTATACCAGATTGACTAACTTTCAATTTGGTACAACGCTCGGGGGCAGGATCAAACGAGCATTACAGAAAAGATGATACCGGCTAAAATAAACGCAAGTAAAGAAAAAATGTGTGCGTGAAAAACGCCGAGCACTGTACCGGTCAAGCATAAGCCTGCAATCACCCTCATCATTACAAGCCCCGGTTCGAGCATGTTCAACTTATACCGATAGCGATGCTCATAATCAACTAGGTTATTGCGCCGCTTGCTCATAGGAGTGCCTCCATACTTTTTGATTAATGATCTAGGCTTGCAGCATCTAAGTCTTTCAGCCTATCTATAAGTTTATCGAACCGCATCTGCTCTTCAGCTCCGCGCTCATTGTTTTTTGTATTAAGCGTCAATGTCATTTTCTCTTGATAGGAAGAGATGCCAATGACGCTGCGCACATTGGGTATATAGGGAGGGACAAAATATACGTCCGCATAGCTGAAGGGCTGCGTGGGATCGCTAGGCATATCAATGGTGGTCAGATTCGTTGTGCTCACGCCGGTAGGCGAGTCCACATGCGTGTCGAAGGAGGGCGGTGCTATTACTACGCCCGTATCATATTCATGCGGCTTCCTGATTTTCTTGCAGCCGAGATCAAAAACGCAACAGCGACACCAGCCGTTACGAGTTCGCTTAATGAGTGACACAGCCAAATGATGTAGCTTCCAAAGAGTGGCGGCAATATCAGAATCAGCAGCGGCGGAGCGATGAGGCTGCGCATCAAAGAAACCGCCAGCGCCTGCCGGGTGCGTTGAGTGGATTGCCAGAAGGAAATCATCAGGATGTTGTATCCGGCCAGAAAGAAACCGCTGAAATAGAGCAGACTCTTGCTTTGCGCAAACGCAATTAGCTCTGTGTCGCCGGGACAGAAGACCCTGAAGAAATTACCGGCAAACAAGACGATCAACGCATAGCACAAAAGCCCCACGCCCAAGAAAACCCGAACGGAAAAGCGCCGCAGCGCTGAGGAGCGCTCCTCTTCATAGGTGCCTGTCAGATAGCTGAAGACCGGCTGTAAGCCCTCCGCGAACCCCAAGAATATCGTAAGGATGATCAACATCAGATAACCGATGACCAGATACGCTGCAAGACCCAGCTCGCCGTACCCGTTGCGCACGATGGCGAAGTTGTAGACGAAGGTAATCATGCCTATAGTGAACTCCATTATGAACGAAGGAAAGCCGAGCACATAGATGCGCTGAACGATCGCCCGATGAAAGCACGGCCTTTCAAAGCGCAGGACTCCTTTTTTCATCAGGAAGTGCGGCAGCAGGATCAGCACGCTGAATATCGGTCCAAGGGCAGTGGCCAATGCCGCGCCCGCGATACCCATATTCAGCGGATACATGAACACATAATCCAGAACGATATTGGAAAACGAACCGAACGCGAGCGCGAACATGGCCAGTTTGGGTCTGCCGTCATTTCGGGCCAGCCCACCGAGCAGAAAACTGTAGAGCTGAAATGGCGCAAAGGTGACGATGAACCATAGGTAGCGCACCGCTTCATCATGAATTTCCTGCGTCGATCCCAGCAGAGTGGCTAGCGGATGGAGGAATATGTTCCCAAAGACCGCAATGATAAGCCCCATACCGCCGCACAGCCACACGGCCTTATTGAATGTTTTGACGGCGCATGCCTTTTCAGAGCGCCCGATATGGCTGGAAATCAATATCCCAGCACCGGAGGCGACGGCCATTGCCAACGCGATCAGGATTTCAATGAACGGTACTGCGACGGCCGCAGCCGCCATCGCCTCTCTTCCCAGACGGTTGCCGATAAAGACACCGTCCACGATCAAGTACACAGAATTGCACAACAAGCCGATCATCTGTGGGATCGCATACTTGATGAATAAACTGCTGGATTTGCCCTCGTACATAGTTGAATCATCCCTGTATCATATATTTGGATTTTACGGGGAATCCCAAAACCCTTCAGGATTTTCTTCTGACCAGTTCAATGGCTTCTTTCCCTGTCATATGCTCGATTTGCATTTCAAGCACACAAAGCGGTTTCCATTCTCGCTCTATCGCCCGTTGTCGTCCCTGTACGGTATCTATCGGTGCGTATTTCATGCAGAGTTTTTCCATCGCGTCCCACTTTTGCTGATCATCCTCCAAAATGCGTATAGTGCCGAAGACAATCACGCTCCTGAAATAGGTTGTGTATTCCTCCGAAATGACTTGATCCTGATCGATGACGCAAAAGGACGCCTTGTGATTGCTTTGGATAGCATCCAGCTTATGCCCGCTTTTGGCACAATGAAAGTAGATGTTCGCGCCATCATATACATAGCTGATGGGAACGGCATAAGGATACCCATCATCACCCGACAAGGCCAAAACCCCGGAAGCTCCTCGATTCAACACGGCCTCGCAGCCCTCAACGGATAAGGCTTGCTTTTTCCTGCGCATCTCCCTGAACATAAAAACCACTCTTTCTGCAAAAAAATAAAACGCCCTGTCCTCCATTCCTTCAACGGCCTACGGAATGGGGATAAGACGCGTGCCCGGCGGCAACTACCTCATAAGTATAACTGGAACTCGTGGATAAGTCAATATCGTAAAACACATTTTATCTAACCGTCAGCAAAACAGCAAATAAAGCCCGCACACCTCGGAGGCATGCGGGCTTGTTACTTGTTTAGGCCTTACTTGGAATACATAATCAACAGCACCAGCACCACGAGGTTTGCCACAGATGTCAACAGTGGGCCAAACGTCTTGAAGGTGCTGATTTTGAAGCCGATGATGCCGTCAAACAACTGCACCCCGATCATCGCCACCGCGAGCGCAATCAAATAATCGTTGGATGAAGCAAAGAAGCATCCCACCGCCGCCAAGAGCAACGCGAGGCTCCGTGATGCCGCGTATTTTGCGTTGGTAAACGCCTCGCCGCCGGTTTTGCGGCCCTTTAGAAATGCGTCGACGGAAAAACCGAAGCTCACAGCCGCGCTGATGAAGGTGATGATGATACAGAGTGTGCGAAGCATGGTATGACCTCCTATGTGCAGATTATGAAAAAAGCCGCCTTATTCAGGCGGCATGGTGGTCTGTACTGGACTCGAACCAGTGACCCCATCGATGTGAACGATGTGCTCTACCAACTGAGCCAACAGACCAAGAGTGAGGGAGAGCCGATCGGCATCTTCAATGCCGGTTGGCCGAGCTCATTTTCACGCGTTGCGTGGAAAGGGGCGAGGCCGAAATTTTTCTTCGCCGAGGCGTCACATTCGGATCGGCGAGAGGGTCGGGGTTGGTCATGTACTACGACCAGTGTGCTCTACCAACTGAGCCAACAGACCAAATTTCGATACCGATTTTTGTGCATTTTGTCCAAGTCACATTCTTGGTACACAACCCAACGATGGGGGAATCAAAACCGGATTTGAGGTATTTTGACTCGCCATTACCGGCGACGCAATCCATAATATCACAGCAACCGAAGCTTGTCAATCCCAAAAAACAATTAGTCAACTGAAGAAGTATGCGAATACAACGACAAAGAAAATAAATAATTCATCTATATTGATACTCAGAAAATTCCTGATTTACAAGGTATAGTTTCGTTGCGTATAGAAAGCATTTATTACCAGTAGATGATATATCAATAGGGGAGCGAAGGCAATAATGAAACATATAGTCTACAATAAGCTTGTGCGTGATCGCATTCCTGAAATCATTGCAGCCTCCGGGAAGC
>JAEWVC010000033.1 GCA_023459275.1 Bacillota bacterium | reverse complement strand
ATAGGGGTTTGGGGCTTTTTTTAAAAAACCCCCCCTCCCCGCACCCAACCCTGAAAAACTTCATAAGGGAAAGATCATTATAGGCCCTTGAAGGAAATTGGCTGGGCCGTAGCTATGCCCTGGCCAGCAAACAATCGTACAGCTTCAGTACAGGCCATCTTCCACCTCTTCCGCCGCTTTGGACGAAATGATATTTTGCCGTAGTATAAGCACAGGCAACCGCTATTCGCCCAGCAGCAGCTTGCCAAGCCCGTCCACGGAATCGGACCTCAGCGCGACGGCAAAATCATCATAGAAGCGGCCGGGGTCGAACAGGCATCCGGCGGCGCCTGCGTTCCAGGCGGCCTGGATGTCGATGTCCCGGTCGCCCACCATCACCACCCGGCCTCTGTCCATGCGGTGGCGCGCCATCAATGCCAGGATCGCGTCCGGAGCGGGCTTGGAGGGATAGGCGTCCTGGCTGGTGACGCTGCCGGCAAACAGATGCGCGATGCCGAACCCCTGCAGGTATTCCAGGGAGGACAGCCCGCGGTGGGTATACAAATAATGCTTCCCGCCCCGGCGCACGATCTCTTCCAGCAGTTCCCGCATGCCAGGATACAGCGGCGCGGCGTTTTGGGCGGAATAGCCGCCCTCATGGAACCGGTAGCGGCTCATAAGCTCCTCGTTGGGGATCTTCGACTGAAACCTGTTTTGCAGCACGGCGATGGCATGGGCGAGGGAACGCTTGGACAGCGCCAGCATTTCGTCATAGGCCACGGCATGGCCAAAATCGGCGAAGGCGGCCTGCATGGCGGCGGCGACGCGGGGGTAGGTGTCAAACAGCGTGCCGTCAAAATCCCACAGGTAATATCCGAAGGGAAGCTCCCCCGCCAGCTTGTCCAGCAGCCCTTTGTCCGCCGGGCAGGCATCAAGCTGCGTGAGTTCCCTGGGCCACAGCCAGCGCGCTTCCCGGTGCACCTGAAGGCGGGGCTCGCCCGACGGGAGGCTTGCCTCGAAGAAATAAAACCGGATGGCTTTGCCGGGATACGCATAATCAAATTGCTGATACAGCGGGCCTACATCGATTTCAACCGAAAGCTCCTCCCGGCACTCCCGCTTTACGCAGATCTCCGGCGTTTCTCCCTCTTCCAGCTTTCCGCCGGGGAACTCCCACAAATTGGCGCAGACCCCACCCTCTCCGCGGCGGCACAAAAGAATCCGCCCCTCCCGGCGGATAATGGCTGCGGCGACCTCAATTCTGTTCATTCGCACATCAAGGGGTACTTTACCCCTGCACCTCTCCCTCTTTTTCCGGAGGCTGTATTTTGGTGATGATGGCTGTTTCCACCCGGTGGTCCAAAAGCTCTTCCACGTAAATATGCAGGCCGCATACGTCCACTTCCGGATGGCTGCCGTCCTGGGGAATGGTGGTCAATTGGTTGAAAACCAACCCGCCCAGGGTGTCATACTCCTCCTCCAGGGGAAGATCGACCCCCAGGGCCTCGGACAGCGTTTCCAGCTCCACATTGCCCGCCACCCGCCATTTGTTCTCGCCAAGGGGCGTGATCTCCTGCTCGGCGGCGGGGTCGAACTCATCGTAAATGCTGCCCACGATCTCTTCCAGCAGGTCTTCCATGGTCACAATCCCGCTCATGCCGCCGTATTCGTCCACCACGATGGCCATGTGCACCTTGCGGCGCTGCATTTCCCGGAAGAGCACATCGGCCTGCACCGTTTCCGGCACGAAATACGCTTCCCGCAAAAGCTCCCGCAGGGGCTTGGGGGGCGCGGCGTGCTCGTTGAGCAGGTAATCCCGGGTGTACAGGATGCCCAGCACATCGTCGATATCCTCCTCATACACGGGAAAACGGCTGAGCCCCGATTCCAGAATGGTTTTGATAATGGTTTCCGGCGGGTCTTCCACCCAGATCCCCACCACGTCCGTGCGGTGGATCATTACATCCTCGGCGGAAGAATTGTTAAACTCAAAGATATTCTCGATCATATCCCGCTCGTTGGCCTGGATGGCGCCCTTTTCCTCGCCGATATCCACCATCATGCGGATCTCTTCCTCGGTGACGTTGCTGTTCTCCTGCTGGGGATTGACGCCCATCAGGCGGAGAACGCCGTTGGTGGAAGCGGACAGGAACCAGATGATGGGCTTGGTGACCCGGGCTAGGAAGGAGATGACCCCGCAGGTGAGCCGTGCCACCTTTTCGGGCTTTTGCAGTGCGACGCGCTTGGGCGCCAGCTCGCCCAGCACCAAAGTAAAATAAGAAAGGATCAGCGTAATCAGGATCACGCACAGCGTGTTCATTGTATCCCTGGGGAGGACGGTCACGTGGAGCCCATCCACAAGCCAGTTCACCAGGCGGGAGGCAAAGTTGTCCGCGGCGAAGGCGCTGCCCAGGAAACCCGCCAAAGTGATGCCTACCTGGATGGTGGACAGAAAGCCGTTGGGCGCCTTGACCAGGCGCAAAAGCTGCTCCGCCTTTGTATCCCCCTCTTCCGCCAGGTGCTGGATCTTGTTTTCGTTCAGGGAGATCACCGCGATTTCCGTAGCGGCAAAAAAAGCGTTCACGGCAATGAGCGCCAGCTGCAGCAGCAGATGGCCCCATATAGGGTCGGAGGGCAAGGTAAAACCTCCTTTTGTATGCAGGCCGGGCGAGGATGCAGCCCCGCCGGGCCATGGCATTTTCAGCCATGCTATAGTATATCAGGTTTAAACAGAAATTGCATCAAATTTAAAGCTGCGCTATAATCAATCAAAGCGGCAAGGAGGTTTTTATGGAACAAATCGGATTGGACTTCTTTACAAAGGCAAAATTCCCCTGCCAATTGAAATGGGCGGCGGGGACCCTGTACTTTCTTGTGAAGCAGGCGGACCTTGACCAGAACAAGAATGTAAGCGACCTGTACGCGCTCAAAAACGGCGAGGCTGTCCGGCTTACGTCTTCCCAGGACGTGGGCGCCTATTACCCCCTGGAGGACGGCGTGGTCTTCCCGGCCCTGCGCTCGGAAAAAGATAAGGAAACGGCCAAAAAGGGCGAGCCGCTGACCGTGCTGCAGTTTTTGCCCCTTGCGGGCGGCGAAGCCAGGGAGCTTTTGCGCCTTTCCTACGCCGCGGGGGATTTTTTGTTCCTGTCCAAGGAAAGGTTTCTGTTTACGGCGCTGTACGACCATGAGCTGGAAGCGGCAAAAAAGGAATGCGGTGATCTTTCCAAAGCGCTGGAAAAGATCAAGGAGGACCGGGAGAACTGTGATGTGCTGGACGAGCTTCCCTTCTGGGCCAATGGCGAGGGCATCGTCAACAAGCGCCGGGGAAGGCTGTACCTGTACGACAGGGGGGAGGTCAAGCCCCTGACCGGGGAGTTTACCAATGTCCGGCTGCTTTCCCTGTCCCCTGAAAAGAAACAGGCGCTGTACATTGCCAGCACCTATGAAGATGTTATGCCCCTTCATGACCAGCTGATGCTGCTGGACCTTGAAACCCTTATAAGCCGGGAAATTCAGGCCGCCCCCAAAGCTTCCCACGCCGCTGCGGCCTTCCTTTCAGAGGACAGGGTGGCCGTGGTGGCCGGGCTGATGGGGAAATACGGGCTGAACGAAAACGCCGCGTACTTTACCGTGTCCCTGAAGGACGGCCAGGTCCGCCTGCTTAACGGCGGGGACGGGCTTCCCTTTGGCATGAGCACCGGCAGCGATATGAAGATGGGCAACGATTCCTATAAACTATACCCTTACCGGAACGGCTTTGCTTTTGTGGCCACCGTGGGCCATGATACCCAGGTCTTCCTGTGGCAGGAGGGCGAGGGCATCGTTAAGGTTACGAAGGCGGGCGGTCTGGCGGCGGAATGTGCGGTGGGGGAGGAGGCGCTGTACGCGCTGTGCATGCGGGGGCTGAACGGCATGGAGGTATACAAAATCGGGGACGGCGGCGCGGAGACGCGGCTCACCTCCCTGAACCAGCCCCTTGCGGAGTATGCCGTGTCCGTCCCGCGGGAGCTTTCCTTTCCCAATGAAAAGGGCGACAAGATCACCGGCTGGGTCCTCCCGCCCGCGGACCTTGCGCTGGGGAAAAAATACCCCGTGATCCTGGACATCCACGGCGGGCCCAAGACGGTATACGGCACGGTGCTGTTCCATGAGATGCAGTACTGGGCGCAGTTGGGCTACGCCGTGCTCTTTTGCAACCCCACCGGCTCCGACGGCGGCGGGAATGAATTCGCGGATATCCGCGGCCGCTACGGCGAAACGGACTACCGGGACATCATGGCCTTTGTGGACGCGGCCCTTGAACAGTTTGATTTTTTGGATAAAGGCCGCATGGGTGTCACCGGAGGCAGCTACGGCGGGTTCATGACCAACTGGATCATCGGCCACACGGACCGTTTCCTGTGCGCCGCCACCCAGCGCAGCATTGCCAACTGGGTCTCCTTCTCCAATATGTCGGATATCGGCGACAATTTCGGAGGCGATCAGATGGCCGCCGACTGCTGGGGGGACATGGAGAAAATGTGGCGCCAGTCGCCTTTGAAATATGCCGACAGGATCAAAACGCCAACCCTTGTGATCCACAGCGACAGCGACCTGCGCTGCCCCGCGGCGGAAGGGTACCAAATGTTCTACGCGCTTCGCCACCACGGCGTGCCCGCAAAGCTGTGCATGTTCCATGGGGAAAACCATGAATTGTCCCGCTCCGGCAAGCCCAAAAACCGCATCCGCAGGCTTAAGGAGATCACCGCCTGGATGGACAGGTACCTGAAACCCGTAAGCGGTGAAAAAAACATGGAAAAAACTTGATAAATTAAAGCCGGAAACCTGTTCTTTGCAAAAATCTCCTTGTTTTTTTGGAACACACGCTATATAATAAACATGGTTGTATGCCGGGTCTGTGGTTGAAAGCCGATGCCAGCCGCGGGCAAAGCGGTCCACGTAAGCCGGCCAAAGTGCCGGTGATCATGGCGCGGTCTAGTTGTCAGTCCGGCCGGCGGTTTCGCCGAGAGAAGTGCGTGAGAGCGTGTATACGCCGGTAGCAATACCTTCCAGCCGGCGGGTGTGGGGTCAAAAACCAGGTCAGCCGACCATACAGCCAAGAATCAGAAAAATTCAGGGGGTTACCAGATCATGTACGAAGACAAAACGCTGGTTTGCAAGGACTGTGGTGCTGAGTTCGTGTTTACCGCTGGCGAGCAGGAATTCTACGCCGAAAAAGGTTTCCAGAACGAACCCACCCGTTGCAAGGCTTGCCGTCAGGCCCGCAAAGCCAGCAGACCCGCTGCCGGGGCCCCTCGTGAAATGCACGAGGCGGTGTGCGCCAACTGCGGCGCCGTTACCCAAGTTCCCTTTGTTCCCAAGAACGACCGTCCCGTTTACTGCAGCGAGTGCTTCGCGGCGCGCCGGTAATTCCCTTTCGGTACTACCCCCGTACCTCATTCGTTTGCAAGAACACCCTGCCCTTTCCGGGCAGGGTTTCTTTTTTAATGGAATTGTGATATATTGGAAATACAGTCCGAAGTGAAAAGAATAAAGGGGGATGCGTCCATGCTGGAGCTGCCGGAGAGCCAAACCCTGGCCCGCCAACTGCGGGAGACCCTGGCGGGCAAGACCATTGCCCGTGCCGCAGCCAACACGGCGCCCCATGGGTTCGCCTTCTACCATGGCGACCCCAAGGAATACGGCGCGCTGCTTAACGGGAAAACAGTGACGGACGCCCAGGCCTACGGCGGGCGGGTGGAGATGACCGCCGGGGATGCCGGCCTGATTTTCAACGACGGGGTAAACGCCAGGCTGTACTTGGCCGGGGAAAAGCTGCCCACCAAGCATCAGCTGCTGCTGACGTTTACCGACGGTACCGCGCTGGTATGCACCATTCAGATGTATGGCGGCCTGTATGCGTTTGTCAAAGCGCCGGCCGGCGATTTTTATGATGCCGTGGCCAGGGAAAAGCCTTCGCCGCTTACCGGGAGCTTTGACGAAGCGTATTTTGAAAAGCTGCTGGCCGAAGCAAAGCAAACCCTGAGCGCCAAGGCATTTCTGGCCACGGAGCAGCGCATTCCGGGCCTTGGCAACGGCGTATTGCAGGACATGCTGTTCGAAGCCCGCATCCATCCCAAAACAAAGCTGTCGGCCTTGTCGGAAAGGCAAAAGGCGGACCTGTTCCGTGCGGTGAAGCACACCCTTGCGTCCATGACCGAAAAAGGGGGCCGCGATACGGAAAAGGATCTTTTCGGGCAGCCAGGCGGCTATCCGTGCCTCCTGTCCAAAAACACGCTTAACAGACCCTGCCCCGCCTGCGGCGGCGCCATTATCCGCCAGGCCTACCTGGGCGGGAACATTTACTTTTGCCCCCACTGCCAAGTGGAGCAGTGATGCTTACTGGTCCCGCCAGGGCATGACGGCGTTGGAGGAGAGGATATGGTTGGGGATGGCCCCCATCCGGCGGGCAGGCCTTACGGCGGCCCGCCTTGTTATATGGTGGGGATAGTCCGGCGCGCGGTGCTGGTAGGCCAGGATCTCCCGGTTGACGATCACGCCGTCCCGCATGTCCACAGCATCATCCAGCACGGGGTTGTCCCTGTGCATCAGGAAGTCCCCAAGATACGGGAGCATGGACGCGGAAATTTCCCAGCTTGCGCTGTCCCACAAAAGCGAGGGTGTGTGATCCACGGCGTAGTACAGCAGCCGGCCTACCTGGAACAGGGGCTGCTGGAAGCCGGTGGGGTGGGCGAAGGGAAAGCCCATGCCCTGGTCGCAGCTGATATCTATGATCAGGCATTCCCGCTCAAAGGCGGGAATATCCTTTTCCCCCACAAACGTCACGGGCAGCACGGGGGACTGCAGGATGCCGTTGACCAGGATGTCCGCCCCGGTCAGGATGCTCAGCATGGGCACCGCCCGGCCTGCCTCATCCTCCACAAAGAGACGCTTCTCCAAATCGCTGTAAAACCGCATATACCTGACGCCCGGAGCCTGGCTGCCGATCAGATGCCTGGGCCGCCGGGTAAGCACCGTGATATCCCGGATGCCATGGCCTTTGAGCGCCAAGATGGCGCCCCGGCTGACGGAGCCAAAGCTCAGCACCACCGCTTTCAGGGAGGGGCCGTAATGGCCGTCGATACCCCGCAGGGACAGCGCGTGCTGCACGCCGCAGTAGCCGGCCATCTCATTGTTCTTTTGAAAGATATGCACCTGCCCGCGCTTTCCGCGGTAATTCATATTCTCAAAAGCCACCAGCGTCATCTTTTTGTTGATGGCTGTTTGCGTGACCTCCTGCTGCTGCACGCTGTGGATCCATCCCCACACGGTCATGCCTTCGCGCATCTGCTGGAAGTCTTGAAGCACGGGCTTGGGCAGGATCACCGCGTCGCAGGTTTCCAGAAGGGTGTCCCTTGAGAGGGGTTCGTTCCCCGTCCAGGCCGTGAGTTTCTCGTCGGGCACGCCGAAGGGGAGCCCGTACCCCTGCTCAAAGAAAAGCTGCCGCCGCAGCTCCGGCGCGATTTGACTGATGTGTTTGGGGTGGATCGCCACCCTCTTTTCATTTTCCTTGCGGGATGTTCCTATCATGCCTGTGCGCATGGATGCCTCCTTTCCCGGCAACAAGGAGTTGCCTCGGTCCAAAAAGAGTTACAGACAGTATGCCCCGGCCGCGCCGGGACATCCGCCGTGCATATGTGTCTGTTCACATTCCTACCATACAAGCTTACCTGGATTTTCAGGATATGTCAAGTTTGGTGCATGATGCACCCGAAGGTTCAGGGCGACCGGAAAGCCCTGGCCGCCCTCGCAAGGGCGGAATATTATTCCCTGCACCGCGCGTTTTGCGAAAAGGGGAAGAGATTTCATGCCTCACGGCACGACCAGGGCTTTCCGGTCGCCCTGGACCTTCGGAGGCTTCCCTTGTTTGTATGGATTTACAGTCCCTTGTCCAGTTCGCCCTTGGGCAGATACTGCACGCAGGCGCCGTCCAGCCGCAGCGCGTCCTGAAGCGCGTCAAAGGGGAGGCACTCCAGGGTCCGCGTCCTGCCGTCCAGAAGGGTGAAGGCAAGGCGCAGGGAGGGCTCGCCCGAGGGGACAAATCCCTCCGGAAGCCGCCCGGAAACGGTAACGGCCTGGAGCAGCGCAATGCTTTGCGAAAAAGCCTCAAAATCCGTATCCTGCCCGTTCACCGCAACGAAGGTATCCGTCAGCACATTGCCGGCCTCGTCCGTTTCCAGCTCATTGTTGGGCAAGAGCCTTTCCTGCCTGCGCAACGTGTATTCCCGCCGCTCCCCGGCTTTTTCCACCACAAGGGAAGCAACAGCTTCCAGCGGAATGGCCGCGGGTTGGGTCAGCAGCGTGGTTTCCGGCGTGAGCGTGCTTAAAAACGGCTGGGAAAGGCTGCTTACCAAATAAATTTTTTCTCCTACCTGGCAAAACCGCACATACTCCCCCTGGGCGGCGCCCACAGCCATCTGAAAGGTGCTTTCGGGGTAGGAGGTGGTTTTATAGACGCCGGACGCGTTGACGGAAGCCACGTCCCCCGCCGCCTGGTGCACCGTGATGGTCCTAAGCGGTGTATCAAGGCCGCAGCGCGCCTTTTCCTCCTCCGTCGCCGGGGCCGCGAACTGGCCCAGGTACAGATTTTCCAGCGCGGAAAGCAGGGTATTCATGGCCGAAACGTCGCAGGGGTAGTCATAGGGCGCCGTCATCCGCCAGGACCAGGAGGCGTCTCCGGAAGCGGTGCCCGTTTCCAGCACCCATTCCGCTTCAAGAGCGCCGGAGCCGCCGGTTATGGTGATCCTGTCGATGCGGCTGCTGTGGATCACCGGCTGATCCACCTGATGCAGCGCCCCCAAATTCATTTGAAACAGCTCCGGCATGTCCGCCGAGGCCAGGTACAGCCCCGGGTCGCCTGCCAGGGTATAGTAGTACAGGTTCGCGTTGGGCACCTTATCCCCCAGGGAAAAGGAGGCCGCGGAGCCGTCCGCGTAATTGACATCCACCGTAACAGCCGGGAGCTCCAGGCCGAACTCCGCCTTGTCCGCCTCCCACTCCCCGCTTGTTTCCGCCACGGTGTCCTCCACGGTGAGGATGGCGCAGGCCTCCAGCATCCGTTTGGCCATATCGCTGTCCATTACAAAATCCGGCTGGCCGGAAACCGCCAGGCTGCCGTTGTCCCCCAGCAGCACATAGACTTCCTGCCCCTGGCGGTTGACCGCGATGCGTGTGACCGACGCGGTATCATGGCGCAGGAGGGTGCGGGAGGTGGTTTCCGCCTCCACCTTGGGGATCTCATGGGCTGTGCGGGAGGCCAGGACCCAAAAGATCAGCCCCGCCGCAAGCGCCGTGATCAGGAGAATAAGGGAAAGAAGCTGGCTTGTGCGGACTTTTCTCCTTCGCTTTTTCAAAGGCTTTTCCATGCGTACCCCCTACTACCGGTGCCGCCGCGGCAGCAGCACGGCGAGGGCCAGCACAAGGATCAGCACGGGCAGCGCCGCCGCCGCGGTGATCCCCAGCCAGCGCCCCGTCTCCTTCAGCCCCGGCCGGAGGTATGGTTTGGCGATGATGTCCAAAGAAATAGGCGCCTGATTAAGGGTATACTCGCAGATCTTCAGCAAAAATTCCAGGTTGTAGGAAAGCCCGTACAGCTGGCTGTTGGTAGCCAGCAGGCTGTTGCCGAGGATGAACGCTTTGGACTGGGTGCCGGTGTCATAGGTGCGGGTGGAAAGAAGCGCCAGGGAGAAGGGGCCGATGGGGTCGCCGTCCTGCTGCGCAAGGGAAATCTCGTCCCCGGTCGCGTCCCGCAGATAGGCTTTGTAGCCGCTGGCCAGCACCGTGGCAACCGACAGGCCGCTGATATCGGTTTCCGGAGTTTCAAAGGCGCGGGCGCCGGCCAGGATCAGGCCGTCCATGCCGGCGCTTTTCAGTGCCTCGGTGGCGGGGGTGGAAAGCATGTAGGGCGTCAGATAGATGGGGGTGCTTCCCATGTACGTGCCGGATTCCTCGGTGGACGCCACCACCACGCCATCAAGCGGTTTGAAGCCGTACGCCCGCAAAAGCGCCAGGTAATTGGGCATGTCCGTCAGATCGTCCGTATAGTCGCAGGTGATGAACATGGCGCCACCCGCCTCAAGAAACGATGTGACGGCGGCCAATTCATCCTCCGCAAAGTCCTTCCGGGGAGCGAGGATCATCAAAAGCGCGCCCGGGTCAAGGGTGTCCCCGCTGCGCAGATCAACCGTCCTGACCTGGTAGTTGTTGCTGACAAGCGCCTGGGTCAGGCTTAAAACATCGTCCCCTTCCAATTCGCTGTGCCCAGTCAGAAGCATGATTTCAGGGATCTCCTCCTTGGTGACATACAAAAGCGCTTCGGTGACCTGCTTTTCGTAGATCACCTCCACCCCATAACTGCCGCTGTCAATGTCATACCCTACTGTGGCAAAGCTGTCGGACGTCAATATTTTGTACCGGCCCGTGGCCTCGCAGGATACGATCAGGCTGCCGTCGGTAACGGAGCCGTCCGCATCTCCCTGAAACTTCTGCAATAGGCCGGGATTTTTAGCAAGATCCAGCTCCTCGTACGTTACCAGGGGGCTTGCGGTCTGATAGCGGTTGAGAAGCTCCATCAACGCCGCGTCCTCCTGCCCCTTTGTGTACACCGCATAGATGTGCACGGGATGCGTGAGCGCCTTGAGCACGCTGCGGGTGGTGCCGCTTTGAGTGGTGAGGTTGTTGAAGGAAAAGTCCTTCCGCCAGCCGTACTTCGTCTCCAGTTCGCTGAACCCAAGGTTCGCAAGCACCAGGGCGCCCAGGAACAGGAAAAAGGCGGCGAAGGAATACCCGCCGTAGCGCCATTTGGGGTTTTTCCAGAAGCCGGGCTTTTTCATGCGCTTCCCTCCCGCCAGCGGCGCGCGTCCAGCATGCGCACCGCCGCCATCAGAAACACGGCGCAGAAGGATACATAGTACAGGATACTGGCATAGGAGAGCTGTCCCAGCAGGAAAGGCTCATACCGGTCATACAAGCTCAAAAAATTCAAAACCGGCGTCACCACCGGCACCGTGACCGACGTGGCCAATATGTCCAGCACCCACAGCGCCAGATTGACGCCGAAGGCGGCGACGGAGGCCGTTACCTGGCTGCGGGCGCAGCCGGAGATATACAGGTCCAGCGCCAAAAAGGAGCAGCCCTGCAGCAAAAAGCCAAGATACCCTACCATCAACTCGCCCAGGTACAGCTTGCCGTACAGGGCGATCACCAGCGCGTAGGCAAGGGTCAAAAATACCGTCAGGAAAAGCACCGCCACGGCGGCAAAATACTTGCCGGCCACAATGCCCCACAGGGAAACGGGGGAGGTCAAAAGCAGCTGGTCCGTTTTTTGATGCCGCTCCTCCGCCAGCAGGCGCATGGTCAGCACGGGGGACAGGAGCAGCCACAAAAAGGTGATCTGGCTCAAAAGCAAAAGTACGTCGCTGCTCAGGGCGCTTACATTCTGCAGATAGAACATGATCCCCGAAAGTGACAGGAAAACGCCCATGAACACATAGCCCACCGGCGTGGAGAAGTAACTTTGCATCTCGCGTTTCCAAATGGCAATCATCCGCTCAGTCCTTTTCCTCCGGGCTCTCCGCCCGGCTGGTGGCCTGCAAAAAAAGTTCCTCCAGGGTATCGTACAGGGGCTGGAGGCGCAAAAGCGGCGCCTGCAGCCCGCTCAAAAGCGTGAACAGCTTTTCCTCCGGCTGGCTGCTCCTTGCGCATTCCAGCACGGCCTCCGTAATCTCCGCGTCCGGGGTGGGCAGCACCTCAATGCGTTTTACGCATTCCAGGCTATTGAGCGCGGGAAGCAGCTGCCGCTCCTTCATGCGGATGGATACCCGCAGCCGCACCCCGTCCCCGCTCCTGCCCCCAAGCTCCTCCATGTCCATCTCCCTAATCATCCTGCCCTGGTGCAGGATCACCACCCGCCGGCACAGGGACTGGATCTCGTGGAGCATGTGGGAGGAGAATACCACCGTGTGCTTTTCCCCAAGTGTTTTGATAAGCGCCCGTATCTCCGCCACCTGCCTGGGGTCCAGCCCAACGGTGGGCTCGTCCAGCACCAGTACCTCCGGCGCGCCGCACAGCGCCTGGGCGATGCCCACCCGCTGCCTGAAGCCTTTGGAAAGGTTGCCAAGCTTCCGCCCGGCCACCTCCTGGAGCCCCGCGGTTTTGACCACATCGGCCACATGGCCGGGGATGGCGGACCTGTCCACTTCCTTCAGCCTGCAGCAGAAGCGCAGATACCCTTCTACCGTCATCTCATCATACAGCGGCGGCCGCTCCGGGAGATACCCAATGAGGCGCTTGGCCTCCCTGGGGTTTTTCAGAATATCATAGCCGCCAATTGTTACGGTGCCGCGGGTGGCGGAAAGATATCCCGTCAGTATGTTCAGCGCCGTGGTCTTGCCCGCGCCGTTCTGCCCCAGCAGCCCCAGCACCTGCCCCTTTGGCGCGGAAAAGCTTACGTCCCGCAGGGCATATACCGCACCGTAGCGCTTTGTTACGCCTTGAAGATTTAGCATGGGCGCCCCTTCCGTCCGGTTTTGCGGCCGCACCTGATTGCTTTGCGGCCACGTTCCTATTATAACAAAGGATTGCCGGCTATGCATGAATAAAATGTGAACTGTGCGCGGCTTGCGGTACCGGTGGCGCAAACCGGGGGTGCCGGACCGCAAAAAGAGTCCCGTTTGACGGCTGACCCTGAAACTTCCGCAAAAAATGTGAGGTTTTTCTTGCAAACCATAACGCGCAATGCTATAATCTTTAATTGGCACATCCTTGCGCCGCACAGTGTTGCGGCGCCATACGTCCATGAGGAGGTGAAAGGAATGAATAGGTACGAACTGACCTACATCATCGACACCGCGCTGGAGGAATCTGCTCGCAAGGAATTGATCGAGCGGTTCAACCAGGTGATCGTGGCCAACGGCGGCGAGGTGGAGAAGGTGGATGAAACGTGGGGCAAGCGCCGCTTGGCCTACGCCATCAACTACAAAACCGAAGGCTACTATGTGTTGACTACGTTCAAGGCCGATGGTGGGGTCCCCCGGGAAATCGAACGCAATCTGCAGATCTCCGACAGCGTGATTCGGTATCTGGTGGTCAAGCTTGAGGAAAAGCGCTCCAGCGTAAAGCCCCGCCCCGTTCGCGTGGCTGCCCCCGCTGCCCCCGCTGCTCCCGCCGCGCAGGAAGAAGAACCCGCGCAGGATGCCCCTGCCGGCGAAGACGAAGCGGAATGATACCCAAGGGAGGTACATGAGATGAATAAAATCATCCTGATCGGCAACCTGACCCGCGACCCGGAAACGCGCACCACCAGCGCAGGCATCAATGTGTGCAGCTTTACCGTTGCGGTCAACCGCCGCCGCAGTTCCCAGCAAACCGCCGCAAATCAGCCCGAGGCGGACTTTTTCCGCATCACGGCCTGGCGGCAGCTGGGGGAACTGTGCCAGAAGTATCTGGCAAAGGGGCGCAAGGTTTGCGTGACGGGCTCTGTTTCCGTCTCTACGTATGAGGGCCGGGACGGCGCCACAAGGGCCTCCCTGGAGGTGACCGCCGACGACATCGAATTCCTCTCCTCCAGGCAGGAAGACGGCGAAAGCCGCGGTTCCGCAGGCTCCGGCGGCACGGAGGTTTCCAACGCCGGCGGCTTTACCCAGGTGGATGAGGATGAGTTACCGTTTTGATGCTGTAAGAAGGAGGGAAAACCCATGTCTGAAGACCGTGGCGAAAAAAGGGCACGCCCCAGGGGCCGCAAGCCCCGCAGGAAGGTATGCGCCTTTTGTGTGGATAAGATCGAGTTTATCGATTACAAGGACGTCAACCGTCTGCGCCGCTTTACCAACGAGCGCGGCAAGATTTTGCCCCGCCGTATGAGCGGCAACTGCGCCAAGCACCAGCGTCAACTGTCCGAGGCCATCAAGCGCGCCCGTGCCATCGCCTTGCTGCCTTTTACCGTTGAGTGAATGAAATCCCCTGGCCGCCCGGATGCAACGCATCCGGGCGTTTTTTGTTGGAAAATGTAATGCATTTTTTCGCTGGGGGACAAGCTTTGTAATAATCGGGTAAGGGATATGTATGGATCTCTCCACAAGTGGAAAAGGCGCCGAATTGCCGAGTTTTCCACAAGCAAAAGCTAAAAGACGCGCAATATAAGGGCTTTACCCCTGAAAAACTGTGGATAACCCTGTGGATAGTGTGGAAATGTAGGCGGGACAAATGTTTTTGATTTCATCAGTATATGCGCGGAAGGTATATGCGGCATATGCAATGCATAGGAGATGGGGCTGTGGGCGGAGACCGTAGAAAAAGCGCGAAGAACAAAGCATTTTGACGGCGGGAGGGCGCGGGGAGCGGTGCATGCAACTATTGCATGCACCGTATAGCGCATGTTCATGCGGACATAGGGGCGGGGGGAAGGGCATAGGATAGCAAAGCAAAGGGGTGTGGAAAAAGTGGCGGGGAAAAGTCATGGTTTTGTAAAACGCCGGCTTTTGACCCTTGGCTTCTGCGCCGCCCTGCTTTTTTTGGCGGCGGGGGTGAACGGCTTCCTTTCCGGCGGGAGGGGGGCGTATCCGCCGCGCCCGGCGGTGCCGGCCCACCCGGCCGCGGAGGCAGCCGCTGCGGACAGCCTCCCGCTTTCCGGGCAGGTGGTCTGCCTGGACCCCGGCCACGGCGGGTATGATGGCGGCGCCAGGGCCAGGGACAGCGGTATATGGGAAAAGGTGATCAATCTGTCGGTGGCCAAGCTGACGGCAGCGGTGCTTGATGACTTGGGAGCACGGGTGGTATTGACCAGGACAGCCGACTATGCGCTGTGCGATGAAAAGCCCCAGGGGATCACCAAAAAGCGGCAGGATATGGAGCGGCGCATCCAATTGATCAAGGATGAAGGCTGTACCATGGTGATCAGCATCCATATGAACGAATACCGTAGCCGCAGTTCCTCGGGCCCGCAGGTTTTCTTCCGCAAGGGGAAGGCGGAAGGGCGGTTGCTGGCGGGGGTCATGCAGCAGGCGCTGATTGACGGATTGAAACCCTCCAAGAAACGGGTCGCCACCTCGGGAGATTTTTTCATACTGACCCTTGATATTCCATCGGTGCTGGTGGAATGCGGCTTTATTTCCAACGCGGGGGAAGAAAAGCTGCTGCTGACGGAGGAATACCAGCAGAAAATCGCCAAAGCCATCGGCACGGGGGTATTGGAATATGTGCAGCTGGCGGAAAGGCTGAAGGAAAGCGGACCGTAAAAAAGCCGCTCCCCCCGCATATGGCGGAAGGAGCGGATAGTTCCTGCAAAAGTGAATTTGTGCTTTTGCGGGACTTTGATCATGTTCTGGGTGATCCCATGATCTTTCTCATATAAATGGGATTCCAAAGGGATGCATCCCTTTGGCGGTGGGGTCCGGGGAGGCGGCGTCTCCCCGGCATATCATTCCCGGTTACGCCTGGCCGTTGCAGCCCAGCACATCCACGATCTTATGGCGGACCATATCGCGCAGGGAAGTGCGGGCGTCGGCCAGATACTGGCGGGGATCGAAGTGGTCCGGATGCTCCGCCAGGTGCTTGCGGATTACGGCGGTGAAAGCCAGGCGCAGGTCGCTGTCGATATTGATCTTGCACACGGCCATCTGGGCGGCCTGGCGGAGCATGCTTTCAGGCACGCCCTGGGCGCCGGGCATATCGCCGCCGAACTGATTGATCATTTCCACGTATTCGGGGATCACGGAGGAGGCGCCGTGGAGCACGATGGGGAAGCCGGGCAGCTTTTGCGCCACCTTGTCCAGGATGTCAAAGCGCAGGCGGGGCTCGCCCTTGAACTTGAAGGCGCCGTGGCTGGTGCCGATGGCGATGGCCAGGCTGTCCACGCCCGTGCGGGAAACGAACTCTTCCACTTCGGCGGGGTCCGTGTAGCGGGCATCGTCGTCCTTCACGGCGACGGCGTCCTCCACGCCGGCCAGGCGGCCCAGTTCGCCTTCCACGGTTACATTGCGGTCGTGGGCATAATCCACCACTTTTTTGGTAACGGCAATGTTCTCCTCAAAGGACAGGTGGCTGCCGTCGATCATCACACTGGTGAAGCCGCCGTCGATGCAGCTTTTGCAGGTCTCAAAATCCGGGCCATGGTCCAGATGCACCACGATGGGCAGGTCGGTATCAATAATGGCCGCCTCGATCATCTTCATCAGGTACACGTGCTTGGCGTACTTGCGGGCGCCGGCGGATACCTGCAGGATGAGGGGCGCGTTTTCCATCTTCGCGCCTTCGGTGATGCCCTGTATGATCTCCATATTGTTGACGTTAAAGGCACCGATGGCATAGCCGCCCGCGTATGCCTTTTTAAACATTTCTCTTGTGTTGACCAGCGCCATGAAAAAGCCTCCTTGCGTTGATTTTTTTTATTATAGCAGAGGTTTTTTCTTTTGAACAGTGTTCCAGTCTTATTTGTTAAGAAAATCGCAATTTCTGGAAGAATGTAAAACCCTCGCCGGTGGCTTGCGCCTATTGGGAAAAGGATGGTATAATCAAGTTCGAACCAAGGTGTAAGGAGATATTTCCATGCCCTTTATGAAACGGCTATTTGTTTTTCTTGCAGCGCTCATGCTGCTTTCCGGTGCCGTTCCCGCAGCAATGGCCGCGGCGGAGCCGCTGTATACGGCCCAGACCTCCCGGGGCTGCAGCCTTCGCGCGGCGCCCAATGACGATGCCAAGCGGCTGGCCGGGATCTCCGACAAGACGTCCATCGACATCTATGAAGTGCTTCCGGAATGGGTGAAGGTGGTTTACAAGGGGCAGACAGGGTATGTACTGCGCACCTGCATCACCCAGGTGACGCCGGTGGATCCCGTGAACACCCCGCCCTACGGGGTATTCAAACATACGTATATCGCGGTGACGGCGGATGTGACGCCGGTGCTCACGGAGGCAAAGACGGGATCGGTGGTTTTTGTTACCCTGCAGGCAGGGGCGCGGGTGAGCATCCTGGATATCACGGACGGCTGGGCGCGTATCCCCTACCACCGGGTCTACGGGTATGTGGATACCCGCACCTTGAAGGACCTGACGCCTGTGTCGCCCACGGACACGCCCATCAGCGGAGAAACACCCATCGCGGCGTTTACCTCCTTTTATAGGGTGGTTGAAACAAAGTCCAACATCGGCCGCATGACAAATATCAAGGTGGCCTGCGGGCGGCTGACACGGGTATTGGAGCCTGGCGAGGAGCTGGATTTCAACGATGATATCGGCCCGTACAAGGCGGCCCTTGGCTACCAGCAAGCGCCGGTGCTGATCAACGGGAAGGCCCAGCCGGGCTACGGCGGGGGGACCTGCCAGGTATCTTCCACGCTGTACAACGCGCTTTTGCAGCTGCCCGGCATCAGCATTCTGTACCGCCGGCCCCATGGCCCCAGCGGCGCATCCTATCTGCCCCACGGCGTGGACGCAGCGGTGGGCAGCGATAATCTGGACCTGATTTTCAGGAACGAGTATGATTTTTCCGTCCGGGTCGAAGCCAGCGCCCAGGACGGCGCGCTGTTCATCTGCATGTACAGGCAGTGAGGGCGCGCCGTGCGGTATGAGCATGTGATCATGGGCCGGTTCCTCTGCCGGCCCAACCGTTTTGTGGCCCATGTGCAGGTGGGGGAAGAAACGGTGGTCTGCCATGTAAAAAACACGGGCCGCTGCCGGGAGCTGTTTCTCCCCGGCGCTCAGGTGGTGCTTGCCAAAAGCCGGAACCCCGCCAGGAAAACGGCGTATGATGTGGTCGCCGTCTACAAAGGGGACAGGCTTATCAACATCGACAGCCAGGCGCCCAACCGCGTATTTCAGGAATGGGCGCAAAGCGGCGGTTTTTTGCCGGAGGTCAGCCTGATCCGCCCGGAGTACGCCTACGGGCGCTCCAGGCTGGATTTTTATGTGGAGGCGGGGGGAAAGCGCTGCCTGATTGAGGTAAAAGGCGTAACGCTGGAGGCGGATGGCCACGCGCGGTTTCCGGACGCGCCCACCCCGCGGGGGGCAAGGCACATGCGGGAGCTTGCGCAGGCTATGCCGGAAGGATACGAATGCTATGCTTTTTTCGTGATCCAGATGGAAGGCATGCATGACTTTTCTGCCAATGATGTTACCGATCCCGCGTTTTCAGCGGCGCTTGAAAGTGCGGCAAGGCAGGGCGTGCATGTGGCGGCCCGGGGCTGCCATGTAACGGAGGACAGCATTCAAATGGGGGAGCCGGTCCCCGTATTTCTATAAAAAGCCTGTCAAGACTTGCCGTTGTCAAGGACGGCGAAGATGTGATAGCATATGTCCTGCAAAGGAGGTGTCTGCATGGGCAGAAGATTTCTGTTGCTGACAATAAGCCTGCTGTTTGTGCTGACATGCACCCTGGCGGAGGAAGGGCCGGGCCCCTCCCAGACTGCGGCCGCCACGGCCGCGGCGGAGGCAACGGCGCAGCCCCAGGCTACGGCGGAACCGGAAACGTCCTTCGTGGAGCTGCTGCTCAACGTGGCCAGGGAAGAGCTGGGCTATACGGAAGGCAAAAACGGCTATACAAAATACGGCAAATGGTCCGGCGATGCCTATGCCCAGTGGTGTGCGGAGTTCTTATGCTGGTCGGTGGACCAGACGGATAAGCGGTACGGCACCAATTTATTGAAGGTGCAGTATCCCCTGTACAGCGGGAGCAACGTGGGCAGGGATTGGTTTATCGCCCACGGGCGCTACGTGGACAGGCGGGGTGCAATCGACGACTGGGGCACCCAGTGGTTTTTGGGCAAGCAGGCGCCGATGCGCAAGGATGAATATATTCCGCAGCCCGGGGACTGGATGTATTTCACCTGGCGCAGCGGCCGGGATACGGACCATGTGGCCATGGTGGAGTATACGGACGTGAACGATGCCGGTGAAACGGTGGTGCACGTCATCGAGGGAAACAACCCTTCCAAGGTGGCCCGTGCCGAATACCTGCTCACCGATTCCAAGATTTTGGGGTACGGTACCGTAACCCCGGTGGCGGGCGTCACCATGCGGCCCGGCAACAAAGGGGAATTCGTAAGCGGACTGCAAACCAAACTGCAGGAGCTGGGCCTGATGAGCACGGAGGATATCGATGGCGTGTTCGGCGCCAAGACCGCGGTGGCCGTGCGGACCTTCCAGGCGGACTCCATGCCCGGGAAGACTGTTTCGGGCGTTGCGGACATGGAAACACAGTTCGCCATCCATGATGAGATTGAATACAGGCTGGACAGCGACCCCAACAACTGGGTGGTGGCGGGGAACTAATCAAAAAAGCGGCGTTGCCGCTTTTTTTGAGTTTTTCCCTTGCCGCACCGCAAAGGGGAAAGGACAGTGCAGGACTGTTTTGCGTTGTACCTGTGAGAGCTGCCAGCCAGGCGGCGCATACCGGGGCGCGGCGGGGGCAAGCCCACGCCCTACGGGGCTGCCGTTTCGAGGGAGAACTGAGGGGGGCTATTTCCCCGTTTCTCTTGTATAGTTCAGAAGCCCGCCCAGGAGCACCATGCCCCGCTGCCGCGGGGAAAGCGGCAGCAGCACCTGAAATTCAAAACCTTTTGTGGCGTTGGCGAGGGTGAAATGATCCCCGCCTTTTTCAATTTGCGCCCGGGCGTCCGGGAAGACGATCTCATCCCCCTCAAAGATGCGGTCATAATCATCGGGGTTTGCAAAGGCCAGGGGCAGGATGCCGCTGTTTAGGAGGTTGGCCAAATGGATACGGGCGAAGGATTTGGCCAGAACGCCCTTGATGCCAAGGTACAGCGGCACCAGCGCGGCATGCTCCCGGCTGGAGCCCTGGCCGTAGTTGGCGCCCGCCAGCAAAAAGCCGCCCCCCGCTTCCTTTGCCCGCTTGGGGAAGGCGGGGTCTACCGGCGTGAGGCAGTAATCCGACAAATGGGGGATGTTGCTGCGGTAGGGCAGCAGCTTTGCGTTGGAAGGCATGATGTGGTCGGTGGTAATATTGTCCTCCATTTTCAAAAGCACCCGGCCCGCAATCCTTTCGGGCAGCGCCGTGTTGACGGGGAAGGGTTGGATGTTGGGCCCGCGCACCACATCCGCCGTGTCCTCCTGCCCTTCCTGTACGGGGGGGAGGATCAGGTTATCGTTCACGGGGAACACCGTCGGCAGAGGGATGTTCATGTCCGCGTCAAGCTCCCTGGGATCGGTGAGCACACCAAATAGCGCGGTGGCGGCAGCCACTTCGCAGCTTGTTAAGAAAACCTGGGCGCTGGCCGTTCCCGAGCGGGCGTAGAAATTGCGGTTGTTGGTGCGCACGCTCACGGCGTTGCTGGCGGGGCTTTGGCCCATGCCGATGCAGGGGCCGCAGGCGCACTCCAGGATACGCGCCCCCGCCGCGATGAGATCGGCCAGCGCGCCGTTGCTTGCCAGCATGGAGAGCACCTGCTTGCTGCCGGGGGAGATCACCAGGGACACATCGGGATGCACCGTTTTTCCCTTTAGGATCGCGGCCACCCGCATCATGTCCAGATAGCTGGAATTGGTGCAGGAGCCGATGCAGACCTGGTCTACCTTGATGGGGCCGATCTCCCGGACGGATGCCACATTGTCGGGCATATGGGGCCGGGCGGCCAGGGGCTGCAAAGCCCCAAGATCAATGGTGAGGGTTTCGTCATAGGCCGCGTCCGCGTCGGGGGAGAGGGGGATATAATCACCCTCCCTGCCCTGGGCCCGCAGGAAGGCGCGGGTGGTTTCATCGCTGGGGAAAATGGAGGCGGTGGCGCCAAGCTCCGCGCCCATGTTGGCGATGGTGGCCCGCTCCGGTACGGAAAGGGTTAATACGCCGTCCCCCGTGTACTCCATCACCTTGCCCACGCCGCCCTTGACCGTAAGCCGCCGAAGGACTTCCAAAATGATGTCCTTGGCCGCTACAAAGGGCTGTAGCCGGCCCGTGAGGCGGATACCTACCACCTTGGGGCAGCTTACGTAATACGCGCCGCCGCCCATGGCTACCGCCACATCCAGCCCGCCCGCGCCGATGGCCAGCATCCCCAGCCCGCCGCAGGTGGGCGTGTGGCTGTCGCTGCCCAGCAGGGTCTGGCCCGGAATGCCAAAACGCTCCAGATGCACCTGGTGGCAGATGCCGTTGCCGGGCTTGGAGCACCATATGCCGTGCTTATGGGCCACGGTTTGAATGTATTTATGGTCGTCGGCGTTTTCAAAGCCGGTTTGCAGCGTGTTGTGGTCGATGTACGCCACGGAACGCCTGGTGCGCACCCTTTTTATGCCCATGGCCTCAAACTGCAGGTACGCCATCGTGCCTGTGGAGTCCTGGGTCAGCGTTTGATCAATTTTCAGGGAAATTTCCCGCCCGGGGACAAGTTCTCCCGATACGAGATGGGATGACAGTACTTTTTCTGTCAGATTCATGATGCCCTCCATTGCGCATATGATTCTGTATCCTGGATACAAGAAGAGGAATGATTGCAGTATACGAAAGCGGCGAAAGGCTGTCAAGGCGGGTTTTCGAAAAATGCAGGAAAGGAACAAGGTTCGGCGTACCCTGAAAGGGGCAGGGGCGGCTTGTATTTCCGCGCAATTGCTTGCCTGTTTCAGGGACATATGGTATACTCAACGTTGCATGATGGCCGGAGCCGTCCACAGGGGGACTAATGAAAGCAGCCACAAAGCGCAACCTGAACATTGCCTTTATTTTGGGCACATTGCTGCTGATTCTTTTTATTGGGTTCAGCAACAACGAGCTGAAAAACATCGGGCAGGCTATGTCAAATATATCGCCCTGGTGGCTGCTGGGCTGCTTGGGCGCGTGGCTTTGTTTTGCGTTGCTGGAAGGCGTTTCCCTTTATTATTTTCTGCGCAAGCAGGGATACCGTGTAAAGTACCGCTACGTGGCTTTCGTGTCTATGATGGGGATGTACTATTCCAGCATCACGCCGGGAGCCACCGGCGGGCAGCCCATGCAGGTATATTACCTCAAGAAGCGGGATGTGCCCATCGGCGTGAGCTCGTCGGTGATGACGGTGAAATTTTTCTGCTTTCAGCTGATGCTGCTGGCCATGGGCGGCGCTGCCTGGATCGCCCAGCCGGGCCTGGTGCAAAGCCAGCTTTGGGGCGCCAAGGTATTTTTGGTTGCGGGGTACATCTTCAACTCCCTGTCCGTATGCCTGATCCTGTTCATGGTAGTCAACAAGCGCCTGGTCCGCTTTTTCATTTTGCTGTTTATCCGCGTGGGCACAAAGCTGCGCATCTGCAAGGACCCCATACAGTCCGCGGCCAAGTGGGAAGGCATTCTGGCCACGTTTCACGCCAGCGTGATGCTGATCCGCAAGCGGCCCAAGGAGCTGATGGTGCAGCTGCTTCTTAACGGGGTCCAGGTTCTTTCCGCTATGGCGGTGCCTGTTTTTGTCTACCGTGCGCTGGGGCTTTCAGGAACGCCTACCAAGGATATCATTACCATGGCGCTGCTTTTGTACATCAGCGCCGCCTATACGCCTCTGCCAGGCGCCTCCGGCGCGCAGGAGGGCGGGTTTATGATTTACCTGCGCAACTTTTTTCCGGCCGGCGAGATTTTCCCCGCGCTGCTGCTCTGGCGGCTCTTTACGTATTATATGACGCTTTTGGTGGGCGCTGTGGTGTCCGTGGTCCACTCCGCCAGAAGCATTGTGGTCCCGCCGCCGATGAAGAACGAGGAAGAAAAAAACTAAGCCGGTGCTTTTTATCCTGTAATGCTCCCTATCCCGCCTTCTGGCGGGATTTGTTTTTCTTCCGGCAGGGTATACTGAAAGAAAGGAGGAAAAGCTGTGCAGACAAACCTGGAAAAGCTGATGGCTAAAAACGATAAAGCGGCGGAATATTACCATTCGCTGCATACTTCGGTGCGGGCGGCGGTGGATGAACATGCCATGGAGATCAAGACCCAGGAGGATTTGATCGAGACGGCCAACCGGAGCATGTCCGGCCTTCTGAAGGAATACGGCGGCATCTATGATGACAGCAGCCGGTATCCCAAGGAAGGCGCTTAGCGCAGGAAGCATATCAAAAACATAAAGAGCAGAACAGACCATTCATGATATGGAGGTGTACCCGTGTCCGGCCAGCATGCACCCAACCGCTTGATTCACGCATCTTCGCCCTACCTGAACCAGCACGCCGGCAATCCCGTGGACTGGTATCCGTGGGGGGAGGAAGCGTTTATAAAGGCGAAAGCCGAAAACAAGCCGGTGTTCCTTTCCATCGGCTATTCCACATGCCACTGGTGCCACGTGATGGCGGAGGAATCCTTTGAAGACCTGCAGGTGGCGGAGCTTCTCAACCGCCATTTTGTCTGCGTCAAGGTGGACAGGGAGGAGCGTCCGGACATCGACGCTGTCTATATGCAGGTCTGCGTGGCCATGAACGGCTCCGGCGGCTGGCCGCTGACAGTGGTGCTGACGCCGGACCTGCACCCCTTTTTCGCGGGCACCTACTTTCCCAAAAACGGCGGCTATGGGCAGCCGGGGCTGATGGACATCCTTCAAACTGTGGCAAGGAAATGGCGGGAGGACCCGGAATCCCTGCGGGAAAACGGCCGGCAGGTGGTGAACGCCTTTGCCGAGGCCGCCTCCCCGGCAGCCGGCAGGATGACCAGAGAGCTTTTGAAAAAGGCGCGGATCGAGCTGGACGCCAGGTTTGACGACGAATATGGCGGGTTTGGCGCGGCGCCCAAGTTTCCCGCGCCCCACGTGCTCATGTTTTTGCTGCGTTACGCCTGCCTGGAGCAGGACCAAAGGGCGCTGGCAATGGCGGAAAAAACGCTGGGAGCCATGGGCCGGGGCGGGCTGTATGACCATCTGGGCGGGGGCTTCAGCCGGTACAGTACGGATAGGAAATGGCTGATCCCCCATTTTGAAAAGATGCTCTATGACAATGCGCTACTGGCCATGGCGTATACGGAGGCATTTCAAATCACGGGCAAGCCGCTTGACTGGCGTACGGCCACGGCGACCCTTGATTATCTGCTTCGGGAGATGCGCAACCCCGAGGGCGGCTTCAAAAGCGCCCAGGATGCGGATGCGGGCGGCGGGGAAGGCGCCTATTACACCTTTACCCCCGGGGAAATCAAGGCTGTGCTGGGCACGGACGAGGGGGAACGCTTCTGCCGCTTTTACGGGGTGACAGGGGAAGGCGTGCTTGACGGGCGGTCCGTTTTGAACAGGATGGCGGACTCCCAGGAGGCGGAGGAAAACCTGCGCCCGCTCAGGGACAGGCTGTACGCCTGGCGAAAGGCTTCGCGGTCGCTGTTCACCGACGACAAGGCGCTGACGGAGTGGAACGGCCTGGCCATCGCGGCGCTGTGCAAGGCGGCCATCCCGCTAAGCCGTCCGGAATACCTGGACGCCGCAAAAAAAGCCATGGCCTTTGTGAAGACAAGGCTGACGGATGAAAACGGGGAACTGTACGCCTGGTGGCGGGATGGGAAAGCCGGGGGCCGGGGCGGACTGCCGGATTACGCCGCCATGGCCTGGGCCTGCCTTGCCATGTACGAAACGGAGTTTGACAGCGCCTTTGTCGAGCAGGCGGAGGAATTGTGCCGGCTGATGGTGCGAAAGTTCTTTGACGAAAAGCAGGGGGACTTCTTCTTGTGTGAGGCTGGAGAGGAACTGATCTTCCGGCCCAAGGAGTATTACGACGGGGCATCCCCCTGCGGTAATTCCATGGCGGCGTATGTGCTCTATTGGCTTTCCCGCTTGACTAGGAAGGACGGCTTCAAGGAATACGCCGACCGCACCGTGGAAAAGCTGGCTGGGGCCGCGCAGGAGCAGCCTGCCGGATACTGCTTCGGGCTTATCGCGGGCTTGGACCGCTGCTATCCGCCAGTGGAGGTTGCCTTAATAGCGGAGGAAGAGAAGGAGCTCACGGCCTTTGCAAAGGCCGTTGGAAAGCGGTTTTTGCCCCACGCGGCCATCGCGGCACGGCGGACAGGCACGCCGGAAAAGGATGCGCCGGGCATGTTGAAGGGCAAGGATGCCATGGGCCGGCCGGCAGCCTATTTCCTGTGCATGAAGGGGGCGTGCCAGCCGCCGGTGTTCTCGCTGATGGAACTGGAAACGACCCTGGCACCGTGCCTCGCCGTTCCTGGCAAGGCGGGCGGCACATAAGGGGACGCCATGCCCCTGGCCGTATTTGTGTGCTATGCGGTCCCTGTGGGACTGCTGATCCGGCGCGTGCGCTTCCTGCGCGGGGTGGGCCAGCGCCGCTATGCCGGCCGGCTTTTAAAGGCGGGATCGGCGGCGGTGGCCGTGCTCACCCCCCTTTGCATGGGGGTCCAGATTTTCCTTTTGTGGAAAATGGGCCTGGCGGGGATCGGCACCGCGCTGCCGCTGCACCTGTGCAGCTTTGTGGGCGTATTGACGCCCTTTTTGCTGTTTACAAAATCGGAGGCGCTGCTGGAATTTTCGCTGTACCTGGGTGTGCCCGGCGCGGCGGCGGCATTGATCTTTCCGGCGGTATTGCCAAGCCCCTGGCCTCTGCTGATGCAGGGGGCCTTTTTCAGCATGCACGCGCTGATTGCCCTGGCGCCGTTCCTGCGCATGGCGGGGGGGTCCCGGCCAAGGCCAGGTGCGATGGGCCGGGTTTTTTTGTGGGGGAACCTGCTGCTGCTTGCGGTAGCGGGCTTCAACGCTGCCTTTGGAACAAATTATTTCTTCCTGCGCAGCGCGCCCACGGGCACGCCGCTGTATACGCTGCAAAGCATGGGCCAGGCGGCCTATGTCGCGGCGCTGGAGATGGCCGCGCTGCTCCTTCTAAAGGCGGAGACGTCGGTGTATGACAGGGTGGCGGGAAGGCTGTCTTTCTTATGATCGTGGTTTCTCCTGTCCCGCATCGCCGCCGCCTGTCCTGTTTTCCCCCATACAGGGATTTTCAAGGGACTTGTCCCTTGAATGGTGGGTCCAGGGAGATAAAACCTCCCTGGCGGAGTCCCCGGGCTTCCACCAGAGGCCGTATTGGGCTTCGTTTTGCAGGGCGCTGAGCATGAGCTCCGGGGCTCTGGGATATTTGCGGGCCAGGGAGGCCAGGAGTTCCTTCATTTCCTGGCGGCGGGTATGGCCGTTGGCGGGGCAAGGGTTTTTGACCACGGGGAGGTTCAGCTCTTTTGCCAAGTGCTTGATATGCTTTTCCGGAAGGTAAACCAGGGGCCGGATCACGGTGAGATCGGACCTGCTAAGATACGTGAGGGGATGGAAGGTGTGGATACGCCCCTCAAAGAGCAGGCTCATCATCAGGGTTTCCAGCACATCCTCCCGGTGGTGGGCCAGGGCCAGCTTATTGCAGCCGTGCTCCTTGGCAAGATCGTTGAGGATCCCCCTGCGCATTTTGGCGCACAGCGCGCAGGGGTTGGTTTCCTTGCGCACATCGAAGAGGACGTGCCCGATATCCGTTTCCCGCACCGTATAGGGGATGTTCAGGGAATCGCACAGCGCCCGGATGGGCGACACATCAAAAGGCGCAAGGCCCATGGTCATGGTGAAAGCATGCAGGGTATAATCCGTATGGCTGAACATGCGGTACAGGTGAAGCGCGTACAGCAATAGCAGGCTGTCCTTGCCGCCGGACACACCCACGGCGATCCTATCCCCCGGCGCAATGAGATGAAAATCCTGGTCGGCCTTGCGGATGCAGCCCAAAGTCGTCTTCATACAAACCCCCGCCTGAAAGAATAAGCGTATTATACCAGGGCAATACGCGTATGACAATGGAAGGGCGGGGGGACCGGGGAGCAGGGTTCCTGCAACCGGGGCTTGCTTTGCATTTCCCTGTAAGCCAATTTGCCATGACGTGTCCCGGTAGGGCGGGGGCAAGCCCCCGCCGCGCCCTTTGGCTTATCCGGCTTGGTTACAGCGCCGCTTTCGGCGGGGGCAAGCCCCCGCCCTACAGGTT
>JAEWVC010000032.1 GCA_023459275.1 Bacillota bacterium | reverse complement strand
AGCGGGATCATGGACAGCATCACGTCCGCGCTCACCGCGGCCATGCCGGACACGGATGGAGAAACGGCAGGAAGCGCGGCGGACCCTACCTAGACGAGCTCTGGAACTCGTTTGCCCCAGAGGGGGACGCCGCATCCGGCGAGGGGATCGACTGGGTGCGGCTTTACTATATCGGCACGGTCGTGCTGGGCATGACGCAGACCGAATTCTGGCGCACGACGTTCCGGAAGCTCCGGGCGCTGTATCTGCACGACGTGGAGGCGAGGGGGACCGGCGGGCGCCGCAGCGGACGGTCCCCCTTTTCTGATTTGGTCTGAATTCAGTTTTCAAGATGCGACCTGGGACGGAATGCGAGGTGATGGGGCATGGCGAAGGAACTGGGCGATCTCATCGTCCGGCTGTCGCTGGACAGCGCGAAGTTCGAGAACGGAATGGCGAAGTTCGAGAAGCAGATGACATCGCTTCAGAACCAGTACAAGAGCTCCACCATCGGCGTCACCGACTTTGACAAGGTCGTATCGAAGCTCCGGGAGAGCGCGGGAACCCTGACCGAAAGATTATCCCTTCAACGCGATAAGGTCGAAAAGCTCGAAGCCGCTTACCAGAAATCCGTTGAGGCGAAGGGCGCGGACGCCGAGGAAACCCAGAAGCTCAAGGAAAAGCTCGACGCCGCGAAGGATAAGCTCGAGCAGACCGAGACCGCGCTCAAGACCGTCAACGACCAGATCGCAAACAACCAGAACGGCTGGTACCAGCTCTCCGTCAACCTCGAAGGCGTCGGGGAAAAGCTGACCGAGGTCGGCGAAAAGATCTCCGACGCGGGCGAGGGCCTATCCAAAAACGTCACCGCGCCCATCGCCGCCCTGGGCGCTGCAAGCGTCGCGGCGTTTTATGACCTCGACGAGGGCCTCGACAACATCGCCACAAGAACCGGTGCCACGGGCGACGCGCTCTCCGGCTTGGAGGACGCGGCGGTCGGCCTGTACACGAACATGGCCGTGTCCATGGATGACGCGGGCGCTGCGGTCAGCGAGGTCAGCATCCGTTTTGATGCCACAGGCGACCGGTTGTCCGAGCTTTCCCAAACCTTCCTGGAATTCGCCGCCGTCAACAACACGGACGTGAACGACGCGGTGGACTCCACCGCCCGGCTGCTCAAGCAGTTCGGGCTGGACACCTCGGATACAAACGCCTTGCTCGGGATGCTGACCGCCAAGAGCCAGCAGACGGGCATTTCTATGTCGGACCTCATGTCCATCCTCGAAGCCAACAGCGCGACCTTCAAAGAGTTGGGGCTGTCCGCAGAGGAGTCCATCAACCTCATCGCGCAGATGGAGCTGGCGGGCGTGGACACCGGCGTCGCCATGGCGGGGCTCAAAAAGGCGGTCACCAATCTCACCGACAGCGGAATGCCGCTGGGCGAGGCGCTCCAGACGGTCATCGGAAGCATCAAGAATGCGTCCTCCGAAACCGAGGCGCTCGCCATCGCGCAGGAGACCTTCGGTGTAAAAGGCGCGGCCGAAATGGCGACGGCGATTCGTGAAGGCCGTTTCACCGTGGAAGACCTCGCGGACTCCATGGAGAACTACGGAGATGTGGTCGAAACGACCTACGGGACCATCATGGACTCGTCCGACGATGCGACGGTTGCGTTCAACAAGATCAAGAACGCCGGGCGCATGTTGGGGGAGAAAATTCTCGACACCCTCGTACCCGTTCTGGAAACCGTCGCGGAGAAAATCGAGGCGGTCGGGAACTGGTTTGGCTCGCTCAGCCCGCAGATGCAGGAAATGATCGTGAAGATCGCGATGATCGTCGCGGCCGTGGGGCCTGCGCTCGTCGTGGTCGGCAAAGTCGTGGGGACGATCGGAACGGTGACGAAGGCACTCTCCCCGGTGGCGAAGCTCATCAGCGGCGTCGGCACCGCATCGAACGGCCTGGGCGCGGCCTTCACGGCGCTCACCGGGCCGGTCGGCATCATCCTCGCGGCCATTGCCGCACTCGTCGCCGGGTTCCTCATCCTCTACAACACCAATGAAGGCTTTCGGAACAAGGTCAATGAGGTCTGGACGAACATCGTTTCCGCGCTACAGCCGGTGAAGGAGATGTTCCTCGCCACGTTCGAGAACATCAAGGCATCCCTGGAACCGGTAAAAGAGGCGCTGACCAACCTGTGGGCAACCGTGACCGACGTATTTCAACGAATCTGGGCCGCAATCGAGCCGGTCGTGACGGCCATTGGGATCGTCATCGGGGCGATGGTGGCCTATGTCCTCGCCGTCGCAAACGGGATCATGAACGCCATCGGGCCGTTCATCCAGGTGATCGTTTCGGCCGTGACCGTGGTCATCGACATCTTCGCCGCGCTCATCGCGTTCTTTTCCGGGGATTTCACCGGCGCGCTCGAGTACCTGAAAGCGGCGCTCGCCGCTCTGGGCGAGTACTGGCGGAACATCTGGGCGACGATCCAGGCGTTCTTTGTCGGGGTATGGACGGCCATTAAGAGCATCGCGGAGTCGTTCGGCATCGACATCGCGGGCAGCATCGCCACCATCTGGAACGGCGTGAAGGATTTCTTCTCGGGGCTGTGGGTGTCCATATCTTCGACGGCCTCTGCCGCGTGGACGGCGTTCTCGGATTCGGTCACGGGCATCTGGACGGCCATCAGTACGTCGGCCACTTCCACGTGGAATGCGATCACCGGCGCCATCTCCGGCGCGGTGGATACCGCAAAGGCCTGGGCGGAGGATCAATGGACGAAGGCCAAGATCAGTCTTTCCGGCACCTGGAACACCATCTCCTCCACCGCCTCCACGGTATGGACCGGGATCACCTCGACCATCCGCACGGCGGTCGATACGGTGAAGACGGCCATTGAAAGCAAGTGGGAATCCGCGAAGACGACGATCTCGGGCAAATGGGATAGCCTCAAAACCGCGGCTTCCGACAAATGGGATTCCATCACATCGACCATCTCGGGTACCGTGGAAACCGCAAAATCCACCCTCTCCGAAAAGTGGACCGCGATTTCGACCGGCGCGAAGGACATCTGGGAGACCTTGAAAACCGACGCCGGGACGAAATGGCTCGGGATCACGAATGCCGTCAAAACCGCGGTTTCCATCGGCAAGACTGGCATCACGGACGCATGGGATTCTGTGAAATCCGGCGTGAAGGACGTATGGGACAAGGTCGTGGACATCGTGAAATCGCCCATCACCACGGCGTACAACTGGGTCCAAGGCAAAGTCCAGGGCTTCAAAGATTTGTTCAATTTCAGTTGGAAGCTGCCGAACTTCAAGCTGCCCACCATCGACGTGACCTGGAACGACGTCGGCTGGGGGATCAAAATCCCGAAGCTCTCCCTCAAGTGGAACGCGCTGGGCGGCATCTTCGATGAGCCGACCATCTTCAATACCCGCGCGGGGTTGCAGGGTGTGGGCGAGGCTGGGCCGGAGGCGATCCTGCCCCTCGATACCCTCTGGACGGAGATGTCAGCGCGGCTCAAGTCCGGTATGCGGGAAATCCTCGCCGAATCCCGTGCGGACGGCGAGCGCCAGGCAAATCAACTGGTCCGGGCGTTCACGGCGGCCATCGCCGCCACAAAGGATTCCGCTTCTTCTCCTTCCGTGACGGTGGAGCAGAACATCTACGCCAATGAAACCTCTTACGTCGGCCAGCAGCGGGAGGCCGCGCGGCAGTTCAGGCAGATTGCGAGGGCGCTTACGTGAACGGAGGAAGGATCGAGACCCTTGTCTACACCAACGAAAACGGCGAGGCGCTCACGTTCTCGCACGCCTCCGCCTTCTCCACTCAGGATGTGACCGGGCTGACCGACGTGCGCTCCACCCTCTACACAATCCACTCCATGGGCCAGGACGGGGACTCCTACATCGCCAGCCGCATTGAGGGCCGGGAGATCGACCTCGCCGGCTCCATCCGGGAGCGCGATCCCATCAAGGCGCGGGAACTCCGGCGCAAGCTGGCCCGCGTGCTCAACCCCAAGCTGGACGGCGTTCTTTCCTATCAATACGGCGACTTCCTCCGTGTGATCGGCTGCCGGGCGGTCAGCTCGCCCGTCGTGACGAAGAAGCCCCAGGACATCTACCACAAGTTCGCGGTCACGCTCTCGTGCCTGAACCCCTTCTGGCGGGAAGCATCCGAACGGCGCACCGGCGTCGCCGCCTGGGTGGGCACGCTGGAATTCCCCGTGCGCCTTCCGGCGGCGGGCATGTCCATGGGCTACCGCCAACCCAGCGTCATCGTGAACGTCTTTAACGGCGGGGACGTGGAGAGCGGCATCCGCGCGGAGATGAGCGCGGTGGATACCGTGGTCAACCCCAAGATTCTGAACGTCGCGACGGGCGAGTTCATCCGCTTCGTGATCACGCTCTCCGTGGGCGATACGCTCGCCTTCTCCACCGGCTACGCCGACAAGTGGGCGACGTACACCCACGACGGCGCGGAGGATGATGCGCTCCAATACCTGGACATCGATAGCACGTTCCTCGCGCTCGAACCGGGGGACAACCTCATCAAGTACGAGGCCGACGCGGGCGTGGATAATCTGGAGATCGTCGTGTACCACAGCAACCGGTACCTGGGGGTGTGAACCTTGGAGCTTTATATCTACGATTCGGACATGACCCTGCTCGGGATCATCGACGAAATCTCATCCTTGGTCTGGACGCGGCGGTACTGGTCGTGCGGGGAGTTTTCGCTGCTCGTCCCCATGACGGAGAAACATGCGTCGCTTTTGAAGCTCGGGCGGATCATCCTCCGGCGGGATTGCGACGAGGCGGGGCAGATCCGCTACCGGCACATTGCGAAGGACGCGGATGGGCTTGAGAATATCGAGATCCAGGGGATGTTCCTGACGCACTGGATCGGGAAGCGGCTCATCATTCCCATGCTCAGCGTGGAGGCCGGAACGCACGAGCTGCTCGCCCGGATCGTGAACAACAATCTCGTCGCGCCGGACGATCCGCGCCGGATGGTGCCGAATTTGGTGATCGACCTTTCGGGGGTTTCGTCTGAACCCTACGCTTACACCTCCGAAGAATTCGCAAATGCCCTCGACGTCTGCGAGGCGCGGGCGCAGGTGGCGAAGCTCGGATTCAAGATTACGACGGACCCCAAAACGAAGCTCCATGCGTTCACCGTCTATAAAGGGGTTGACCGGACGTCCGGCCAGACGGTAAACCCGATGTGCGTTTTCTCTCCCGACTTTGACAACGTGCTGGAGCAGGAGTTCTCCGAAAGCGATGAAAACGTCGCTACGGCGATCTACCTGCAGAGCGATTCCACCCTCAGCACCGAGGCGCGGGAACCTGTGGAAGTATCCGACGATTCAAAGACCGGCCTGGACCGGGTGGAGTTCTTCTATTCCGCTTCCGATGTTTCTGGCGGAAGCGAGGAAAATGTGGACTACGCCGCGCTCCTGACAGCGAAGGGGAATTCCATGCTGGCCAACAAGGTGGAGAGCGTTTCGTTTTCGAGCAAAATCAACCCTTCGGCCCATTTGAAGTACCGGGAGAATTACGACGTGGGCGACCGCGTGACCTGCCTGAACCGGCGCTGGGGCGTGAAGATCGACGCGCGGATTACGGAGGCCCAAGAGGCTTACGAGAGCGGGAAGGCGGATGTGACGATTACGTTCGGGACCTCCCTCCCGACGCTGAGCGACAAGCTCAAATGGAGGTAAGCACACAGTATGGCTGAAAAATCGAGCTTTTTCAATTCGGTGAACGGCGACCGCACCTATTCCGCCGAGGACTGGGCGCGGTACTTCGCGTCGTTCATCGGGAACGGGGTATTCGGCTCGCCGGGCACGAATCTTCTGGTCTCGCCCGGAGAAGGACTCGGCGTCACCGTCGCGGCGGGGCTTGCGTGGATCAACGGATACTTCTATGTCAACGAGGACGGACTCGATCTTTCCCTTGCTACGGCAGACGGCACGCTGCCGCGCATCGACCGGGTGGTGGTCCGCTGGAGCCTGGCAGGCCGCGCGATTGTGGCAGCGGTCAAGACGGGCGTGGCGGCATCCTCCCCAAGCGCACCGGCGTTGCAGCGGGATTCCAGCATATATGAACTCGGGATCGCGGACGTCTATGTCGCGGCGGGCTCCACTGCCGTCCCGGCCTCCAACATCACCGACCGCAGGAGCAACGTGGCCCTATGCGGCATCGTCTCCAGCATCGTATCGGAAGCGCACACCCACGACCTCGCGGGGAATTCCCTGATGGGCGTGCTGCCGGTTTCCAAGGGCGGCACCGGCGCTGCGGACGCGGTTGTGGCTCGGAGCAATCTGGGAATCACCCCGGCCAACATCGGCGCGTCTGCGTCGGACCACACCCACGCTCTGGCGGCGGCTTCTCTGACCGGCATCCTCCCAGTGGCCAAGGGCGGCACGGGTGGTGCTACGGCGGCGGAGTCGCTTGCGAACCTGGGCGCGGCGGCGTCCGGCCACAGCCATACACTCTCCGACCTGAGCGGTGCGCTCCCGGTCGCCAAGGGCGGCACCGGCGCGACTGACGCGGTAAGTGCGCGGAGCAGCCTGGGCGTGACGCTGGATAACCTCGGAGCGGCGGCATCCGGTCACGCCCACGCGCTCACGGACGCACAGATCACGGGCACGCTGCCGCTCGGAAAGGGCGGGACCGGAGCGACCGATGCGGCAGGCGTGCGAAACGCGCTGGGCCTTGGTAATACCTCCGGCGCTCTGCCCATCTCAAACGGTGGCACCGGCCAGACAACCATTGAGGGCGCGCGGAACGCCCTGGGCCTTGGGAATACCGCTGGAGCATTGCCTGTCGCCAACGGCGGCACAGGCCAGACCACCGTCGCGGCGGCGCGGAACGCGCTGGGCCTCGGCAATACTTCCGGTGCGCTACCCATCGCCAACGGCGGCACAGGCGCGACATCGGTGGAAGCCGCGCGAAACGCTCTGGGCCTTGGGAATACCGCCGGAGCCGTCCCCATTATGAGCGGAGGCACCGGCGCGACATCTGCCGCCGCCGCCGTCGCCAACCTCGGCTACGCCGCCAATCTGGTGATCTATTCCGCCACCGAGCCGGCCGTCGTGGCAGGCAAAATCTGGCTTAAGCCGGTTTCGTAACGAGGTGCTTCTATGGCTACCGCAACCTTTACGGCGACCCTTTTCTCCCGAAGATACAACGCTTCAACCAACTACCTCGCGGACCGCGCCGGACAGGGGGCGTATGCTTCCACCGGCAACCTCGTCGGCGTCTGCAATTTCAAGACCCTCGACATGACCAACAAGGTCGTTACGGGGATTACATTTATCACGACCTGTACATCCGAAGCCGGGGCAGGCAACTGGGCGACCAAGACGCTCAAGTTCACGCAATCCACCGTGGCCAATCCGACCACGGCCTCGGGTGGAACCGGTGCATCCTTCGTCGGCGGCGCGCTGGGGAACCTCTCGGGAACCGACTTCTACAGCGCCAGCAACGTCTCCCGCCCGGTCGATCCCGCTTCCACCTTGTTCATCCGCCTGAAAGCGTACCTCGAAAGCGGCGCTCACACGCTGGTATTGTACGCGGCCGATTCCACGCCGTCAAGCGGTTATTCGGACAACTACCTGTACCTGGACGTGCTGAAGATCGTCATCACCTACGAAGAAGGCCTTGTCTATTACTGCACCGGCGGAGCATTCGTGAGGTGCCAGGTGTTCTTCCCCGTGAACGGCGTCTGGGTGCAGTGCATCCCTTACTACGGCTCGGGCGGAGCCTGGAATCAGTGTGGAGGGTAGTTGAACATGAGCGAAATACTTGAGAAAGATGTGCAGCTCCATGAGCGGGACGCCCAGGGGCGGGATTGGCTGGTGTACCCGCTCCCGCCCGGCGGGTATCCCCTCGGGGTGGAGAAGGGCGGAACCGGAGCGCAGAACGCGGCTTCCGCGCGCACGGCGCTTGGGATCACGCCTGCGAACATCGGAGCGGCGGCGTCCGGCCACAGCCATGCGCTCACGGACGCGCAGATCACGGGCACGTTGCCACTCGTGAAGGGCGGCACCGGCGCAGCCGACAGTGCCACCGCGCGGACCAACCTCGGCGCGGCGGCATCCGGACACGCGCACGCGCTCACGGACGCGCAGATCACAGGCATTTTGCCGCTCTCCAAGGGCGGCACCGGGGCGACCGACGCGGCGGGCGCGCGGAATGCGCTCGGCCTCGGCAATACCTCCGGCGCGCTGCCGGTCGCCAACGGAGGAACCGGCCAGACCACCGTCGCTGCCGCACGGAATGCGCTCGGCCTCGGCAATACCTCCGGCGCGCTGCCCGTCGCCAACGGTGGAACCGGGGCGACCGACGCAGCAGGCGCGCGGAATGCCTTGGGACTCGGCAATACCTCCGGGGCGCTGCCCATCGCCAACGGCGGTACCGGTGCGGCAACGGTGGACGCCGCGCGGAACGCGCTGGGCCTTGGAAATACCTCTGGCGCGTTGCCTGTCGCCAACGGCGGCACCGGCGCTACGGTGGCCAAGACCTCGCTCGTCAACCTGGGCATCTTTTACGCCGACACGCTGCCCGCGAGCGGCACCGATGGCCAAATATGCTTGGTGCCGGTGGGATAAGGAGACGCCCACATGAGCACTTTCACGGCCACCGCCAATACTTCCTCCACCATAGGATACGCCCAATATGGCAGTACGACCTGGAACACCGGTTCCTCTGACGGCGCGTGTCAGGGTGCATATCAAGCGACAACATCATCAGGCTCCCGCGTCGGCGTTATGGTGTTCTCCGGCGCGGGTGCGGCGCTTCAGGGGAAGATCATCTCGCAAATCACCCTGAAAATCACCTGCTCGGCTGCCGGCTCCAGCTCAAACTCCAAAAAACTGTCCTTCCGCGAGGCAAAGTATCAGACGCTCAAGACGGGGATCAAAGGGTCCGAGCAAGTCGGGGATGCGCTGGGCACGCTGACGGGGACCTTCTACGACAATACCGTCACCCATACCCTGAACGCCACCACCAATGCCGCTCTGTTTGAGGCGGTCCGGGCTTACCTCATCGCCGGAAATAGTGCGCTGGTGCTGTACAATGGCGAGACATCCACCAGCAGCGGCTATTCCACGAACTACGCGCGCGTGACCTCCTGCGTCATCACCGTGACGTACATGGACGCCACGGTCTGGTACTTCAATGGGACCAACTGGACGCAGTGTGCCGTGTGGTATTGCCTCAACGGAACCTGGGTCCAGTGCGTGCCTTGGTACAACTCAGGGGGAACCTGGATTCGCGTTTGAAACATCACTTTTGAGCCATCCGATACCGGATGGCTTTTCATATACACAGAAATTCGTGGGAGGGATTCACCTTGAAGGAAACCATTGGAACCGGGCTGGCCGCCACCGGCACCGCGCTCGTCACCGCGCTGCTGGGCGGCTGGGATAAGGCGCTGGAGATCCTGTTGATCGTCATGGCGCTGGATTATGTGACTGGCGTGGCGTCGGCGTTCAAAAGCAAGACGGTCAGTTCCAGCGAGGGATTCATCGGGCTGATCAAGAAGGCCAGTATTTTCATCATCGTCATTCTGGCCGCACAGATCGACCGTGTGACGGGCAACGCCAGCAGCCTTTTCCGTAACTGCACCGCATTCTTTTTTGTGGCCAACGATGCGCTCTCCATTTTGGAGAACGTCGGCGAATTGGGCGTGGCGCTGCCCGGCTTTCTCAAGAGCGCGCTGGTGAAGCTCCGGGACGCCAACGACGCGCCGCCCGAAATCGGTGGCGACACCGAGGATGAGAACAACACGGGTGACGGCAAGTAAGCCGCCGCCCATTTTACGAAGGAGGGAACCTCATGGCTACGGAAACCAATCGCGCCCTGATCCCGTTCACGGGTAAGCACTTCGCAGCATGGTGCCTCAAGATGGTCGGCCAGCCGTACTGGTACGGGACCTGCGTGTACAAATGCACGGAGAGCATCCGTTCCCACAAGGCGGGGCAGTATCCGGCTCATTACGGCTCGTCCCGCACCAGCCGGTACAAGCAGGACATCACCGCCAAGAAGGTGTGCGCCGACTGCATCGGCGGCGCGAAGGGCTACGCCTGGACCAACGGCGGCGTGGGCGTTGTGGAGAGCATCGGCACCGACAAGACGTTCACCAGCAAGCCCGGCGCAAACGGCTGCCCGGACAAATCCGCCAACGACATGTTTGCTTATGCCAAGTCGAAGGGCATGGCATGGGGGCGGATCAGCACGCTGCCGGAGATTATCGGCCTCGCGCTCTGGAAGGATGGGCATGTGGGCTACTATGTAGGCAACGGCTACGCGGTCGAGTGGAAGGGCTTCGCCTATGGCTGCGTCAAGACCAAGGTTGCGGGTCGGGGTTGGCAGAACTGGTACAAGCTCCCGTTTATCAAGTACGGTGAGGTATCTACGCCGGAGAAACCGGAAACGCCGGGCAGCGATGATGCGCCCGAATATGACTTCGGCACGCGCCTGCTCCGTTACCGCAAAGGCAGCACGATGCTCAAGGGCGACGATGTGCAGGCGGTACAGGCGCGGTTGGCGAAGCTGGGCTTCGACCCCGGAAAGCCGGACGGCGCATACGGCCCGAAATCCGCTGCCGCCGTGACCGCCTTCCAGGCCGCACGGAAGATTGGGGCGGACGGCATCGTCGGCCCGGCCACCCGCGCAGAACTCAAAAAGGAATGATCCTCATGCGCAGGCCTTCTTGCCTGCGGCGCTTTTTTCTCCGCTACACAATTACACAAATTCATTAAAGCAAACCTTCAAGAAGTCAATGCGCAGGAATGCACGCCAATACCGGCCCAAGGCCGATTCTTGGAGGGACGCATGACTTCATCTCAGAGGGAAAATCTGTGCCGAATGCGGGAGAACGGCAAGAGCTACAGCCAAATCGCCTGCACGCTCGGCGTTTCGGAAAACACGGTCAAATCCTTCTGCCGCAGGGCAAATGTCCTGTACATGCCGGACAAGGCCGTTTGCCCTTGCTGCGGGAAACCGGTGGCGCTCCGTGACCGGGGCAAGCCGCGCCGCTTTTGCTCCGACGCCTGCCGCTATTCCTGGAGCTATGCCCACCGGGTGCTCACGATGCGCAATGCTGTGGCCAAACGCTGCTGCGGCTGCAAGCGCGAGTTTCTAAGCTATCCTTCCAGCCATCGGAAGTATTGCTCTCACGGATGCTACATCATGGAGCGCTACGGAAAGGAGGGCGCCCATGAAAAGTACGCGCTTTGAATGCGGCACGGAGTATCTGGCGGCGCTCGCCGTGGTGGGCGACATGCTCCGCCGTGGCGTCATCGACGAAGCCGATTACTCAGCGCTTGAGACAAAGTTCGCCGAGAAATTTCAGCCTCTCTTTCGGTACGAAAAGCCTTGTCTTTCCGCGACCCTTCCTATAAGACAGACAGACGAAAGGAGGGGTTGATATTGGCCCGAATCATACGGAAATTGGACCCGGCGCTGCCGCTGCCGCCACGCCTTCTGAATGTTGCGGCATATGCGCGGGTGTCGGTGGACAAGGAATCCATGCTGCACTCGCTGTCCGCGCAGGTAAGCTATTACAGCGACCGCATTCAGAAGAACCCCGGCTGGCGGTACGCGGGTGTGTATGCGGATGAGGCGCTCACCGGCACCAAGGCCGAGCGCCCGGAGTTCCAGCGGCTGCTGGCCGACTGCCGGGCCGGGAAGATCGACATGGTGATCACCAAGAGCATCAGCCGATTTGCCCGCAATACGGTGACGTTGCTGGAAACGGTGCGTGAGCTGAAGGCGCTGGGCGTGGACGTCTACTTTGAAGAACAGAATATTCACTCCAGGAGCGGGGATGGCGAGCTGATGCTTACCATCCTCGCTTCCTATGCCCAGGAAGAAAGCCGCTCGGTATCCGAAAACTGCAAGTGGCGCATCCGCAAGAACTACGAGCGCGGGGCCGCCATCCCGATCCTCACCTACGGATACGCAATTGTCGATGGGAAACCCGAGATCAACTCGGACGAGGCCGTGGTGGTTCGGCTGATCTTTGAAAAGCACAATCAAGGCATGGGGCTGTGGTCAATCGCGCAGATGCTGGATTCACTCGGCATCAAGCCGCCTTACGCGCAGCGCTGGGGAGCGCTCACCATTCGATACATCCTCCGCAACGAACGCTATGTGGGGGACTTGCTTCTTCAAAAGACGTATATCAGCGATCACCTCACCAAAAAGAAGCTCGTCAATCGGGGAGAGCTGCCAAAGTACTATGTGACGGAGATTTATCCGGCCATCATTTCCCGTGATGCCTTCGAGCGCTCGCGCCAGCTCGCCGAATTGAATACCGCGCGGTTCACGCCCGTCAACGCCTGCGCCCATGAATTGCTCAGCGGGCGGCTGATTTGCGCGCTCTGCGGAAAGCCCTACAAGCGCAAGGTGGCGCACGAACGCGCGGCCTGGAATTGCGGGACGTTCATGCGCAAGGGCAAAGCGTACTGCCACGGAAAGCAGATCCCCGAGGAAACGCTGCTGGAGCTGACCGGGGACGTACTTGGGGAACGCCCCTTTGAAGACATCCAGCAGATTCTTGTACCCGAGCCCAACCACCTCCGGTACATCTTCAAGGACGGTGCCGTGGCGGACCGCTCATGGCAGGACAAATCGCGCCGCGAGAGCTGGAACGAGGATATGCGGCGGCAGGCGGCCGAGTATACGCGCAGGAGGTGGGCGAAATGAGCGAAGCCAGAGCTTTCGCCCCACGCGTGACGGTGGTGCCTGCCACCCTGAACCGCTTTACAGCCATGCCGATCAGCACCACGAGGAAGCGGCGCGTGGCGGCCTATGCCCGCGTATCCACCGATAACGAGGAACAGCAGACCTCCTACGCCGCGCAGGTAAGCTACTATACCGAGTACATCCAGGCCAATGCCGCGTGGGAATTCGTGGACGTGTACGCCGACAAGGGCATTACCGGGACGAGCACCAAAAAGCGTGATAGGTTCAACGACATGATCCAGGACGCGCTGGACGGGAAAATCGACCTCATCATCACGAAGTCCGTTTCCCGCTTTGCCCGCAATACGGTGGATTCATTGCAGACCATCCGTATGCTCAAGGAGCGCGGCGTGGAGGTCTACTTCGAGGAACAGAACATCTACACGCTGGACTCCAAGGGCGAGCTGCTGCTTACCATCATGAGCAGTCTGGCGCAGGAAGAAAGCCGCTCCATTTCCGAGAACGTGACCTGGGGCATGAGGAAGCGCTTCGCGGACGGCAAGGTCGCGCTCCCTTACAAGCAGTTCCTCGGCTATCGCAAAGGTACTGACGGCCTGCCGGAGATCGTCCCCGAGGAAGCGGAAATCGTTCGGGACATTTACCGCATGTTCCTCGAAGGTAAGTCACCTGCCTACATCGCGCGCCATCTGACGGAGTGCGGTATTCCCACGCCGGGCGGCAAGCCCAACTGGCGGCCCAATACCGTTGAGAGCATTCTCACCAACGAGAAGTACAAGGGCGATGCCATCTTGCAAAAGACCTTCTGCACGGATTTCCTGACCAAGAAGATGAAGGTGAACGAGGGCGAAGTGCCGCAATACTATGTGGAGGGCAGCCACCCGGCCATCATTTCGCCGGAGATGTTCGACGCCGTTCAGGCCGAGCTGAAACGCAGGAAGGGCCGCCGCAACTACACGCCGCATTGCTTCTCGGGCCGGATTTATTGTGATGAATGCGGCGCGGTGTACGGCAGCAAGGTATGGAATTCCACCAGCAAATACAAGTCGCTGGTGTGGCAATGCAACAGCAAACATCGCGGGCATACGGCCTGCAAGACGCCAGCCCTCCGGAACGAAACCATCCAGGATGCCTTCATCCGGACGGTGAACCAGATTGTTGGCCGGAAAGAGACGATCATCCAAATCTGCGAAGACACATTGCTGCAACGCTGCGACGTATCCGCGCTGATGGAGCAGCGGGGAGCGCTCCGGGCCGAGCTGGAAATCGTGGCGGAGCTTATGCAGCGGCACATCAGCGCCAATGCGCATGTGGCAATGGACCAGGCCGAGTATCAGCGGCAGTATGATGAGTATGAGGCCCGTTTCCTTGAAATCCAGCGGCGCATGGCAGACATAGACGCGACGCGCGAGGCAATGGCCGCGAAGCGCGGGCAGATCATGGCTTATCTTGGCCTGCTGAAAGAGCAGGGGATTGTCAGAAGCTTCGATGAGGCGCTGTGGTATGGCACAGTGGAGCAGGTGCGCATCGGCGAGAGCGGGACGATGAAGTTTATCTTTAAGGACGGCACGGAGATCGAGGGCTAAAAAGAATCGCATAATAGTATATAAAAAAGCCCCTCGGCGGTGACGTCTGACCGCAGAAGGGCTTGGATTATTTTTATGGAAAATTTTATGCTTTCGTGATATACTGTTGAAAGGAACAATAAATTTGGAGGCCACGCACATGGTTACATACATAGAAAATGAGCCTATATCTTCTAAAGCGATTGCCGCCCTTCGTCGAAGCGTTGGTTGGAATGGCATGGAGAGTTGCTATAACAATCCGCTAATGGTTTCGTATTATCATATCGCTTGCTATGATGACAAAAAACTTATTGGATATGTCGATACCGTTTCAAACGGAGTTACTGATGCCTACATTCAAGATTTGGTAGTTGACCCAGCATATCAAGGGCAAGGGGTTGGTACAGAATTGATGAATAGGATTATTTCAAAACTGAAGGAAAAGAAAATTTTATGGATTTCAGTAATGTATGATGAGAAATTACAAGACTTTTACAAACGGTTTGGCTTCTTTCAAATGCTCTGTGGAACAATGCAAACTTATGAGATGGAATAGCGCATCGTGGTAGCGTTTCACCCGGTTCCTTGAACCGTGTGACCCACTCTGACACTTTCCGGCAAGCCGGCAAAGTGTCGCGTGGGCGGTTGCGCGTCGCGGCAAGCCGCTCCGCGAAAAAAGCCGGGCGTGTGATGTTAACATCCCGGCTTTTTTACACGATTTCGCCACTACTGATTCGCCGCTGTCGGTAAATCGGCGGCTTTCCGTTTCTCATACTGCTCTTTATTGTAGCCCTGCCGCCGTTCCCAATAACGGTTGTAAAGCTCCTGTTCTTCGGGCGTAAGTGGCAAGCCTGCTCTGCTTTTTTCCACAGCTTCTTTTTGTGTCGGCTTTTTGGCTTTTGGTGGTTGGCTATGCCGCCATGCCTTGTGTTGGTCGGTGCGCCTTTGCCGCCATCTCGTCCCGGCAGCTTGCCAGCGGCTTGATCTCCGGCGCGAAACTGGCCATCAACTCCGTGGGCGCGGGCCAGCTCAAGGACGGCTCGGTGGGTAGCCTGCAAATCGGCCTGGCGGCCATCCAGACGGCGCACATTCAGACAGCCGCCATCGTCAACGCGCTCATCGCCGACGCGACCATCACCAAGGCTAAGATCGAGCAGGCGACCATTGGGGAATTGAACGCCGACTCCATGGCGGAGATAGAGGCGGAGCGGGAGGCAATGACCGCGAAGCGCGGACAGATCATGGTTTAGCTAGAAACATTGAGCGCGCAGGGCCTTGTTAGGCGCTTCGATGAAGCGCTGTGGTACGGCACGGTGGATCAGGTGCGCATCAGCGACAGCGGGAAAATGAAGTTTATCTTTAAGGACGGCTCGGTGATCGAGGGCTAAAAACAATCGTGTAATGGTATGCACACCCCTTGCGAGGCAGCAGCCGCAGAAACGCCGCCCGCCGCAGGGGGTGTGCATCATTCCTCGATTCGGTGCAGGGGATTTTTCGCAGAAAAAAGCCCATGTGAGCCGGATCGTGTATTCCTGCAAAAAGGCTTTCAAATCAGGCGCATTCCGCCCGATATTTGCAGGAATGGCAAAAGACCCACCGCAATCGGTGAGTCTTTTTATACCAACTAATGTCGGTATTCATGTCTAAAGGGACACTAGTTGATATAATTACACGATTGTTTTGCCGCACCCTGAAAACTGCTCTGATTGCGAAAAGTGCCCTTAGTTTCGTGTAATCATGCACACCCCCCTTCACACGAAAAATCCGGCATAGCGCCGGATTTTTCTGGTTTTGCTTACTTGCTTTCGTCCTCCGTGGCTACCGCGCCCTTCTTGCCTTTGCCCTTGCGCGTGGGCTTCTTGGCCGGTTCGCTATCCTCGGGCTGCGTCTCGGCTTCCACCGGGGCTTCTGTGGCCTCCGTGGTGGCTTCCACAGCCTCTGCCTCCGGTATGGATTCCAGCCTCCGGGGCCTCCGGCTCTGCCATAATTACGATAAACCGTCCTTCGCTGCCGTCCTCGATGATCTCGGCCTTGATGGCCTCGCCGTCCGCCATTGTCGCCACGATGTCGGCCACTGGCTCGCCAGCGGCTTGTGCGTCATCCAGCGCCTGCGCGAATGCCTCCACCACCGATGTGGGAAGGGCCTCGGTCGCTTGCTCGTCTTGCGGTTGCGCTTCCGCCTCCGCCACCACGTCCGCTACCGGTTTCACATCCAGCGGCTCCGTTCCCCGGAGCGTCGCCTTCCTCGTCCTCCGCTCCCTCGCCTGCGGCCATTCTTCCGGCAAGATGCCCGGCTCGAACATAATTTTGAAGGTGATAGCGCCGTTCAGCGGTACGTCGAATTTGAAGTCCTGATACTCCAGCATCTTGAATTCGTCCGGGATCTCGATGTTCTTGTACCGCTTGATCTCCTTGCCCTCCACCAGGAAGCATACCGGAACCGCGTCCCTCAATTTCGCCGTGAGCTTGCCCATTTCCATGCTGTGATACCGCCTTTCAAATAATGTGTTGCCTTTGGCTGAGTCACAGCTTACGCATTCACGGGTGGAAAGCAAGCTCCACGGCGAAGAAAACGAAAGAAATTTTCTGACCGTACACGCCCACCAACGGCGTTTTTCATGGCCGGGAGCGGGAATCTGGGCCCGCTGGCGCGGAAAAAACGTACCACACGGGCGCCGCACTCTCTCGTCGTGGTAGGGGAATCTTTCTTTTAAAGTGTGCTGACACGATCCGAAGGGAAGTGCGCATTTTTCATGAAGAACAGCAAAATCAAGGCTGCAGCTAATGACATCCCTGAGCCGAATAAAAATGGCGCTGGCGCTCCGAACCCATCCCACAGCAGCCCGGCGATGACGCTGGCGGGCAACAGGGCGATCCCCACAACAGTAGAATGCATCCCGAGCATCGTTCCCTTTAGTTCCTTTGGTGAGATTTCCGCGATAAAAGCCCGCTCCACGCCGGTAATCATGGCGGTATACAGCCCATATAGCACAAAGACGGCAACAATAACCGCTTGGCTGGAGGCAAAGGCAAAACCGAAATATACAGATGAAAAAACCAGGTAGCCAGCAACAAGCAATTTCTTTCGCCCGATCTTATCCGACAGTTTCCCGAGTGGAATGGAGAGAATAGACGCGGTCAGATTAAAAATAAAATACAGTAATATCACGCCTGTGTCGTCGAACCCGACATTTTTTGCGCGCAGCAGCAGGAACGTGTTCGAGGAATTCCCGAGCGTGAACAGGAAGGCCACCATAAGATACAGTTTGAGCTGGCCGTCCAGCCTCTTCATATTTTGCCAGAATGGCTCCCTCTTTGTGACTTGGTTGTGTTCTTTTTTCTCCTTGATGAAAAAGAACATGAGCAAGCCGAATACTGCCGGGATGATGGAAATGGCAAACAGTTTTTTATACGCAAAATTTTCACCGGCATTTTTGAGCAGCAGGTAACTTATGATAATTCCGATGGCCGAGCCTGCCATGTCCAGCGCCTTATGAATGCCGAACGCTTTTCCCATCTGGTTTTTGTCCGCGCTTTCGCTGACCATCACATCTCTTGGGGCGGTCCGAATTCCTTTCCCGACGCGGTCTATGACGCGCGCCCCTAAAACGCCGACCCATGAACCGGCAAAGATGAGGGCCGCCTTGTAAACCAGCCCTGCGGCGTAGCCGGCAAAGGCAACCGGCTTCTTCTTGCCCCTTTTGTCCGTGATATAACCGCTGAATACCTTTAAAAGGCTGGCAAGACTCTCGGCGATACCCTCAATGACCCCGACAAGCGTCGGCGTCGCGCCGAACACGGCGGTTAAATAGAGAGGAATGATGGGATAAACCATCTCCGCGCTGATATCAGAAAAGAAGCTGACAAGCCCCAAAAGAATAACATTCCACATACCGCTTCCTCCTCGTTCCTTTCCCGCCGCACGGATTAGAACCAAATTGCTCTTGCAACCAGGAACAGGATTAGCAGCCAAATCGCCGCAATGGGCAGCGCGTAAACCCATTTTTTCGGCTTTCCATCCTGCCATAACCCCTCGGATTCACTCCGGCATTGCTCAAAAACCTCATGTGGAATCAGTTTCACCGTCAGTGCCACCAGCGCGGGCAGAATGATTACGTCATCCAGATAACTGAGCACCGGAATAAAATCCGGGACAAGGTCAATGGGGGATAAGGCATAGAGAATGGTGGCCCCCGCGCATATTTTCGCAAGCACCGGCGTTTCCTTTTTCTTTAGCGCGAGGAATACGGCTGGAATATCCGTTTTTAATTTTTTTGCTCTTTCTTTCAGGTTCATGAACCCGGCCTCCTTCATTGAGATTCTTCGTCGTTTTGCCGATATACCTCTGCACTGAACGCCTCCAATCGCGCCCGGCATTGCTCCAGTTTTTCATCGGCGGAGGGACGCAGGGAGGCCCCGTGGAAATCCCGTTCCGTGATTTTTTGATACCAGCCGGTCAGCTTTTGAAGCTCATCTTCATTCTCCTCAAGCTCCGCAAAGGTGAACTTCCCGCGTTCGGATTCCTTTTCAAGTTCACGGAGCAGGTCGTCGCATTGTTCCAGAAGCTCGCCGTACTCCTCATCCCTTGCTTGATTAAAAGCGGCTATCATGCGTTCTAAGGTGCCTTCGTCATGGGGGATCATCCGCATAATATAGGAATTACCGCCATTTTGCAGGATTTCATCTGAAACTTTTTGCATGAAGGCTTCGTTGTCTTTACCCACAGGCAGAGCCCATACCGACTGGCCTAAAATGACAGCGCCGCTTTTTTTCAATTTTCTCCATACACTCACCCGGATGCGGGACGGCTCTTTAGGAAGCGTGAAATTGATCGTCAACCATTCCTGATGTTCCATATAATACCTCACGCTCGTCAAATGTAATACTGGTTACATTATATTGAAAGAAAGCATTTTTGTCAATGCAAAGAGCGGAGAAGGAGCGGAGATATGATGTGATATAAATTCTTATACAATATTCAATGGCGTTCTCGTTCACCTCCTTAATGTGCACTTTCCGTAATGCTCCCCAGCAAGTGGCCACCGGCATCTCCAGCAGGAAAGGTGATAAACCAATCGAAGCGGATGAGAAATCGGTGGCCTGACAACGTATATGCTATGCTGTAGGGGATTTTTATAGGATTAGCGCGTATCGCCAAAATAGAAAAGGGCAACAGTGTTCGGGCCGGAGTGTATGCCAATAACGGGCCCAATATAATTGAGGACCACATCGCTTACGGCAAATTTCTCTCGGATCAGCGCTTCAACAAATTGGGCATCCTCCATGCAGTCTCCGTGGCTGACAAAGACGAAGGCGGCCTCACAGGGCTGGTAATTCTGCTCCATCCTGACAACCAGCTCTTTGAGCGACTTTTTGCGGCCGCGGATTTTATCGATCACCACCATTTTGCCTTGGTCGTCGAATTTCAGCAGTGGCTTGATTCCCAGCATCGATCCCGCGACAGCCGCTGTTGAGGATACCCTCCCGCCTCTTTTTAAGTGAAATAGATCATCCACCACAAACCAATGGTTAACGCGCAGCCTGTTCTGGAGCACCCACTGCTCCAGTTCATCAAAGGATTTCCCTTTTTCCTTTTCAAGCGCCGCATGATAGACCAAAAAGCCCTCTCCGGTTGATGCCGACAGCGAATCAATCACGGCTACCTTTTGGTTCGGATATCTTGGGTGCAATTCCTCCGCGGCCTTCACCGCGTTGCCAAACGACCCGCTCAAGCCGGATGAAAAGCCGATGTAGAAGACATCTTTCCCTGTGGATAGAATATCCTCAAAGGTTTCCAAGTAAGTTTGCAAATTGATCTGGGTGGTTTTCGCTTCCACAGCGGCGCGCAGCTGGTTATAAAATGCGCCAAAGCTCATATTTCGTGCGTCCGGATAATGTAAGAAGGTCCTGTCACCCAATACTACATCCATGGGCAACACCCGTATCGAATACCGCTCCAACATGCCGTGGGAAAGGTCTGACGTTGAATCCGTTATAATCGCATATTCATTCATCGTACCAAACTCTCCTCAAAGTACGGCCCAGCGAATCAATACAGGCCGTTATCCGCTCTGCGCGACATCGGAACCGCAACTCTGGCAAGCCTTGCATTTTTGTCCCGCTGGAGATGACCACCAAATTTTTCCGGAGGTTTCGGCCCATTCGTCGGCTGCATTCTTGCACTTGGCCGTGAGCGCATCGATATCCTCAGGGCTTGACAAATCGGTGGAATGGGCTCCCGCGCGTTTCACCATTTCAGCAAGTTTACCTTGATTATCCAGGAGAGGGCAAGGGCGGAGTTGGTTTTCGTTAAACGGCTGGCCTTTTTTGTATTCCGCAAACAACGGGCATTTGAGCGCATCCAGTAAAGAGGCATCTTTAATATTCACGTTGGCATAATGAATGAAAGCGCATGGTTCCACATCCCCATTGGCGTTGATGTGCAGATAGGAGCGGCCTCCAGCTATGCAGCCGTTCACATACTCACCATCATTCCAAAAGTCCAATATGAACATAGGCTTTTCATCCCTAAAGCGGCGTACCTGATGATACATGAACGCTCGCTGTTCGTCGGTGACCATAAGCTCTGTCGGAGAACCGTTGCCAATGGGCATGTAGGTAAAATACCAGCAGAATTTTGCGCCCCTTTCTATCATCGCATCTATGTACTCATCGCTGCCAACTTCATTTACGTTCTGCGAGGTATAGCAGGTTGAAATACCGAAGGGGAGCTGCTTTCCCTTTAGGATGTCCATAGCTCTTACCACTTGCTGATAGGTCCCTTTGCCACGGCGGCTGTCAGTTGCTTCTTCAAAGCCTTCAACACTGATAGCCGGTACGAAATTGTGTACTCGCTTCATCTCGGCCGCAAACTTTTCGTCAATGAGCGTGCCGTTTGTAAACGCAAGAAAGGCACAGTCGGAGTGCTTCTCACACAATGTAATAATGGTCTTTTTGCGCACCAGCGGCTCACCGCCGGAGTAGATGTACATATAAATACCAAGTTCTTTGCCCTCAGTAATGATTTTGTCAAGGGTCTCAAGGTTCATGGAGAGCTTATCGCCGTATTCTGCGGCCCAGCAACCGGTACATTTCAAATTACAAGCGGAAGTTGGGTCCATCAGAATCGCCCACGGCACATTGCAGTTCTCTTTTTCACCAATTTCCTCCCGTCTTTTTGTGGAGACAATTGAGGCGTTTACCAGAAAGTTTTCCAGAAACATGCGTCTTGTCTCTTTATCGAGGTCGGAATAAATGTTTCTGATAAACACGTTCCAGTTGTTTTTTGGATCTGCCATGATTTCTCTGACAACTTTGTAGGTGCTAGCGTATTGCCCATCCTTATCAAGGCGTTCAATCCAATCGAGCGCCTTGGGAATGTTGTTTTCATAATCGGAATCCATGTAAGCCAGCGCCTTATTTAACCCAAAGGCCTCAACCTTTTCCTTTATAGTTCTCATACCACTACCTCCTTATTTGTTACGATGTACATTATGGACGATCTGTCACAAAACAAGCGCACTACACCGACGATACACCTCGTAGGATTTCCCCCTTCCCTTGATTGATTAACAAACCCCGGGGAACCGCGTGAACAGGTTTATAAGTCCTTTGTATTCATCACCCGCATTGCGTTCAAAATCGCTATGATCGCGACGCCCATGTCTGCGAAAACAGCTTCCCACATGGATGCGACTCCGAATGCGCCCAATACAAGGAATATGGCTTTCACGCCCAATGCGAATATAATGTTTTGATATACAATGCCCTTTGTTCTTTTTGCGATCTTGATCGCGGAAGCTACTTTGGAAGGCTCGTCATTCATGATGACGACATCCGCGGCTTCGATTGCCGCATCGGAGCCCAGACCGCCCATTGCTATCCCGATATCAGCTCTTGCCAGCACCGGCGCGTCGTTGATGCCGTCGCCGACAAATACAATTTTTCCGTTATGGGATTTTTTGATTTCCATAGACTCGATCTTTTCGACCTTGTCGGCCGGCAGCAGTTCGGAATATACCTCATCCAATCCCAGTTGCTTCCCGATCTTTTCGCCCACCGCTCTCAGATCGCCCGTAAGCATGACCGTTCTCTTGACGCCGAGAGATTTCAACTCTCTGATTGCCCTTGCCGAGTCTTCTTTCACCTCGTCCGAGATGACGATATTACCCGCGTATAGTCTATCGATCGCAATGTGCACGACAGTACCCAAAGTATCAACATCACTGTAATTGATCTTTTTACTGGCCATTAATCGGGTATTACCGGCCAGAACTTCTTTGCCATTGACACTGACCTTTATGCCTTGTCCTGCGATTTCCTCGTAGTTCGCAATCAGGTCCTGACCAATTTCCCCATGATAAGCGCTCATAATTGAAAGGGCTATCGGGTGGTTTGAGTAACTTTCCGCATAGGCGGCGGATTCAATGAGCTCGTCCTTTGTAAATCCATTTTGAGGATTTGTCTGCGTAACTACGAATACGCCTTTCGTTAAAGTGCCGGTCTTATCAAAAACAACCGCTTCAACATTGTTCAGCGCTTCCAAGTAGTTGCTGCCTTTTACCAAGATTCCTCTTTTTGATGCGCCTCCAATTCCGCCGAAGAATCCCAACGGGATGGATATCACCAGCGCACAGGGGCAGGACACCACCAAGAACACCAATGCCCTGTATATCCAATCAGAGAAGGTCGCCCCCTGAATGACCAACGGCGGTATAACCGCAAGCGCCAAGGCTCCAAATACTACGACCGGCGTATAATACCGTGCGAATTTCGTTATAAAGTTCTCAGTCGGCGTTTTTCTGCTGCTGGCATTCTGAACGAGATCCAGAATTTTAGACACGGTGGAGTCGTCGTAATCTTTTGTTACTTCAAGGGTCAAGACACCGTTCTTATTGACAAATCCGCTTAACGCATCTTTTCCCGGCTCCAATTCGCGCGGAACAGATTCGCCGGTCAATGCGGAGGTATCGACCATTGACGTACCGTCTATGACCTTGCCATCCAATGGAATTTTTTCTCCCGGCTTTACCACGATAATATCGCCGACGGTTACATCTTCAGGGGACACCTTTTTCAGTTCGTCGCCAACTTTTAAGTTTGCATAGTCAGGCCGTATATCCATGAGTGCGCTGATTGATTTTCTGGAATGGTCCACCGCCATATCCTGAAACAGCTCGCCGACCAGATAAAACAGCATAACAGCTACGCCCTCCGGATACTCTCCGACGAAGAAGGCGCCGATGGTAGCAACGCTCATAAGGAAATGCTCCGTAAATACCTGGCCGCGTGCAATACTTTTAATGGCCCGCAAAACAACGCTTCCGCCGACGATGGCATAGCTTGCTATAAATATGGCAAGCTCCAGCCAATTCGGAAAACTGAAAATCATACCGACTGCGAATATAACACCGCCAACCACAAGTTTTATGATTTGCTTCTTGAGGTTTTCTTCACCCTCGTCGTCATCATCGTCGTCGTCTTTTTCTTTTGCTTTCGCCTTGACAGCGCTTTCCCCGAAAACAACCTGAACATCCGGTTCAATCTTTTTTACGACGCCCTCAATCTTCTCGTTCATCTCGGAAATGATGATGCTGGGGCTGGTTTCCAATGTGAGCTTCTTTGAAACAAAGTCTACGGAAGCAAACGTCACTCCTTCCAGTTTTTTCACTTCCGCTTCTATTTTCGCCGCACAATTTGCACAATCAAGACCTTCCAGCAAGACGACGGATTTGTTCCCCTTGCTCTTCTCGGCATTGACCACCTTCACATCAACATCAGGCTCAATCTTTTTTACGATACCCTCAATCTTGCTGATCAGCATAGAAATGCTGATGCTGGGGCTGGTTTCCAGTGTGAGCTTCTTTGAAACAAAGTCTACGGAAGCAAACGTCACTCCTTCCAGTTTTTTCACTTCCGCTTCTATTTTCGCCGCACAATTTGCACAATCAAGACCTTCCAGCAAGACAACGGATTTGTTCCCCTTGCTCTTCTCGGCATTGACCACCTTCACATCTGGTTCGATTTTTTTGACGATGGCTGTTGCCTCTTCGATGATTCCATTGAAATCCTTCTCATCGGCGACTTCTATCGTCAATTTCTTAGAGACGAAGTCAACTGATGCATTGCTGACTCTCGCAAGATTTTTAATCTGTGTTTCCATCTTGGCTGCACAATTCGCACAGTCCAGTCCTTCGAGAATAAATGTTTTCTTCATGATAATCCTCCTCTTTCCCTACTTATCAAGTACGTGAGATAAACCTTGCCGGAAAAGCAGTTCAATATGACCATCATCCAATGAATAATAGACGATCTTACCATCCCGCCGGTATTTGATTAATTGCGTTTGCCGAAGTGTTTTGAGATGGTGGGAGATCGCCGGTTGCGTCATGTTCAGCAGTGCGGCAAGATCGCACACGCACATCTCCGCAAGCAACAATGCATTGATAATTTTCAGGCGTGTAGGATCGTCAAGAGCCTTGAAAAGCCCGGCCATTTGAACAAGCTGGCTGTCCTCCGTCATTTCTTTGCGCACTTTGTTGAGAACATCCTCATGGATAATGGTTATGCTGCAAAGTGCATCGTCTTTTCGTATATTTGCCAAGAACTCACCTCCTAAAATAAACATACAAGCAATCGTTTATATTATAACCCGCATCTCTTATTTGTCAATAGACCATATGGGAATTTAACAAAATCATAAAAATAATTCTCGCCTCTGAAAAAAGAAGTTGACGACTTAACCTCGTTTATCAATGCAAAATAGCTTTGTCGTCGCACGACGCACCATTTCTCAAGGGTAGAGTGAAGATTTTTGGGGTGCGCGGATTCCAAAAAATCCGGCCCGACCTTGACAAAGGATCATGAACATCATGGAGAGATGGGGTTGGCGCTCCTATGACAAACCCCCACAAACGGCATTTTCATCGGTGGTGGTGGGAATCTGGCCAGCCCTCGATACAAAAACACACCACACGGGCTTTGGCGGTCAACAAATTCAGCCAGCCCGAAGGCTGGCACATAGGGTTCGCTCAAGCCTTATTAAATGCTACATTGCAGTCCCCGCATACCACGTTGACCTGCTTCGTCGCCCGGATGATCGCGCCGCACACCGGGCAGACGTACTTGATGCTGCGGTTCTTGCTGGTTTGGCGACCTCCCTTGATCGTGGTCGTGGTTTCCTCGCCGTCGTCCTCGCCGCCGCCCTTGACCTTGATTTGGAGCAGAGCCTTGCGGCTGGCGGCAATGTTATCCATGCCGGGCTGCGTGGCCAGCCATGCCGCCGTTTCCTCGGTCAAGGTCGTAATCGTCCAGCAGTAGGTGGCGTGCTGCTCGATGTGCAGGCCGTGGGCCTCGGCCATCTCTTTGAATTTCATGTTGTGGTAGTAGCCGTTGTTGCTCACGTCTTTGATCGTCGATGTTTGCAGTATAATAGTGGCAACAGGCAGGACAGACTCATCCACTGTCCTCCGGTTTAGGCCGTTTCTTGACGGTCAGCTTTGCTTTACCTTTTTTCCCATCAGTTCATTTTCAAACTTAGGCAACCTCCCGTATACCATCGTCGGAGGCGCAAGCAAAACGCGCGCAAGGCATGGCCGAATGGCCGAGGACCCTTGCGCGCGCTGTCCTGGCGATCTTGTGAGAAGCGCCGAGATATGTTATCATATCGGTGCGTCATGGTGCCGCGAAGCGGTTGCGAAGGAGGGCGCGACGGTCACCCGGCAGACGGGCGAGGTCGAATGGACGGCCATCAAGCGCACCAGCGATGGGCGCTATCAGGCCGTGGCCGACGAGGGGGAGAACGGATTCTCCACCGCGACGGCCGCCACCTTCCTTGAGTCCGTGTACACGCCGACGTTTGCCTTGCAAGGCTAACTCCCTGAACATGATCCTGCCCGCCGTGGCTCGCTGCGGCGGGCTTTCTTATGCCGATTGACAGGAGGATTGCCATGATCACCTGCACCCTGCGCGATAAAAAGCACAGCATTGACTTCGTATCGGGACGCGCGCTCCGGGAACTGGAGCCTGCCGCCAAGATGTACGCCAAGGTGGTGCATCTCTCCGAACTGGCCGCCAAGGGTGAACCCATCCCGGAGGATGCCAAATTCACGATCTCGGAAGCGATGGATATCATGATCCGCTGGTTCTGCATCCTGTTCCAGAATCAATTTTCACCGGACGATGTGCTCGACAATTACCCGGTGGATCGGCTGATGCACGACATCGCCCTGGCGCTCATGGCGGTTCAGGCGCAGACTACGGACGTGCTTTCGGATTTCCCTACGAAGGCGGCGACGGAACCGACCCCGGAAACGGCGACGGAATCCTGACGCTGCCCGACTACATCTATTCCACCTACAATGCGCTGATGGAATCCGGCTGGCGGTTCGACGAAATCGACCGGATGGATATGCTCGGTTTTTTGCGTATCCGGGCATGGAACGCCCGGCGCGAGCAAAAGAAAAAAGAGCCGAAGCGGGCCTTCATTGACGAGGTGTGGCCCGACCTGAAATAACGAGCGCCTTCCCGCGAGGGCGCTTTTGCTATGCCCGGAAAGGAGGTGCCCCGCATGAGCGAAGTGCTCCGCGACCTTGTCGTATCGCTGTCGCTGGACGGCGACAAATTTTCCCGCAACCTGACGTCCATCAACAAGCAGATACAGGAAGCGGAGAGCGAGTTCAAGCGGGCCGCCGCCGGTGTTGACAATTTCGAGAAATCCGCTAAGGGGCTGGCGGCGCAGAGCGCGTCCCTCCAGCAGAAGCTCACGCTCCAGCAGAAGGCCGTCACGCAATATGAGCGCACGCTGGAAGCGGCGAACAAGAAGCTGGAAACCGCCCATGCCAAGCAGGGCAAGCTGACCGCTTCCCTTTCGGAAGCCTCCACCAGAAACGCCGACCTAAAAACCAAGGTCGCCGCCGCCACCACACAATACGAGGCGTTCCGGCGAAAGCTGGGTGATACCGATTCGGCGACCATCGCTGCCAAGGCCAATCTGGACGCGCTTTCTCAGGAATACGCCGAATCCTCCGCCGAGGTCAAAAAGCTCGAAGGCCAACTCGCCGTCAACACCAAGAGCCTGCAAAACAACGCGGATGCGGTGACGAAGGCCCGGACGAATCTCAATCAGGCGCAGGCGGCGCTCAAGCAGACCGAGGCGCAGATCAAGGCCACCACCGACAAGCTGGCCCGGATGCAGTCCGCGTGGACAAAAACCGGGGAGACGCTCACGGCCTTCGGCACCAAATGCGCGGCTGTCAGCACGGCCATGGCGAAGGTCGGCAAGGGTATGACCGCCGCGCTGACTACGCCGCTGCTCGCGCTGGGCGCGGCGGCGATCAAGGCGTCCGTGGATTTCGAGAGCGCTTTCACAAGCGTCAGGAAAACGGTTGACGCCACCGAGCAGGAATATGAGCGGCTGTCCGATGCCGTGAAGAAGATGAGTACGGAGGTCGCCACGTCCTCAGGCAGCATCGCGGAGGTCATGGCGAACGCCGGACAGCTTGGCATCCAGAACGACTACCTCGTGGAATTCACGAGGACGATGATCGACCTGGGCAACTCCACCGACATCGCCGCCAATGAAGCCGCCACCGCCATCGCGCAGTTTGCCAATGTGACCAACATGGCGCAGACCGACGTTGGGCGCTTCGGCGCGGCGCTGGTCGATCTCGGCAACAACTACGCCACCACGGAGAGCGCCATCATGAACATGGCGACGCGCCTCGCGGCTGCGGGTTCGCAGGTGGGCCTGTCGCAGGCGCAGATTTTGGGCTTTGCCACGGCGCTGTCCTCGGTCGGTTTGGAAGCCGAAGCGGGTGGCACAGCTTTCAGCAAGGCCATGATTCAAATGCAGGTCGCGGTCGAGACGGGTAACGACAGCCTCGCCGACTTCGCCCGCGTGTCCGGGCTGACCAAGCAGGCATTCAAAGACCTGTGGAACAACAACCCCGCAGGGGCCATCGAGGCGTTCATCGTCGGTTTGTCGCAGATGGACGAGCAGGGCGTGTCGTCCATCGTCACCCTGGAGGAAATGGGCTTCTCCGAGGTTCGTTTGAGGGACACCCTCATGCGCGCCACCAACGCCACGAAGCTGTTTTCCTCCGCGCAGAAAACGGCCAACAAAGCGTGGACGGAAAACACCGCGCTCACAAACGAGGCCGACAAGCGCTACGCCACGATGGAATCGAGGCTCATAAACCTCAAGAATACCGCCGTGCTCGCGGCGCAGCGCATCGGGGACGATTTGACGCCCACGGTGCGAAAGCTCATTGACGGCGCGAACGGGCTGCTTGAGAAATTCATGGCGCTGGACGAAAAGCAGCGGCTCATGATTATCAAATTCGCCGCCATCGCCGCTGCCGCTGGCCCGGCGATTCTGGCCTTCTCCAAGGTCGTGAAAGTGGTCGGCATCGTATCCACCGGCTTCGGCAAATTCGCCCTGTCGGTCGGCAAGGCGGGCGGCGGCTGGAAAGGCTTCCTCTCGGTGCTGGGGAAATCCCCGGCTGTGTGGCTCGCGGTCGGGGCCGCCGTGGTGGTGGCGACCAAGGCGCTCTATGATTATGCCACCGGCGCGGATAGGGCGCGCGAAGCGCTCGAAGGCATGAACCGAACCGCCGATGAGTGGGCCAGCCATACGGCGGAGAGCATCTACAACAACGAGGGCCTTGCGTCCTTCGGCCTCTCAAAAGATGACTTCAAAGGCGCCTTCGCGCTGAAAAGCGCGTCTGCATGGAAGGACGGCCTGCTCAAGATATGGACGGACGGCAAGAAGGAAACGGGTGAAATCGTCGCCGAATGGACGGATTCCTTCAAAGCTCTGAACGTCGGTGTGACCGAGAGCCTCGAAAAGCTGAAATCCGACGCGACCGCCACCGGCCATTCGGAGGTTGCCGATACCATCCAGAAGGACATCGACGCGCTGGCGGCGATGGATGCCGAGGTGGAAAAGCTGCTCAAAAAGCGGCAGAACGGTCTTTTGTCTGAAAAGGATAAGCTGCGGCTGGACGAGCTGATCGACGCCCGCGAAGCGATCCAGATCAAGTACAACCTCGTGCCGGATGGTGAGAACGGCTATGCGCAAATCCTCCAGGGCATTGAAACCGAGAAGGCCAAGGCCCAGGCGCGCGGGGAAAGGCATGTGGACAATTCCGTCTATGAGCGCGGCCTGACCGCGACCGCCCAAGGCTATGCCGCCGTGACCGCCGCCATTGACGAGCGGTACGAGGCGGAGTATGCGGTGATTCAGCTCATGGCGGAGGGCAGCGAAAAGACCGCCGCCCAGGCTGCGCTGGATACTCAGTATAATGCCGACCGCAAAGCCGCCGCACAGGAATACGCGGATGTGCTGGGGCAGATCGTCCTTCCGGTATGGAACGAGGACGGCATCCAGAAGGCGAACGCCGACATGGAAAAGCTCATGGAGCTGTTCCGGGAGTATTCCACCATCGGCGGGGACGGGTATCAAGACCCTGCGCTACTCGAACAGATGAATGCGCTTTCGGCGGGTATGAACGAGGACGATCTCGTTTCCTACATCGGCCTTCTCCAGCAGGCGCAATCGCTGCTGGACGGCGGGATGTCGGAAGCGGAAGTACAGGCCATGTTCCCGGAGCTGGATTTTTCAAAGAACCTCGATGAGCTGGCGGCGCTGGCGGACTTTGCGTCCCAGCGTTCCGGCGAGCTGGAGGGCCTGTCCCGCATCCTGAACGAGATGATCCCGGAGGAAATGCAGAAGCTCGCCGTCGATCTGGATTTGACACTTGCGAAGCAGCGCTGGGCGGAATTCGCGGCCAACCCCGGCGTCATCACCACCGACGCGGTGATCGGCAACTACACCCAAGGGGAAACCGCCGCCGTGCCGCAGCCCATCGTAGACGCACTCGTTTCTTCCTATAAAGAAATAGAGAACGGCGCGTCCACCGCGCAGCTCTCGCCCAGCGATGTGGTGGCGGAGGTGGCTTGGCGCGAAGTGGTTCGGCGACGATACCCTGTCGGACATCCAGCGCCTGAATGAGTATCTGACCGACATCAACAGCGAGATGAATTCGTTCCTCAATTTCGGCGGCTGGATGAACGGCTGGGACAGAAAGGCCGCTGCGGATACCATCTCGAATTACCTCGACGCCACGGAGATCGGGAACATGCAGGCGGTTGTCAACGAGGCCATAACCGCGCTGAACAACGGCGAAACGCTGTCGGCTGATGTAATCGCCAACCTCCAGCAGATATCCAATCTGGTCAACCTCATGGATTCCATCGGCGTGGGCGAAAACATCCTCTCGGGTATCGCCGAAGGCATGACGCAGGCAGGCACCGATACCTCTGCCGAGACGGTCGCCGCCAATCTCGAAGCCGCGCTCAACGCCGCGCTGGGCATCCAATCGCCTTCCACCCGCATGAAACCGGTGGGCGCAAACGTCGCCGCCGGTGTCGGCGAGGGCATGGCGGGATACGACCTGTCCACCGACGCGGCTACGCTGGCGAACGGCGTGGCCGCCGCCGTGGGCGCTGCACTGACCGGCAATACGCTGGCCGCCGTTGGAACCGCCGCCGCTTCCGGGCTGGCTTCGGCTATGTCCTCTTTCAGCATGGCAGCCACCGGCAGCACCGTGGCGGCGAACGTCAAGAGCGCCGCATCCGGCAGCTTGAACCTAACCACGCTGCGAGCCGTGGGCATCAACGTCATGGCGGGCTTGAAGGCGGGCATCAACGCCGGGCGGCTCGGGGTGATTGCCGCCATGCGCGCCGCCGCCCGCGCTGCGGTCAACGCAGCGAAGGCCGAGCTGAAAATCGCCTCCCCGTCCGGCGTGTTCCGGGACGAGGTGGGCCGCATGGCGATGAAGGGTCTCGGCCAGGGCGCGCTGCTTGAAAGCAAGGCGCAGGCGAAGGTCATTCGTAACGCGGCACGGTTCCTGTCCGGCGAAGCACAGGCGGGCATCGGCGGCAGCACCTCCTACGACAACCGAAAGACCTACAATCAGTACGCGACATCGACCATTCAGGTCGAAAAGCTCTATGTGCGCGACGAGCAGGATGTGCGCTCGCTCGCTATTGAGATTGCGTCGCTGACCAAGCGGCAACAGCGCGGGAGAGGGTTGAGGATGGCATGATATTATCACAATTCGGGAGGGATACTGGGTGACAAAACAACCGTGCAAATATATAGAAATCTGCGAAAAAGGCGGTCATACGTCGGCAGTATGTCGCCTTCCGGATTATTGTGATGTTTGCGTATTCAGGCCTGACCGTGAAATCAATCGGCTGAGAGATGAGATTCAAAGGTTGAAAAGCGCTCTTTCACAGTATCACACGCTACTGGAGGATCTTCATCAGGTTATCGGCCAGTTCCTCGATTGTAAAGTCAGCAGATTTTAAGGCAAGGATATCGGCAAGCGTAGGGCTGTAACGGAGCACGTCATTTTTCGAGATGTTGTGCCAGATCGGTAGGATAACTTTGTCATCTCCGCTGGCCCATTTTTGGAACAACCCATTAAGCTCCTGACTTGTCCAGAATTTTTGCATATAGTCTTTTGTCAGGATGACAATGCCGTATCGGGAACGAGCCAAGCCCCTGTCTATAGACTTTCTGAGACTGTCTCCTACGCTCATGATCGCAGTATCATACCACACTCGCGCACCTCGGGCAGATAAAGCCTCATACAGCGGTGTGCCAATATCCTCCTTGTCCTCCGATGCGTGGGAAATAAAGAAGTCGTATTCCTTTTCATCGACGATATCCGGTAAAGATTCGCTTCGGTGAAACGCAAAAGCTTCTGTCTGTTCTCGGATGAGACGCTCCTGTTCTTTGAAAAGAGCCTGCTGCTCGTTGCTTTGTTCTTTGACGAGCTTCTGCTGCTGGGTGGACAGTTTTTGTCTTCGATCAGCAAGCTCTTTCATCAACTGAGCCTGCTTGCTTTTTTCAGAGGCAATGTCTTTATTCCAGCCGTCGATTTGGCGCTGCTTTGAGGCGATGGTTGACACGGAGGTGTATTTTGTTATGCTTCTCTGCGTGCTCAAAATCTTCGAGGCACAGCCAGACTCTTTTTTATATGATTCGGAGAGCTTCTTCTCGCGATCCGAGATTTCCCGAACTAGTTGGTTAATGGTGGACTGAACGGACGAAACGGACACAATATCCCTTCTTTCGTAAGCGCGGTCTTAGAAACATTATAGGTTCGGAGCGCCGGAAAGTCAATCGTTACACAGGGCTCTATGTCCCATCCGACGCATTTGGAGGCATAACGACAAGGAGGAATTATTCCATTGCAAGACTGGTTTGAATGGAATGGTATATGCTGCACGACCTATGGCATCCACATTACCGAACAGCCCAGCATCATCCGCGCGTCCGAGCGGGCAACGTTTACGAACGTCCCCGCCCGGAGCGGCTCGCTCACGACGCTGGAAGCCGACGATGTATACGACGATTTCATTCTCCCCATGGAATGCGCAGTCAGGGATATGAGCCGAATTCATGAAATCGGCGCATGGCTCAAAGGCGCTGGAACGCTGAGGCTGGCCGCTCGTCCGGGCGGCTTTTTCTATGCACGCGTCGCCAACCAGATTGAGTTTGCAAAGGTGCTGCGCAATCACGAGAATCGCACCTTCACGGTGAATTTCCGCTGCCAGCCGTTCTGGTATGCGGAGGCTGTGCAGCCCATTACGCTGACTGCTTCGGGCGGCACGATCACCAATCCGGGCAATGTGCCCTCGGAGCCGGTCATCACGGTTTATGGCTCCGGGGAGATCACGCTCATGGTTGGCCTGACCATCGTCGAGCTTGAGGGCGTATCGGGCAGCATTACGCTGGACGCGCCGCTCATGGAGGCGTACTCCGGTGCCACATCCATGAATTCCAACATGAGCGGTGACTTCCCGACGCTCGTACCCGGCATGAATGCGGTGAGCTGGAGCGGCGGCGTGACCAAGATCGAGGTGCATCCGAACTGGAGATATCTATTGTGAACTTGAAAAAAAAGAGCCAATATGGCATACTATATTTGCCAATTGAAAGGAGCGCGTAAGTTTTATGAGAAAACGCCTAATACGAATCTCTGCCGAAAAGCTTACTCAGCTAAAACTGCTGGGCTCCGCAAGAGAACTTGATATGCTTCTGTTTGGAAAGGATAATGGAAAATACAAGGTCAAAATCCGCAAGACTGCGCCCTATGAGCATGACCTTGTTACGGTTGGGCAGATGAATAATAACATTAAGTTCGAGGTTCGTGCTAATGAACCGCAACATAATCATGCGCATTTTCACATTACGATACGCGGGAAAGGCGAAGGCAGCTATCGGATCGATAACATGGAACCAATTAAAACGAACTTATCTCCAGCAGATGAGAGAGTTGTAATTGACTGGGCCAAGAATAATCGGCAAGTGTTAATAGATACGTGGAACCAGTTTCACGGCCATAGAATAAGTGTAGCGTAAATTCGTACTTAACCCAACGTCCATCAGCCGATGGGCGTTTTTTCATGCCCGAAAGGAGGTGATTCTCTTGATCTGCGTATACCCACCCGACTGTACGGACTTCTCGTCAAACGGCCTCGGCTCGCTCATGCCGTCCTCCTGCACCGTGACTGAAACGCTGAACGGCGAATGGGAGCTGACGCTCGAACACCCGCTCGACGCGCAGGGAAAATGGCGGCGGCTGATCGAGGGCAATATCCTCCGCGCGCCGGTGCCCGCCGCCATGACGCCGCAGGTGAAGCTGCAAGGCACGGGCAAGGCGATCTACAAGGTGTCCATCAGCCGCAATCCGCTGCGGCTCCGCTCCGGAACCGGAACGAAATATAAGATTCTCGGCAAGTACAAGAAGGGCACCGAGGTCATTGTCCTGAGCACGGCGAATTCCTCCTGGTACGAGGTATCCTGTCCGGACGGCAAGCGCGGATACATGGCCTCGGAGTATCTGACCCATGTGCGCACCGAGGCCACTTCGGGGCTAGCGGCAAAGGCTGTCATCGAATCCCGACAGCTTCGCGACCAGCCGTTCCGCATCTACCGCGCCGTGCCGGAGCTGACGAAGATCACCATTTACGCGCGCCATGTGTTCTACGATCTCATGGACAATATGCTGAAAAGCTACAAGCCCGCCGCATCCACGGCGGGCTCTGTCGTGGTTCAAAACATATCTTCAAAATGCCTGACCGAGCATGATTTCACCTTCTATTCCGACCTCACCTCCACCGCCGACGAGGTGGAATTCGAGAACATGAACCCGGTGGACGCCCTGCTCGGCGAGGGCGGTGTGGTCGAGAAGTACGGCGGCGAGCTGGCCCGCGACTGGTTTGACGCCTTCGTGGTGAAGCGCATCGGTACGGATACGGACGTTCAGATCCGGGAGGGCAAAAACCTGCTCGGCGTCAGCTACGACATAGACCTGACCGATGTGGTCACGCGGATCATGCCCACCGGTGAGGACGCGGACGGCAACGTCCTGTATCTGCCGGAGCTGTACATCGACAGCCTGAACATCGGCAGTTTTGTCCACCCGAAATGGATTCACCTGCCCGTCTCCGAGGCCAGAGAGGTCACGAAGGGCGACGATAAAAAGACCAAAACCCAATGCTACGCGGAAATGCGTAAGGCGGCGCAGGCCGAGTACGACAAGGGCTGCGACCTGCCGACCGTGACGTTGAAAGTTGACTTCATCAACTGCGCGGAAACGGAGGAATACCGGCAGTTCCGGTTCCTCCAGAACATCTTCCTGGGCGACGCCGTCCGGGTTATCGCCCGGCGCATCGGCGTCGCGGTGTCCATGCGGCTCACGCAGTACACCTACGATTGCCTGACGCGCAAGTACACCACCATGACCTTGGGCACGGTGGCAGACAGCATCGAGGGGAACACGATTTCCTCCCGCCAACTCGCCTCCGGCATCGTAACCGGGTCAAAGCTGGCGCTCAACAGCGTGGGCGCAGGCCAGATCAAGGACGGCGCGGTCGGCAGCCTTCAAATTGGCCTCGCGGCCATCCAGACGGCGCACATTCAGGAAGCGGCCATCATCAACGTGCTCATCGCGGACGCGGCGATCACGCGGGCGAAGATCGAGGAAGCGACCATTGGCACGCTGAACGCCGAGGCCCTCACCGCGATTTCCGCCCGGATACAGGAACTGGCGGCAGGCAGCGTTACGACGGACGCGCTCTATGCGGCGCTGGCCACCATCGCCACCGCGCAGATTACGCAGGCGAATATCGAAAACGCCAATATCTCGTGGGCCGACATCGGCGCGCTGGCTGCTCAGATGGCGGGCATCGCCGTGGCGCAGATCAATACCGCGAACATCAATCAGGCGTCCATCGATTGGGCCTCCATTGCCAGCCTGAACACCCGGATTGCCCAGGTTGCGCTGGCGCAGATCACCCAGGCCAATATCGAGAGCGCCCACATCGATTGGGCCAATATCGCCGACCTGAACGCCTCCATCGCGCATATCGCTGTGGCGCAGCTTACGACGGCCCACCTCCACGAGGCGCAGATTGATTGGGCGGGCATTACGGCGCTGAACGCGACCATCGCGCAGATGGTGAACGCGAGCATCGGCAGCGCCGACATCGATTGGGCGCGCATCAAAGACCTGACCGCAGGCACGGCCATCATCGAGCGTGGCGTGAACGGTAAGCTCTATGTCGCCGACCTCGCCGTGACCGAGGCCAATATGGCCTCCCTGACCGTGGGCGAGCTGATTGTGCGCGGCAACGACGGCTGTTTTTATGCGGTTTCCGTTGCGTCGGACGGCTCGATCATCACCGAAAAGAAATCCATCACGAGCGGCGACGTTGCCGATGGCAGTCTGCCGGGCGGCAAGCTCCTACAAGGTACGATCACCGCCCGCGAGCTGAATGTGCAGAGCATCTTCGCCGACGAGGCTTTGGTGCAGGCCATCAAGGCGGCCAATCTTGACGTGAACGATCTGTTTGCGAACACCGCCTTCATCGCCAAGTTACAGACGGTAGACATCACCGGCAACGAGGCATTGCGCCTGTATGTGGAGGGTGAGGTGTCCGCCGCGAAGGACGCGGCGCTGGATGCGGTGGGCGACGCGGTGGCGCAGATCACCCTGACCGCCGACGCCATCCGCAGCGAGGTCAGCCGCGACTACGCCTCCGCCGGTGCGCTGACCTCGCTCAACAATACGGTATCCACCTTGGCGGAGCAGACGGAGAACAAGTTCACATGGGCAACCAGCAAGGTAACGGAGATCGAGCAGGATTTGGCAGAGGGACAGGAAGCCACCGACGAACAGATTGCCCTTATCAAAACCTATATGACCTTCGGGGATGATGGCCTCGTCATCGGAAAATCCGGCAATCCCATCACCATCCGGGTAATCAACGACCGCGTGGCGTTCTTCATGAATGACACTCAGGTAGCCTACCTGTCCAACAACAAGCTCTATGTGACCCAGGCGGAAATCCTCACGCGGCTTCAGATCGGGAAATTCGCCTATGAGCCGCAGGCAAACGGCAATCTCTCCATGATTTACACCGGATAAGGAGTTTTTATGGCAACGACAGTAAGCTATTCGGCCTCGATGCGCACGCGGAAGTCCAACTCGTCAAGCAATTTCAAAAGCGCAGAGGCGAGTCAGGAATTCTATATCAACGATTACAATTTCGTGGGCATTGTGCATTTTAGCGGATTGTCCTTGCTCAACAAAATCATTACCGGCCTTACGTTGCGCGTGACCTCCTCAGAAGCCGGCTTCGGTGCCGGAACGATAAAGACCGTGTACCTGCGTAAATCCAAGTATCAGGCGGCATCGCAGTCAGGCGTGACGGGAGGCAGCTACTACGGGGACGCGCTCGGGACTTTCGCGGGGTCGTTCTACGGGAACACCACTTCATATGACTTCTCCGGCGCGCTCTTTAACAACGTCGCCGCCTACCTTCAAGCGGGCAACAACACGTTCTGCCTGTATAATCCCTCGCCCTCCGCCAGCTCTCAGGGTTACTCTTACAACTATCTCCAATGGACGGCGGCCACGCTGTATGTCACCTATGAGGAAGGGATCAGCCAGCCCCGCATGTCGGCCCCGTCCGTTGATATGGGTTCCACCGTGACGGTCTACACCGACCGCCTCAGCACATCGGCGACGCACACGATCTCCTATTCCTTCGCCGGAGCCTCGGGGCAGATTGGCGCTGGTGTGGGCGATTCGGTGGTATGGACGCCGCCCGTATCGCTGGCTGCGCAGATTCCATCGGCCACATCGGGCCTGTGTACGATCAACTGTGAAACCTACTACTCCGGCGTACTCACCGGTACCAAGACATGCACGATCACCCTGAACGTACCCGCCTCGGTCGTGCCCACCATTTCCAGCGTGAACTATTCCGAAGCGGTGGCGGGCATCGCGGTGCAGTTTGCCGGATATGTGCAGAACAAAAGCAAGCTGGCGGTATCCATTGCCGCCTCCGGCGCGCAGGGCAGCACCATCACGGCTTACCGCGCCACGCTCGGCGGCAGCACCTACACGGCTTCGTCGTTCACCACCGGACTTCTATCCGGTGCGGGGAACAACACGCTGACGGTGACTGTAACGGATTCGCGCGGCCAAACGGCCACCACCACCCGGTCGATCTCCGTGCTGGCCTATGCGCCGCCGACGCTGTCGCTGTTCAAAGCCGAGCGGTGCAACAGCACAGGCAGCGCGCCGCAGACGGACGGGAACCGGGTGCGCATCTCGGCCACAGCGGGCGCTTCATCGGCTGGCAGCAAGAATACCATGAGCTGCACGGTGTTCTACAAGCTGTCCTCCGCACCCACATGGACGCAAGCCACGACGATTGCGCCCAGCAACTATGCAATTGCGTCATCCAATCTGATCCTTCCGCAGACCTTCGATGTGCTGTCGAGCTTTGACCTGATGATCCGCGTCGCGGACTTCTTCCATACCGTGGAGCAGGCCGTAAGCATCGGCACCAAGCAGGTCATGATGGACTTTTACCGGAACGGCACGGGCATCGCCTTCGGTAAGGTGGCCGAGACTGCGGGCGCGGTGGAATTCGGCTGGCCGCTCATGCTCGTTGCTCCCCTCACCATCGCCCAGGGTGGAACGGGCGCAACCTCTGCGACAGCAGCTTTGGCGGCGCTTGGCGCGGCGGCGGCCAGCCATTCACATGCTCTGGCTGCCTGCACGGGCATATTGTCCGTCGCCGCAGGCGGTACCGGGGCAATGGATGCTGCCACGGCACGCAGCAATTTGGGAATTACTTTGGCTAATCTTGGTGCGGCACCCAGCTCCCACAACCATGCGGCATCAGCCATTACCTCCGGTACGCTGGCAGCGGGTCTACTGCCATATAAGTTTGCCTTTGGCAAAGTCAGTATCAGCGGTTCTACCGGTGCCTATATCTATTACAGCAGTGCCGGTTTCACATCCGTCCCCGTGGTGTTCGCCACTTATTCCACTACGGACAGCAACTGGACTGGCGATTATGGCAGCTTGAAGGTTCACAGTAAAACAACGACCCAAGCGACCATCATTATCGGTGGCTCGTTCAGTACCTTGCGTGATGTCGATTGGATCGCCATTGGAACATGAGTTGATAGGTGGATTCACGCCTGAACATACCTTTCAAGCCGTCCGGCAACGGGCGGCTTTTCACATACACAGAAATTCTTAGGAGGGTTCATCATGAAGGAAACCTTTGGAACCGGTCTGGCCGCCGTGGGTACGACTGTCGTGACCACGTTGCTTGGCGGCTGGGATAAGGCGCTGGAGATTCTGATCATTGTTATGGCGCTGGATTACCTGACCGGCGTGGCGTCGGCATTCAAGACCAAGACGGTCAGCTCCAGCGAGGGCTTTATGGGGCTGGTCAAGAAGGCGAGCATCTTCCTCATTGTCATTCTGGCCGCGCAGATCGACCGGGTGACGGGGAATGCCACCAGCCTGTTCCGCAACTGCACCGCATTCTTCTTTGTTGCCAATGATTCGCTCTCCATTTTGGAGAATGTCGGCGAGATGGGCATAAAGCTGCCTGGCTTCCTCAAAAACGCGCTGGTGAAGCTGCGGGATGCAAATGACGCGCCGCCTGAGATCGGCGGCGACACGGACACCGAGGACGAAAACAACGAGGGCGACGGCAAGTAAGCCGCCGCCCATTTTATTAAGGAGGGAACCTCATGGCTACGGAAACCCATCGCGCCCTGATCCCGCTCACCAACGAGCATTTCGCCGCATGGTGCCTCAAGATGGTCGGCCAGCCCTACTGGTACGGAACCTGCGTGTACAAATGCACGGAGAGCCTCCGTTCCCGGAAGGCCGGGCAATACCCGTCCCATTACGGATCGTCCCGCACCAGTCGATACCGGCAGGACATCGCCGCCAAGAAGGTGTGCGCCGACTGCATCGGCGGCGCGAAGGGCTATGCCTGGACGAACGGCGGCGCGGGCGTTGTGGAGAGCATCGGCACCGACAAATCGTTTACCAACAAGTCCGGCGCGAACGCCTGCCCGGATCGGAGCGCCAACGGCATGTTCACCTATGCCAAGTCGAAAGGCATGGATCATGAGCAGTTTAGCCCAAGAGGAAAGCCGCTCCATTTCCGAGAACGTGACCTGGGGCATGAGGAAGCGCTTCGCCGACGGCAAGGTCGCGCTACCTTACAAGCAATTCCTCGGCTATCGCAAAGGTACTGACGGCCTGCCGGAGATTGTCCCTGAGGAAGCGGAAATCGTTCGGGACATTTACCGCATGTTCCTCGAAGGCAAGTCACCTGCCTACATCGCGCGCCATCTGACGGAGTGCGGTATTCCCACGCCGGGCGGCAAGCCCAACTGGCGGCCCAATACCGTGGAGAGCATTCTCACCAACGAGAAGTACAAGGGGGATGCCATCTTGCAAAAGACCTTCTGCACAGACTTCCTGACCAAGAAGATGAAGGTGAACGAGGGCGAAGTACCGCAATACTATGTGGAGGGCAGCCACCCGGCCATCATTTCGCCGGAGATGTTCGACGCCGTTCAGGCCGAGCTGAAACGCAGGAAGGGCCGCCGCAACTACACGCCGCATTGCTTCTCGGGTCGGATTTATTGTGATGAATGCGGCGCGGTGTATGGCAGCAAGGTATGGAATTCCACCAGCAAATACAAGTCGCTGGTGTGGCAATGCAACAGCAAGCATCGCGGGCATACGGCCTGCAAGACGTCGGCCCTCCGGAACGAAACCATTCAGGATGCCTTCATCCGGGCGGTGAACCAGATTGTTGGCCGGAAAGAGACGATCATCCAAATCTGCGAAGACACATTGCTGCAACGCTGCGACGTATCCGCGCTGACGGAGCAGCGGGGAGCGCTCCGAGCAGAGCTGGAAATCGTGGCGGAGCTTATGCAGCGGCACATCAGCGCCAATGCGCGCGTGGCAATGGATCAGGCCGAGTATCAGCGGCTGTATGACGAGTATGAGGCCCGCTTCCTTGAAATCCAGCGGCGCATGGCGGACATAGATGCAGAGCGCGAGGCAATGGCCGCGAAGCGCGGGCAGATCATGGTCTATCTTGGCCTGCTGAAAGAGCAGGGACTTGTCAGGAGCTTCGATGAGGCGCTGTGGTATGGCACGGTAGAGCAGGTGCGCATCTACGAAAGCGGGACGATGAAGTTTATCTTCAAGGACGGCTCGGAGATCGAAGGCTAAAAAGAATCGTGTAATGGTATGCACACCCCTTGCGGGGCAGAGGCAGCAGAAGCGCCGCCCGCCGCAGGGGGTGTGCATCATTTCTCAATTCGATGCAGCAGATTTTTCGCAGAAAAAAGCCCATGTGAGCCGGATCGTGTATTCCTGCAAATCGTCCCGCGAAAGCCGCCATATCAAGCTCCATTTTGCAGGCATAGCAAAAGACCCACCGCAATCGGTGAGTCTCTTTATACCAACTAATGTCGGTATTGATGGTGGGATTAGTAGGGCTCGAACCTATGACCTCCACGATGTCAACGTGGCGCTCTAACCAACTGAGCTATAATCCCATGTATCCGGCAGTTGCGAAAAGTATTTTATCACACGGGCAAGGAAAAAGCAAGAGCAAAATGAGTATGCCACAGCTCGCGCTATATTGCGCCGCATATTACACTGTGCGGCGTGCGTAGAGCTTTCAAAAGGGCCTGTTTCTCTTGCGGCCTGCTACAGCGGCGCCGAGGGGAGCAGAAAAAAGAAACTTGTGCCGCGTGGAGGGCTAATTAGAAAAATGCAACTTTCAAAAATAAAGATGCAAATATTTTTTAAAACACGGCTTTTCAAGCAGGGATAACTTATTTTTTGTGGAATAGGATTAACCACCATGCAGAACGGGCCGCAATGGCGCAGCCTTGCAAAAGGGTGCCCCCGGCCTGACCCGCTGGCCGGTTTTTTATTATCTGTTATTGGAAACCGTATAAAACCTTGAGGAGGAATTCGCCATGTCGCGTTCCATTTCCCGGATGTGCAAGGCCATCGCCCCTTCCATTACCCTTGGCATTGATGCGAAAGCCAAAGAAATGAAGCAGCAGGGTCTTGACGTGGTAGGTTTCGGGGCCGGGGAGCCGGATTTTCCCACGCCCAAGCATATTTGCGATGCCGCCAAGGAGGCTATCGATCTTGGCATGACCCGCTATACCCCATCGGAGGGTACGGTGGCGCTTCGCAAAGCCATCTGCGACAAGCTGCAGAGGGACAACGGCCTTACCTACACACCGGGAGAGGTAATTGTGTCCAACGGCGCCAAGCATACGCTATTCACCATTCTGCAGGCGGTCCTGGACGATGGGGACGAGGTATTGATCCCCATTCCCTGCTGGGTGAGTTATCCCGAAATGGTCCGCATGGCGGGCGGCGTGCCTGTGTTTGTGCCCACCCTGGAGGAAAATGATTTCGTGCCCACCAAGGCGGCCATGGCGGAGAAGATCACTTCCCGTACCAAGGCCATCATCATCACCAGCCCCTCCAACCCCAACGGCAGCATATGGCCGGAGGAGGATCTTCAAAATGCAGCGGACCTGGCAAAGGAATATGATTTTTATATCCTCAGCGACGAGATTTATGAAAAGCTGCTCTACGACGGGCGGAAGCATGTTTCCATCGCCTCCCTGTCGGAGGATGCCAAAGCCCGCACCTTTGTGGTCAATGGGTTGAGCAAGGCCTATGCCATGACGGGCTGGCGCATCGGCTATGCCGCCGGGCCCAAGGACGTCATCAAGGCCATGACCAATTTCCAGAGCCAGTCCACCTCCAACCCCAACAGCATCGCTCAGTACGCGGGCGTCACGGCGCTTTCCGCCGATCAGGAGTGCGTCAAGGAAATGGTGGCGGAATTCGAGCTTCGGCGTGACTATATCGTGGAGCACATCGGCTGGATCCCGGGGCTTACCTGCCTAAAGCCCGCCGGCGCCTTTTACGTGATGATGAACATGAAGTCCCTTGTCGGCCGCAGCTACAAGGGCCGAAAGATCGAAGGCAGCATGGATTTTGCCAACATGCTGCTCACGGAAGAAAAGGTGGCCGTGGTGCCCGGCGTGGCTTTCGAGGCGGAGGGGTATTGCCGCTTAAGCTACGCCATCAGCCTGGATGACATCAAAAAGGGGCTGGACCGCATTGAGCATTTCGTTTCCATGCTGGACCCGGCTGAATGACAAAATGAAAAGGAAGGGGGAGGATTCGTAATGCTCAAGTTTGACCGGCGCACCAACTTGATCCAGCAGGCCAAATACAAATATGCTCTTCAGGACGTGAAGGAACCCAACCTGTACAGGGAGAGCTTCGATTATGCCTCCGTTCCGAAGATCGCCTTCAACAACCGCCTGGTACCCATCAACATGCCCGATGAGATCTGGGTCACCGACACCACTTTTCGGGACGGGCAGCAGAGTGTGTCCCCCTTCACGGTGGAACAGATCGTGACGCTGTTCAGGCTCATGAGCCGCCTGGGCGGCCCCAAAGGCATCGTTAAGCAGAGCGAGTTCTTTATCTATACTGACAAGGACCGGGAGGCGCTCCACCGCTGCCAGGACCTGAATTTGCCCTTCCCGGAGATCACCACCTGGATCCGTGCCAATGAGAAGGATTTCCAATTGGTCAAGGACGCCGGTGTCAAGGAGACGGGTATCCTGGTTTCCTGCAGCGACTACCACATCTTCAACAAGATGCATCTTACCCGCGGCCAGGCGATGGAAAAATACCTGGCCATCGTAAAGGCCGCGCTGGACAGGGGCATCAAGCCGCGCTGCCATTTTGAGGATATCACCAGGGCTGATTTCTACGGCTTTGTAGTGCCTTTTGCCGAGGAACTGATGCGCCTGAGCCATGAGAGCGGCATGCCCATCAAGATCCGCGCCTGCGACACCATGGGCTACGGCGTTTCCTATCCCGGCGCGGCACTGCCCCGCAGCGTATCCGGCATCATCTACGGTTTGCGCCACTACGCCGAGATTCCCGCGGAGGACTTGGAATGGCATGGCCACAACGATTTTTACAAAGTGGTCAGCAACGCAGGCACCGCCTGGCTGTATGGCTGCGCCAGCGTCAACTGTTCACTGCTGGGCATCGGCGAGCGCACGGGCAACTGCCCCCTGGAGGCCATGGCCATTGAGTACCAGGGCCTGCGCGGCACCACTGACGGCATGGACCTGACCGCCATTACCGAAATCGCGGACTATATGGAGCGGGAGATCGGCATTGAGATCAGCCCCCGCCAGCCCTTTGTGGGCCGCCATTTCAACGTGACCAGGGCGGGGATCCACGCCGACGGCATGCTCAAGGATGAAGAGATCTACAACATTTTCGATACCACCAAGCTCCTCAACCGTCCCGCCATTGTGGCCGTGGACAGCCATAGCGGCCTGGCCGGCATCGCCCACTGGATGAACGGATACTTCAAGCTGAAGGGGGAGCATGCCATTCAGAAGCAGGACCCTCTGGTGATTGCTGTTCGGGAAAAGGTGGACGCACTGTACGCTGAGGGCCGCAATACCGTGATGGGTGACGAAGAGCTGGAAGTCCTGGCCCGACAGGCGGATACCGACCGCTATGAGCGGCTGCTGTTCCATAAAAGCAAATAGTATTTCCCAGGGAAACGCACAAGGCGGCGCATCATTTCTGCGCCGCCTTGTATGTTGATTATGCAGTTTTCTGGGATGGGTGCGGGAAGGCTCCGAAGCCTGGCCTCCCCCTGCGGGGGAAAAAGGGCTAGGCGGAGGAGGCCGGCGAAACAAGCAGTGCGAATGGCAGTGAGCAATGCGCCGATTGAGCCGGTTGGATCTTCTTTTTTAAAAGAGGCCTTTCCCGCAAATTTTATAAATCCATCCTTGAATAGTTGGGCGATTCCTTCGTAATGGAGATATCGTGGGGGTGGCTTTCCTTGAGCCCCGCGCCGGTGATCCGGATGAATTCCCCGTTTTTGCGCAGGTCTTCAATGCTGGGTGTGCCGCAGTAGCCCATGCCGGAGCGCAGGCCGCCCATCAGCTGGTACACGGTATCCGAAAGGGGCCCTTTGTAGGGTACGCGGCCCTCCACCCCTTCGGGCACCAGCTTTTTCGCATCCTCCTGGAAGTACCGGTCACGGCTGCCCTCCGCCATGGCGCCCATAGAGCCCATGCCCCTGTACACCTTGAAGGAGCGGCCCTGATAGATCTCCATGGCTCCGGGGCTTTCATCCACGCCTGCAAAGAGACTGCCCAGCATCACCGCGGAAGCTCCGGCAGCGATGGCCTTGGGGATATCCCCGGAATACTTGATGCCCCCGTCGGCAATCACCCGGATGCCGTGTTTCTCCGCCTCCTCGGCGCAGTCGCTTACGGCGGTGATCTGCGGCACGCCGATACCGGCCACCACCCGCGTGGTGCAGATGGATCCCGGCCCGATGCCCACCTTCACGCAGTCGGCCCCGGCGGAGATCAGGTCGTGGGTAGCCGCGGCGGTAGCCACGTTCCCGGCAAAAAGCTGGATGTTGGGGAAATGCCCGCGGATTTCCTCCACCGCCTTCAACACACCCACGCTGTGGCCGTGGGCCGTATCGATGGAGACCACATCCACCTTGGCGTTTACCAGCGCCTCCACGCGCTTGAGCACATCCCTGGTGACCCCCACCGCCGCGCCGCACAGCAGACGCCCATTTTGATCCTTGGCGCTATTGGGATATTTTGTGGTCTTTTCGATATCCTTGATGGTAATCAGGCCGCGCAAATTGAAATCCCTGTCCACAATGGGCAGCTTCTCAATGCGGTGGGCGGCCAGGATTTTCTTGGCCTCCTCCAGCGTGGTTCCCTCCGGCGCGGTTACCAGGTTTTTGCTGGTCATCACCTCGCCGATAGGCCTGTCCATGTCCGTTTCAAACCGCAGGTCCCGGTTGGTAAGAATGCCTACCAGCCGCCCCTCCCTGGTGATGGGCACGCCGCTGATGCGGTAGCGGGCCATCAGCGCCTCCGCGTCCCGGATCAAATGTTCCGGAGAAAGAAAAAATGGATCGGTAATGACGCCGTGCTCGCTGCGTTTTACCTTATCCACCTGGGCCGCCTGCTCTTCAATTGTCATGTTCTTGTGAATGATGCCAAGCCCGCCTTCCCTGGCAATGGCGATGGCCAGGCGCGCGTCCGTCACCGTATCCATGGCGGCGGAAAGAAGCGGAATGTTCAGTCTGATCACCGGCGTCAGCCGCGTGGAAATGTCCACATCCTTGGGGAGCACTTCGCTGCGCCGGGGAATCAGCAGCACATCGTCAAAGGTGAGCCCTTCCCGGACTTTGGTGGGGAGCATTTTCCTCATCCTTTCCATAGGTCGTGGGGGAAGAAAGAATTATTAGGAGCTATTCTATCAGCATGGGCGGCGTCTGTCAAACGGTTTTCTCCAATATTTCCACTTTTTTTGAAGATGCGGCCGCCAAACCAAAATGCCGTCCACGGCTGCCGGCAGGTACACGGCTATGCGTTTGGGGCGGCACGCAACGATTTTTCCACTTTTCTTGGAAAAGATTCCGCCTCGCGCTACAGGCCGGCGCGGTATTCTACGGGAGATTTGCCGGTCAGACGCTTAAAGTTTTTGGAAAAATGGGCCACATCCGCAAAGCCCACGTGCTCCGCCACCTCGTGCACCTTCAGGGAAGGGTCCTTGAGAAGCTCCTTGGCCTTCTCAATGCGCAGATGATTGAGAATGTCAAAAAAATTTTTGTTCATGTGGCGGTTAATGAGCTTCGACAAATGCCATTGGCTGACGAACACATGGGCCGCTACGTCTTTAAGGGCGATATGCTCCGTACAGTGTTCCTCCAGATAGGCCATGGCGGCCTTTACCACAAAACTGCCCGCGGCTTCGCTCTCCGGAGCTGTCTCTTCCGGCGCCCCCGATACCTTCAGTCCGCGCAGGGTCTCGGTCATAAAGGCGATGGTTTCCGTAAGTTCATCCATTTTGCTGGGTTTTAAAAGATACCGACACACCCCCAGCCTGATGGCCTGGCGGGCATACTCAAAATCCCGGTAGGCGGTGAGCACCGCGATTTGAAGATGGGGAAATTCGCTTTTCAAGGCGGCCACCATAGAAAGGCCGTCCAGGTTGGGCATGCGGATGTCCGTAAAAAGGATGTCGGGCTTCAGTTTGCGGATGAGGGCTGCCCCCTCCACACCGTCGGCGGCGGTGCCCGCCACACGGCAGCCAAACTCCTCCCAAGGCAGGACCCGCTTGAGCCCGCTCAGGATCACCTGCTCGTCATCGATCAGAACGACATCGTACATGCTCCGCCCCCTTTGCTGGAAGCATACCCCTTTGTGCCGCGGCGGTCAAGCCCCGGGGAGGCACGGATGCTGTGCAGGGCGTGGAGGGAATTTTTGAAAAAATTCCCCTCCCGCACCCCTCCTTCAAAAACGCAATTTTATCCTTTTACCGCCCCGGCGGTCAGCCCCTTGATAATGTTCTTCTGCATCAGGATGTAGACCAGCAGCACCGGAACCACCACAACCGTTACGGCGGCGGCCATCAGGCCAAAGTCGGTGCCGTACTGGCTGGAAATCTCCCTCAAAATAGCGCATACGGGCATCAGCTTGCGGGAGCGCAGCAGCACCATCTGCAAAAACAGGTCGTTATAGCTCCAGATGAAGGTAAAGATGGCCACCGTGGCGATGGCGGGGCGGCACATGGGGAAAATAATGCTGAAAAAGATGCGGTAGGGCCCACCGCCCTCCATGAAGGCGGCCTCCTCCAATTCGTAGGGCAGCCCGGCCACGAAGCCCATCATTACGGTGGTGGCAAAGGCCAGGTTCCCGGCGATAAGCACCAGGATCACACCCTGCAGCGTATCGAACAGCCCGGCCCAGGCGATCATGCGGTATACAGGCACAATGGTGGCAAAGGCCGGAAACATGAGTGCCGCCACTACCATGGTGCGCACAACCTTTTTGCCGAAAAAGCGGTACCTGGTCAGCGCGAAGGCCAGCATGGTGGAAAGCAGCGTCACCGCGGCGGTCACCGCCGCGCAGATGATGAAGCTGTTGCGGTAGCCCCGCAGGATGTTCACGTTGTTGTTGGTGAAGGCGGAGATATAATTGGCGAAGGTGGGCGTGAGCATAACCGCCGGGGAAGCTTCGTCATACAGGCGCTTTCCGTTTTTTGTATCATAGGCCTGCAGTTCATCGTTGCTGGTATCCTGCTCATGCAGGTTGCCCAGCAGCCCGGCAAAGGGGTTATTGGCGTTCAGCTCCGGCCCTTTTAAGTCCTTCTCCAGCACGGGGTTCCCGTCCCCGTCATAGAGGAGCTTATCGTACATCTCCCGGCCGTATGCGTCCAGAAGCGGCTGCTCATGGACGATGTTGCCGTCCTTGTCCCGCTGGTAAATAGTCAAAAAGGCCGGGGAAAAGGAATCGCTGATCACCAGACTGGTATCCTTGAAGGAGTTGTTGAACACCCATACAAAGGGCAGGATGGTGGTCATGGCCCAGAAGATCAATAGTGCATAAACGACAGCCTTGCCAGGAGAGAAGTGCTTCTTCCGCATGCCTACACCTCCACCCTTGAGAAGGGCATCAATATCCTCCTCACCGCCTGGGCGGCGATCACGCCAAAGACAACGATCACAATGGAGATAGCGGAGCCGTAGTCCACGTTCTGGGCCACAAAAGCCTGGTTGTGCATGTAGGTGCCAAGGAAATGGGTCAAACCGTTGGGCGCGCCGTTCCTGGCGATCACATTGGGCAGGTCGAACACTTTGATGGAGCCGGTGATGGCCAGCGTGGTGCAGGTGACAAGCACATCGGAAACCAGCGGCAATGTGATATACCATATTTTTTTAAGCCCCGTGGCCCCGTCAATGGCGGCGGATTCGTACACCTCCTCCGGCACGCCGGAAAGCCCCGTGAGCAAAATGACAAAGTAAAAGCCCACATACTGCCACAAAACGGGGATGGATACCATTGTGAAGGCCTTGTCCTTGCTCAGCCACAGCACTTTGTCAAGGCCGAAGTATCCCCGGATCTGGTTGAGCATGCCCCCGTCGTAGTTGTAGAACAGGTTGAACATCAGCCCGATGGCCGTTGCGGATATCACAATGGGGAAAAAGTATACGATGCGGAAAAACTGCTGTCCCTTTTTAATGCTGTCCACCATCAGCGCCAGGACCAGCGCGGGGCCCACCTGGAAGACCACGGTCAGGCCCATAATTTTCAGGGAGTTGAAGAGCGCCACCCGGGCGGTGGCATCCTCCACAAAAAACTTGCGGTAATTGGCAAGCCCAATGAACCCGGACGGTGTTCCGGCCATGCTCTTGATATCAAAAAGGCTGTTGTAGATGTTTACCAGAAAGGGGTAATACAAGAACAAAATCATCAGAAAAAAGGCCGGGAACAAAAACACCCACAGCGGCCGGCGGTTCCGGTAGAGCATGGCGCAACCCTCCTTGGGCAAAGCTTTCCGGATGTGGAAAGCCGGGCCGCCCCATAAAAGCGGCCCGGCGGTGAGAATCAGACGTCTTTGAAGCTTATTTGCCGAAGGGGTTCAGAGCCATGACCTCGGTCCACACGGCCATGGGATCGGCGGTGCCGTCCACCAGCGCGGGCACCTTGGCGAACCAGGCGCTGCGGGATTCGGGCGTCATGGAATCCTGGAAGGGAGCCAGCATGACCTTGGCGTTGTTGATCATGTCATAGGAAGCGCTGAGCAGGCCGCCACCGAAGGAGAAGCCGCCCAAACGCTGCCCGTTCTCGCCCTTGGTGAGATAGGCCAGCAGGTTGACCGCCGCGTCACGCTTTTGGGGATCATCCCAAGCCTTGCGGGAAAGGTAGAAGCCCATGGAAACGCCGCCGATGAACGCGGTGGGCTCGGCATCCGCCGCGTAGGTTGGGAAGGGCATGACGGTGGTGGTATCCCAGTTGGCTTCGGCGATGCCGTTGGCAAACCAGGAGCCGTCCAGCTGCATGGCGGCCTTCTTATCGCGGAACATCTGGGAGGTGACGGCCTCGGTGGTGGCGCTGGCATCCTTGGCAAAAGCGCCCAGGGTGTACAGCTTGTTCAGAAGCGCCATGCCGTCCTTCCAGGACTCGGGCACTTCGGCGATGGTGGCGGGGCGGGCCATATGCTCCTCGGGGGTGCCGCTGGCGATGATGGCGAACTCCACAATGTAGTGGGGCACATCGGCAAAGCTCACGGCGATGGGCACGATACCCACTTCATTGAACTTGGCGATGGCGGTCTCCAGCTTGGCCCAGTCGGTGGGCAGCTCCAAGCCGTACTGCTCAAACAGGTCGGTGTTCACGAACAGGCCTTCCCAGAAGGCGCGCACGGGAATGGCATACACCACGCCGTCGTCCTCGGCGATGGCGGCGTTTTCCGCGAGGCCCAGGTCGGGATAGGCGGCGTTGATCTCACTGATGGGCACCACCTTGTCAAGGATGGGGGCGGAGTCAGCGGTCTTGGCAAAGTAGAACAGGATGTCCGGCTCATTGCCGGCGGCAAAGTCGTTCAAAACGCCGGTCTTCCAGGCTTCGTCGGAGGTGGCGGAAGCATCCTCCACCTTGTTGCCGGTCTCCTGCTGCCAGGCCTCCAGCAGCTGCACGTAGGAATCCGCGGCCGCATCGGTGCCGGCAAAGGTGGACACGGTTTTCAGTGTCACGCCGTCAGCCAGCGCGGCGGGAAGAACGCTTACCAGGGTCAGGGCCAGCAAAACAGCAAGCAGTCTCTTCATGGGCAAAGCTCCTCCTTCAATTTTCTCTTTGAGGTGGCTCTATTATAACAATACGGGCTTGTTCCGTCATTGGTTGGGAATGTCATTCGTTGTTTGTGGTTGTCAAAATCTGTACAGCAAAACCCTGCAATTTCCCCGCCGGGCCGTTGACAAACGGCAATGCCCGGGTCTGGGCCATTGCTTTGAACCCGGTCACACGGCCTTAAGGCGCGGGCTGTTTCGGGATTTTTTCCAACGGGATAAGGATCGCCGCCAGCGTGTCGCCGCGGCTGTCCTGGGCGATGCGCAAGCCTGCCTTGTCCCCATAGATCAAGCGCAGCCGCTGGCTGACGTTGCGGATGCCCACATGGCCCGCCTTGTCCCCGTCCTCCTTCAAAAGCGCTGAAATCTTCTCCCTGTCCTCCGGGGAAAGCTTTCTGCCGCTGTTGAGCACCTCCACATGCAGGGAGGTTTCATCGGCGAACACGTTTAGTCTGATATGCCCGCCCCCTGCCGGGGCGATGCCGTGTTCGATGGCGTTTTCCAAAAGCGTCTGGATGGCCATCCGGGGCAGCGGACATTCCATCAGGGCGGGGTCCGCATCCTTCCAGATGGTGAGCTTTTCGCCAAAGCGCAGGCGCACAAAGTAGAAGTAGGCGTCGGCGATGGCCAGCTCCTCCTTCAGGGGCACCAGGCGGCTGTCGCCCCTGTCCAGGCTGGCGTTTAAAAGCACGCTCAACGCCTCCACCATGGCGGCGATGGCCTCGTCCTTGTCCATGCGCGCCTGCCAGGTGATCATCTCAAGGGCATTGTTCAGAAAATGGGGGTTGATGCGGCTCTGCATGGCCTCAATGCGGGCATCCCGCAAAGCGATCTCCTCCTTGTAGGCGGTGTCGACGAGGTGGCGTATTTGCGCGCTCATGCTGGAAAACGCGATGCCCAGCTGCCCCAGCTCATCCTTGCCCCGCATGGGCACGGTGACGCCCAGCTCCCCCTCCGCCATGCGGCGGGAAGCTTTGGACAAAAGAAAGATGGGCTTGGCGATGCGCCGGTGCACGAACCACATGATGACGATCCCCACAGGCACAATGGCCAGCACCAGCAGCAGCAAAAGCTGCTGAAACTGGGCCATCTGGGCATATACGGCTTTCTTTTCCACCCGCACCCTTGTTCTTAGCGTATAATCCCGCTGGGATGAAACCTGAACGTAGCTCAAATCTTCCTTTTGTTCAGAAAGGCCCAGGGGTTCCGTATTCCAGTCCACCGCTTCCCCGCTTGACAGGGCAAAGCTGTCCAGCGCAAGGTCCAGCCCGTTTTTCCACATCTGGTCCGCGCTCACAAGGGGTGCCAGCAGCTCCCTGGCGTTCACCCCCAGCACCAGCATGCCGTAGCGTTCCATGCGCAGGTTGTACAGGTTGCGGACAAGGTACAGTTCGCCGCCCCAGCCGGCAAAGGTGCAGCGGGTATCCAGCGTCTGCCCCAGCCCAATGGCAAGGGTTTGGTAGGACTGCTGGAAGGCGATGGCGCTCTCATAGCCGGCGGAGGTGTACATAAACTCCAGGGGCCGGCTGACCGGGAAGTAGGAAGCAAAGGTAAACAGCGTTTCCCGGCCGTACTTGCGCTCCAGGTAATTTCGGCTGATGCGGTAAAAATCATGGTAGGAAAGCTTGCCGGAATCGTAGTCCGCGGCGGTGGTGGCCAGTTCCCCGTCGTAGGTCACATCCTTGGCCAAAGTCACCGCCCGCTGGATGTTTTGCAGCGTCAGCGTCTGGGCATGCTCCGCGCCGGAGGACAGCGCCGCCTCCGTCTTTTCCTTCAAAGCCGAGAAAAAGACCGTGCCCATGTAGCCTCCCAGCGCCAATACGGGCAGGAGCCAGCAAACCAGCACGATCAGTAAAATACGGAAGCGCAGGGTGGTGACGTAGCCGCGCAGCTTGTGTAGCAAGGCGACAGCCTCCTTACCATGGAAATTGGGCGGCGGGCATACCGCATACAAGCCGCCTCAGCAGATGAAAACAGGGCGACCGGTGATAAACAACACAATGGCCCGGACCAATCCCGTAGGGCGGGGGCTTGCCCCCTCCCTGCCATGCTGCTTGCCTTGCGTTCAGGCCAGCCCCAAAAAATTCGCCGCCAGGGCGCACATCTCCTCCGCCCGCTTTTGATCCGGCATCTCGCAGAACACCCGCAGCCTGGGTTCCGTGCCGCTGAAACGGATGATGATCCAGCCCTCCTTGAAGTACACCTTCACCCCGTCCAGGTAGGAGACGGAAACCGCCTCCTCCGGAAAGCCGGGCAGCCTTTTCTCCTCCATCAGCAAACGGAGCAGCCGCTCCTTTTCCTCCGGCAGGAAGGGCCAGTCATATTCCGCCATGTACGCCCTGCCAAACCTATCGTACATCTGTTTCGTGAGGGTGCTCAATTTTTCCCCGGTAACGGCCATCATCTCCGCCAGCAGCGTGGCGGCATGGATCCCGTCCTTGCCCAGGATATGACCCCTTACCGTGAGCCCGCCGGAGGATTCGCCGCCGATGACGGCATTGTATTTTTCCATGGCGGCGGAGATGTATTTGAAGCCAACCGGCACCTCGTAGCAGGTCTCCCCGAAGGATGCGGCCACCCGGTCCAGCAAATGGGTGGTGGCCAGGTTCCGGACCGCCGGGCCCTTCAGGTTTTTATACTTGAGCAGGTAATAGTACAGCAGCACCAAAATCTCGTTAGGATGCACGAACCGGCCCGTGTCGTCGATGATCCCTATGCGGTCCGCGTCCCCATCGGTGGCGATGCCGATATCCGCCCGGCTTTCCGTAACCGCCGCTTTCAAAGCGCCCAGGGTTTCCGCGCTGGGGGAAGGCAACCGGCCGCCGAACAGCGCATCGTGCCGCTCGTGGATCACGTCCACGTCGCACCTGGCCGTGAGCAATATGGTTTGCAGGGAGGTGCGGCTTACCCCGTACATAGGGTCCAGGATGATCCGCAGGTTCCGGGAGCGGATGGCGTCCATGTTCACACCCCGGATGATGGCGTCCAAGTACTGATTCTGCGGGGAAATTTCCTCCACCAGCCCCTTGTTTACCGCCTGGTCATAGGGGACAAAGGAAATTTCCTCCCTTGATACCAGGTTGGCCGCCGCCCCCAAGGGTTCGGTAATCTCCAAAGCCGCGTCCCGCCCACCTCTTGTGAACAGCTTGATCCCATTGTACAGCGCGGGGTTATGGCTGGCGGTGACCGCCATGCCGTAGTGCAGCCCGTAATAGCGCACTGTGAACATGATCAGCGGCGTGGGCGCCTCCCGGGGGATGAAATAGGTATGGATGCCTTCCGCCGCCATGACCTCCGCGGCCCATTTGGCTGCCTCCCGGCTTAGAAAGCGCCTGTCGAAACCAATCGCAAAGCCCGGTCCCTCCACGGCTTCCGCCTTCATGCGCCGGGCCACGGCCACCGCCAGCCTCTGCACGTTCTCTTTTGTAAAATCCTCGCCAATAATGGCCCTCCAACCGCCCGTGCCGAACGCGATCATGCCGGTTTCCTCCTAATTTTAAACATTTCCCAGAAAGACTTCAACGGTATGATCGGCACCATCCCCAAAGATGGGGACACAGCCTGCCTCCAACCCGTCCACCATCAGCCTGGCCACGCCTTTTTGCACATGCTGCGGGTTCTCCACCCGGATATGGTACACGGCGCCCCGGAAAACCCGGGTGGCGGAGAAGCCTTCCCAAGAGGAGGGGATGCAGGGATCGATGGTCAGGCTGTCCCACTCCGGCCGGATGCCCAATATGTATCTGGTGGCGGCATAGTAGGCCCAGCCTGCACTGCCGGTCATCCAGGGGTGCCGCGCCCTGCCGTGGGCGGTATGCTCTTTCCCCATAATAAACTGACAGTAAGCGTAGGGCTCGCTCTGCCGGATTTCTATTTTATCGTTCTGCCGCACGGGCAAAAGCGCCTCATACAGCTTCATGGCGTTGTCGCCCCGGCCCAGCATGCATTCCGCCACCCAGGCCCAGGGATTGGGATGGCTGAAGATGGCCCCGTTTTCCTTGACGCCGGGGTACACCCTTGTCACAAAGCCGATGGCGTCATCCGGTGTTTTGAAGGCCGGAGCGTTGAGCATCAGCCCGTAGGGGGTATACAGGTATTCCATCACCGCGTCCATGGCGGACAGGTTCTGCTGGCGGGTAAAAGCCTGCGAAATCACGCCCCAGGCGTTGCTTTCCAGGTGCACCTTGCCCTCCCTGGAATCCACATCTCCGATGGGCGCGCCCTTCCCCGTGATCCCGCGGATGAACCATTTGCCGTTCCACAGCACCTTGCGGCAGTTGGCCGCCGTCTCCCTTTCCATGGCCCGGTACAAAAGCACATCCTCGCTCCTGTTCAGATGCGACGCCGCCGACAAAAAGTGATGGAGCGCCCACAGGTGCAAAAAGGCCACCATGGCGCTTTCCCCGCCGCCCAAATTCAGGCAGTCGTTCCAGTCGGCCCGCAGCCCCTTGGCAATTCCGTGGGCGCCAAGCTGGCTATACGTAAAATCCAGGATTTTCTTCATGTGCCCGTACACCGTGTCCTGGCCGCCGTCGGCATAGGGGATCACCTGGTGGAAGAATTCCGTCTCACCCGTCTCCCGCACATACTCGCAGATGGCCGGGATCACCCACAGCGCGTCGTCGGCGCACACATCCTTCAGGCCGTGGATGATTTGACTCTTTTCCGGGGTGGGAACCACCGTGGGGGAGGTGAAGGACTGCTTTTTCTCCGGCGCGAACCAGGCGGGGTCGAACAGGTGCAGGCCATAGCCCTCCCGTACCTGGCCGTGAAGGAGCTGGGTGATGCGCAGCTTGCACATATCCGGGTTGGAGTGAGGCACGCACATGGCATCCTGGGCCGTGTCCCGGAAGCCCAGACCTGTGCGGCCTCCCACCTCGATAAAGGATGCGAAGCGTGAAAATATCACGTTCACCTCGCTCTGGTACAGGTTCCACAGGTTGAGGCTTGTATTCATCTCCCTGCTGGGCGTGTCAACCTTCAGGCGGTTCAGCTTCTCCGTCCAAAAATCCGCCAAAGCCTTTTTGGCGCTGTCCGCCTCCTGGAAGGTATACTTTCCCCTGGCCTTTTTCGCTTCCGCCGCATTCCCCTGCCCCAGCAGGAACAGCACCCGCGCTTTTTCCCCGGGCTGCAAAATGATGCGCTTTTGCAGCGCGCCGCAGTGGCTGCCCGTCTTTTCAAAACTGCCGGAAAGCTTTCCCGCTTCCACCCCCAGGGGATTCGTTTCCGTGCGGTAGGGGCCGATGAAAGCATCCCGCAGGCAGTCAAAGCCATCCGGGTCAAAACTTGCGGTAAAGTATTGAAAGCTGTCCTCCTCGTAGTGCAGCTCGTACTCCACCGCGCCGTTTTCATACCTGGACCCGGTGGCATACAAGCTCATCTGAAAATTCTGATTGTCCATGTCAATGTGATGGAAGGAAAATTCCATATACCCGAACACATCCAGAGCGCGGCTCCTGTCCGATTGGTTTTCAATTTCCACATCCCACAGCACCACATTGTCGTCCCTTGGGATGAACACCGTCTGGCAGGCGGCGATGCCGCCGTATTCGCACAAATATTTGGAATAGCTCAGCCCGTGGCGGCAGGCGTACTTCGCCTTGTCAAGGGGCAGCCCAGTTGGCTGCCAGCTTACGGACCAGTATTCCCCCGTGTCCGCGTCCCGCAGGTACACGTAATGGCCCGGCCTGTCCATGGGCACGCCGTTGGGCCGGAACCTGGTGATGCGGTGGTATTGCGGCGAGTCCAGCCACACATAGCCCCCCGCCGTATGGTTGAACACCCCGCCCATCCGCTGGGTGCCGATATAGTTCGTCCAGGATACGGGTACGTCCACCCGGTCGATCACGTATTCCCGTGCTTCGTTGTCGAAATATCCGTAACGCATATACAAGCCTCCCCGCATCAATTCAGCTTCATATTATCACAAGCCGGCGAAGGATGACATGCACGCGTATGGCGTTTGTTGTCTGTGGTTGCCAGGGAGGGCGCCTTTTGAAAAAGGTGCCTTCCCTGGACCCACCCGGAAAACTTCACCGGCTGTTTCCGATTGCTTTGCATGGAAAGATCAATGCAGCGCACGGCAAATCGTTGGCAGAGCGATAAAAGATGATCTGGATTTTCTTGCAGGTTTCGCCGTTTGTTCACAAAGTTTCCATGTTTATTTCATAATGGGCGGGTATGCTATACGCAAGACGGTGGCCGGGAGACCGGCGAGCCGATGACATACAGACCGGATCCGGTTTTAATGATTTTCCGATACCAATGCCACGCCTGCAAAAGCGGCCGGCTATTAAGGAGGGAAATAGCCGGCAGGCGCTTTTGCAGGCGGAGGCGCCAAGACAGATTCCGCCGGTAAACCGGCGTTGATATAAAAAAATCCCGCAGGCAGCGCAAGCGCCTGCGGGATTTTTCAGTAAGCGGTTATTTCAGTTTCACGGTGATCTGCCCGTATTTTTGGAAATCCATTAAGGACCGTCCTCTGAAGATGACCGCATCCGGGACCGCGTCCAGCAGCATGGAGCCGTACTGCACATATTGCCCGCCTCCCAGAGGCTTTTGAACCATGGTAATGCTCAGCCCCGGAGAAATCAGCTTCCCTTGCTCATTGAGAAAATCCACAAAATAGGGGCTCTGCGTCTGTCCGGGACTTTGCGGCAGCGTGAAGTACAGTTCATAATGCAGCGTCAGGGGCGTCAGGTACAATTCCAGCCTGTCCAGTACCATCTCCGTCCCCTCTATGGTGGCGCCATGAAGGTTAACCGTCCTTCTGTCCATGGCATCCAGCACACGCAGCGAAAGGGGGATCGTCCTGGATATGGTTTCCTTGATTTGCCCGGAAGACAGATTCACTTCCCCAGCATCAAAATGAATCTTCACGTCCAGTTGCTTTTCCTCCGTCATCTCCCTGCCCCCCAGCACAAAGGAGACGCTTCCGTCCGAAAGCACGGTGAAGGAGGTAATCCGCATATTTCTGGTTCCCTGCCCGGACTCAAGCCAAAAGCCTGCGCAATAGAGCCGCTTTCCCTCCTGGTTTGCGGCCGCCAGAAACGAGCGGCGATCCCCGCTGGTGGAGACAGCCTCCGGCGTGATCTTGGAAACGGACTTCAGCCGGTTCACGTCGTAAAAATACTTCTCTGCGTTGGCGGGCACATACATGGGAATATCCACGGCATTGCTGAAAAGTGTGCTTGGCGACAGGTACGCAGGGATCAAATAGGCGTTGTTTCCCTCCTTCATGGATACGTTGACGGCGATGTATACAAATTTCCCGTCAGCTACTGCCTCTGAAAGCGTGACCGAATATTCCCCAAATTCGTAACTTTGCTGAACCTTGTTTTCCTCCATGGCTTTTCTCAGGTTGCCGACAGGGGCTTTCGCGTACCAGCCCGTCAAAAAATCAAGTATTCTCCAATCCCTTGAGGCGGCATATACCGCGCCCATCAGCACCAACAGCAGCGCGGCCATCAGCAATACAAAGCGCAGACTGAACTTTTTCACCTTTTCCCCCTCCCCTGTTTGCAAAAGGGCGGTGGCGATCCGGCGTTTGAAGGATTCCGGCGCTTTGCCAAAAGCGTTTGTGTAATCCTGTCTGTTCATCCTTTGACCTCCTCCCGCTCCTCCCACGTCTCCTTGAGCTTTTTTCTGGCCCGGTGCAGCCTAGATTTCACGGTGCCTGCGGGCAGGCGGAGCACACGGGCGATGTCCTCCACCCCGTACCCCTCAATGTAATGCAGAACAGCCGGAAGGCGCAGGCTTTCCTCCAGCGACAGGAACAGGCCGTGAAGCGCACTGTCCGCATCCGGCGGGGCTTCCCGCTCCGGCAGCGCCTCCATGGGCACCTCGCGCCTGCGCCGGCGCGACAGCGCGTAACACTCCCGGACTAGGATGCGGATCACCCAGCGCTCCATAGCCCCGACGTCCCGAAGGGTATCCCGCTTGCGCCATGCCGTTTCGATGGCTTGCTGTACTGCATCTTCCTGGTCGCAGCGCATTGCGAGCATGGCGTAGGACACCCTATACAGCGTCTCCTGCATGGCCACAATACGTACGGCAAATTCCTCCGACGTCATGAAAGGCCCTCCGTGATTTTTTGACCGGTCATTAACAAGAGAAAGGAAGGATGGAAAAGGTTCACTGAAAAGCGGAATATCGAAATGTTTTATCGTCCGGAAGCGTTTACCCTCTTTGGTTTTTCTTTTCCCAAAGCATCCGCTCCTTGTTGGGCACATCGTCCCTTGCCAAAAAGGGCGCCCATTTCCTTTCTTCCGCGCCGGCATATTCCTGCCAGTATAGCAAACGGTCATAGTACCGCTTGCACTCCCCGGCCACAACGGCTTCCGCCTCCCTTGCTTCCAGGGTATACACGGCTGCCGTCAGCCCATAAAGCACCAGCCCAGGGGAGTGGGTCTCCACATGGACGGCTGCGGCGGCATGGGCCACGGCCCTGGCAGCAGCGCAGGCGGCAGGGTCGCCTTCCGCCTCGGATGCGGCGCGGTGGGCGGCCAGGATGGCCTTCCTGGCCACAGGCATTTTGATCTCTCCGCGCATCCAGCATCCGGCCGCCGCAAGCGCCTCCCGGGGCCGCGGATCACCAGGGACCCGGGCTTCAAAAAGCGCCAGCAGCGGCTGCGCGCAGTCTTGCGCCCACAAGACCAGCGTACGGTGCTTTTGTACCATCATCAGTTGGAGGATGGGCGCAACGCAAGCGCTGTCCCTGGAAAAAAGCAACTTCTTCATGGTTTTCCCTTTCCTTTCGGATGGAGAACGCACCGGCATGCCATCCGGGATCAATTTCCTGAAGCAGGCCGTCATGCCAGCCCGTACAGCCCCAAGGCATCCCTTTCCAGCGCCTCCCGGTACAGCGAAATCACGGGCTTAACAGGAAGCAGCATGCACTTTGCGCAGCCGATATACCCGTCGGTGATGAATCCCCTGTCGTAGGCGGCCTGCTGGATCGCGTACCATGGCTTGCACGCCGGCGACCAGGCCTCAATGAACCACTGATCCCGCGGATACAGCTTTTCCGCCGCATTGCAGGGGCGGAATTTATCCTTTATGGCCTCCGGCAGCGCGTCCTCCACGTAATGCATGGCGGACAGGCGGTAGATATCCACCCCCAGCAGCAGCGCGTATCCGCCCGTATCAATCAGGTGCTGAAATCCCTTGGCGTGTATCCGCGCATCCTTTCCCCAGGCGGTGACCCGGAAAAGCCCCTCCCCTGTGAGGGTATCGGGGCGGTGGCGGAAGGCATCGGCTACGGCACCCATGCCGCTGGGTGTCTCATTCGGGCCTAGAATGCGTATTTTCAAGGTAAGCCCCAAGGCTTTATCCGTTTCCGTGAGGGGCAGGGGCTTGGATAGGCGGAAGGAGGGCATCGCCATGGCGCCTTCCGGCCCCACGGCCTCCATCAGCGCATGGATCACCGCACCGGCACCGCCCTCCACATGCCCCAGCGCGCCAAGGGAAGCATGCACCTCCAGCGCCATGCCGGGCCTGACCCCAAGCTTTTGCAGCCCTTCCAGGATATCCGCCGATTCCAGCATCTTCTCCACAGTCCATCCCCCCCTTATTTTCCCATTATACCATGGGAAAGCCCTGCCGGCATACGGGTGCGCAGTTCCCCGAAATACGCAAAAAGGCCCCCGCTTTCCTCAAGCCCTGGAAAGCGGGGGGAATCAAACCATAAAGATGAGCACTAGGCCAAGCTACTTCAGCGGGAGGCGCAGACAACAGCGCCCTAATCAAGCTTCACAAGGCCTTTTTGCACCCAGCCGTAGGCATCCGTTACGCCGATGCGCACGCGGTACCAACTCCCGCTCTGACTCTGGACGGTTACTTTCGTGCCCTTCCCCAGATAAGCCAGGATATCTCCCGAAAGGCTGGCAGTTTTGCGGAAGTTGGCGTTGGCGGACAGCGTGGCGGCTTTCCCAACCACGGGTGCGGAGGTTGCCTGCCCGCTTTCCCCGGGCAGCGTCGAAAGCATGGAGGCCAGCATGTATCCCGTCTTTCCGTTCACTTCCACATGCAGCCAGGTTTCTCCCACGCCCCATACTTTCACGCCGGTTCCCAGGGCATATTGGCCAAGGATTCTGCCGGAATAGCCTGCCGTTTCCCGCAGATTTACCTTATCGGTGGTCAGGCGCACCGTGGGGATAGCGGTTTTCACCTTGTTGGCATCTTCCCCCAAAGCAAGAAATTCCGTCATCATGTACCCTTCCGTCTTGCCGATGCGCACCCGCGCCCAGGCACCGTCCATATGGAAGGACAGCACCTGCACCTTGACGCCGTTATAGTATTTGCCAAGGGATGCTGCGTTGGCGCCGGCGCTTGTACGCAGATGCAGCCTGTCCTTGGGGTTGGGGTTGTTCACTACGGCGGTGGAAGAGGCCATGCGGCTGTTTGCCGGGATGAACCCGCTTTTATAAATATCCCCGTTCCGCATGACGGCAATGTGCCACCACGTGTCCGTAAAGCCCATCAGGCGAATTTGCTCCCCAAAGCCGTAGGTGGCGGAAGACGCGTTCTTATCGGGCTTCTGATACAGCTCCCAGCTGCTGCTGCTGGAGTAGTATTCCGGCATGGCGGACGCCACCCTGTCCGCCGCCCCGTCAAAGACGCTGGTCAGATACTGCCGCATCATATACCCTTCCAACTGATAGGCTTCCCGGCCGTTCACATCCCCCGCGTACCCTATACCCACCTTGACCCATCCGTCCTTCACATTCCAATCAAGAACGGTCGCAGGCGTCCCATTGTAATACTTGCCCAGGGACGTGGCGGATGTGCTGGGCTCGGTGCGCATGTGCAGCCTGTCCTTGGGATTGGGATTGTTCACCACCACCCCGTCGCCCATAGCCAGCGAAAGCACCGGCAGCGACAGGAGCAGCACCAACAGGACCAATCCTCCATACAGTTTTTTCATTTTTAACCCTCCCTTCTGCCTATCCAACGTTCCGGAAACGCTTCCTTTTCCCTTCCAGGGAAAATTTACAACAAAGGATGGCGCAGGGCGGTGCACTCCACCCGGGAAGCAGGGAATAGAGGGCTCCTTCTGTTTTTCTGCGGCTGGTTGCCAAAAACAATTTTGGGCAAATGCGTTGGATCTTTTCATGCCTTGTGATACGATACAGATCACAAGACAGGCTGTGGAAAATTGTAAGTGGGGAGTGGCCGCCTATGAAATGCGCCGTATACTGCCGGGAAACGGGAGTTTGCTGCGGCAATGGGGATGTGGGGCTTGTTTGTGCCTGGACAGATGGGCTGCTGGCCATTTTTATGGAAAATCCGGGGATCTCCATGGCGGAAGCCGTCAAGCGGTGCGGCAAGGTCCATTATGACGCAAACAATATGGAGAAGGTCCTGGCGCCTTTTGTTGGCCACCCGGAGGCTTTTTTCAATTTCTTGCAGGATCAATGGGGTTGGACCGTGACCGTTGATCCGGACGGAAAGCGTATCCTGGCCGACGAAAACAAGGCGGAGTGCGTCTGTCCGCTGGTGCGGGCGGGGGCGGCGCATACGCCCAACCTGTGCAAATGCTCGGAAGGCTTCGCGGAGCGGATGTTCTCCACGGTGCTGAAAAGGCCGGTAAAAGCCAGGGTGGCGGAATCCATCCTGCGGGGCGGGGAACACTGCGTGTATGAAATCTCCATCACCGATATAGATTGATAATGTGTATTACGACGGCTGATGCTGCGCACTTCCTCGGCCAGTTGCAAGCAACTGGCCTGTGACATGGGGTGGCTTTCTCTTTCGTCCCGAAAGAGAAGCAGAAAGGCTTCGTTGCCAAAGTGCCGCCTGCGGCCCCCACAAACGCCTTAAAATTGGCAGCGTCCTTCGGGCGCGAAATACATATTATCCGCGCCACCCATATCATTTATATCTTTGTAATCACATGAACCGCAATCGCCACAATCAGCAGCACGCCCATGGCCCGGTGCACCAGCAAAAGAGGCCCCCGCTTGCCCTTTTGCTTAAAATGCATCCATGCGCCGATCATGCCATTGATCACCAGCAGGGCGGCGGTGATCAGGCCGGTTGTTGATACCCAGGCGAATGTGATTTGCAGGATCATGTGCGCCACCATGGAAACAGTCGCGCCCAGACCAAACCAGCGGTGCTTTTGGACCACGAATTTCATCACTTTGATGTAGGCCGATTTGAACTTCGAGGTCTTGGGGAGCTTGCTTACCCAGCGTCTATTGATCCATTTCAAAATGTAGTTGAGCAGTGCGAAACCTAAAAATATAGCTGTCAGGATGCCTAATAAACCGCCCAGCTTGTACATCGTCTTGACCTTCCTTTCGGAGTAATGTAAAGGATATGGAGTAGATACCAGAGTTTTGGCGGGGTGAATCAAAGACAGGAATTGTTTTGGGAAAGGTGGATATTTGCATCACGACTTCTATGTGCGACTGCTTGACGAATGCGTTGCCTCGGCCAGTTGCTAGCAACTGGCCTGTAGCATGGAGTGGCTTTCTCTTTCGTCCCGAAAGAGAAACAGAAAGAGGAAGGGGGGAGGCCGGCGATTTCCCCCCGGCCCCCCACAAGCACCCTTAAAATGGTGACACCCTTCGGGTGCAGAAGAAGACTAATTTGTACGACTAGCAGTCTTGTCTAACATCGGGAGGATATGCTAAACTGATGTTGGAGGAGATTAACATGGCAGGAAAAGTTGTTGAGAAGGATGCTACGGTAAAGGTAGCCAGGCAGCGGCTGAGCGT
>JAEWVC010000031.1 GCA_023459275.1 Bacillota bacterium | reverse complement strand
GGATTTCTGAATTTCCTGCGGGAAATTCAGAAATCCGGGCTGGCGGAATTGATTTCCCGTCGGGCGGGCAAGCTCGATCCAGCTTGCTCAATCGTCGCCGCATTTCGCTACCGCTTATGCGACTCGTTTCACAAGCCTCCTTCACCTCGCCTATTGCCCTCGCAGGGGGCGGCTTCGGTTACGGAGCCTTTAGGAAAATCCATTGATGCCGGCAAAGCCGGTATCAATAATCCTGCTTGGAGGGCTTCGGCCCTCCAAACCTCCCAGGCGGTTTGGAGGCCATTGCTCCAAATGAAAGCATATTTAAAAGGGTCCGGAAGCAGCCAGTGAACGCTTCCGGACCCTTTTAAGTATCGACAGAAATAACGGTTTTCATTTTTTCTAAGGAAGGCAGATACCACCCCTACCTTACCAGCACCATCATCAGGTCGTTCACGTTCGTTCCCGTGGGGCCGGTAACCAGCAGGCCGCCTGCTTCCTTCAATACGGGATAGGAGTCGTTGTTGTTCAGCGCTTCGCAGATAGACATCCCAAGTTCCCGGCATTTTTGCGCGAACTCCCCTGTCACCATGCCGCCCGCGGCGTCGGTGGGGCCGTCCGTGCCATCGGAGCCCACGGAGAGGATCAGCGTATCCGCAAGCCCGTCGATCCCTTCAGCGGCGGTAAGGGCCAGCTCCTGGTTCCGGCCTCCCTGGCCTTTCCCCCGCAGGTGCACCACCGTTTCCCCGCCCAGGATCAGGGCGCAGGGGGGCTTGCACGGCTGGCCGGTTTCCCGTATCTGCCTGGCGATGGACGCCAGGAAAGCGCCGGCCTCCCTGGCCTCTATGTCCAGGGTGGTGGTCAAAAGCAGCGTTTCATAACCCAGTTCCCCGGCGGCCTTCATGGCCCCCTGGCACAGGGCGTTCACGTTTCCGGTGATCAGCGTCTCCACGCCTGAAAGCGCCTTGGGCGTCTCCTGCGAAAGCGCTTCCAGCACCCCACCGCTTACCTGCAGACCGTGCTTTTTTACAATAGCCAGGGCGTCCGCGCAGGTGGAACGGTCCGGATGCGCCGGACCGGAAGCGATGCTGTCCAGGGGATCGCCCAAAACATCGCTCAAAACGATGGACAGCACCTGCGCCGGAGCGCAATGCTCCGCAAACCGCCCTCCCTTCACCTGGGAAAGATGCTTGCGGATGGTGTTGATCTCCACAATATTGGCCCCGCAGGCAAGAAGCTGGCGGGTGATATCCGCGATGTCCTTGAGCGTGGTCCCGGGAAGGGGCAGCTCAAACAGCGCCGATCCGCCGCCGGACACCAGAAAGACCACCGTCTGCTCTTTTTGCAGGCCGCCTGTCAGGCGCAGCGCCTCTTTAGCGGCGCGGATGCCGTTTTCATCCGGCACAGGATGCCCAGCCTCCAGAATCGTAAGGCCGGGTATGTCCCCCTGGCTGTGGCCGTATTTTGTGATCACGACCCCGCCGGATACCTGGTCCTTGAGTACGGTGACGGCGGAGTGCGCCATCCGCCACGCGGCCTTGCCGATAGCCACGATCACAGTCTTCCCGGGGAACCGCTTTCCTGCCAGCGCTTTTTGGACCGCAGCCTCCGGCAGTACCGAAAGAATGGCCGCATCCATGATCTTTCTGGCGTCGTCCTGTAAAGATGTCATACAACCGCCCCGCTTTCTATCCGCAAATACATCGTCCGCTTATGCCCCCATCCCCATAAACGGGAACAGCGCCCGGACGGTGCCCTCCAGGGAGGGGAACGCAAGGGGTGGCAGAAAGCCCGGCATGGTCAACTGCAGCACCAGTACCACAATTCCCACCAGCGCTGCATACAGAGCAAACCACTTCAAAGATATCCTGGTAATGATGCTCAGCATGAACCGGATAGCCAGGTACCCGCTGACGGCGGCCACTACTACGCCCACCGCCACGGGAACAGTCTCAAGGCTCTGGAAGTATCCGTTATCCATTGCTTTCTTTCCCTCAATGAGCAAGCTGCCCAGGATGGCCGGGGCGCTCATCATGAAGGCAAACTTCGCCGCCGCCTGCCTGGTAAGCCCGGAGGCGACACCTCCCAGGATGGTGGAGCCGCTGCGGCTGACCCCGGGGAGCAGCGCAACCGCCTGCATGCAGCCCATGGATACGGCATGCTTGTAATTGGCATCCCCCATCCGCACGGCATGCTTCCCGCCCCGCCGGCTTGCCCACTGCGCCAGGAGCATAAAAAGCGCGGTGATCAGGAAAGCGAAGCCCAGAAACCAGCCGGAAAAAAAGCTTTCCACCACATCGTTGAACGCCATGGCGACAATCAGCGCGGGAATGGACGCGATGAACAGCAGAAGCAACGTTTTGGACTTGAAGGGGTTGCGCAGGATGTTCCACCAGTCCTTCCAGAACACCACCAGCACAGCGATCAATGTGCCCGCGTGCAGGAGGATATCCAGCATCATATAGGAGGCGGATTCCGTTGCCGCCTCGGAGATCCCCATCACCGCCCGGGCCAGGATGAGATGCCCGCTGGAGGAGATGGGCAGAAATTCCGCCAGCCCCTGTACAAGCCCCAGGATGGCGGCCTGCAAAATCGTCATCGCGAATTCCTTCCTTCAAATTCAGTCAGCGCCCATTATACATGATTCTTGGCCGGCTGTCACGCTGAAGTGGAAACTTGCCGAAGGACATTTATGAAAGCTTGCTGGAAGGGGCATTTTTTTCAAAAATGCCCCTTCCAGCGCCTATCCCCAAAAACTTTCGGCAGAATTACCCGTCAGGAAATCGCCTTTTCTATACAAAGTTGTCCTCAAGTATGGCTCTTAGGGCATCGTTTTTCCCTGTGCGTCTTTATGAACACGTCCCGGAAACACGGCGGGATGCACAAGGCTTTTATGGGCCCCAAATGCAAAGGGCCGCCGGGAAGGCCGGTCAGCCTGGCATCAGCAGGCATGCCGCCTGGGCGCTGATGCCCCGCTCCTCCCCCTCAAAACCAAGCCGCTCCGTAGTGGTGGCCTTGACGCTGACGCGGTCCAGGGAAAGGGCAAGTGCCTCCGCCACGTTCTCCCGCATGGCATTGATATACGGGGCCAGCTTGGGCCGCTGGGCCACGATGGTCACATCCACGTTGCCGGCTACGTAGCCCCGCTCCCTGATAAGGCGGTACGCATGCTTCAAAAGCAGCAGGGAGGAAATGCCCTTGTACTTGGGATCGCTGTCGGGAAAATGCTTCCCGATATCCCCCAGGGCCAGGGCGCCCAGCAGCGCGTCCGTCAGGGCGTGCAGCGCCACATCCGCGTCGCTGTGCCCCAGAAGGCCTGTTTCGTGGGGGACTTCAACGCCGCACAGAATCAGCTTGCGGCCTGGCACAAGCCGGTGCACATCATACCCCTGGCCTATCCGCGGAGATACATCCGCGCCGCCCTCCCGGCTTATGAGGATTGCCTCCGCGGCCGCAAGGTCCTCCGGCGTGGTGATCTTCATGTTGTCATAGCTCCCCTCCACAAGCCGGACGGGGACTCCTATCGCCTCCGCCAGGGCGGCGTCGTCCGTGGCGGTGATCCCCTCCCGCTCCGCCTGCTGATGCGCTCTGATGAGGATGCTTTTTAAAAAGCCCTGGGGCGTCTGCACCGCACGGAGCGTTTCCCGGTCCGGTGTTTCCGCCACGGTTTCACCCGGGTTTACCCGCTTGATGGTGTCCTTCACCCGGACGGCTGCTACCCCGCTGCCGTACTTAAGGGCGGAGACTATCACCCGCGCGATGACTTCCTCCGTCAAAAGCGGCCTGGCCACGTCGTGGACAAGGACCACGGCTTCCTCCCCCAAAAGCGCGGCAAGGCCGTTCCTGACGGAATCCTGGCGCCGTTCCCCGCCGTATGCAAAAGCGGTCACGGCGGAAAGCAAGCCATGGGCGTCAAGCATAGCCCTGGCCCTTTGCTCCTCCTCCGGCCTGACCACCAGCACCAATGCGCTGCAAAGATTTGCGAACGCCTGCACGCTGCGCACCAGCGCGGGCACGCCGTGCAGCGGCAGAAAGACCTTGTTCTCTCCCGCTCCCATGCGGCTGCCGGACCCTGCCGCCAGCACAATGGCTTCCGTCCGCAAAGCGTCGTTCCCCATCAGTCCCGCTCCCTCTTGACGGCTTCGTCCTCCTCAAGCACCTTGTACATTTCCGCCGCGCCTTCCTTACGCACGTGCTCCAACACGGATACGATCTGATACCTGCCCAGCCGGTCGCCGAAGCGGATCTCCAAAAGGTCGCCTTCCTTTACCTCAGCCCCGGGTTTGGCTGTCCTGCCGTTCAAGGATACGCGGCCGCCGGAGCAGGCCTCGTTGGCCACCGTCCGCCGCTTGATGATCCTGGACACCTTCAAATACTTGTCAAGACGCATATCGATCCTCATCTTATCTCTATCATTGCACCAAAAACGCCCATGCGCAAAAGCACGGGCGTTTCCGATCCTGATGCCTTCCGCCAAATTCAGCGGAAAAGGGCATTACGCATTGACGGTGTCCTTCAGCGCCTTGCCGGGCTTGAACACGGGGGCCTTGGAGGCGTCAATCTTGATCTCCTCGCCGGTGCGGGGGTTACGGGCGGTGCGGGCAGGCCGCTCCTTCACTTCGAAAGAGCCAAAGCCGACGATTTGAACCTTTTCACCAGCCTTGAGGGATTCGCTGATGACTTCCACCACAGCATTGATGACCTTTTCCGCGTCCTTCTTGGTCAGGCCGGTTTTGGCGACGATGGCGCCGGACAATTCTGCTTTGTTCATGAAAGTACCTCCTCGTTTTTTACCTTGATGTAATACAGATTTTGCACGCGGGGACATACCTGTTTGTCTATTCGCTCCCTCTGTCCTCATTCCTTCGGGAAAGCGGAAGGGAATGAATATCCGGACCGGGAAAGGCGCTGATCTTACTGCTTTCTTTCTAACAACTTTCCCTTTTCCCAGTATACATCCATTTCCGATAAAGTCAAGTGTTCCAACGCTTTTCCCTCCGCTGCGACGGCTTTTTCCATCCTTTCGAAGCGCCGGATGAACTTGTCCACCGCCTCCGAAAGAAGAAGCTCCGGCTGCTTTTTGCACAGGCGTGCCACATTGACCGCCGCAAAGAGCAGATCCCCCAATTCCTCCCCAGGATCCGTACCTTTTGCAAGCTCCTCCGCGACCTCCTGCGCCTCCTCCAGCACCTTTTTCAGCGCCTCCCCGGGATCGTCCCAATCAAACCCCACCTGCTGCGCCTTTTGCTGCACCTTGGCCGCCCGCATCAGCGCCGGAAGACTCCTTTGCACGTCCGCCATCACGGCGGCCTGGGAGGTAAGCCCCCGTTCCTGCCGCTTGAGCTTATCCCAGCTTACAAGCACCTCTTCCGCGGTGTCGCACTTCACCTGGCCGAAGATATGGGCATGCCGGGAGATCATTTTTTGGCAGATGGCGGTGGTCACGTCCCGAATGCCGAACTCCCCGTGCTCCAAAGCGACCTGGGCGTGGAATACCACCTGCAAAAGCACGTCCCCCAGTTCGTCCGCCACATGGTCCATGTCCCCCTCATCAATGGCTGCAACAGCCTCGTACGCCTCTTCCAGCAGGTAGGGGCGCAGGCTTTCGTGGCTTTGCTCCCTGTCCCAAGGGCAGCCATCCGGAGCCCGAAGCTTCGCCATGATCTGCAACAGATCAAAAAAGTCGTGACGCTCCCTTTGAAGCATCCCAGCTCCGGGGACGTAGACGGCGGATGTATGGTCGTAGGCCTTCTGCCTGTCCAGTTCGCAAAGGGGGATCTCCGCAACGCTCCGGGCTGCGCTTTCCCCGGGCGGGAAGAAAAACACGCTGTGCTCCGGGCGGTGGAGCGCCATCAGCCACCCCTTGACCTCTCCGGTCATCAGGCGGCTGTTGAGTTCCGTAACCAGCAGCGGCTCGGAAGGCACAAAAGCCGAGCCCTGCGTGGCGGAGGCGGGAAGAACACGCAGTGCCTGTCCGGCGGGGATATCTTTCAGCGCGCTCAGGCAGGCCGCCGACAGCGTCACCCCGGGGAGGACAGCCACCTGCCGCCCTGGCCCGGCTTCTTTCATAAGCGCCCGCACCGTATCATCCGCCAGGGGATCGGCCACGCCGTAGGCTACGGTACCCTTTCCTGCCGCCTCCCATACCGTTTGCGCCGCTTTGCCGTTCAATGCGTCAAAATCCTCGCTGGCCTCATACAGCGCGTCCAGCGTGGTATAGGTGATTCCCTGCTTCTCAAGCTCAGGGACGGCTCCGTGCCGGCCCGTGCGCAATATCACCGTGCCGGCGCCCTTCAGCGCGCTGATGGCGCCCAGTGTCAGATGCTCCGGCGCGCCGGGCCCCAGCGGCACGACAATAATCTTCTGCATCGCTCATTCCTCCTCGGTCTGCGTCTTTCGCTTGAAGCGCTTGAACATTTTGCGGTCCTCCGGGGTGATGGCCTTGAACAGGACCGCCGCACCCGCATAGACCAGGATGCCCACGGCTACCAACAGCAGCGTATACAGCCGCCCTTGGGGTAAAAGCACGCCGCCCGCGTAAATCACCGCCGCCATGGCGAGGGCGGCCAGCAGCGGCCTCCATACAAACCCTTTCCAGTCAAAGGTCATGTGCCCGTACTTGAGCACATAGTACACGTTGGGCACCATGCTCACGGTGTAGCACACCAGGGAGGAGACGGGCGCGCCGTGGATGTTGACAGAGGGGATACCCACCAGGGTATAATTCAGCAGAATCTTGAAAGCCACGCCCACCATGAGGGTGTACATGGGAATGCGCTGCTTGCGCATCCCTTGCAGGATGCTGCTGGTGGACTGCACCACGGTGAAGATGATTACCGTCAACCCGCTGACAGTCAAGTATTCCGCGGCAAGGGAAAGATTGGCCGCGGAGATTTTACCGTTCCCGTAGAAGAAAAACAGCAGCCGTTCCGCCAGGATGCTCAGACCCATAGAGCTTGGGAGCCCGATCAGAAATGACAGCCGAAGCCCCAGCCCGGCCTGCTTGGCTACGCCCTCAAAATTCTGGCGTGCAAAATGTCCGGAGATGGCGGGGACCAGGCTCATGCCCAAAGCGATGGAAAAAGCGGTGGGCACATTGATCAGGTTGATCACAAGCCCGGAATACAGGCCGTACAGTTCCGTGGCACGCCCCTCGGTGAAGCCGATCTGCTGAAGCCTGCTTACCAGCATGGCCGAATCCACAAAGGCGGCCAGGGGTACGATGCAGGCCCCCAGGGTGATGGGGACGGCATTGGCCGCAAGCCGCTTCATCAGTGTTTTCATAGGGATGGGAAGCTGCGATTCATCCTGTGCGGCGCCGTCCAGCCGTTTTTTCCTGCGGGCATACGGGAAAATGATATACACAAGCGCGATACCTTCCGTAATGGAGGTGCCCAGAAGCGCGCCGGCCGCGGCGTGGGCAATGCTGATCTTCATCCCCATGGCGGCCAGGGGCAGCGCCACGGCCACCTTGCCCACCTGCTCGATAAGCTGTGAGATGGCGGTGGGCACCATATCCTGCTGCCCCTGCATAAAGCCCCGGAAGGCGGACATCACGCACACCAGAAACAGGGAGGGCGCGATGGCGAGAAAGCCCAACTCCGTCTGGGAATTCTTGATAACGCCCGCGCTTAGCGGCCCGCTGAAAACGATCAGGACGATGGTGGAAACAAGGCCCAGCGCGAAAAGCATGTACAGGGCGCTTTGAAATACCCTTTTGGCGTTGCGCGGGTCATCCTTGGCCAGGCAGTGGGCCACCATCCGGGAGATGGCCACCGGCAGCCCTGCGGAGGAGATGGTCAAAAGCAGCGAATACGTGGGAAAAACAAGCTGGTACGTGCCCAGCCCATCCTCTCCGATGATCCAGGCCAAGGGAATGCGAAACAGCACACCCACCATCTTGCAAATGATGCCTGTAATGCCCAGGATGGTCACGCCGCCCAGGATGGATTTTTGTGTACGGGTCATGGCACACTTCCTTGCTTCCAGTTCGCGGCAAAAAAATTCCGCAACATATTCATTATAAGTAATCTGTTGCGGGAGCACAAGCCCGTTATCAATAAAATGGTTTACGCCACGTTATCTTGTCATTCCCCTATAAAATTCTTGAGGAAGGGCGCGGGGAGGGGCTTTTTTTCAAAAAGTCCCCTCCCCGCATTCCGTCTCCCAAAACGCCTATTGTTCCATCTGCCGGCCCACGATGCCGGCGGCGGTTTCGGCCACCTTCAACTCCGTATCCCCCATCTTTGCGCCCTGCTCCTTGCTCATGAGCACCACCGCGCCAATGGCCTCCCCATCGGCAATGATGGGCGATACCACCTGGGCGGTATAGCCCGACATGTCCTCCTCGTTGGTGACGGCCACGATCTTTCCGCCCACCGCCCGGTTGATGGCCACCGTTTGCCGGTTGGCGATGGCCGTTTCCAGGTCATGGCTGATGGGCTTGTCGCAAAGTTCCTTCTTGGCCACACCGCTGGCGGCAACCACCTGGTCCCGGTCCACGATGCAGGCGATGTGGCCCAGGCTGCGGAATAGGGATTCCGTATAATCTTTGGCAAAACCGGACATCTCACCAATGGGCGAGTATTTTTTCAGGATCACCTCGCCGTCCCGGTCGGTGTAGATTTCCAGCGGATCACCCTCACGGATGCGCAGTGTGCGCCTGATTTCTTTGGGAATGACGACGCGGCCCAGTTCGTCGATCCTGCGCACGATTCCTGTTGCCCTCAATGATAAAACCTCCTTGCGTGTGCGGGGCTTCACCGCCTCGCCGTGATGTTATTGTTTCCCCGCCCTGCCCTTTTATTCCGCAGGAGACCATGGAAAACCATGCGGCCCAATGTCAATTGATGGGGATGCGGCGGCCCGGCCGAAAGGAACATGCGGCCCGCGCAAGCAAAAAAGAAGGAGATTGAAAGATCGCGGCGAATGCTTTCAATACGGTCAGAACAATGTCCATCCTGTTATGAAAGGGCGTGGTTCCGTTGACCAGGTCGCACGACGGTACGGCGTTCGCCGCATAAAATCCTGCCGTGCTTTTTTCATCCCCGGGGATGAACCCATTCTCACATAAAGGAGCAATCGCTATGAAGACGACAGTCACCGGAAAAAATATGCCCATTACACCGGGCATCACGGACCGGATCACCAAAAAAACAAACCGCATGGAACGGTATTTAAAGCCGGATACCGAGATGTTCGTCCGGCTTTCCAAAGAGCGCTCAAGCCGCCGCACCGCCGAGATTACCGTGCCCTTCGAGGGCGTGATCCTTAGGGCGGAAGCCTCCGCCGAAGATAATTTGTACCTGGCCATCGACCAGGCGCTGGCCAAGCTGGAGAAGCAGATCCACCGCCACCGCACCAAGCTGGAAAAGCGCCTGCGGGAGGATGCTTTCAAGAGCCCCGAAATGGAATTTATCGAGGATGCTGCCACAGGCGCCCAGGAGGAGCGCCAGGTGGTGCGCGTAAAGCAGTTTCCCGTCCGTCCCATGTCCGTGGAGGATGCCACGCTGCAGATGGAACTGCTGGGACACGCATTCTTCGTTTTTGTGAATATCGAGACCGAGCGCACCAACGTGCTGTACCTGCGCAAGGATGGCAACCTGGGCCTGCTGGAGCCCGAAGAATAAAACTTTTTTTCCCTTTTTCGGATGGGGAACGGGGCGGGGGCTTTTTCAAAAAGTCCCCGCCCCGCCTTTATCCGGCATTGTGGACCTCTTCATACTATTGTAAAATGCTTTTCGTCCAACGCGGCGAGGAATTTTCGATGCAGGTCAAGGAGACGGAGCGAAGCAACGCCGCGCTACGCCGGGGAGAATGCGACACAGTCCTGCACGAAAAGAACCGCCGTAACGATGAAAGAATATTTGGAAATAGTATCAGTTCATGATACAATGAAAAAAGCCGGAAGGAGGGAAAAACGTGATGAATATCCGCATTTTGGGTTTGAACGGCCCGTATCCCACGGCCAGGGGCGCCTGCTCCGGATATCTTGTCTCCCAGGGGGAGGACCGGGTGCTGATGGACTGCGGCCCCGGCGTGCTGGCCAGGCTGACAGCCAGGACCGATCCTGCGTCCCTCAAGGCGGTGCTTTTGTCCCATGGCCACGGCGACCACTGCTCGGATATGATTTCCCTGCGCTACTATATGGATATCCGCCGCCAGCAGGACAGCCTCCCGCCTCTTGACGTATACGCGCCCTATGATGACGCGAGCCCGGTGCTGCAATTCCTTGCGGCCTCGGATTCCCTCCGGATGCACTGGATCAAAGCGGGGGATGCGGTCAAGGCCGGAAGCCTGTCCATCCTGTGCGGTCCCGCCCGGCATCCGGTGCCTGCGGTGGGCTTCCGGGCCGGCGCCTTCGGGTACACAGGGGACACCAACACCATGCCGGAGCTTGCCGGCTTCTACAAGGGCACCGAACTGCTTCTGGCGGACGGCTGCTTTTTGAAGGAGCAGTGGCGGATAGAAGCGCCCCATCTGTCGGCCTTCAAGGCCGCGGAACTGGCCAGGGATGCCGGCGCCGGGCGGCTCGTGGTCACGCATCTGCGGCCCGATGTGGACGCAGCGGCGCTGCTTGCGCAGGCCAGAGCCGTTTTTGAAAATACGGAACTTGCGAAAGAAGAAATGCTGTATACGGTTGACGGCGGGAAGTGACATGCCATGGACGCCTCCCCTCCCCCCAGGCTAAGCCCGCGCCCGCTGCCCTTTCACACGGGCCGGCCTCTTGTCTCGGCTGCGCTCACACTAAGCGGCGGCGTGCTGCTGGGGGCTTTGCGCCCCTTCCACTGGCTGTGGCTGGCCGGACTAGCCGCAGCCTGCCTGCTGGCCCTTTTTTGGTTTCTATCGGGCCGGAAAACGGTGCTCGGGGTGCTGCCGGCTTTTTTCTTTCTGGGGCTTATGCTGGCCTCCCTGAGCGCGAACCCGGTCCGGCCGGCGGAAGGGGACTATGCCTTTATGGGTACCGTATCCGGGCAGGTCCGTTTTCGGGAGGACGGGCAGGTTGCCTGTGTGCTTAAAAACGTATCCATCGGCGGCGAGAGCCTTCCGGGCGGCGCCTACTGGACGTTTTACCTGAAGGACGGCGAACCGCCTCCGGCCCTAGATAACGGATGCGGCGTATCCTTTTCCGGGAGGCTTTACCCTCCCCAAGGGCAGATGAACCCCTACGGATTCGATTTTGACCTGTATTTGAAACAGCGGAACATCAGCGTCTGCCTGTATGGGCGGGAGGGGCTTGCCATAACGGCGCCGCGCTCCGTTTTCGACGGGGATTACGCCTACCGCCTGCGGGAATCGCTGACCCGGGCGCTTGCCAAAACCATGGGCGACAAGGCGGGCTTGGCCGCCGTGATGCTGCTGGGCGCGGCCGACCAGCTTCCGGAGGAGGATAGGCAGGATTTCCGGATTACGGGCACTGCCCATGTGCTGTCCGTCTCCGGGCTGCATGTGGGCTATCTGGCCTTTATGATCCTGTGGCTGCTGAAGGAGATGAAGGTGCGGCCCAAAGCCCGCTTTGCCGTCACCGCCGCTTTTTTGATTGCCTACGCCTTTTTGACCGGCGGGAATGCGCCTGTGATCCGCGCATCCCTGATGCTTTTGGTCTATCTGGGGGCAAAGCTTTATGGCCGTGCCCATGATCCCATGACCTCCATCGCCGCGGCCTATCTGTTGCTGCTGATTTTAAGGCCCCTGGATTTGCTGTCCCCCGGCTTCCAATTGTCCTTTGGCGCGGTGACGGCCATGCTGGTCCTGGGGCAGCCGCTGCTTGCATGGCAAAGCAGGCGCTTCCCGGGGAAAAAGCTCAGGCATCCCGGCCGGCCCCGCCGGTTCATACACCAAAGGTGGCAGGCCCTCAAGGCACTGCCCGCCATGGGGATCGCGGCGCAGCTTGGTGTGGTGCTGCCCCTGGCCGTGTGGTACCACCAGGTTTCCCTGCTGGGCATTTTTGTAAACCTGCTGGTGATCCCCTATGTGGCGGTGCTGATGGCGGCCTTCCTGCTTGCGCTGGCGGCAAGCCCCTTTGGCGTTATCGGCCAGGCCGCCGGTGCCGCGGCAGGATGGCTGGCGGGCGTCCTGCAAAGCGTGGTGCACTTTGGTGCCGGCGTACCGGGCATGGCCCTGCAGGTCCCTTCCCCCTCCTTTCCGGTGGCCATAGGCTGTGTGGTGGCCATGCTGCTTCTTTCCCCCTATGTCCTTTTGCGGGGCAGGCGGCGGGCGCTGGCGCTTGTAACCGCCGCCGTTTTCGCCGTGGGCTTAAGCCAGCTTGCGGTCATCCGGGAGGTGCGCTATATCCAGCTCAGCGTGGGCGACGCAGACGCGGCCATCCTGACAGACGGCGGGTACACCGCAGTGATCGATGTGGGCGAAACCGGGGCGGAAGTCGCCGATATGCTGCTGGCGGAAGGCCGTGACATTGACGCGCTGGTCCTCACGCATCTGCATATGGATCACGCGGGCGGCGTGGAAAGGCTGCTTCAGGAAGGGATCATGATCCGGCATGCCTATCTTCCCGAGGGCGCGGAAAGCACCCAGGCGGACGCGGAGGCAGTAAGGCAGCTTTCGCTGCTTCGGGAGGCGGGCGTTCCGGTGGAAACGCTGGCTGCGGGTGCCGTGCTTGAAAGCCCCCGGACTTCCATGACAGTTGTCTGGCCCATGGCGGGCAAGGTGCGGCCCCACCAGGATGCTAACCAGACCCCGCTGGTCCTGTGGCTTCAGATGGAAGAGGTAAGCCTGCTGCAAGCCTCGGATATCACCGGCATGTTTGAAAGGTACGCCGCCATTCCGGCGGATATATTGAAGGTATCCCACCACGGCAGCGTAAGCAGCACGGGCGACGGCTTCCTTGACGCGGTGGGCCCGCAAATGGCGGTCATCAGCTGTTCCGGCCTTTCAAGCCTTCCCGCCGCCGGCACGCTTAAAAGGATTCAAAGCCACGGCATTCCCCTGTTAAGAACGGATGAGGCGGGGGCAGTGACACTGCTTGCGCGGGGAGATACCTGGCGCGTGATCCCCTTTGTGAAAGGAGCGGCTCCATGAACCACAACGATTTTTTCAAGGCTGTCAAAGCCGGCCAGACCGGCTCCCTGTACCTGATGGAGGGGGCGGAGGAATATATCAAGCAGATGGCGTTCATGAAACTTCGCGAGGCGCTGCTGCCCCCGGGCCTTGAATCGCTGAACGAGACCATTTTGGAGAACCCCCCTTTGGGGGAGGTGATGGCCGCGGCGGAAACCCTGCCCTTCATGGCTGAAAAGCGGCTGGTGACTGTGCGGGAATGCGCGCTGTTCCGCTCCTCCAAAAAGGGGAGTGAGGACGGCGGCGATGCGCCGGAGGACGGTGATACGAAGGCGTTTCTGGACTACCTGTCCCATGTTCCTTCCACCACCTGCCTTGTGTTTTATGAAAAGGGCAAGGCCGACGCAAGGAAAAGGCTTTATGGTGTCCTCAAAAAACACGGGGAGATCGTTTCCTTCGAGCCGCTGGACGGCCCGGAGCTGAACCGCTGGATCGTTCAAACTATGCGGGGCCTTGGCAAAGAAATCTCTCCCGCCCTGGCTTCCACCCTTGCCTTTACCGTGGGTAGGGACGCGGCGCTTTTGCGGGGAGAAATGGAAAAGCTGGCCGCCTATGCCCAAGGGCAGGACCAGGTGACTGCGGAGGATATCCAAACGGTGGCCGTAAAGTCCCTGGAAGCCTCGGTGTTCGACATGGTGGACGCACTGGTGGAAGGAAAAGCGGACAAAGCCTTTGCCCTGTATGAAAAAATGCTGCTCACCGGCAGCAGCCGGTTTGCCGTCCTTGCCATGATTCTTCGGCAGTACCGCATCCTGTTCCAATACAAAACCTTCAAGGAAGCCGGCGCTTCCCCGGGGGAAATCCGCTCAAAACTGGGCATTCCCCCCTTCGCGGTGGACCGGGCGGCCAGGCAGGCGGCGGCATATACCGCCGGGCAGCTGAAAGCCGCCATGGATCTTTGCGTGGAAACGGAGTTTTCCGTCAAATCGGGCCGGATGGCGGAGGAAGGGTCCGTGGAAAGAGCAATGCTGCTGCTGACGCAGCTAAGGGCAGAGAAAGCATGAAAGAATAGCGGGAAGGGGACTTTTTGAAAAAAGTCCTCTTCCCGCACCCATCCCGAAAAACTTCAATGATGGGAAACCTAATACCTTACAGGCACTAGTGAACTCACATGTTTTTTATGCGTGCATCTTCCGCCCTCCGGCATATCCCAGTTTATAAAAAATTGAACAGCGTCAGCTGGCTGGTTTCCGGCATACCGTGCAGGCAGCCATGCTCCCGCAGCAGCTCTATGACGGCGCTGGACAGGTGCGCCCTGTTCTTGAGGTCCTCCACGGACAAGAAAGCCGTGGACCGCTCCCGGATGATGGCCTCCGCCGCCGCTTCGCCCAGGCCGCCCAGGGAGATGAAGGGCACGCGGAGCTGCCCGTCCTCCATCAAAAACCGCTTGGCGTCACTTTTGTACAGGTCGGCCGGTAAAAAGGAGATACCCCGCATGCGCATTTCCAGCACCAGTTCCAGCGCGGTGATCTCATCCTTTTCCTTTTCGGAAAGCTTCTGCTCCTGCTGCCGGTAGTTTTCCAGGTGGCCCTTGATGACCTCGGGGGACAGCAGCATCCTGGCGCCGTCAAAACCGTCGCCCCTGATGGTAAAGTACGCGGCGTAATAGGCCAGGGGATGGTACACTTTGTACCAGCCTACCCTAAGCGCCATGGTGACATACGCCACGGCGTGGCCCTTGGGGAACATGTACTTGATCTTCTTGCAGCTGTCGATAAACCAGGCGGGCACCTCCGCCGCGTTCATGGCCTCCTCCATTTCGGGCTTCAATCCCCTGCCCTTGCGCACGCTCTCCATGGTGTCAAAGGCCATTTTGCTTTGCACGCCCTTGGAAATGAGGTAGTTCATGATGTCATCCCTGGTGCAGATACATTGGGACAGCGTGGCGGTTTGGGAGGTGATCAGGTCCTTGGCGTTGCCCAGCCACACATCGGTGCCGTGGCTCAGGCCCGAAAGGCGGATCAATTCCTCCATGGTGGTGGGGCGGGTGTCCTCCAGCATCTGGCGCACAAAGCCCGTGCCGAATTCCGGGATGCCCAGCGTGCCGGTGGAGCAGCCCAACTCCTTAGGGTCCACCTGAAGGGCCTTGGGGCTTGTAAAAAGGGACATCACATTCTTGTCATCCAGGGGGATCTGCTTGTAGGGGATCCCCGTCATTTCTTCCAGGAAGTGGATCATGGTAGGATCATCATGGCCCAGGATATCCAGCTTCACCAGAATGTCGTGCATGGAACTGAAGTCATAGTGGGTGGTAATGGTATCGCTGCCCACGTCGTCCGCCGGGTGCTGGATGGCGGTAAACTGATAGATCTCGAACTCCTTGGGCAAAACCACCATGCCGCCGGGATGCTGTCCCGTGGTGCGCTTCACGCCCATGCAGCCGGCGGCCAGCCGCTCCTTTTCCGCGTTCCCGGCCTGGATGCCCCGCTCTTCCAGATACTTGCTGGCATAGCCGTAGGCCGTCTTTTCCGCCAGGGCGCTGATGGTGCCGGCCCTGAATACATGGCCCTTTCCAAACAGCTCCTCCACGTAGGCGTGGGCCTTGGGTTGATATTCCCCGGAAAAGTTCAAATCGATGTCCGGAACCTTGTCGCCCTTGAAACCCAGGAACACCTCAAAGGGGATGTCGTAGCCGTCCTTGATCAATTTCTGTCCACAGTCGGGGCAGTCCCTGTCAGGCAGGTCGACGCCCACCTTGTACCGCTCCTTGTTCACATCAAAAAAGCCTTTGCGGCAGTTAATGCAGCGATAATGGGGCGGCAGGGGGTTCACCTCGGTGATGCCGCACATGGTGGCCACAAAGGAGGAGCCCACCGAACCCCGGGAACCCACCAGATAGCCGTCGGAAAGGGATTTGCTCACCAGCTTCTGGGCGATGGAATACAGCGTGGCGAAGCCGTAGCCGATGATGGAGCCCAATTCTTTATCCAGGCGCTTGACGATCAACTCGGGCAGCTCATCCCCATACAGCTTGCGGGCCGTGCCCCAGGCCATATTTTGAATAGTGTCCGCCGCGTCCTCCCAATAGGGCTGAAAGGTCTCCTCCCCCTTGGGGTGCTTGGGAAACAGACGCAAAGCCTCCACCTTGTCCGCAATTTTTCTGGGATTGTCAAGGACCACTTCCCGGCATTTCGCCTCACCCAGGTAGGAAAACTCCTCCAGCATCTCCTGGGTGGTCTTGAAATACAGGGGCGGCTGCTGATCACAGTCTTTGTAGTCCAGCCCCGCCTGCAGGATGGCCCGGAAAATAGCATCCTGGGGCTCCAGGAAATGCACATCGCCGGTGGCCACCACGGGGATGCCCAGCTTGTCCCCCAGAGCAACAATTTTTCGGTTCAGATTTCGCAGGGCTTCCTCTCCCTCCACCCGCTCCTCCCTGACCATGAAGGCGTTGTTGCCGACGGGCTGTATCTCCAGGTAATCATAGAACCTGGCAATTTTCGAAAGCTCGTCCTCGGGCACATCCCGCAGCACAGCCTGGAAAAGTTCCCCCGCCTCGCAGGCGGAGCCCACGATAAGCCCTTCCCTGTACTGTTGGAGCACATTCCTCGGTACATGTGGAATCCGCCTGAAATATTTCAAGTGGCTTTCGGATACCAGGCGGTTCAGGTTTTCCATGCCCTTCTGGGTATACGCCAGCAGAATGGCGTGGCTGCTCTCCCCCATCGCGCCGCCCTGCAGGACGGCATTCAGTTCGTAGAGCTTTTGCGCACCCTTTTCCTTGGCGGCACCCATCATCCTGTCCAGGCATTGGGCGGTGGCGGCGGCGTCGTTCACAGCCCGGTGGGCATCCTTCAGGCTGACGCCCAAAGCCCTGCACACAGCCCCCAGGCGGTGGCTCTTGAGCTGCGGGTACAGTTTGCGGGCAAAGGCCAGGGTATCGATCTGCGGGGCGGAAAAGGTACGGCCCATACGCTTGAGCTCCGTGCGGAGCATGGAGATATCAAAACTGGCGTTGTGGGCGGCTACGGCGCAGTCCCCGATGAAGTCCATCAGCTTCGGGATGGCGGTTTCCGCTGTGGGCATGTCCCTGAGCATGATGTCGGTGATGCCGGTGATTTCCGTTATTTTGGGTTTCAGCGGCTTGCCCGGGTTTACCAGCATGCCGAAGGAATCCACCACATTGCCGGCGATAAGTTTTACCGCGCCGATCTCAATTACATGCTCCCGGTTGGTATCCAGGCCCGTGGTCTCAAAGTCCAGCACCACAATGGGCGCGTCCAGACCCCGGTCGTCCGGTTCGGCAACAATTTGAGCCTCGTCGGTGAGGTAGATCTCCACGCCGGGGATGAGCTTGATGTTGTTCTTGGCCGCGGTGCTAAAGGCCGCCGGAAAAGCCTGCACCACCCCGTGATCGGTGATGGCCACCGCCGGATGGCCCCACTGGGCGGCCCGCTTGATCAGGTCTTCGGCGGAAGCCGTGGCGTCCATCATGCTCATCTGGGTGTGCATATGCAGCTCCACCCGCTTTTCCGCGGCGGTATCCATGCGGACCTCCTTGGGTACGGGCATCACGTCCCTGACGGTGATGGTTGCCTCCCTAGCAAAGCTGTCATACATGCATTCGCCACGCACCCTGACGGCAATGCCGGGCTTGATCCTGTCCGCCGATTCCTTGACGGCCATGCGTTCCTCCTGGGTGATGGGCAGGGTGTCCGCGCCGTCGTCATCCTTCTTCCGAAACCTATTGCGGTACCTGTAAAAGATCTTGCACTGCACGGAGGAGGTATAGTCCGTCACGATAAAGGAAACAAGCAGCATTTCGCCGCCTTTCAATTCCTTTTGCTCCGCCTTGATCACATCCCCCTGGACAGTGACAAGGCCGGTATCGTTGGTCAGCTCCCTGATTGGCACCGGCGGGTCGCCAATACTGCGGCCCTTGATGGGCTTCATGGATTCCTCCGGAGCGCCGGAGGGCTTGCCGCTTGCCGGGGCTTTTTCCTTTTTTGCTCCCTTCTCCGCAGCCAGGCGCGCGGCCTCCCGCTCGCGCAAAAGGGCCGTTTCCCGTTCCCGCTCTTCCCGGAGGGCCTGGAGCCGCGCCTCCTGGTTGCCCTTCACCCGCAGCTCCACCGGCACACGGATGCGGAAAATGTCCCAGATGGCCTGGTTGAGTTTATCGGAGATATTCCAGGATTGCATAAAGCGCAGGGAAAAATCGTCCGGAAAGGTAAGGATCACCCGTTCCCCCTGCGCCTCCCAGTCCAGGTCTTTGATCCAGGTTTTGGAGGCGCTGTTGGCCCGGGTGACAAAATCAATGAATACCTGCTTATATTTTGAAATATTTTCCAAAAAATCCTGGGCGAGGGCCGGGCTGGCCACACGGATGGCCAGGCGGGTGCCGGGATACATGCTTCGGATCAGGTATTCCATGCGCAAAAACGCCTTTTCCTCCACCAGTACCTGGGAGAGGAAGGAAATATAGATTTTGTTTTCCGTTTGCTTGTAGATGACCCGCTCCACGGTAAGCTTTCCCAATAATTCAGGCAGTTCACGGTATAATTGCGCAAGCATCTGTCCGGATTCCATAGCTTCTATTTCCCCTCCTTCTTCGCGGCCGCCTCCCTGACGGCAGCGATGAGGATCGCCGCCAGATCGCCTTCCACCTTGCGGGGAGGCTGCCCTTTGATAAACAGCGCGCCCGCGCCGTTTCCGCCGCCGGCGATGCCTACGTCGGCTTCCTTCGCCTCGCCGGGGCCGTTGACCACGCAGCCCATCACCGCCACCTTCATGGGCACGGCAATGTCCTTGAGTTCCTCCTCCACACGCCTGGCGATCTCATCCACGGGAATTAAGGTGCGGCCGCAGGTGGGGCAGGAGATAAGCTGGATGCCGGGGCTGCGCAGAGTAAGCGCCCTCAGGATGTCCCAGGCCGCCGCTGCCTCCGGGATGGGCGAGCCTGTGAGCGATACGCGGATGGTGTCGCCGATGCCCTGCAAAAGCAGCGCGCCAATGCCGATGGCAGATTTCACCGTACCGCGGCCAGGCAGGCCGGCTTCGGTGACGCCCACGTGCAGGGGATAATCGCAAAGCTTAGAAGCAAGCTGGTAGGCATCCACGGTTTGGCGCACGTCACTGGACTTCATGGAGAGCACGATATCCGCAAAGCCCTGCTTTTCCAGAAGCCTCGCGTGGCGGAGCGCGCTTTCCACCATGCCCTTGGGGGTGACGCCACCCTCCTTTTCAAGGATGTCCTTCTCCACGGAGCCGCTGTTGACCCCGATGCGGATGGGGATATGATGGGCCTTGGCGCAGTCCGCCAATTCCTTCACATGCCTGTCCCCGCCGATGTTGCCGGGGTTGATGCGCAGCTTGGCGATGCCGTTTTCAGCGGACTTGACGGCCAAGCGGTAATCAAAGTGAATATCCGCCACCAGGGGCACGGGGCTGTTCTCCACAAGAAAGCGCACGTTGGCGGCGCATGCTTCGTCATACACCGAAATGCGCACAATATCGCACCCGGCATCGGCAAGAGCCTTGATCTGCCCAAGGGTCGCCTGCGCGTCCCTGGTATCGGTATTCGTCATGGACTGGACCCACACGGGCTGGCCTCCGCCCAGAAGGAGCGGGCCCACCCGGACCTGCTTTGTAAGATGCATGGATGTGCCTCCGGTCATCAAAGAAGAAAATCAGAACAGCCGCTGGATGTCTTTAAATGTCAGCAGCAGCATCACGCCCATCAGCAGCGCAAAGCCTGCAAGATGGATAACGGCCTCCGCCTTGCGGTTGATGGGCCTGCGGAAGATGACCTCCACCAGCATAAACAGCAGGCGGCTGCCGTCCAGACCCGGAATGGGCAGCAGGTTGAACAGGCCAAGGTTCATGGACAGGAGCACCAGCAGGCTCGGGTAAACGGTGGGGTCCACCTGGGAAATGGCCGTGACGATGCCCACCGGGCCGGAGGACTCCTCCCACCCTTCGCCCTTGAAAATCAGATTCATCAAGCCGTTCAATATGGTACCGCCAGCCTCGATGCAATAATCATACCCCAGCTTCACAGCCTTGAGCAGGGGAACGGTGACGTTTGGCGCATACCGCATGGCCACCGCAGCGCCCAATTCATACCGCTGCGCCTGCTCATTGTAACCAGGCGTCACCGAAAGTGCTACAGGCTCCTGGCTGCCCCCCCGGAGCATTTCCACAACAAGAGGCGCTTCCCCGCTTTGATAATCCGCAACCAGCGCCTCCACCGCGGCGGCCGAGGTGTTGCGGACATCCTGGCCGTTGACGGCGATCAGCATGTCCCCCTCCTGCAGCCCGGCCATGGCGGCGGGACCGTCCGGCGCAAGGGATTGCACAAAAGGCAAGGTGCTTAGCTTGCTGCCGATGGTGACAAAGATCCGGGAGCCCCCCGCGGCCTCGTCATACGCCGGGGTTACCTCCAGCGTCACAAGCCCCTTCCAATTCTCCCGCTGCACCTGGATGACCATGGGTCCGTCGCCTTCCCGGTAGGCATGGATCAGCTCTACGGCGGTGTTGGGGTCGCCGTCCTGCACACTTTGCCCGTTGATGGCGTACAGCACATCCCCCACCATCATCCCAGCCGCCGCCGCCGGGCTGTTTTCATCCACGGACGCGATATACGTCACCGCTCCCTGGACGCCTATGATGGCATATATGCCCACCGCCACCACAATGGCCAGGATAAAGTTCATCCCGGGGCCCATCAAAACGGAGAGCATGCGCTTCCAGACCTTTTGCCTGTTGTAGGCCCGGGGATCATCCTGATGCTTGCCCTGGGCATCATCCTCGCCATAGAACATGCAGTACCCTCCCAGGGGAATGGCACGCACCATGAATTCCGTCTCGTACTTTTTGCTCTTCCATTTCACCAGTTTCGGGCCGAAGCCCACGGAAAACTGCTGCACCGCGATGCCGGTCAAACGCGCGGAGATAAAATGGCCGAACTCATGGGCGACGATCAGAAGGCCCAGCATCAAGATGGCGGCCAATACCGACAAAATCGTCATGGGGTGGCTCCTTTCCAATGTGACAAAATATCCTGGGCCGCGCGCCGGGCCGCCTTGTCGGCGGCATAGACGGCCTTTAGGGAACCGGCAGGAGGATTTCCCACGCGGTTCAGCGTTTCCTCCACCAGATCAAAGATGGCTCCAAAGGCAATGGCACCCGCCAAAAACGCTTCCACCGCCGCCTCGTTGGCGGCATTCATCACGCAGCACGCGCCGCCGCCTGCGCGCAGGCATTCCCGGCCCAGGCGCAGGGAAGGAAAGCGGACTTCATCCGGCTTATCAAAAGTCAGCTGGGTGATATGAAACAGGTCCAGCGGTTCCCCGCCCGTGGGCAGCCTTTGGGGATAGGCCATGGCGTACAGGATGGGCAGCCGCATGTCCGGCGTACCCAGCTGGGCCAGGACCGCCCCGTCCGCAAAAGCCACGGCGGAATGGATCACGCTTTGGGGGTGGACCACCACCTGGATTCTGTCCTCCGGCATATCAAACAGCCAGCGGGCCTCCATCACTTCCAGTGCCTTGTTGAACATGGTGGCGGAATCCACAGTGATCTTTCTGCCCATCTGCCAGTTGGGATGGTTTAAGGCTTCCGAAAGCGTAGCATTTCGCATTTGCTCCTTGGAAAAGGTGCGGAAGGGCCCGCCGGAAGCGGTGAGCAGCAGTCTTTCGGGCTTGTTCTCCCCCGCGCCCTGCAAACACTGGAAGATGGCGCTGTGCTCACTGTCCACCGGAAGCAGCGCCTTTCCGGCCTTCTTTGCCGCCTCCGTCACCAGCGCCCCGCCAGCCACCAATGCCTCCTTGTTGGCCAAAAGCACCTGCCGCCCGGCATGGAGGGCCGCCATCACGCCCCGGAGACCCGCGATCCCCACAACGGCCACCAAAACGGCGTCCGATGAAACCTGCCCGGCGGCAATCTCCAGCGCCTCTTCCCCAAAATGCCAGTCGCAGAAGCGCACATCCTCCGGCACATCCGCCCAGGAGATGGGCGCCGTCAGCCCGGCCATGAGGGGCCGGAAAGCCCGCACCTGCTCAAAGAGCAACGCCGCGTTCTGATGGGCGGTCAAAGCGGTGATGCGGAATTTGTCCTGATGCATTGCCGCCACCTGCAGTGCCTGGGTGCCGATGGAGCCTGTGCTCCCCAAAATCGCGATATCGCGCATGGAATGTCCTTTCCTACTGCTGCAAAGGGTATATATACACGTTTGGAAGGATTGAAACAGCTTGTGCCACCGGGGAGCAACGAGGGGGCCGCGGTCCCCTCGTTTATATTCGTGTCGCCCGGCTGTGCCGGGCGCGCGGGGTTTGCGAAGCAAACATTCCTTACACGATTTCCTGGCCGTATGCCTGGCGTGCCGGGCAAGCGCAGCGCAAACCGATGCACCAGGCATACAAGGAAATCGTGCAGCTCGATAAAATGGCAACGCCATTTTATCGATGGCGCTACGCGCGCGTTATCATCCAGAAGCAGTAGACCACCACCGACACGAAAAGGATGCTGTCCATCCGGTCCAGCATGCCGCCGTGGCCCGGGAAGATCGTGCCGAAGTCCTTGATCTTGCAGTGGCGTTTGATCATGGAGGCGAAAAGGTCCCCCACCTGCCCCGCCACGCCGCCCACAAAGCCGATCACCAGGTACTGCAGGACCGTGGGGAGCGTATCGCCGTTCAGCGGCGGCCAGAAGGAGGCGATGACACCCACAGCCATGGCCCCGGCCATGCTGCCCAGCAGCCCGCCGATGGCGCCGGAAACGGTTTTGTTGGGGCTGACGGCGGGGCAAAGCTTTTTCCCGCCCACCCTGGTGCCCACGAAGTAGGCCAGGGTATCCCCAATCACGGAGATGGCAAACACCAGGCACATCAAAGCCACCTGCAAAGACTTGGCGTCTATGCGCACCAGGCTGATCAGACAGATGCCCGGCAGAAGGATGGTGAACATGGGCATCACGGATACGAGGGCGTCTTCCAGGCGGGGCTCCTCCCGGAAGATCACCCAGATCAGCACCATCAGGCAGTTGGCCAGCATCAGGATCAGCAGCAGGGACATCAGCCTGTTGCCGGAGGATAAAAGCATCAGCGGAATGCTGGCCACCATGCAAACAAAGGTGGGCCACCAAACGGGCCGGTGCCCGGCCACCGCCAGCGCCTTGAATTCCTCCCGCATGCTGGTAAAAATTGCGGCCATTGCGACCACGGCGAATACCCAGCCGCCAAGGTATAAAACCACCGCCAGCCCGATGGTCATCAAAGTGCCCGTAATCACTCGCTGCAGCATGCCACGACCCTCATTCTTCCCGGAGATCCAGGTTTATGTGCGCCCGCCAAACCTTCGCTCACGCATGGCGAAGGCCTGGAGAGCCTCATGATACTGTGCCACCGTAAAATCCGGCCAGAGCACCTGGGGAAACAAAAATTCCGCATAGGCGCACTGGTATAAAAGAAAATTGCTCAGGCGCATCTCTCCGCTGGTGCGGATGAGCAGGTCCACATCCGGCAGTCCCCTGGTGTAAAGCGCGTTCTCCAGATCGCCAAAACCGATGTCTTCCGGCGCCATCAGGCCGGCCCGGACCTTTTCAGAAAGGGTTCTGACGGCGTGCAGGAGCTCCGCGCGCCCGCCGTAATTAAGCGCGATGTTCAGGTGGAGCCCGGTGTTGTCCTTCGTGCGGTCCATGGCCCTTGTCACCGCTTCCCGCTGGGGCGGGGGCAAGCCCTGCACATCCCCCAGGATGCGGATAGCCACGTTTTTTTCATCCAGCTCGTCGATCTCGGAGGTGAAGAACTCCAGCAGGAGCTGCATCAATGCGGCCACCTCCTCCCCGGAGCGGGACCAGTTCTCCGTGGAAAAGGCGTAGATGGAAAGCGCGAAAATGCCAAGATCGCTGCTCTCCCTGATCACGTCCCGCAGCGCTTCCACCCCGTTGCGGTGGCCCAGCGCCACCTTCACCTTGTGCTTTTTCGCCCAGCGGCCGTTGCCATCCATGATGATGGCCACATGGCGGGGCAGCCGTTCCCTTACAAGAGGCGGTTGTTCCGCCGGCGTTTTTGCCATCGTCTTCCTCCATGGTATTCCCGGAAAATAGACAACATGCGCGAACCCGCCGCCCGCGCATGTATCCTGCCTATGCTTTGCCTATTCCCGGGCAAACTCCTGCGTGAAACGGGCGGCCACCAAAATACGGCCTTCCTGCCGGACGGCCACCACCCGCGCGTATCCCCCGGGCTGCGGATTTTTCGGTGCGTCGGTCCAGATTACCTGCGTGTCCGCAATCCCCCGCGCCTTAAGCAGCGAAAGCGCCATCCCAAGGGACAGGCCCAGCACATCCTCATGCGCCATAGCTTACACTTCCATGATTTCCTTTTCTTTTTCGGCGCAAATCTTGTCCACATCCTTGATGGCGGCATCCGTGGTCTTCTGCAGCTCATCCTCGGCCTTGCGCTCTTCGTCCTCGGTAATCACGCTGTCCTTCTTCATCTTTTTGAGCTGCTCCATGGCGTCCCGGCGGATGGCCCGCACAGCCACCTTGGCCTCCTCGGCGCCCTTGTGGGCCAGCTTGGTCAGGTCCCGGCGGCGCTCCTCGTTCAATTCCGGCACGGTCAGCCTGATGATCTTCCCATCGTTGGAGGGGTTGAGGCCCAGATCGCTTTTCAGGATCGCCTTTTCCACCAGGGGAATGGCCTTTTGATCCCACAGGGATATGGTCAGAAGCCTGGGCTCCGGAGACGAAATATTGGCCATCTGGTTCAGCGGCGTTTCCACACCGTAGTAATCCACTTTGATCCTGTCCAAAAGCTGCGGATTGGCCCGCCCCGCCCGCAGGGAAATCATCTCCCGCTGATACACGGCTGCCGTTTTCTTCATCTTTTCCTGGGCGGTATCAATGACTTGCTTATACATGGGGATCCTCCTCCGTGCGAACATTCTTGCATTCTATTGTAATCGGTTTGGGCACATCTGGCAAGGGTTTATTGACCAAGAGAGGTTTTTTGGATAAAGCCCGCCCCGGCCTGCCCCTACCCCTTCATAGTAATTAGAAAAGGACAGGGATCAGTCCGGACTACCGTTCAGGGATGCACGAAGGTGCCCAGCGGTTCCCCCTTCAGCACCCGCAGTATATTTTCGGGGTCGTTCAGGCCAAACAGGCGCACCATGGGCACGCTGTTTTCCCTGCACAGGGAAAAGGCGGCGGCATCCATCACTTTCAGGCCCATGCTTTGCGCCTTCTCATAACTGATGTCCCGTATAAGTTTTGCCCCTGGCACCGCTTTGGGGTCCGCGTCGTACACGCCGTCGATGTTCTTGGCCATCAGCACCGCGTCCGCCTTCAGCTCAATGGCCCGAAGGACCACCGCGGTATCCGTAGAGAAAAAGGGATTTCCGGTGCCGCAGGCAAAGAGCAGCGTATATTCCTGCTCAAGGCTCTCCAGCGCCTCGCCGGTAGAATAGCTCCGGGCAAAGCGCTGCATGTCCACCGCGGAAAAGACCCGGACGCGGACATCCTCTTTTTCCAGGGCATCCTTCATGCACAGGCAGTTGATGGCCGTTCCCAGCATGCCCATCTGATCGGCGGTAACCGGGTCCATCCGCACCATGGGCCCCTGACGGCCGCGCCAGATGTTGCCCGCGCCGATGACGATGCCCGCCTTGACGCCCATATCCTTCACCTTGCGGAGGACGGCGGCAACGCGGGTGATCTGGTCATGGTCGAAAATCCCCTCCGCCCCACCCAGGGCTTCCCCGCTGAGTTTGAGCAGGACGCGCTGATAAATGGCTGCCATACGCATCTTCCTCCTTGGCTTTTTCGCAGAAAGGGCATGAAAAAGGGAACGCACAAGCGGTTCCCTGCCGTTCCCTTTTTCCCGCGTTACATTTTGCTGACCTGAGCCGCAATCTCCTGGGCGAAATTGTCCTCGCGCTTGGCGATGCCCTCGCCCCGCTCATACCTGGTAAAGCGGCGGATACTGATCTTTTCTCCAATGGCCACGGTAGCGTCGCTCACCAAGTCCTTGATGGTCTTGTCCGTGTCTTTCACAAAGGGCTGCTCCAGGAGGCAGACTTCCTTGAAATACTTCTCCACCCGGCCTTCCACCATCCGGTCCACGATCTTCTCGGGCTTTCCCTCGTTGAGCGCCTGGGCGCGGAAGATTTCCTTTTCTTTGTTCAGGGCCTCCATGGGCACTTCTTCCTTGGCCACATACAGGGGGTTGGCAGCGGCGATATGCATGGCCACGTCATGGCAGAAGGTTTTGAACTGGTCGGTCTTGGCCACGAAGTCGGTTTCACAGTTGACTTCCACCAGCACGCCGATCTTTCCGCCCATGTGGATGTAGGATTCCACCATGCCTTCGGCAGCGATGCGGCCGGCCTTCTTGGCAGCGGCGGCCAATCCCTTTTCCCGAAGGAGCGCGATTGCCTTTTCGGTATCCCCATCACTCTCGACGAGGGCTTTTTTACAGTCCATCATGCCGGCGCCGGTGCGCTCGCGCAGATCCTTGACCATTGCGGACGTAATTTCCATTGTGTTTCCTCCTATTTACGGCGGGGCAGCCCCGCGATGTCCTTCAACTCGCGGCAGACATGCCCGCCGCGTCTTATTACGCCTGTTCCTGGGCTTCTTCTTTCACGGCTTCGGGTTCGCCGTCCGGCTCATTCTGTTCGCCCTGCTTGCCTTCCAGCACGGCATCCGCCAGCTTGCCGGCGATGAGCTTCACGGCGCGGATGGCGTCATCGTTGCCGGGGATTACGTAATCGATCTCATCGGGATCGCAGTTGGTATCCACGATGCCCACGATGGGGATGTTCAAAATGCGGGCTTCGGTCACGGCGATGTGCTCCTTGCGGGGATCTACCACGAACAGCGCGCCGGGAAGCTTTTTCATTTCCCGGATGCCGCCCAGATTGACTTCCAGCTTTTCACGCTCATGCTCAAGCTTGATAACTTCCTTCTTGGGCAGCACGGCGAATTGCCCGGTCTGCTCCATGCGGTCGATGGCGTTGAGCCGCTCCACCCTGGTCCTGATGGTGCGGAAGTTGGTGAGCATGCCGCCCAGCCAGCGGTTATTGACATAGAACATGTTGCAGCGCTTGGCCTCGGTCTCAATGCTTTCCTGGGCCTGCTTCTTGGTGCCCACGAACAGCACGCTCTTGCCTTCCATCGCCACGTCACGTACGAACTGGTACGCCTCGTCGATCTTGCGCACGGTCTTTTGCAGGTCGATAATGTAGATGCCGTTGCGCTCCGTAAAGATGTACGGGGCCATTTTGGGGTTCCAGCGCCGCGTTTGATGGCCGAAATGGACACCGGCCTCCAGCAGCTGCTTCATGGAAATGACTGCCATGTTTGTTTCCTCCTTGTTTTTTCCACCCTTCGCTTCCACTCCGCCCGCCACCCGTTTGGGCACAAGGGACGAATCAGCCAAGGTGCGTTATCCGTTCTATTTTAGCATAGCTGCGCCCGGCTGGCAATACCTTTCTTTACAGCAAAGCAGGAAATCCGCCCTTGTTTATATGCCTGCCAATTTGCCCACGCTGCTTTTACGAGTGTAAAACTTCTGGCAGCAATGAGATAATCGCCCCTCTCCTACGTCTAACAATATGGGTGGGCAATTTGTAAAAAAAGGAAAGGGACGACGCACATGAAGCGATTGCTTTGCATACTGACAGCAGCCTTGCTGGTCTTCTCCGCAGCCGCGTACGCGGCACCGGCCGCCGGGCAAACGGCGGAGGACCGCCTATACCGTATGATCCCCATTCTGGACAGCCTGGCGCGGACCATCGTAATGGAGAGCGATTCCGCCTATGAGGCATACAACCCGGACTTTCTTTGGCTGCAGCTCTATTTATGCGCTGTAAACTGGGGCTATGAAAACGCCCAGGTGAGGCAGGAACAAGGCTGGCTGATCGTGCCTGCCCAGGTGATGCGGGAGTATGCGGCGGCATGCTTTGACGGCGCGGATACCCTGCCTGATCTCCCCGCCGGCGTTACGACGGTCCAGTTTGACGCCGCTTTGAATGAATACCGGCTCCCCATGTCCGACATGGGGCAGACCTATATCATCATCGAGCGCTACGCCGCAGCTGCTGACGGCACCTTGCTGGTGGGGGTTGGCCTGTACCTTTCGGGAACCTCCAGCCGCATCGGCGGCCTGCTGGTGCAAATGTCGGAGGCCGCCCAGCCGGACCCCCTGGCCGGGCCCGCCTTCCCCTATGAAGTGAAAAACGCACTGGCGGAATCCGCGCAGGATTTTTCCGGCCTGGCCGTTGTCAACTGCCGCATCAGGCATACCTCTGCCGCCGCCCAGCCCACAGCCTCCCCCGGTCCCACCGCTTCCCCCAGCCCCAAGCCCACTGCTGCCCCCACCCCCGCTTCCACCGAGTACCCCAGGCTATCCGTGGGTTCCCGGGGCGACGCCGTAAAGGCCCTGCAGATCCGCCTGAATGAACTGGGATATCCCTGCGGCGCCAGCGACGGGATCTTCGGCTCCGATACAAAGCAGGGCGTGCGCTATTTCCAGGATGCCCTGGGCCAAAACCAGAACGGCGTGGCCACCCACGCCCTGCAGCAAAGGCTCTATGCATCCGGCGCGCCGGAATACGTACAGTATGTGACGCTGCAAAAGGGCTCTGCCGGCATACGCGTGGAAAAACTGCAGGACCGCCTGCGAAAGCTGGGGTATGCGGCAGAACCCACAGACGGTAAATTTGGCAGCCGCACCAGGGACGCCGTGCTGCTGTTCCAAAAACAGGTGGGCCTGAAAAGCGACGGCATCGCCGGTGACCGCACCCTCAAGGCGCTGTACAAATCATCCGCCCCGAAATGCACGGACTATATCCCCCTGCAAAAAGGCGATACAGGCTTCCGGGTAAAGGAGATGCAGGACCAGTTGCTCAAGCTGGGCTTTCTGTCCGAAAAGGCCAGCAGCCTTTACGACAGTGCCACCGTAAATGCTTTGGCAGCCTTTATCCAGGCAGCCGGTGAAAGCGGCAACGGAAGCTCCACCGGCGTAAATCTGCTGGAAAAACTGTTCAAGTACACCCATCCCACCCCGACACCGGCGCCCACTCCGACGCCGGCGCCGACACCCACTCCCACCCCGACACCTACCCCCACACCGACGC
>JAEWVC010000030.1 GCA_023459275.1 Bacillota bacterium | reverse complement strand
CTGCCGTGCAGCGGTTCTGAAGCTTGCGCGGGTCCGCGGGCTTCGTCTGTGAACCAAAGATGTAACCGCTTTGCAAGCTGTCTTCCTGGCGCAGGTTCATCAGAAGCTCAATCAGGAACGTGGGCAGCGGCACCATACGTGCTGACTGCTTTGTCTTTGGCATCTCCACGGCCAGCATCGTCTTTTTTTTGCAGTTGGAGGATGGTTTGCTGCGGATCCTCTTGGCTGTATGGTGAATGTGGATGGCGTTTTCCTCCCAATTGACATCCTCCCATACCAGGGCGCAAGCCTCACCGACACGAAGGCCTGCATAGAGGCCAACCAGCATGGAAATATCCTGCCGGTCGATGGCATCTCTTGTCAGCCTTTGCTGCTCGGAAACGGTGAGCACACGTACCTTAGGGCGTTTCTCCATTTTGAAGGAGGCCTTGTTGCACGGATTGCTGGTAATCAGGCCGAGCTCCTTTGCCGCCTCCATCGATACTTGCAGCAAACGGTAGATATTCTTGCAGGTGCTTGCCGACAGGCCTGCCAGCAGCAACTCATCCAACATCCGCTGGACATGTTCTTTGCGGATGGATGTGATCTGCATCATGCCGAAACGAGGGATCAGATGATTGTTCATCACACCCTGATAGCAATCCATGGAGGATGCTTTAACCTTGATCGAAACCTGGCTATCGAGCCAATACTCGGCCCATTCCCCATAGAAACCTTTCCCAAACCGGCACATTCCGACAGGTTTGAGCATCATTTCCCCCTTTTTCTCCATTAGCCGTTTTCGTACGGTCGAATACTGGCGGCCATAGACGTATCCCCAGAGCGGTTTTCTGTTGATCGTGTGACCGATCAGATACCGCCCTTCGTAGCGGCCATCCTTACGGCGGTAGATGTTTTCCCCTCGTCTCGCCATTGTCTTTCCTCCTTGTTTTGACGGCTTAATAGACGGCTTATGCATTTATGTTTTTGACAGCCGGAATCCTTTTCCAATAGCAGACCATTTCTCAATCCTGTGTCAGCGACAAAACACAACACGCAATTGCTGTGTTTTTGGGAGAAGCAGGAATATTTTATTTTGGTGCTTGACTCAATTAGCAGGCGGTGATAGAATTTATCTGGATCAAACGGGATGGAAATGCTGTTCTTATTTGAATTAAAATCAGAAAACCAGTAGTTTTCTGACAAGGCTCAAGATTGATGTCAAGCCAGAAAGCAACTCTCCGCAAAATGGAAGCGAACCAGCGATGGAAACTTGCTGCATAAGCAGTACAACAGCCTACCGAAAGCTGCTGTGCAGATAACGAATGTATCTGCTTTATTTATTATCTCACGCCAACCAGCTGGTGAAACAGCAATTATTACAGGCCGGCGAAAATCATTTGGCTGCAGGTTCGAAAGAGCGAAACGAAAGCGGGGTAAAGGCGATGAAGCGCAAAAGCACAAAGTTCATTAAAACAGCACCGCCACAGCATCGGATGCGCCATATGGGCATTCAAGCTGGAGGAGCGGATTTTTTCTTTCGGCGTTTACCGGCATACATATCAGTAAATAAAACGTTCTGCGCAAAGTTTACTTCTCCTGCATCAGGGGATGAAAAAAGTCTGCAGCATTGGCAGGGAGGCACGGGATGAGCGCCAACTGCCGGGCGCTGTGTTGCGCCGATGTTTTTGGACCTTGCGGTTCCGGGCAGAGGGATATGAGCCATGAATGAAATGCGGAAAAGGCGGTGCATGCGGAAGGTGACCCTTTTACTGGTTTCTTTTGTGGCCGCGTTCGCGGCGGCGCTCACATTGCTGTATCTGGTTGGAAACCGGATTGAGCAGGCCGGAAATGCGCAGGCGCGGGGGGATCTGTCAACCCGGTTTGAAGAGCCGCGAAGGATGGAATACAACGGCCGGCTTTATCAGTACCGAAGCAAAATCACCACGATTCTGGTGATGGGAACGGATACATCGGGGCAAGACAACGGAATTTCCGCCCTCAGAAACGGAGGCCAGGCCGATTTCCTTCTGCTCATGGTCATCGATGATCAAAGAAAGACCATTACACCGATCCAGATTGACCGTGACACCATGGCTGAAATAACGGTGACAGGTGTAATGGGTGATTCGGCGGGAACACGGATTGCCCAAATCTGCCTGGCCCACGGCTTCGGCGACGGCGGGGAGGAAAGCTGTTTGTATACGGCTACTGCGGTCGGCGGGTATTTGAAGGGTGCGGTGGTCGATTTCTATGTGGCGGTGAACCTAACCGGCATCGCATTGATAAACGACATGCTTGGAGGGGTGACGGTGACGCTGAAGGATGATTTTACGGCGCTGGACCCCGCCATGAAAAAGGGGGCGACACTGCGGCTTAAGGGAAAGCAGGCAGAATACTATGTCCGAAACCGCATGGGGATTGGCATCGGCACAAATGAAGCGCGTATGGAACGCCAAAGAAGTTTCCTGGCTGAAGCCCTGAGGCTCCTTGATGCAAAACTGGAACAGGATTCCGGTTTTGCCGGCACGCTCTATGACGCATTGGAGTCCTGCATGTTCACAAACATGAGGCGCGGGCGGATGATCAATGAAGCCTATGCAAGCCGCCACTATCAGCGTGAGGAAACGGTGGTCCCGGCTGGTACCCATGAAATCGGCGCGGATGGCTTTATGGAGTTTCACCCGGATACCGCCGCATTGGAGGCACTTGTGACAGACGTTTTCTATGAACCGCTTCCAGGCTGATGCTGCAAAGGCCTGTCCAAGGAACGACAAAAAGGGAGGAAGAGCGATGAGGCGCGGATTTGTTTGCATAGTGCTTGCAGGCATGCTGGCGGCCGGCATATCGGTTGCGGAGGGTGCGGCCGTGCCCAGCAAAATGACGGAGGACCTGGCCCATGTTCTGGAAGTTTTAGGCACGGACGGAAGCAAGCTGCCGGAAGGATTCTTGCTCTCTCCGGTTAAGGAGACCCAGGAAACGCTGAGCGTGTTTGAAAGCATCTACGACCATGCGGTCCGGCAGGAACTGCCGCTGATTACGTATTTTGATCCCGCGGTGCAATCCGAAACAGCGCTGCTGCTGCCTGAGGCGTTTAACTTGGACCAGCTGGTCATGTATGAGTTCACTCCGATTACCGCGTTTAACTATGAAGAAGGCTTTGGTGATATCATCGCCGATTTTCAGTTTGCCACGCCTTATGCGGACGGGCAGGCGGCTGTTGCACTGGTGGGCATAGTGGAAAAGACGGAAGGGACAGATATGCCGGTCATCAAATGGACGGCCCTTCCCGCAAAGGTCGAAAACGGTCTGGTCAAGATCACGTTTCCCAAAACGATGGTGTCCATCATTGAGGAACGTGGAGCGTTGCTGCTTATTTTGAGCGAACTGCTGGCTACCCCATAAATACGCTGATAAGGAGCTGCTCCATGCTAAGAAACGAGCGTATGCGCCGAAGGCCTGCCACGGCTGAGACGATGACCGCCAAGCCTGATGATAACGACACGATAGATCTGGTGGAACTTTTTTTCCGATTGCTGGCGAGTCTGAAATATATCGTTGCGGCGGCAACGGTCTGTGCGCTTGCGGCGGGCGCCTATACGTATCTGTTTCTCAAGCCCCTGTATTCGGCCACATCCAAGCTTTACGTTACGGCTCAAAGCGATTCCGCCATCAACCTGTCCGATCTGCAGATAGGCGCGTATCTCACGCAGGATTACCAGGAGGTTTTCAAAACGTGGGAAGTGCACGAGATGGTAATCCAGAACCTGAAGCTCAATTATACCTATGCCCAGATGCAGTCTATGCTGACAGTCGGCAACCCGAGTGACACCAGGATTCTGTATATAACGGTCACCTCGGATGACGCAAAAGAAGCGACGGATATTGCCAACGAGTATGCCAACGTTGTCAGGAAGTATATTTCGCAGACGATGGCTACGGAAGAGCCAAATATCCTGTCCGTTGCGCTTGTTCCAACCAAGCCCGTCAGCCCCAGCAAGACAAGAAATATTCTGCTTGGTTTTCTGATCGGTACTGTGGGTGCCGTAGGGATCGTGCTTGTCCGGTTCATGGTGGACGACCGGATCAGAACGCCGGATGATATCGGCCGGTGTGCCGACATGCTGACACTTTCGATTGTCCCTATGCTTGGCGGCCAGGCAGGACCAAAGGGTAAGCCATCCGGGAAACGCAACAGGAAAGGGACCGCAAAATGAACCGATTGGAATTGACAAAGTTCGCATCGTTGGACTATGCATGCAGCGAAGCGATGAATACCTTATGCACGAACCTGTCTTTTTGCGGTGACAACATCCGGAAGATTATGGTAACCAGCGCCCGGCCAGCCGACGGGAAGACTTTTCTGACGATGAATATGATGCGGACCTTGGCGGGGCTTCGGAAAAAAGTGGTGATGGTGGATGCTGATCTCAGGCGTTCCAGCATAAAAGAAAAATACGGGCTGCAGTTTCTTGGCGAAAACAAGCAAGGCCTGACGCACTACCTGGCAGGCATGTGCAAAATGGAGGATATAGTATACGGGACCAATATTACAAATGCCTATATGGTGCCGGTGGGCCAGGATGTTTTAAATTCGCTTCAACTGCTGAGCACGCCCCGCCTGCCTGCCTTGCTTCAATATCTTGCGGAACAATTTGATGTGGTTTTGCTAGACACCTCCCCTATGGGAATCATTGTGGATGCGGCGGAAATTGCAAAATGCTGCGACGGTGCGGTGCTGGCTGTGGCATACAACAAAATCGGGCGGAGAGAGCTGATGGATGTACATAATATCATCCGTCTTGCGGGATGCGAGATTCTTGGGGCTGTGCTCAACGGCGTGGAATTGAACTCGTACAGCAACAGAAGGTTTTATTACAAAACGTACTACTATTCGCATATGTACAAGAATGATGATAAGCCCTCCTGGATAAAGGGGCGGAGTCCCCAAAAAACGAAAGCGCCAAAAACTGGATGACAGAGCGTTTTATCGATCTGCATCAGCATTTGCTTTGGGGCCTGGACGATGGCCCCGGGGACCTGGAGGGCACATATGCCATGCTTCGGATGGCTGACGCCGACGGCGTTGGTGTTATCGCAGCAACGCCGCACGTAATGCCGGAAACGAAGGATTTCAATTTGGAACTGTACGAGGACAGGCTTGACCAAGCAAAGGCCTTTTGCGCAAAAGCATCCATCCCGATCCAAATTGTTTCGGGAGCGGAGATTTACTACACTGATTTATCTTTCAGGCTGCTGCGTGAGAAAAAGGTGCCTACAATTGCCGGTACGGAGCTTGCGCTCATCGAGTTTCCCCGGTGGGTACGCTTTGATGAGATTAAGGATGCCGCCCAAGCCCTGCTCCGGGGTGGATTCGTGCCCATACTGGCCCACGTTGAACGGTACCATTGCCTTGTCCTGAACCCGCAAAGGGCGGCTGCGCTCAAAAGCATGCTGGATATCAGATACCAGGTAAACTGTTCGGCGGTGACCGGCAGGAAAGGGATGCTTGTAAGCCGGTTTTGCAGTTTTCTCTTTGACCGGGAGGCTGTTGACCTGGTCGCAACAGATGCGCACGACACGCATATGCGCGGCATACATATGCGGGTTGCATACCGGATGCTGGAAGACCGGTATGGCGCCGGATATGCCGGGGCGCTGACAAGATTCGGCGATGGCAGCATAACAAAACCGTAGTCAGATCACACAACAAAGGAGGAAGGCTATGAAGGCGGATGCCGCATCGGAAGGGCTGTCCGTGGCCGTTCATCCCGCAGACGGCCCGGCGGCGTATTATTCCGAGGAATTTCTCCCTGTTTCCGTATCAGGAACTGCCTATCTTGTGCTGAAAAGGGCCTTTGATCTCGTTTTTTCCCTGCTTTCGATGATCCTCCTGTCACCGCTCATGCTGTGTGTCGCCGCCTGCATCAAGGCGGAGGATGGGGGGCCGGTCATTCACAAAAGGCTATGTACGGGCAAATGCGGCTGCACCTACAAGATGTACAAATTCCGCAGTATGAAAGTAGACGCGGACAATCTGGAACGCTGGCTGAGCCGTGAGCAGATCCTCCAGTACCGTAGGGAGGTCAAAATCGACAATGACCCCAGGATCACCCGGTGCGGGCGCATCATTCGCAAACTGAGCATTGACGAGCTGCCGCAGCTTTTTTCCATCCTCAAGGGGGATATGTCCTTTGTGGGACCGCGGCCCATGACGCAGGAAGAATCCACGCATTTCGGACGCGACAGCGAAGCCATTCTGTGCATCAAGCCGGGGCTTACGGGATACTGGCAGGTCAATGGCCGCAGCGACTGCACCTATGAAAGCGGAAGGCGCCAGCAGTTGGAGCTGTATTATGCCGGGCACCGGTGCCTACGGCTGGATCTGCGGATCCTTCTGAAGACTGTTTTTGTCATTCTTGACAGGAAGGGTGCAAGATGAAAGCTTTCCTGCTTGCGGCCGGGTTTGGGACCCGCCTTCGCCCTCTGACCGACACCATCCCCAAATGCATGGTCCCCATTCAGGGAAAGCCGCTGCTTGGATGGTGGTTTGACCTGCTGTCCGCCCACGGCATATCGGAGGCGCTGGTCAACACCCACTATCTGCCCGACCTTGTCCGGGCTTATATTCACGAATATAATGCGCGGCGTACCGGCCTTTGTGTGACGGAATTTCATGAGTCCGTGCTTTTGGGAAGTGGAGGGACCGTAAAGGCGAACAGGGATTTCGTCGGCCCGGACAAGGCATTTTTTATATGCTATGCAGATAACCTGACCAACATCAATCTGTCCGCCATGCTTGCGTACCACAAATCTGTAGCCGGCGTACTAACCATGGCACTTTTCCGCTCCGGCAACCCGGAGCAGTGCGGCATTGCGGAATTGGACGCAGGCTCAAGGATCGTTAGCTTTACGGAAAAACCGGTGATTCCCAAGGGCAACCTGGCAAACGCGGGCATCTACATTGCCGGCCAGGGGCTGTTCGACCGGTTCCCCGACACGGGTTTTATCGATTTTGGCAAGGATGTGCTGCCCGGCCTTGCGGGAAGTATGTATGGCTGGGAAACAAGCGGCTACTTGATCGATATAGGGACACCGGACAATTATCAAAAGGCACAGAAGGAGTGGAAGAAATGATTATTACAAGGACTCCTCTGCGGGTGAGCTTCACGGGCGGCGGTACGGATATTTGCGATTACTACCGCGTGAACGGCGGAGCGGTGGTCAGCACCGCGATCAACAAATATATTTATATTACCGTAAACAGAAAATTCGACAACGCGGTCCGCGTCAGCTATTCCTGCACCGAGATCGTCTCGGACATAAACGAACTGCGCCATGAATTGGTGCGGGAATGCCTCAAAATGGCCGGCATTACTGGAAATATAGAAATCACTTCCGTTGCAGACATCCCCTCCGGCACGGGTCTGGGTTCCTCCAGCAGCTTTACGGTGGGTGTGCTCAACGCGCTGTTCACCTATACGGGAAGGCGCCTATCCGCAAGCCAGCTTGCGGAGTTGGCTTGCGAAATCGAAATCGGCGTGCTGAAACATCCCATCGGCAAACAAGATCAGTATGCGGCCGCATACGGCGGACTGAGCTTTTTTGAGTTCCTGCCCGATGAAACCGTGCGCTACAACAAGATACCCCTGCACGAGAGCGATTACCGGAACATGGAAAGAAAACTGATGATGTTCTATACGGGCATTACTAGAAGCGCGGACGGCGTACTGAAGGAGCAGAAAAAGAACACGAGCTCCAAGCTGGAGACCCTGGATTTTATGAAAAACCAGGCTTGCGCCATGTACCGCGATATGTCGGAAACCGGATTCAACGACGGCTTTGCCAGAGCGCTTCAGCAGGGTTGGGAAAAGAAGCGTTCGCTGGCCGGCACGATTTCCAACGACGAGATCAATGCCCTTTATGAAAAAGCGTTGGCGGCGGGGGCCAAGGGCGGCAAACTACTGGGCGCAGGCGGTGGCGGGTTCCTCTTGTTTTATTGCGATGAGGAGCGCCAGCAGGCGGTGCGCGATGCCCTCGGGCTCAAGCAGACGGATTTTGGCATCGATATGTACGGAAGCCAGGTGGTGTATTTTGCATAGGGCTGTCTTTTTGGACAGGGATGGGTTGATCAATGTAAAAGCGGCACCCCATGACTATGTGAAGCACAGAAGCGAGTTCATTCTTTTGCCCGGCGTCCCCGGGGCGGTCCGCGAACTCAACGAAGCCGGATTCCTGGTGCTTGTGGTCACCAACCAGCGCGGCATTGCCCGGGGCCTTGTCAGCTCCTTGGAGGTGGAGGATATCCACAACTATATGCGCGAGGAATTGGCCAGGCATGGCGCCCATGTGGACGGTGTGTATGTCTGCCCCCACGAAGATGGTTGCTGCCGCTGCCGAAAGCCTGAAATCGGCTTGTTCCTGTCCGCGGAACAGGAGTATGAAATCGACAGGCTGCATTCATGGACGGTGGGGGACAGCCCAAGCGATATTGAGGCCGGAAGGCGCTACGGGTCCAGGACGATCCAAACCGCCGATTTGCCCGCCGCCGTCAAAACAATCTTGGAGGGAACATAATGAAGGTTCTGATTACGGGCGGGGCCGGGTACATCGGCAGCCATACCAACAGGCTCTTGTCCGAGCTGGGGATTGAAACCGTTACCTTGGACGACCTGAGCGACGGCCATACCCAGGCGGTTCTGTGGGGCCGCCTTGTACAAGGGAGTTTTGGCGATGCGAAGCTGCTGGATAAGCTGATGGCAGAGGAAGGCTTTGACGCGGTGATCCATTTTGCCGCGTTCGCCTCCGTTCCGGATTCGGTGAGCCGTCCGGCACGTTATTACAGGAACAACGTCGCCCATATGCAGACTTTGCTGGATGCCTGTGTGGAGCACGGCATAAAGTATTTCGTCTTTTCCTCCTCCGCCGCCACCTTCGGCGAGCCCAAGTATGCGCCTATGGATGAGGGCCACCCGCAGGAGCCCATCAACCCGTACGGAACGACCAAGCTCATCGGTGAAAAGATGCTGGCGGATTATGAGCATGCCTATGGCCTGCGCTACTGCGCTTTCCGTTATTTCTGCGCAGCCGGCGACGCCAAGGACGCCATAATCGGCGAGGCGCATGATCCAGAGACGCATCTCATACCCACAATGATCCGGGCAACGGTCAGCAAAAAGCCCTTTTTCGTGTTCGGCACGGATTACGATACCAGGGATGGCAGCTGCATCCGCGACTTTGTCCACGTGCTGGATTTGGCCCAGGCCCATTATCTGGGTTTGAAATACATCATGGAAAACAACTGCTCCGACTTCTTCAACCTTGGCAGCAACAAAGGCTTTACGGTGCTGGAGATGATTGGGGCGCTGAGGAAGGTTACAGGAAGGAATGTGCCCTACCGGCTGGCGGAACGCCGGGAAGGCGATCCCGCCATTCTGGTGGCATCCAGCAGAAAGGCAAAACGGCTGCTGAACTGGCAGCCTGAGCATAGCGGCATCGAAGAGATTCTGGGCGACGCCTGGAATTGGGAAATGAATAGGAGGTATTGAAGGTGCGGGATTTTCAAAAGGACATCTGCGCTTACTTTGACCGGGAGACCGACACGGTGAAAAAGCTGGATGTGGAGGCCATCAATAAGGCGATGAATGCGGTCACGGACGCGAGGGACCGCGGCGCCACCATCTGGGTGATGGGCAACGGCGGCAGCGCGGCAACTGCCAGCCATTTTGTATGCGACTTCAGCAAAGGGATATCCGAGAAGGTTGGCGGCAAAAAGTTTGACCTTCGCTGCCTGAGCGATAATACCCCCATCGTTATGGCGATCGCCAACGATATCAGCTATGAGGACGTATTCCTGTTCCAGCTTCAGGGCGTCCTAAAGCCCGAGGACTTGGTTATTGCCATTTCCGGCAGCGGGAATTCCAAAAATGTCGTAAAGGCCGCAGCGTATGCAAAGCGGGAAGGCGCCAAAGTGATCGGTGTTACCGGCTATTCGGGCGGGAAGCTGAAGGAAATGTCGGATTATTCCATGCATGTCCCGGTTGACGATATGCAGATCGCCGAAGACCTCCATATGATGTTTGACCATATGATGATGCGGGTGCTGGGGGATAATCTGTAAAGGAGCCGTGTGGAGATGGGGCAGCCCTTGGTAAGCGTGATCACGCCAACGTATAAACGAAGCGGGTATATCACCCGCGCGTTGGACTCGATCCTTGCGCAAACCTACCCCGAGATAGAAGTAATCCTGGTGGATGACAACATTCCCGGCTCGGAATATCAAAAGGAGACATGGGAGCGGATAGCGCCCTACCTGAAGGATGACCGTGTCAGGTATATTAATACAGACGGCGCAACCGGGGGCGGCGCGGCACGGAATCTTGGCATACGCCATTGCACCGGGGAATATGTGTCGTTTCTGGACGATGACGACCGTTTCCTGCCCGACAAGATCGAAACGCAGCTTCAGTTTATGCAGGAGCGTCATCTGGACATGTCCTTCCAGGACGTTCAATGGAATGATGAGAATGATCGGCTGGTGGAACTTAGGAGGATGGACCGCGTCAAGGAATTCACAAGGGAAGGCCTTTTGCGCGCGCATATCACCTATGCCATCGCTCCCACCTCCATCTATATGATCCGGCGGGAAGTGCTTGCGCGCACCGAGGGGTTCGGGGAGGTGAAGCGGGGGCAGGATTTTATCCTCATGCTGCGCTGCATTGAAGCGGGCTTGAAGATCGGGTACATGCCCGGGTGCCATGTGGTCCAATACCTGCACAAGGGCGAGAGGGTATCGGTGGGAAGGCAGTTCGTTGAAGCGCAGACAGAGATCTATCTGCTGATGAAGCGGTACAAGGACATCCTTTCCCCGGAGGAAAACCGTTATGTGGACTTTCGCTATTACTGTGTGTGCGCGTTTGCCTGCGCCCGCGGGAAACAGTTACTAAGGGCTATCCCGTATGCTTTGAAGGCGTTCGTTTCGTCTCCTGCAGACTGTTTTAAGGAAGCAAAACGGTATATGGGAGGGAAAATGGAATGAACCCCATGCTCAGGCAAATGCGCAGGACAGTTTGCCGGGTGTCGCCGGTGGCCGCGTCAAAAATCATGTACCGGAAGATCATGCATAAGCGCGCGAACCTTCTGCATCCCCAAACATTCAATGAAAAAATCCAGTATCTCAAGCTTTATGAGCTTCCAAAGAACCCGCTGGCTGCAATTTGCGCCGACAAGTACGCTGTTCGCGAATATGTTCAGGAAAAAGGCTGCGGGACATATCTCAATGACCTGATTGGCGTCTGGGACCGCGCGGAGGAGATTCCCTGGGATTCTCTGCCCAATCAGTTCGCCATAAAGTGCAACCATGGATGCACCTATAACATCATCTGCGGCGACAAAAAAAGCCTGGATATCCGGCAGACGGCGAAAAAACTGAACAGGTGGCTGAAGGAAGACTTCTATCTGAATAATGCCGAACTGCATTACAAGCACATTCCCCGGAAGATCATTTGCGAAAAATATCTCGGTGACAAAATACTGGATTACAAATTCTTTTGCTTTCATGGGGAGCCCAGGTATCTTTACATTTCCCAAGGGCTTATGCATGTGGATTTAAAGATCGGATTCTTTCATTTTGACGGTTCGGTCGCGCCTTTTCACCGCATGGATTATCCGGCGCTGGATATCCCGATCGCAATGCCTGAAAATGTCCCGGAGATGCTGGATGTATGCAGGCGGTTGTCTTCCGATTTCAAGTTTGCCAGGATTGACCTGTTCTCGATCGAGGGAAGGATTTATTTTTCCGAAATAACGCTTACGCCCGCGGCGGGCATGATGCCTCTGGACCCGCCTGGGTATGACGCACAGCTTGGCGGTTTGCTGGAGATTGAAAGATGAAGCGGATTGGAATCATCGGCCGGGTGGCGGACGGCGCTGAGCTGTACGACGGGCAGACAGTGACGACGCGGCTATTGCGGGATGCTTTTATTAAAGCGCTGCCTGAGGGCGGGGTGTTTTGCACCGATACATACGACTATAAGCATCACGCCGCCACCTGCCTTAGCCGCGCGGTCAAGTGCATGTTTCTCAGTACGCATATCTGCATACTGCTTTCCCGAAACGGGCTCACGTTTTTTTTGCCATTCTTGTATTATCTCAACAAGGTCTTCCGCCGGAAGCTGTATCACCGGGTCATCGGGGGGAGCCTGGACCAGCTGGTGGAAGAGCACCCGCGATGGGTGAAATACCTGAACGCTTTTGAAGTGAACTGGGTGGAACTGCCGTCGCTAAAGGAAAATCTGCATAAACTGTGCATCAAAAACGCCGAGGTTTCTCCCACCTTCAGGAACTCCGGCATCCTGGCGCTTGAAGAACTGCCCCGCTTCGACCATGCTCCCTTCATGCTGTGCACCTTTTCCCGGGTCACAAAGGCAAAGGGCATTCCGGAAGCAATCAAGGCCGTTGTAGCAGTCAACCAAAAGCTTGGCACAGGAACGGTACGGCTCCATATTTACGGCCCGATCGAAGACGCATACGCCGGGGATTTCAAGCGCCTCCTGGCGGAATGCGGCGCGGATGTCGAATACAAAGGCTGCGTGCCTTATCAGGACAGTGTGGCCACGCTGAAAAGCTATTATCTCCATTTATTCCCCACGACCTGGCAGGGGGAGGGATTCCCCGGCACGCTTACGGATTGCTTTTGCGCGGGCCTGCCGACCATTGCCACCGACTGGAAATATAACAAAGAAATATTGTCGGAAGGCGAAACCGGATTCTGCTACGATTGGCACCGGCCGGAGCGGCTGGCGGAGTTGATCGCCCATGCGGTCCAAAATCCCGGGGAAATCCAGGAAATGAAGAAGCGTTGTCTTTTGGAAGCGGAAAAATACCAGCCTGATGTAATCATGCGAGGGATCCTGGATTTTATGGGGGTTATGCCATGCCGATGAAAAAAGTGCTGACCGTACTGCCAGAAATGGATGTGGGCGGTGGCCAGAAGATGGCGGTGGAGATCGCGGCGCACGTAAAGGATGAGCAAATCCAAGTGAGGGTGCTATCCCTCTATCCGTGCAGGCACACGGTTATCGACGAACTGGCAAGCCGGCACGAGGTGAATGTACAATATCTATCCAAAAAGAAAGGCATTGATTTGCGAGTCATCTGCCAGCTGTACCGTGCGATCAAGGAATTCAAGCCGGATGTCATCCACGCGCACCTGCGGGTGATGCCGTATCTTTTGTTGCCCATGCTTTTGAACGGCACACCTTTGCGGTATTATACGGTTCACTCCCTTGCGGACAAGGAGAATAGGCATGCTATGGTGCGCCACGTGCTTGCCTTCTCGTTCCGCCATTGCAAGGTGAAACCCGTGGCCATTTCGGAAGTATGCAGGAAGTCCATCTCCCAGGTCTACCATCTTCCGCAGGAAAGCATACCCTGCATATACAACGGCATTGATATTCAGCGTTTTGCAAGGACCTCCCCCTATTCCGGCGGGGATCAGGGGATGGTGGACTTTATCGCGGTGGGCAGGCTATCCCCCGAAAAGAACTATGCTTTGATGCTGGCCGCGTTCCACAGAGCGCATCAAAAGCAGGCCAATATCCGGCTCATTGTTCTGGGCGATGGCGGGCTCCGCCGCGAACTGGAAGACCGGTGCAAATCGCTCGCGTTGGAAGGCTGTGTAAACTTGCGCGGCGTTACGGATGATGTGGAAGACCATCTTCACAGGGCGCAGGTATTCCTCATGAGCTCGGATTACGAAGGCCTGCCCGTATCCGTCCTGGAGGCGATGGCGGCCGGGCTGCCTATCATTTCCACGAAGGCCGGCGGTGTTGTGGATGTGGTGGAGAACAGGGGAAACGGGCTGCTAGTGGACGTGGGCGACGAAGACGGGCTGGCGGCGGCAATAGAACGCTTGGCGCGCGACCCGCAGCTTCGCGCAGCCTTTTCCCAAAGAAGCCTGCAACTCGCGCAAAAATATAGCATTGAGGCGTGCGCGGAGGGATATTTGAAGCTCTATATGGCGTGATTTTACCAAGGAGAAAAATGATGGTTGCGCGTTCCTTAAAGTTGACCAGGACCACATGCCTTTACATATTTGCATATGTTCTGCTCAACATGCTGTGTTTTTTTCAATACCGGTCGCTGGGCACGGTCTCCTTGCTTGTGACGGTCATTCTATTGGGGCTGGGATTCCTGTTCCCGTACTCGCAAACTGGGGTCTATTTATATGTCTGCCTGCCCTTTTTCAATGTTATGAATGCGCAGATCGGCGGAACCAGCCTCTATTATGTTCTGATCGGCATCGTGATTCTGCGCTGTCTCCTTCAGGGGGACCATATCCAAATAGCCCCAAAGCTCCTGCTGCTGTGCGTGCTTGTTTTTGCCACCCTCTATAATTTCAGCGCCACAAAGGAATACATCCAATGGGTGATCCGGCTGATCCCCCTGGTTGTGCTGTTTGGAACCAACATGATCAAGATGCAGCTAAAAGGCATCATCGACAAATATACCCTGTCCATGCTCTTTTCCTCCTTATGGGGCTGGCTGATGCTTCGGGCAGGGACGTCCATTTATACGGTAGGGTATGTATATAACACAAGATCAATAACAATACGGGACGCGGGTCTTGTAGGCGACGCAGTCGTTTATGGTATTCAACTAATCTATCTCATCGCGCTGGTTTTGATTATGGCTTTTCGAGAACAGAAATGCAGGACAATACGGATTTCGGCAATCGTATTGATGGTATGCTTTGGGATCTTGACCTATTCAAAGACTTTCTTGATCTGTGTTTTTCTGGAGGCCATCTTCGCCTTTTTTTACTGGAGCAGCAAGCAAAAAAATGACCGCAAGGCATTTTGGTGGCGGGCGGGTGTATTTTTGCTTGTGCTGTTTTCTGCCATTGCTCTTTTTGATTATTTCATGACAGCGGACACCGCATGGGCAGTCACCTTCAGAAAACGAATTCTGACTGCGGATTTCAGCACCGGCAGGCTCGACGTGTGGGCATACTACGTCAATTGGCTCTCCAGCAGCTTCATGTATCTGTTTCGCGGTGTTGGTTTTTCAAACTACTTTGTGCTGCGGACCGTTCAGTCCTCGCTTTCGGGGGGCATCTATGCCTTCAGCCGCGCGCACAATTTGTTTCTTGAAACGGTCGTGCTGTTTGGCCTTTTGGAAACACTCATTCTTTTGGGGTGGCTGTTGGCATGGGCGGTCAGGACATACAGAAAGCAGCGCGACGCCTTGCTCTTCCTTCCGCTTTTGATGCTCCTAGCTACCGGAATGACCACCCATGGACATTTTGAGTATCATTTCTATTTGAATGTGCTGCTGGTTTTATCAGTTGCGGAAGGCGGAAACCTGATGCTCAGGCAGGATGGAGGGCCAATATGATTATCAAAATGGTCAATTATCTTCTGACCAAGCGCGCAGAAAGAAAGGTCAGGCTGTGCGCACTCGTCGGGAAGGATACCCGGCTGTATAAGACAAGCATTTGCAAGAACCTGTCGGGGGTACGGGAGAACATCCGCATAGGTGACCGCTGTGTCATGCTGGGCAGCTTGTCCGCAGGGAAAAATGGCATGGTGCGCATTGGGGACCGCAGTTATATCGGAGACCATACGGGAATCGGGGCGATGGATAAAGTCATTGTGGGAAGGTATGCCATCATATCCAGTTATGTCCGGATCATGGACAACAATAACCACCCTACGGACCCGCAGGCCAGAATGCAAATGAGTTTGTCCGATGATTTTTTTGGTGAGCAATGGAACTGGGATTGCGCCGCGAGCGCCCCGGTCGAAATCGGAGAAAATGTGTGGATCGGCGAGTTTGCCCGTGTCTGTAAAGGCGTCACCATCGGCAGGGGATCCATTGTTGCCGCATCGGCGGTAGTGACAAAGGATGTCCCACCCTATTGCATTGTGGCAGGCAATCCTGCAAAAATCGTGAAACAGCTAAAACCGCTTGACGGAGACAGCGATCATGAGTGATAACAAGGGGCAAGGTACGGCCGTGGTTTTGCTTTCGGTCATCAAAGTGCTGTCCCTGGGAACGGGGATGGTCACGACCATGATCCTGTCCAAAACGCTAAGCCTGGAAATGTACGGCACATATTCCGCCGCAAATCTGCTGGCAGTATCAGCAACTTCTATTATGGCCTTAGGATTGAGCGATGCCGTCAACTACTTTTTCAACAGCAGGCATGAGGAGAAGAATCAGAAAAAGTATATCGATACGATCTTTTGCGTTCAACTCTTCTTTGGCCTGCTTACAGCTGCTTTGCTGATTGCAACGGAAGGCGCTGTCGTCACATACTTCAGGAATCCCTACCTAAGCGGCATGATGGTCTACATTGCTTTTCGCCCCTACCTCGAAAATGCGATATGCTCCTTGCAGAATTTGCAGATTGCAATTGGCCATGCGAAGCATATCGCCGTCCGCAACTGCCTGTTTTCATTGGGCAAGATGCTCGCGGCCTGGATATGTACGCTGTTTTCTCAGAACATTCAATGGATATTGGCCTCCATCATCGCAATGGACCTGCTGACGGTCCTGTGCTTTGGGCGGTCATTCAGGCAGAAGAAATTCGGGATTTCCCCCTGGAAATGCGATTGGACTCTTCTTAGGGAAATTTTGGCATTCAGTCTTCCAATGGGTGTGTATATCTTGTCCAATCAGCTGCTGCGCAGTCTGGACATATATGTCATCGGATATTTTGAATCAACGGAGCGGCTGGCTATCTATTCAAATTGCTCGGCAAATTTGCCGATCAATATTGTCTCCGGTTCGCTGATGACCGTATTGATTCCCCTGCTGACAAGGGCGATATCCACGGAAGATTATACAAGTGGGCGCCGGCTCTTCTCGGCCTTTTTACAGCTTGGATACTTGTCAACATGGATATTGGGAGCAGTGTGCATCGTGTTTGCACCGGAAGCGATCACAATCCTGTACTCACCTGAGTATCTGCCCGGCAAGGCCATTTTTATCCTTTACGTTTTGTCGGATATGATAAAGTTCGCAAATGTATCCATAGTTCTCAGCGCAAAAGGGAAAACATCTCTGCTGATGAAATTGTCGGTCCTTTCCTTGGCCGTGAACGCCGTGCTCAATATTGCGTTTTACAAATGGCTTGGAATGATTGGACCGGCCATCGCCACAGTTGCCGTTACGTTGGGAACGACGGTTATTCTCTGCCATTACAGTGCGGTTATCCTGCATGGCGGGTTATTGCAGATGCTCGGCATAAAACATATGCTCATATACATGCTGGAATTGGCCGCCGGCGGTTTGGCATGCTATCAGGTCCGGAGCATGGCCATCGCAAACGGGGTATCCGGATTAGGAGCGATGGTTGTTGCGGGCGGTTTGTATTGTGCTGTGCCAATGCTGGTTCATCGAAAAAAGATCGCCTATTTGATGCACAGCATATGACACGGGTGTTCATGTATACAAAGCCATGGTTTTTCTGAAGAAAAGAGAAGGGAAGTGGCTATGCCATGAAAATTGCCATCGCAGGCACGGGATATGTAGGCCTCTCAAATGCCATCCTTCTGGCACAACACAACGAAGTCACCGCCGTGGACATCCTTGAGGAGAAGGTGGCGATGATCAACAGGCGGGAGTCGCCCATACTGGATAAAGAAATCATAGAATATCTGGCGGAAAAGGACCTGCAGCTTACCGCCACAACAGACTGGGAATCGGCGTACAAGAATGCCGAATTTGTCCTCGTTTCCACGCCGACCAACTATGACCCCGTGATGAACTACTTTGACACCTCTTCGGTGGAAAGCGTCATCCGCCAGGTGATTGCCGTCAATCCAAATGCAGTGATCGTCATCAAGTCCACCGTGCCGGTAGGCTATACCGGCGGCATCCGCAGGCAGCTTCCCTTTGACAATATCCTGTTCAGCCCAGAATTCCTCCGGGAGAGCAGGGCTTTATACGATAACCTGTATCCCAGCCGCATCATCCTGGGTGTGCCGCCGGAAAGTCTCCGGCTGCGAAAGGCGGCTGGTGTCTTTGCCTCGCTTTTGCAGGAGGGGGCGCTCAAAGAGAATATCCCCGTACTGTTCATGGACCCCACGGAGGCTGAGGCGGTCAAGCTGTTTGCCAACGCCTATCTTGCCCTGCGGGTCAGCTACTTCAACGAGCTGGATACATACGCCGAAATGCGCGGTCTTGATACGAAAGCCATCATTGATGGCGTGTGCCTTGACCCGCGTATCGGAGCCCATTACAATAATCCCTCCTTCGGCTACGGCGGCTATTGCCTGCCCAAGGATACAAAGCAGCTGCTGGCCAATTATGACCATGTGCCGCAAAACATCATAGAGGCCATTGTCAAGGCCAACGGTACGCGCAAGGATTTTATTGCAGACCGCATCCTGCAATTGGCGGGATACCCGGCAAACAGCCGGCCCGTTATTGGCATATACCGCCTGGCCATGAAATCCAACAGCGACAATTTCCGGCAAAGCAGCATTCAGGGCGTGACGAAGCGGATCCAAGCAAAGGGCGTGGAGGTTGTGGTATACGAACCTGCGCTCAAGGAAGATAGCTTCCTGGGCAACCGCATCGTCAAGGATCTGGATGAGTTCAAGCGCGTTTGCGATGTCATCGTGGCCAACCGGCGCAGTGACGAGCTTAAGGATGTGCAGGGAAAGATCTATACCAGGGATCTGTTCCTCAGGGACTGACGTACGCTTTCAGCGGCAGCGGGGGTTCAGCTCGGTTTTCATGACGATGGTAAGGGTATCCCTGAACTGACGGTATAGCTCGTCAAGGCATCATGCCAGGGGAAGGGGGCGAAGGAGTGAAAAAGAAAGGGCGGCCAGGGATAAAAAAAATTATTCTGTGGGCGGCAGTGCTGGCCTGGATTGCTCTTTCGTCCTTTCTGTCCGTTCAGACAGGGACGGAATCATCTCGGTTAAGCGGATCCATTGCGGCCTTCATCGCAGACCTTGCAAAGGGCTGGCTCGGTATGAACGTCGATATGGAGACGTTTCATCAAACGCTGCGGAAGGCGGCGCATATCCTTGTATTTTTGGTGATGGGCGGATTGCTTGAAATAGCATGCGCGGAAACGGGCGGTGTTTCAGCAAAATGGAGCAGGCCTATGGCACTATGCGCTCTGGCTGCCTGTACAACCATTGCCTTATTTAATGAATTTCAGAAAAGATGGGTTCAGGGAAGGCATTGCAATTGGGATGAGGCCGCTTTGAATGTACTGGGCGCGGCCGCCGGCGTCTTGCTGGCGGCCGGCATCAGGTATTGCATCTTGAAAAGGGTGGCGCGCAAAAAAGGAGAGGGTGGCAGATGAATGCGGAGGAAGGTGCGGGTAACGGTTTGTTATGTCTCAAGCCGCTGAAGCGTGCATATGACAATAATCCTGTCGCTTTTGTGCTGATCGAAATGCTTGTGGAATGCGGATCTCCTGTGGATTTTGCGTTCCGCTACGCCAATCATGCAGCCTGCAGGCTGACAGGCATTCCATTCGAAAGCTTGATCGGGCAGCGGTTCTACAGGCTGTTCGGCAATGCGGACCGGAAATTGCTTTCCGCCTGTTTCAAAACCGCATTTGAGGGAGAAAGCCAAAGGCTATATGATTGCGTCCCTTTCACCGGGAAGCATCTGAGAATTGATTGTTTTCAATATGCCATGGGCATGTGCGGATGCCTTCTGCAGGATATGACGGATCAGCTCCCGCTGCCAGGCATTTTATCCGGCGCGCAGAATTGGCCAAAGAAGAAAGCGCTCCTCCTCTCCGCCCCCCCGCAATTCCATAGCGGCCTTTGCATGAACGCATCGTATGATAAAAAGCTATGGGAAAGCCGTATGCTTTCTGTGGGTCAGGATGCCGATGAGTGGAACTGGAAAGGGCACGCCTTCCAAACGGAGTTATCATCCTCAATAAACCAGCTCAAGAATAATCCGTGGGATATGGCGAAATGGCTGATGGCTTCCATCTTTGAGCAAAGATCGTTGGAAATGCACACCCATCTGGAAAACATCCAGCACTATACGGATATGATTCTTCGCGAGGCAATGCGCCGGTGCACTTATCTGAAGCTGACGGAGGAACAGATTTGCTTGATCGCCCGCCTGTCTGCTTTGCACGATATCGGCAAGGTGGGGATTCCGGATGCGATTTTGCTCCAGCCCCGAAAGCTGACAAAAGACGAATATGAGGCCATGAAAAGGCACACCGTCATCGGTGCGGAAATTGTCCGGTGGCTTTCACACGTAACTAACGATGTTATCGGGGCCGAATATGCTTATCATATCTGCCTGCTCCATCATGAGCGCTATGATGGGAAGGGGTATCCCAACGGTTTGCGCGGCGATGAGATCCCATTCTATGTGCAGGCTGTGGGCATCGCGGACGTATACGACTCGCTGGTCAGCGAGCGTGTATATAAGCCCAAATACGCCCATGAACGGGCGATGCAGATGATTCTGGGCGGTGAGTGCGGAGCATTCTCAGAACAGCTGCTGGGCTGCTTTATCCCTGCAATCACCAGGAATAAAGACACGTGTGAGTTACGGTGATATCAAGCAAAAAGGCCCTATTTGTAGATCCGCGCTTTTTCAAGAATGGCTTCCATTGTTCAATGGGCCATGTTCGTGCGTATGTACTCCGGACAGCATGCTGGCCCGGTATGGCAGTTATAGGGTTATGCTGATTTGCAGGCATCAAAACACAACTTCCTTGCTGTGTGTTTCTAAGATGTGAAGGTGCGAGTGCGCCCCTGTCAGATGCATATGTTGGCGAATCCGCCATCTGAATTTGATTTCATATTATAGTCTGCCCCCCGATTTCCGGTTATTTAGATGGTAGACGTATTTCATATATTTGACATCAAACAGCCCCAATACAACAAAGCACCGATGTCAAGCATCGGTAAAACCTTTGATTTATCAAGCTTTTTTGGCTCTCGTTGGACTTTCAAGACCAGCGCCATCAACCGCTCGGCCATCTCTCCATGCGCAAGAACCAGCGAAAGTTATTATAACAGGCTTTTTGAGCCTAGCCAACGGGCAAAGTAGGCTTCTGGAGGTTCTGGAGGGGCGGTTTCGGCGCTTATGGGCGATTTTGCGTAAAAAGGAACGTTGGTAGCGCTGGTCTGGGGTCATAGGTCAGGGAAATTCTGGGCGGAAAAAGCAGAGATATCTGGGGAGAAGTATCTGTGAGACGATGTCAGGTGATGTCACGAACTTTTCCAAAAAGATTTTCTGATAGCAGAGAGTTCCATATTTCACTATATTTTGATATAATTGCTGTAAAGAGATCATCGAAATTTTGTTTGCTTATAATGAGCCCCTGAACTTTAATTACCGAAGCCAAAGACGCTGAGGCGAAGGAACTCCGGTCAAGCCTCTAGGCTGTCACAGGGCAGAAACAGCATACAAGATACGGCTGACAAAGCAACAAACATAAAGGCAAGGGAGGGATTTATGTGACCGTCCCGAAGCGAGAGGAATTGTGCCTTAAGCTCGTCATGGTAAACACAAAATATGGATAAACAATGTAGCGAGGTGATAGAACCATGGCCCAAAAGACCGATTTGCTGTCCAGCATCTTAAGTCTATTCAAGCGCAAGGGCACAAGTACATCGTCTCGGCAAGAGGCTATTCCAGATTTCATCGTCATTAACGGAGAAAAGTATTCCACAAGCTTAACGGAGTTGAGGCTCACTTACATAGGTTTATCGGATAATGACATTAAGTCGTTGCGATACATGACAAAGCTTAAGTTCTTGAACTTGAGAAACAACCGAATCACAGACATCAGACCGCTCAGTGCCCTGACGAACCTGACTGAGCTGTGGTTAGACGAAAACCCAATCACCGATATCAGACCGCTCAGTGCCCTGACGAGTTTATTAAAGTTACATTTCTATACCAACAAAATTTCCGACATCAGACCGCTCAGTGTACTGACAAATCTAGAGTATTTGAACTTGGAACAGAACCATATTAAAGACATCAGCCCGATCAGTGCTCTGACAAATCTCACATACTTAGTCTTGAAAGCCAACGAAATCAACGACATCAGCCCGCTCAGTACCCTGACAAATATCACATACATAGACTTGGCTTTCAACAAAATCACCGACATCAGCCCACTCAGTGCCCTGACAAAGCTGAAAGAGTTACACTTGGCTTTCAACCAAATCACAAACATCAACCTGTCTAGTGACATGACAAAACTAGAATATCTCGACTTGATGTATACCCAAATCAAAAACATCTACCCACTCAGCGCCTTGACGAATCTGACATGCTTAGTCTTAGCAGACAACCAAATCACCGACATCAGGCCGCTCAGTGCCCTGACGAATCTGACAGAGCTGTGGATGTATAAAAACCAAATCACCGATATCAGCCCGCTCAGTGCCCTGACGAATCTTAAATTGTTAAGCTTGAAATCCAACCAAATCACCGTCATCAGCGCGCTCCGTGACATGACGAATCTGGCAGAGCTGCAATTGGATGAAAACCAAATCAACGATATCAACCCGCTCAGCGCCCTGACAAAGCTTAACTACTTACACCTGGATTATAACCAAATCACCGACATCAGCCCGCTCAGTGCCCTGACAGAGCTTAAGTGCTTACACCTGGATTATAACCAAATCACCGACATCAGCCCGCTCAGCGCCCTGACAGAGCTTGAGAAGTTGTACTTGGTTTCTAACCAAATCACTGACTGGTCACCGGTGGAACACCTCCCGCACGTGAGAAAGACGAATAATGTCTGGTTACTGCCTACTTCATTACTATGAAGAAGAGTAAAGAGAGGCCATTGATTTACGAGGGTTTCATCTTGGTAGAGGATAACGGATTCCGGCACGGCTATCACGGGGAAATGAATAGCTTCGCCATTCTTGACAGCCAAGCCGGAATCCGTTACGATACAGCAATGCAGTAACAAGGATTTTCATGCCAAGTTCCGGCTTTCCCTAACGCTCGTTTTGGCACAACAATCGGGGGCAGACCACATTAGGGTTGCTTACTGAGCAATCCTCATTCTTGTCTGCGCTGGACCGTTCCATGCAAAAGGGGGCTTCGCTCCGTTTCGCCAGCCCCCTTCGCTTCGCCTATCGCCCCCATCCGGCTCAATTCAGGTTCGATGATGGCAGGGTGGCTACCTTCCACATAGTATTGTGGTAATTCAGCCTCGTTTACCTTCATCTTCTTGGTCAGAAAGTCCGCGCAGAAGGTCTTTTGGCGGAGAATGAGATTTAACCCTCGCCGCACCTGAAGAGACGTGATGTATTTCACTTCTTACAATGGGTGCGCAAGCTCATCCTTGCAAAGAGGTTGGAGGCAAACCTGGTACCGGGCATATGAAGTGGGAGGGATTTTCCCAGGCTTGAACTTTTTGCGGCCAGTTCAGCGCGTAATCAGCAAGCACCAGATTTTCCGCAGGCTTTGCTGTGTCCCCCTTTGGCGCCTTTTGCTACCTGCTTTTTCGTGGGCTGTCCTTTTTCTGTTTCGGTGCCCTTCGTGAATGTCGCTGCGGCCTGTACCGTCTGGAAGTGCTCAAGTACCTCTGCTTCCGTGCTGAAAGTGATGAATTTCCACTTCCCATCTAAATCCTTATACTCCGCCTGGTACCTGCCATCAGAGCGTTTGGTGATCTTCCCACACTTTGTCAAGTAAAAAACATAGAAAAAGCAATCGGCTGCTTGACAGCAGCGCTTTTTGACGATAAAATAAGCACAGATTGTAACTTTTTTCTTTTTAGAAAAATATTAACGTTAATATTGAGGTGAAGTATGGCAGCAAAGACGAAAAGGACACTGTTCGGCCTCGCCCTGCTGGCCCCGGCGGTCATCCTGCTGGCCCTATTGTTTCTGCGGCCCATGGCGGACCTTATCGTGACCAGCCTCACCAACAAGAACCTTCTGCGTCCGGACCGGCTGAACTACATCGGCCTGGACAACTATGCCTGGATGTTTTCCGAGGAGAATTTCTGGTCCGCCATCGGCCGGTCCCTGCTTTTCACCGGCAGTGTTACGGTGATCAGCATCGTTTTGAGCATGTGCATCGCGCTGCTGATGAACTTTGAGTTCAAGGTAAAGCGCGTGCTGTTCGCGCTGATCCTCCTTCCCTGGGTGACCTCCTTCATGTCCAGCGCCTTCGTGTTCACCCTTTTGTACGATTACAGCTACGGGGTGTTCAACTACCTGCTGTCCGATGTGCTGGGGATCACCGGCGTACAGAATTGGCTGGGGTCCCAGAGAACGGCCATGGGCGCCACGGTGCTGGTGGCCACCTGGCACTTTCTGCCCTTTTCCATCCTAGTGCTGACAAACGCCCTAAAGCAGGTGCCCACCGATCTTTTTGAAAGCGCGCGCATCGACGGGGCCGGCAGCATACGCACCTTCTTTTCCATCAGCCTGCCCACCATCAAGCCCTCGCTGATCACGCTTTTGATCGTGCGCTTCGCCGCCGCCTTCAAGACCTTTGAGTCCATCTTCCTGCTCACCCAGGGCGGTCCGGCTCAGGCCACCACCACGCTGCCCATGTGGTATTACCAGATCGGCTTCCAGTCATTCCGGGCCGGCAAGGGCGCGGCCATCGGCGTGATGCTGATCCTTACGGTATTGGTCGCCTACTTCATCCTCATCAAGACCTTTGGGGAGGAAGCGGTATGATAAAGAAAACGGCCAAGCGGTCGCTGCGCATCCTCTTTTCGGTGCTGGTGGTTTTTACCGTCATCTTTCCCATCTACTGGCTGATACTGACCTCCATCCGCCCTATCGCGGAAACCCTGTCCTACCCGCCCAATTTTCTGCCGAATTTCAATACCGTTACCCTTCGGCATTACCTGACGGTTTTAAGCGGCAAGATTGGCAGCTCCACCAACCAGTACGGCCTGCCTACCTTCTTTTTGAACAGCGTGATCGTATCCACCTCCACGGCGGCCATCACCATCTTCATCAGCCTGTTCGCGGGCTACAGCCTGGTGAGGGTTCCATTCCGTGGAAGCCGCATGTTTTCCCACTTGATCCTGTTCTGTTACCTGATTCCCGGCATCGGATTATTGATCCCCATGTTCACGCTGGCGGTGAACATGCATCTTAACAACTCCCTCCAGGGGTTGGTGCTTTTCCAGACGGCCACCAGCCTGCCCCTTGGGATATGGTTCGCCAAGGCCTTCATCAAGGGCCTCCCTTTAAGCGTGGAGGAATCGGCCCGGCTGGACGGTTGCAACGGCATGCAGATCATACTCAAGATCGTGCTGCCCTTGGCCATCCCCGGTCTTGTGGTGGTGGGGTTCAACACCTTCCTGGCCTCCTGGAACGATTACGTGTTGCCCTCCATCCTCATCGACGAGGAGAAGTACAAACCGCTGATGGTAGGGCTGTACCTGTACTTTAACCAGAACATCGGCGTGGTGTGGGGCGAAATGATGTCTGCGGCCTTCGTGGCCATGGTGCCAATCTTCTTTGTGTTCTTCTACTTCCAGAAATACATCGTGGGCGGGCTTTCCGCCGGAGCCGTCAAGGGGTGAACCAAGGCGCTGCAAAGGATCAGGCCGGCGCCTTCCATTTGAAACAAAAAGGAAAGGAGAGAAGACGAGCGTCACCCGCAACCGCCTGACACGACACTTCTATTAATGAAAGGGGTAACACGCATGAAAAAGGTACTCGTTTTCCTGCTCATGGCATCGCTGTTGCTTTCCTCCTTCGCCACCGCCGCATTCGCCGGCGGAACGACGCAAGTCCTGAAACTGTGGGACGTGGTGGTCCGTGATCCCCATCCCGCTGCCCGGGATATGGTTATCAAAATGTTCGAGGAAGCCCATCCCGGCGTAACGGTGGAAGTAACCACCTTAACCGGCGACATCAACCAGAAGATTCAAACCGCCGCCGCGGCCCGCACGCTGCCCGACGTGATCTTCGTATGGGGACCCGGCGACGTGGTCACCTGGGGCCAGATGGGCATCACCGCGCCCGTGGACGACGTGATCGCCGAATACGGCGAGGATTGGTGGCTGTCCCAGAAGCAATTGAACCTGTACCGCATGGATGGCAGCACCTGGGGCGTGCCCCTGGTCACCTTCCCCATCGCTTTCTGGTACCGTGCCGACTGGTTCAAGGAGGCCGGGCTTGAAGTGCCCACCACCTGGGATCAATGGTACGAAGCCGCCAAGGCCCTGACCCGTGACGTGGACGGCGACGGCAAGGTCGACCGTTACGGCTCCGTGCTGGGCATTGCCGAAGGCTGGCCCATGAGCGACCTGCGCGGCAGCAACGCCGACTACTGGTGGGACGAGGAAGGCAACCTTACCTTCAGCGAAAAGACCACCGAGACCCTGGAATTCCTGCGCAAGCTGTTCTATGACACCTGCTATCCCGGCTCCGTGTCCTTCATGAACGAAGGCCAGCGCCTGTCCTTCCTGGCCGAGCAGGGCGCCACCATGGTTACCTCCATCTCCTTCCTGAATACCGTGATCGAGGAGAAGGGCCTAAGCTGGTTCACCGACGGATACGTGTCCGTTGCCCCCATCCCCATGAACCGCAGCGCTGAGGAAGGCGCGGGCGCCGGTGCGTCGACCCATGCCATCGGCGTCATCGACGGCCCCAACGTCGACCTGGCCAAGGAATTCCTGCGCTTCTGGCTGAGCGAGGATGCCCTGGTGACCTACTTCAGCAACAACATCCCCGGCCACCTGCCCCCCTACCGCGTGGTGTGGGACGCTGAGGCCTTCCAAAAGGCCCGCGAAGCCTACTGGAACGTGTACCTCTCCGGCAAGGAGATCATTGCCACCACCCAATGGTTCCACCCCACCGCCAAGTGGGAAGCGATCTTTAACGCGGACGGCGGCGGCGGAAAGGACGTTATGGCCTATGTGACAGTGGAGAATATGCCCTCTGACCAGATCATTGACAAGCTCACTGGCATCGCCGAAAAGGCCAAGGAAGAGCTGGAATAAGCATACCTTTGAAAGCTTAATCACGGAGGAGCGGGGCCATCCCCGCTCCCCCCTCATAAAGCGGATACCCCGAAACGGGATGATATAGGAAAGGGAGAAATGTATGAACCTCTACGAGGATTGGCAGCGGAGCCTTGACGGGCACAAGATCGTCAGGGTGGAGTATTTTATGCCCCGCGCCATCTATCCCAGACTCCATGGGAAAAACGCCATCAAGGGGTATCACGGCTTTGGCGGCTCGCTGAAAATTGCCAGACTCACAACGGACCAGGGCGCAAGTGGCTGGGCCACGCTCACCAGGAGCATCGACAAGGCCAAGGAAGTGGAGCAGAAGCTGTACAACGTGTCCCTGGGAAGCATCTTCCGCGCCGATACCGGCATCCTGGACGAAACCCTGCTGCCCTTTGACATCGCGCTGCACGATCTGGCCGGATGCATACTGGGTATTCCCGTCAGCCGCATGATCAACCCCAACGCCGTCACCCATGTGAAAGCTTACGACGGCGCCATTTATATGAACGATATCATCCCGGAGGACAAGCCCTTCGGGCCGGACAAGGTTCTCAAAGACTGCGCCCAGGATTATGAAACCGGCCACCGCAACATGAAGGTCAAAATCGGCCGCGGCCACATGTGGATGGAGCACGATGCGGGCCTTACCAGGGACATAGAGATCGTGAAGGCCATCCACGCGGCGTTCCCGGACGTGACGCTGCTGGTGGACGCCAACGACGGCTATACCCTCAACGACTGCTTTGCTTTTATGGACGGCATCGATGACACGCCCCTTTACTGGCTGGAGGAGCCCTTTAGGGAGTGCGAGGAATTGAACCGCCCCCTCAAGGATTACATGGCCAAAAACCGCCCGTTTACCTTGCTGGCCGACGGCGAATCCTTTACCGATATCCCGCTGTTGCTGGATTTGGCGAAAAAGAAGCTGCTGGATGTGTGGATGCCGGACGTGTGCGGGTATGGGTTCACCGCCTGGCGCACACTGCTCAAGCAGATCGTGCCCCTGGGGTATTTGTCCTCCCCCCACGCCTGGGGCGAAGTGGTCAAAACCAATTACTGCACCCACCTGGCCGCGGCTTACCCCCACCACATCCCCATTGTGGAAACGGTGCTGGGCTACACCGAGGGCATCGATTACAGCGATTACAAGCTGCAAAACGGCATCTTTACCGTGCCCCAAAAGCCCGGCTTTGGCATGGAATTCATCTGGGCCGAGCAGGTGAAATAAACACACACCTTGTTTATTTGTTTAATAAAAACCTGCGAGAGCGGCGCTTATGCCCTCCCGCAGGTTTTTTTGTTACCGCAACATTACCTCACCACCAGGCGCACCGGCAGCACCACCTTCTGGGTGGAACGGCCGGGATTTTCAATGCGCTTGAGCAGCAGGTCGATCACATGCTCCGTCTCCTTGTCCAGGTCGGCGGCGATGGAAGAATAGCTGATGGGCACGGCAAAAAAACTTTGTATGTTGTCAAATCCCACCATTTTGATGCTGGCGGACAGGTGGCAGGCCGCCTCCCACAGGATCATGTCGCTGAAGGCGAACACGCCGTCAAAATCCGTTTCTGCCCGTTTCAGCGCCGGCACAAGGCCTCCCTCCGCCTCAAAGGGGCATATGTGCAGCCGTTTGTCCGTTTCCATGCCGGCTTCATGCAGCGCTCGCTCATACCCCCGGAACCTTTCCAGGCTGGTGGACACGTGGGATGCGCCGCTTAAGTGCAGTATCCGCTTGCAGCCCTGCTCAATCAAGTGCTTTGTGGCCAGGTAGCCCCCCGTTTCGTTGTCCCAGACCACCGCGTCCTCCTGCATCTGGTCAAAGTTGCGGCCCACCAACACATAGGGCACATCGTGCTTCTTTAAAAGCTCCAGGGGCTCCCGGCTTTTCTGGCTGGGGCAGAACACCACGCCGTCCACCTTGCGGCTGATGGCGGTTTGGATCACCTCCAGTTCCTGGTCCTTGTCCTCGTTGCTGTTTAGGATAAGCACCTGGTATTTGAGGGTGCGCAGCAGGTGCTCCATCTTTTGCGTTTTCATGGCGAACAGGGGGTTGAACAGGTTGCCGAAAACCAGCGCCACCGTGCGGCTGCGGCCCGAGCGCAGGGATTCCGCCAGCACGTTGGGCACATAGCCTTGGCTGCGGGCGATGGCAAGGATCCGGGCCTTGGTGTCCGCCGTGACCAGCTTGGAATCCCGAAGCGCCAGGGAGACGGTATTAGCCGTCACCCCCGCTTCCCGCGCGATGGTTTTTATGGTGGGCTTCGTTTTCTCCATGAGTTTCTCCTGGATGGTAATGTTCTTTTGTATAGCCTGGATGACGGATGGCCTGCGGAACCAGGCAGTTTGGGGCCACCTTTGTCTATTCAATTATACAAACATTTTTACCTAGGCACAAGCAGGGGAAGACGATAATCAAAACGGAGAAGAATACGTATCACGAAAACCATTCTCATGGTGCTCATTTGAAAAGGCATTATGAAAGAAAAGCAGACATCCTTTTCATAACAGCCTATTCTTGACATCCTGTAGGCGCATTTAAACGAATTCAATATGAATGACAATGGGATAGTCCTGCGATGGTATTTAATGAATGAGATAACAGTTATAACTTGCTTTCTTTTCAGATCATACTCCAACCGCCTGCCGGAGGGTATCGTCAATATCTCCCTCAAAGAAATGGATGTATCGGTTGTAGGTGATCTCGACGCTGGCATGGCCCAGCAATTTGGAGATGATCTTGACTTCTACGCCCCTGGCGTACAGGTTGCTGGCAAAGGAATGCCGCAAAGCATGTAATCCCCTATGCTCAACACCGGCCGCTTCGCAGGCTCTTTCCATGGTAGTCAGCAAGTGCCGGTAGCTGACATGTTCCCCGGTCTGGGTAGCGAAAACATAAGGACAGCCGGCCACCTGCTGACCCTCAAATTCCGAATATCCTCCATGGCTTTGCTGTTCAGGGGAACAGTCCGCATGCCGGATGCCGTTTTCGTGGTCCGCTGCACGACGGTCCTGCCGTCCACCCGGACCATGTTTTTGTTTGCTCGCAGTGTACGCTTTTCTTCATCAACACCGTTCCACGCCAGCGCCGCGACGGCCCGGCACCCTGTCTCCAAAATAAGAACAGCTCCCCATCCATAACGGAGGCGGAGCTTGTTGCCTTTCTGTTCGGTGAAGGCGGCCACCAATTTTTCCTGTTCTTCTTTCTCGTAGGGAAAGACCACCTTGGTATTGTGGGTCATGGGCGGCATCTGCAAACCCTGAACCGGGCTCCTCTGGATCACCTCTGTCAGCATGGAGTTAATCTCTACGAAATTGAGATCATCCATACTCAATGGTTCTTCTGTAATACTTGATGAAAACTCTGCCTGTGAACACTTGAGCCGTGCGTCTATACGAGCGAACGTCATTATTGGAAAAACACGTGCAAAATCAAGTAGCGCTCTTTTGGCTTTATTATCAACCGCAAGAATGGGATGCGGCTAGTGTCAATAAGAGTTCGCAATTTAAGGAATGGATGACAAAGCCATTGGGGCTCCGCTAGAATGAATGGTGTCAAGGCATTCACAAAGGAGGAGAGACCCAATGGCCAAGAGAAACGATACCAGAAATCTCACGGAATTGCTACTGCAATGTATGGGTGAAGCAGACCCGATGCTCTAAGTATGCTGGAATGGCTGTGTACGCGGCTGATGGAGGCAGAAGTATCAGCACAACTGGGGGCAATTAAAAATGAGCACAGCCCCTAACGGACCGGCAGCCGAAGCGGGTATCGCCCGCGCCGGCTTGACACACGTATGGGGACAATGTATCTGATGATCCCGAAAGTACGAAACGATGGGTATACTCCATTCTTCATCGTGGAACACAAACGTAATGAAGCCGCCCAGACCCAGGTCGTACAGGAGGCATTTGTGCAGGGGATTTCGACCCGTAATACTATTGGAAAATATTATTTCGTCCATGGCGGCGAGGGATTTTCGATGCAAGGCAAGGAGCCGAAGTGAGGCGTAGCAGCGCTACGCTGAACGGGAGGTGACACAGCCCTGCGCGAAAAGAACCGCCGCAACGACGAAATAATGTTTGGAAATAGTATAAGATGGAAAAGCTGGCCAAGAGCCTGGGCATTGAAAACCTTTCACGAAGCCAGGCCAGTGAAATGACCAAAGGGCTCAATAGCAGGGGCAAGCCTTCAGGGAACGTTCTTTGGAAGAGCAACTGTTTCCTGTGATTTGGGTGGATGCTCTGTATGAGAAGGTGTGATACGGCGGCCGTATTGTCAGCATGGCCATCCTGGTCGTTTGCGGCGTGAACGAAAAGGGGCACCGGGAAGTTCTAGCCATCGAGCCAATGCTCGAAGAGTCAAAGACCAGCTATCATCAGCTGTTCAACAGTCTGAAAGGGAGGGGGCTGAAAAATCCTGTCCTGATCATATCCGACGCCCACAGCGGCCTTGTTGCGGCGATCCGGGAGAGTTTTCCCGGGACTTCCTGGCAGCGCTGCAAGGTGCATTTCATGCGCAATATCCCGGCCCATATTCCACACCGTGAGAAGGACGAATTTGCCCGGCAGCTCAAGGAAATCTGGCTTGCCCCCTCCGCGGAGGGGGCAAGAGAGTGCGCGTCGGCGTTGGCGCAGCGGTATGCTGCCAAGTTCCCAAAGGCGATTCAAACACTGGAAGACGGGCTGGAAGATTCTCTTTCTTTCTACGCTTTCCCGGAGCTGGATGCCCGCAAAATCGCCTTTACCAACATGCTGGAACGCCTGAATGAGGAGATACAGCGGCGAACACGGGTGGTTGGGATATTCCCCAACCAGGATTCCTACCTCCGGCTGGTGACCACCTTCCTTATGGAATAAGCGGAAGACTGGTCGGTTTCCAGAGCCTTTTTCTGTGAAAATGCTCTTCGCAACCTGTTACTTAGGGCCGCCTGATTCTCTTGCGGAACCCCAAATCGCGAACTCCTATTGACACTAGCAAATCGGACGAAAAAATCGTCCAAAAACGCTAGGTGGACGAAATCGGACGAAGAATGGGAATCGTCCATCTTTCGTCCTATGATATTGGCAAATTCAGTGTACTCAACATACACTGTACCCACAAGAATGGACACGATGGAACCTTGCGGGATCAAGGAAGGTCTGGGCACGGCCCTCAAGCCGAGACGCGGCAATGCTCATAATACCTTTCGACAGCATCATATATCTGCAGGGCGTCCGCGCAAAGGATGGCGTCCAATATCGCTTTGCAGTCCGCCCGTCTGCCTTCGGTTTCCTCTGCCTTGGACGGGTTCTCGCCCATCCTGTTTGCAATCTTCTGTATCGCGGTTCCAAACACGTCCATTATCGGTTTGTTTTCCGCGGAGTTGACCAGTTCGACATGGAACTCCTTTGTGAACTGCGCTCCACCCTTCGCCTCCGCGTCGGAGGCGACGATGGCCTCCAGCTGTGAAAGCGCCGCCGCTTTGCTGGTCGCGTCGGCGTTCAAGGCCAGTTGAACGCCGCAGTAGGTTTCCAGCGCGCTGCAAAGCATGGTGTTGTTGCGGTACTCCCGTTCGTTGAACTGTAGCAGAACAAACCCTTTGCTGGGTACAATCTCGATATATCCCTCATGGACAAGTCGGAGCAGCGCGTTGCGAAAAGGAGTGCGGGAGATACCCAACTCCTTCGATATTTTTGTTTCCGAATATATGACCCCTTTGATTAGCTTGTTCTCGTCGATCATCGCCATCAAATCGTAGTAAGCCTTGTATTGCAGGGGCTGATATGCGGGAATCAATGGTGCTTGCGCCATGTCACTTCTCCTTTGGTCGATCTGTCCCCGGGCTGTATGGGGTTGTCCCGACGGTTCACGTGACCGAACGATATGCGCGAACCATCGTCGGCAGCGCCTTGCCGTCCATTTTCCTGCTGGACGGGATATCCAGCATTTGCAGCAGCGTTGGCGCAAGGTCGGTAACGGACCCGCCGAAGCCTGTCTGCCTCTGCGCGATCTGCGGATGGTACAGCACGATGGGCGGCTTGTCCCCGCGGGAAGGGTGATGCCCGTGCTGCCCGATCTCCGACGCGCCGCACTTGGAGTACACGGGCGTTATCTCCTCAGGCGTGACCGAACCGGAAATCGCGTATCCGTCCGCCGCCTCAAGGACATAGTCAAACGGACCGTCAACCCCCTGCTCCCGCATCGCCGCCTTGTCAAACATATAGAGGAGCCTGCCCTCATCGATCATCCCTGCGAAGAGCGCCTCCAAGGGCAGCCGCAGCGCCGCAGCGCGCACGTATATCTGCGCTGAAACGCCCGCCTCGTGGCAATACACGGCATAGTCGTCAGGATGCTCGGGATCGAACCAGCCGCGTTGCTGGAAGACCGTGTTGAAATGGAGCATCTGCCCCACAGGCAAATGTCCGTGGTCTCCGAGCAGCATCACGCCGGGGATTCTTCCGCCGTTCCTCCGGGTCGCCGCCTCCGCGATCCTGTCAACCCATTGCGCGCACGCCGTCAGCGCCTCTGTCACCTTTGGGTGATGCAGCCCATACCTGTGCCTCATCTGATCGACAACACAGAAATGGATGAAGAACACATCGGGGTCGAACTCGTCGATGATATCCATGGCGCACCTGACCGCGTAATCATCCTGCCGATACTTGTCATCGAAGTCCAAGCGGTCACGGTATCGCTCGATGATGTGATTGATGTTATGGGACGAGGTCTGCTCCATCACGTCGATGGAGGGAACGACCTTCGACCAAATCTCCCCGATCAGATAATCAACAGGCGCGTTTGCCGTGACCGGCCAGAACACCGATGCAACCCTCAGCCCGGCGGAGCGCATATCCTCAAAGATCGTTCCGCCCTGTATGAGTCCGTAATCCCACCACCAGTCGGGGGAGCGCTTGCTAAAGTCAAACACCGTGTTCTGGTATACGCCGTGGTGCAGCGGCAGGTTGCCGGACAGCAAAGAAGCGTGGCACGGATAGGTCAAGGCGGGATACACAGGCTCGACATCCCTCTGTACAACGGTATGCGGGTCATATCGCTGCCAAGGCTCCTGACTCTTCAGGATATCGACGTCGCTGCTGAACATGGCGTCGATGCTCGCAACCAGCAGTTTCATCAGCGCTTACCTCCAAATGTGTCAGCCGCATCCTGTGCCGCCTTTTTTAGATCAATCTGGTTCGCCTGCTCGATCTGGTCGATGATCTCCCACGGTATGTTGTGCGCGCCCGCATACGCGGCGCAAAGCGCGCCGACCAGGGCAGCGATCGTATCAGTATCGCCGCCGACGCGCGCCGCCATGCAAATGCCGCGGAAAACGTCCTCCTTCACAAACAGGAATATCCCGAACACTGCGGTAAAGGTGTCGATGGATTCCAGACCCGTCCCATAGAAATCGAAAAGCTCATCCAGCACCTTGTCCTCCGTCTTCATCAGGGGGATGGTATCGATCAGCCGCACCAAGCGTGCCTTGCAAGACGGCGCGCAGGCGATGTAGTTGAGGCATGACAGCGCCTTGTCGATGCCCGCGGAGGCCGCCTTCACAACGGCTTCAATCGAGCGGCAATTGCAGGCGAGCGTCTCACGCAATGCCATGCCGTAGCCGACGGCGGCTTGGATGGCCTGCGACGTGTTGTGGGTCGGGACGCAGCCCATCTGTATATTCTCAAATACGGCCTTCTTATCGCTGATATCCGAGCACAGCACCAAGGAAGGCGTCCTCATGATGCCTCCGCAGGTCGTACCCGATATGCCCGCCACATAGGGATTCATGCCGTTTTCGATGCTTCTCAGCGCCTTCAGGGAGCTGGGGCCGATGTACTTCTTCTCGATGGCGTTGCATTCCACGACCCATCTGAGCAGCGCGTTAGCCGTGTTTTCCACGGTGATCGTCCGATCACGCCGATACGCATTGATGAGGTACAGGTTCTGCTCCGTATCATCGGTGACGGAGGCAAAGGGCAGGTTGGAATGGATGAAGGATTGGTGCGGGTCAAGAAGTCCAGTTACCTGCGGATATATCTTTGCGATCTGCCGTCTGGTCATGAATTCCGTCGGCATACCCATCGCGTCTCCGGCGGCGAACGCCTCCAGCACGCTTGTGTAGCGCCCCGCCAAGTCTGTACCTATCATTCCCAAACATCCCTTCGCTCAGTATGATATCGAGAGTGTCTCAGCCATTTTCAAGTGGCCAGCCGGTCGGCTTTCACCAGCACAGGATAGCAGCGCCGCTTCCAGCACTGCCGTCCTGTGCCGTGCTGACAGATACGAGTCTATACTATCATAAAACCGTACTGCCGCCAATCCTCATTGTTATTCCATTTCACGGAGCAGCTCGTTCACGCCGGTGTCAAGCGCCTCTTTGACGTCCGTACCCTGCTCGATCGCCTCGACCGCGCGGCGGACGCACTGGTACATGACCGACTCGTAATCGAACCAGACATATGCCCACGAATTCGCCATCTGTTTGTAGGAAACCTCGAACATGGGGTTCGCCGCAATCGCGTCCTTAACAATCTGTTGATCCATCGCCGAGGCACGGATGGGCAGATAGCCGCTCGCGATCGCGTACTGGGACTGATGCTCCACGCTGGCGAGATACTTGATCAGATCCCAGCTGGCTGCCAGCTTCACCGGGTCGGTGGAGAACGTCGCCAGCAGCGCGCCGCCAAGCGCAACGCGGGGCGTCTCGAACGCGGGCAGGGGCAGCGCGCCGACTTCAACGGTCTCGCTGCTCGCATACCGCGGGATGCGGCTGGAGGACGCGGCAAAAAACGCGACGTTCCCGGCGAGGAAAGCGTTCTCAGCGTTGGCGTGCTCGCCTACGGGCATCACTTTCTCGTCCACCAGCTTCTTCCAGAAGTTGCCGGCCACCTGCGCCTGCTCGTTGTTGAACACGGGGATGATCTTGTCGCCCTCAAAAGCGACGAGGGTGTTCCCGTTCTGACCAAGCATGGAATTGAAGACCCAAGTATGGTCGTTGGTATCGAAGCCCCAGAAGGCATCTGAGTTGTTGACGTTGCCCTTGGCCTGCGCGGTCTTGCCCATCTCAAAGAGTTCGTCCCAAGTCGCAGGCGGGTTGTTCTCGATGTCCAGCCCGGCAGCCGCGGCGATCTGCTTGTTGTAGTACAGCACAGGCGTGGAATTACTGAACGGAACAGCGCAGATGTGACCCGCGTACTTGGCGTATTCCCACACGCCCGCATACACGTCACCCACGTTGAACTCGGGGTCTTGGATCAGCGCTTCCATCGTGAAGTTGCCGCGCCCGCCGGTATAGAGCGGAAGGCTGGAGCTAAGGACGACGTCGGGCGCGGTTCCGGTCGCAAGGTTCGCGCTCAGCTTGGCCTGCGTCTCGGCATAATCGCCCGAGTAGGAAGCCTCAAGATGGATGTTGGGGTTTTCCGCCTGATAAGCGTCCAGCAAGGCATTGAAGGCCTCGCCGCTTTTACCGGAAACAGCATACCATACGGTGATTGTCACGTCCTCCGTCGGCTTTATGAACGCATAGCTGACATCTTCCGCAAACGATACGCCCGCCATAACAACCAAGATCATCAATGACGTTAGAATGGCTACCCATTTCTTGCTCTTCATGCTGATTTTCTCCTTTTCGTCATTAGGTTTTGTTCACACCGATGCTCTGCGTCGTGCGCGCCCTGTTTCTCTGTCAACAACCGGCAGCGTCGCCTCCTTTTTGTGTGATGATCGCAAATTTGATTGATCCGGCGCCGGAGAATCAAATCAAGCTACTTGATGCCTGTCAACGTGATCGACTTGACGAGCTGCTTCTCATAGCAAATATAGAGGAGCAGTACGGGGACAACGGTCATCACAGCCGCAGCCATCATGACCTCGTAATCGTTGGAGGTCTCCTGAATCAGGTACTTGAGTCCGATCGGCAGCGTGCGAAGCGATGTCCGGTTCGTGACGATCAGCGGCCATAGGTAGCTCTTCCAATGCCCCAAAAAGCTGAACAGCGTGGCGGTCGTGATCGCGGTCACGGAGTTCGGGATGATGACCGAGAACAGGATGCGGTAGTAGCTGCATCCGTCGATGATAGCCGCTTCGTTCAGCTCGTTCGGTAGCTCGGAAAAGAAGGAGATGAGCATCATGATGATGAACGCACTGAAGATCTGCGGCAATATGATACCGGCATAGGTATCGACCAAGCGGAGCTTGCTGACGATGAAAAACAACGGAATCGTCGTGACCACTCCCGGGATGAACAGGCTCGACCTAAGCATCAGCGAGATCGCGTGCTTGCCGGGGAATTGCAGCTTTGCAAGCGGGTATGCGGCGAAAATCGATACCGTGATCTGCAGTGCGGTTTGCGCAACGGATGTGTAGATGCTGTTCCCATAGTAGGTGATGAACGGAACCAGCTCGAACACCTTCGCGTAGCTATCCGTGACCCAAACGCTCGGCAGCCATCTGGGCGGATATGAGACGACATCCGCCGTGGTCTTGAACGAGGAAAGAACCATCCATACAAACGGGAAAACCATGATGATCGAACCGATAAACAGCAGCGCGGCGGGTACAACGTTGTACTTCTTCACCTTTTTCATGGCGGGCACTCCCACTTCCTTCTATCGTATCAACAGGAAACCGCTTGTGACTCTATCCCTCCGCTTTTCTGCGCTCGATCCGCTTTTGCAGCAGCGTCAACACCAGTATGATGAGGAACAACAGTATCGATGCCGCCGATCCGCGACCCATGCGGCTATTGGTGAACGCCTGCTCATAGATATAGTTCACGATCATGCCCGTCGAATAGTTCGGCCCGCCCGTAGGCGTCATAACGTTGACATCTGTGAACGACTTGAAGGAGCTGATGATGTCCATCATCAGTACGAACGAAAAGGTGGGAGCCAGCAGGGGCAGCTTGATGTAACGGACCATCTGGAACTCGCTCGCGCCCTCGACCCGCGCGGCCTCGATATAGGTATCGGAAATGCTTTGCAGCCCAGCGAGCAGGATGACCACGTTATAGCCTACGCCATGCCAGATGGAGAAGATGGTGATGGAGATCAGCGATGTTTTGGCATCATACAGCCACTTGAGCGGCGGCAGCCCCACCGCCTTGAGAATCTGATTCAAAGGGCCGATGCCCGGATCGTAGAACCAAAGCCAGATCATGCTGCTGGCAACGACCGATACGACGACCGGGGCAAAGTAAATGATGCGGATCAGTTTTCTCAGCGGGATCTTCATATCCAGCATCAGCGCGGTCGCAACCGCCAAAAAAAGGCCGACTGATATCTTGATGACGGAGTATATGCTCGTGTTCGCCGTGGCCTGCCAAAAGCGCTGCGCCGTGAGCAGGAACTCGTAATTCGCAAGACCATTATACTCCTGCGTTCCGCGGATGAGGTTCATGTTCGTAAAGCTCATCCCGAACACCTGCGCCAAGGGAATGAAGAACAGAACGGCCATCAGAAATAGCGCGGGCGTCATCAAAACATAAGAGGTCGCCGTCTCGCTGATCTGGTAGGTCTGGTGGTTGAAGCGGAATTTTGTCCTCTTCATCGTTTGATGCTCCTCGCCATACGTAGTTTTTAGACATTCAGCAGCGCGTCAGCATTCGCGGAACGACTTTATGCCTCGCTGCATCTGCTGTGTGTAGTATACCGGTATACCGGTATGCTGTCAAGAGCATTTTTGAATTTTGCTGTGGGCATGCGTGTGAACGACTGTAGCCGCAGATGATACTATCGAGCTGGCGGCGGACATCACCGAAAACGGTGCCAATCCTCGACTAGTGGCGATTGTTATCAATTACCAAGTCAATTAGCCACATTAGGCTGCGATGCAGTATTACGAAAATATCCTGCACTCCAAGTTGCGCACTACAAGACTGTCAACAAAAAACGCGAATAGAGGTTCCGTTATTTTGTAGGAGTATTTCTGGGTTCATGATACGTAGCAATCTGCCAGTTTGCGTTTTCGAATTGGAGCAGGGCATTCGACCCACTTTGTTTCGCACAAACTGGACCGTGGTATAATGTGGTAAGAACCCAGATATGAGGAGGGATTTAAAAATGACCGCCAAAGCCAAAGTCTGGCTAAACTTAGGGCTTTTCTTGCTTACCATCGGTTTCAACGCACTCGGTGCATTCGGAGTTATCAATGGCATGTCCCAAAAGGAAGTGTCGGATGCCTACCCAACGCTGATCACCCCAAGCCCTTCCACCTTCAGCATCTGGGGGGTCATCTACACGCTTTTGCTGATCTCTCTCATTTACATGATCGTTAAGCACCGAGAAGAGAAGACCGCCAAGCTCATCGACACCATCAGCCTGCCTTTCTGGGTATCAAGCGTTGCAAACATTTTGTGGATTACTGCCTTCTCTTTCGAGTGGATCGGCGTTTCCACGTTGCTCATCCTCCTGTTGGTTATGAGCCTGGCTGTGCTTAACGGGCGGCTGAAAGCGCCGGAAGGGATCGGGCAGAAGGTGAACGCGTTGGCATTCGGGTTGTACAATGGCTGGCTGATCATTGCAACAGTAGTTAATGTTTCAGCCTTTCTGGTGCAGTTGAAATGGAATGGATTTGGTTTGGCCCCCAACGCGTGGGCAGTGCTGATTCTTATCATCGCGCTGGCGCTCACCCTTCTCATTCAGCTTAGACTTCGCAACGCGGCACTGACCCTGCCCCTTGCATGGGCGTATTATGGCATCTGGCAGGAGCATCAAGCCGCGGGCAAATTTGCTGGACAGTATCCAGGTGTCATGACTGTTGCACTCCTCATCGCGGTTGTGTATGTGGCCATTGCTGTTGGTGTTTTCGTACTGAACGGACGCTGCCTGCTCAACAGTAGGAATAGCGGCAAGGCGGCATAGAGAAAGGCTCAGATGTAGACTTATTGTAGCCACTTTTTTCGAAAGCTGCCTACCGAGCAAGAAGTCCAGCCCACCTCCTACTTTCTGCCCTATGGCCTGAGGGGCTGGTCGTATATGGGAGCTACAAGGGGGATCTAGGTATCTGGGCACTTATGATGGCGGATTCCCAGCAGATCAATTCCATGAAATAGCCGGGCTGCCTGGCGAAACGGTGGATGATTTTCAACCGATTCTTACCCGGGCCAAAAACACGACCCGGAAAGCTTTACCGTCCATACCCTGGCCCTAAAGCGCGCCAGCCTTCTCCGATTGTGGGAAACGCACCTGCCCGATGGGGAGCAGACCGCCCGCATGGTGCGTTTGGGCGCGCAGGCTGCCGGGGAGATGGGGTTGTGCCCGTATTACCTGTACCGCCAAAAATACATGGACGGGAACAAGGAAAACGTGGGCTACGCAAAGGCCGGACATGAATGCCTGTACAACGTGGACATCATGGAGGAGACCACAAGCATCCTGGCCGTGGGCGCCGGGGCCATCTCCAAGCGGGTGTTTGGCGGGGAAGGGCGCATTGAGCTCGCCAAACGTAAGCAATATTGAAGCGTACATAAAAAGGATCGGGGAAATGTTGGACCGGAAGGCCGCGCTGTGGAACGGGCGGGGCGCACCGGGGACTTGACCTTTTGTCTCCGGGTTTTTTCCGCTTATACGGCGTTGGAAAAATAAGGAGAGCGCTTTGACAGCCCAAAATCCCCTGTATGAGCTCATTCTGCCCAGGAGCGTTGCCTTCCGGACTCCTGGATATCAAAGCCCGGCAGCATGCACATGGCGCCGATGCGGCAGACGGGGAAGGGCGCATTGGAGCCGGCGCCCAGCAGCCGGTTGGTCCTTGCGTACCGGGGCTCCTCAAGGCGCAGGGCTCCGAGCTGCAGGGGCAGCAGCGCCGTTAAGCCAAGCGGCGTGCCCTGCCCGTAGGGCCAGGGAGCTTCGCCCAGAAGATAGGGAAGCAGAAAGTCAAAGGCCGCGCGGATGCTGCGGCCTTTTCCCTTTTCCGCCTGCCACAGGGCAAGGCCCTTTCCCTGCACATAGGCAAGCTCGGCCATTAGTGCAAAGGCTTCCAGGTTGAACAGGGAATAGGTCAGCGCGTCGGCCCTGGTGATTTCATCGGCAAAGGCGCCTTGTGCTGTCAGCTGGCGGGGCAGCACATTATCAAGAAAGTTTGCAAGGCATGCGTCGAAAATGCCCCAAGCCCCGGTAAAAGCGGCATAGGCTGCGGCCTGTACGTGCCACCAGGCGGCATGGTTGTTGTGGTAGGCTTTGGCCTGCCGCCCAAAATCGCTGTTGACCAGCCAATCAAGGTAAGCTGCAAACCACTCCCGCAGCCCGACAACAAGCGCCTCCTGCTCCTTTAGGTAAGCGGTGGCATGCACCGCCTTCAAGAGGACGGCGGTGTCGATGATGCCGTAAAACCTTCCCGTGCATACACCGGGGACGCCTTGCCCATAAGCAAGGCTAGGGTTCATCCGCGTTTCCCGGTCAAGAAACCAGACACGCAGAAGCGCCCCGGCCCGAAGGCTGTATCCCGGTTTATCAAGGTAAAAACCCGCCTGTGCAAGGGTTAGGGCGGCTTCCGCCATGGCGTTCATATCCTGGACATGGCACGTAAACCGGCCGGGATAGACCTGTCCGTCCCTGCGCACATACCGCCCCTGCGCATCCGGCCACCAATAGGGGGCCTGGCTGTAATAATCGTTGGGCCTGCCGGCGGGCGCGCGGTGGCAGGCCACGCTGTACAGGGGTCCGTTAGCCGCCTCCTTTGCCGCCTTTAATAGAGCGGCTTCAAGGGGCGGTTGCCTTTTTAGCAGAATCCCGGGCTCCTTTAAAAAGGAATCGGCAACAAAAACAGGCACGCCGCTCCTCCCTTTCTCCGGCCGCAAGGGCCGGTTATATTTTCCCCTGGTTTTTGCGCCACAGGGAGGGGGAAACACCCCTGCGCTTGGAAAAGGCGCGGTAGAAGGTGTTTTCGCTGCCGAAGCCGCACTGCTGCCAGATGGCCGCGTTGGAGTAGGAGGTTTGCGAAAGCAGCCGCTCGGCCTCGTTCAGGCGTACATCTTCCAGAAAACTGCCAAGGCTTTTCCCCGTCTGTTCCTTGATAAGGGCAAACACGTATTTGTCCGAAATCATGAAGGCCTGGGCGATCATGGCGGCGTTCAACCCCGGGTCAAAAGCATGGTCCAGCGCATACTGCTCTACCTTTTGCTTAAGCTCCAGATTGCCCTTGTGCTGGCGGTCCGAAACCATTGCGCACAGGGCCAGAGCGGATTGGCTCAGGGCCTCCAGCTGCACGCTGATGTCCACGCCCGCCTGGTACACCGGCAGGAGGGAGGCCTCCTCCCCGCCGGATTGCATGGACTGCTCAATGTTTTGCAGCATCTGCCTGAGCAGGTAAAAACGCTGCATCTTTACCGCCTCCGGCTGGGAGGCGAGCGCGGGCGGCAAAATAACCTCTTGCAAAAGCGTGCTGACGCCGCCCGTATCGCCCCGCAGGATCAGGTCGTTCAATTTCAAAAGCAGGGAAAAGTCAAACTGCTCCTCGCTTTGGGGGCTGCACTCGTACCGCCACGCCCCGCTGATGCCGCCCACGCAGTTCATATACAGCACGTAGTTGGCTTCCAGATAGGCCTTGCGTACCTGCCGGATGCCTGAGGCCGCCCGGCTCAGCCCAATGTGGATGGCCGGCTGGTCCGGAAGCGCGCCGTGAGCGCAGGCAATCAGTTCCTTGCTTGCCTGAAGCAGGGAATCATCGGGGGAAAACAACAGCAGCGTGGTTTCCCGGGACCTGGTGTTCAGCATCAGCACTTGCTTTTGATGGCCCAGGCTATTTAGCTGCTGCTCCACAAACAGCAGCAGCTGCGTTTCACTTTTGGCATCCTCGCAGTCATAGCGCAGCTGCATGACTTGGAAGGCATCAAAATCTTGGTCCAGCAGGGCGGCCGCTTCCTTCTCCTCCCGCTTGGAATATACGCCCATGATCAGCAGGTTTTCCACCGCGCAGGTGAGCGCCGAGCTGCGCAGCGCCTGGATGCGGCGGGCCTGCTCGGCGTTTTGCACGCCCATCAGGCGCAGGGCGTCGCCGATATAGCCGTACTCGTTCTGCTTGGAAAAGCGACGGTGGGTTTGCTTGTACGCCGTATCGATAATGGGCTTCAGAGCCCTGGCCATGCGGATGGAGAGAATCAGCGCGGCCAGCATGGCGGCCAGTACGCTGAGCACGGTAATCAAAATGGCGCTTTGCACCGTGGCGCGGATGTTGTTCAAAATGTACCGGGCGGGGATGCCCACCATGGCGGTCAGGCCTGCGTCACTTGCCTTGGAGATCACCACATACCGCCCCGTATCCCGCTCCATGCCCTTTTCATAGCCATAGGACAGCAGGGTGGATCCATCCGGGGCAGTTACCCGCAAAAAGCCGCCGGCTTTTTGATCTGCTTCCAGGAAACCGTTTACAAACACCTCCTGCCGGGTAATGATCCCCAGCACGCAAACGGGTCTGCTGGTGGTATAGGGCATCACGTTTACAAGGGCGGTGAGACCCGTGTAGGTCTTGCCGGAGGAGTAGTGGGAATAGATGGGCTGAGTGCCTAAATAGCGCAACCCCGCGGCGTTTTCGAAAGCGGCCGCACGGAAGGCTTCCGCGTCCATGCCGCCGTAGGAAAACAGCGCGGGGTAAAAGGAGGAAAGCTGATCGCTGCACAGGTTCATGGTTACCAGGCAGCTGTTTTCCCGAAAGAGCAGGAACATGTCCTCATCCACCTGGCTGGACAGGATATACTGCTTGATTAGGTCCTGTACCTTTTTCAGGTAAATCAGCTCGTCCGGGCGAGGCTCGCCCTTGATGAGCGTTACCTTCATAAAGTATTCGTTCTGCTGCAGGTTGCCGGCGATGGTCTGGGCGCGGGCGGCCTGACCGCTGAAGATCGCCAGTCCTTTTTCAAGGTTTGCCTGCGCCGAAAGGATCTGCGCCTGCCGGGCATTTTGATAAGTTTGCCATACAAGGAAGAAACAGGATACGATCAGGATAACGGCCACACTCAGGTAGCGTAAAAGCTGCCTGAAAAAGATGGGCAGAAAGCTTTTTCCCTGGTCCATGCCTGTTCCTCCCTTGTTAAGGGCGGTGTGCCCCGGGCATCATTGCCCGTGTTTTGTTTTCAAAAAGGTTTCATAGCTGCGCGCCGCGCATGTGCTGATGGCAATGGGGTGGAAGTCCGGGACTCCGGAATAGATGGTATCCTTCAGCGGTGCGGTCCACGCTTTGGGAAGCTTGTCCGCCCCCAAGGCCGCGCCCATGATGGAGCCTACCGTCGCACCGTTGCAGTCGGTATCCCAGCCCAGCACGCTGGTGGTAACGGCCTTGTCAAAATTGCCCTTGGCATAGATCAATGAGGCAGCGCACAGGGCGGTATTGTTGATGGCGTGGACAGGCCCGAAGTGGGCAAAGCGCCCCCACAGTTCAAGAGCCAGGGCATAGGCGTCCGCGGCCTGCCCAGCCAGGCCAACCGCCTCTTTTACCGCTTGGGCCATGCGGGAATGGGCCGGGATGACAGCCAGGCCGGCCTCCACAATCTTTTGGGGGTCGAGGGTCGAAAAGGCGGCGGCGATGGCGGCGGCGATGAACATGGCGCCATAGATGCCATTGCGCTCATGGGAAAAGGAGGCATCCTGATAGGCCAGCCGGGCCGCCAGCAGGGGGTCTCCCGCCGCCGCGTAGGCATAGGCGTCCACCCTGATTTGCGCGCCGATCAGTTCCCGGCAGGGATTCAAATAGGTGCGTACCCATTTTTCTTTCTCGGGCCAGTCGGCGGGCGGTGTGGTTTCGTGGTGGTGGGTCGCCTGGGCAAAATTCAAATATGCCTGGGTCTCGGCGGTGCAGACAAAGCGGTAGGGGAGGTGGGCGTGCCAAAGCTTGCCCACATCAAAGCTTGTAAAATCCGTGCCCTTTTCTTCCAACAGTTTAAGGCCCAGGATGGTGTAGCGGATATCGTCGTCCGTTTCCATGAAGGAGATATGCTCCCTGGTGCTGTTCAGGCACGCCTGGGAAATAAACAGGCTGTGGGTTTCCTCCGCGCGGGAGTGTTCTGGCGTGTAGCCTGCAATGGGCCAGGCATTGGCGCCCTCAAACCACAGTTTCACGTTCTCCGCGCCAGTCCTGCCGTCGCTGCCACCCATGTAAGGCCCGGCCTCAATGGGCTTGCCCAAGGCACAGCCTGCACAGCGGCCCAGCCAGGCGCCAAGGAACCGGTCTTTTAGCGCTGTTTCCCCTGCGGGCAGGGTATATGTTTCCTTCAGACCGGGTGCAAGGGCAAATATGCCTTCCCAATCATCGGGCTCCTCTTTTTCCAGAGCCTGGTTTTTGGGCAGGGCCATGATTTTGGCGTACACCGCCATCATGGCGCTTTCGTCGCTGCCCGCCTGTTCCAGTTTATCATAAAATGCCTCCGCGTCCACCTGCTGCTGCTTTTGAAGGCCAATTTCCCGTTTGATCAGATCGTGCAGATTTGCCCAGCCGGCCATAATAACTCCTCCTGCAAATAAAAGTGATTCATCCTTTGACGGAACCAATCATAACACCCTTGACAAAATACTTCTGGATAAAGGGATACACCATGATAATGGGGGCAGTGGCCACCACGATCAGTGAATATTTCAGCACATCCGCCAGGTTGGTCATGGCCTCCTTCTGCTGGAACTCCATGACCATGTTCAGATCCACCTGATTCATGATCAGGATCTCCCGGAGGATGATCTGCAGCGGATATTTGCTTGCGGTGTTCAGGTAGATCATGGCGTTGAAGTACGAATTCCAATGGCCCACGGCCGAAAACATGGCCACCACGGCGATGACCGCTTTGGACAGGGGCAGTACGATCTGCATAAGAAAGCGCGTGTCGCTGCAGCCGTCGATGGAGGCGGCCTCCAGCATTTCGCCTGGGATATTGGATTCGATAAACGTGCGCATGACCAGCATGTTGTATACCGACAGCGCGCCTGGCAGCACCATGGCCCACAGGGTATCGATAAGCCCCAGGTGAAGCACCTGGATGTAGGTGGGAATCAGACCGCCGCTGAAGAACATGGTAAAGGTGAAGATCAGCGTCAGCAGCCCGCGGCCTTTCAGGTCCTTGCGTGACAGGGGATAGGCACAGAGCATGGCCGTAGTAACATTGATGATGGTACCCAGCACCGTATACAAAACTGTGTTGAAGAAGGAGGGGATGATCTTGGGATGACGGAACACGGCCAAATACCCTTCCAGACTGAAATCCACCGGCCATAGCAGCACCCGGCCCGAGGTAACGGCCTTGGCCGAGGAGAAGGAGGCGGACAGCACATACAGGATGGGATAACTGACCAAAAGGATCAAAAGGGTCAGGACAACACCGGTAATGGTAAAAAAGGCGCGGTCGGAGGCGCAATAACGGATGGCGGTGCTCTTTTTCATAAACGTCTCCTTACCACAGGCTGCTGTTGCCAGCTTTTTTTGCCACCCAGTTGACAAAGATCAGCAGGGTGAAATTGATGACGGAATTGAAAAGCCCGATGGCGGTGGCAAAGGAGTAATTGCCTGTGCCGGAAATCAGGCCCACCTTATATACATAGGTGGAAATTACCTCGCTGGTGCTTACGTTCAGGCTGTTTTGCATCAGGTAGACCTTTTCAAAACCCACGCTCATCACCCGGCCGGCGGCCAGGATCAGCATAATGGTTACCGTGGGCAGGATGGAGGTCAGGTCGATATGGATCATGCGCTGGAAGCGGGTGGCGCCGTCGATTTCCGCCGCCTCATGCAATGAGGTATCCACGCCGCTTAACGCCGCGATGTAAATGATACTGGACCAGCCAATCCCCTGCCAGATGCCGGACCACACATAAAGGTGGGAAAACGCGCCGGGCTTGGCGATCAGATCCTCCATGGTGGTGCCTGTGAACATGGTGTAGATCACGCCCACCGCGCCGGTGCGCGGGTTAAAGAGCCGCAGAAGCATGCCGACGATGACCACTGTGGAAATAAAATGGGGCATGTAGGAGATGGTTTGCACCACCTTGGCGTAGCGGCGGCCCGGAAAGGCGTTGATTAAAAGCGCCAGCAGGATGGGCAGGGGGAAGGAAGCAGCAAGGCCGTACAGGGAGAGCACAATGGTATTGCGCATGACAAGGGGGAATTGGTAGGATTCAAAAAAGCGGGAAAAATGCTTGAACCCAATCCATGGGCTGCCCCAGATGCCAAGGCTCAGGTTATACTTTTTGAAAGCAATCTGCGCCCCAAGCATGGGTACATAACAAAAGAGCACGACATAGACAAGCGGTATTACCAGCAGCAGGTACAATTGATATCTGGACAAATACTCCCGCCGGAAGGAACTCCTTTTTGCGGGGGAGACAGGCCGGTTGTGCATGCTTTTTCCTCCATTTGAGGACGAGGTTATCCCGTTTTAAGCAGGATAACCCCGTCCTTTGGCATAGAGCCGGACAGCCCTTATTTCACCCGGTCATAAGCGGCTTGGGTAACCTGCATGTATTCAGCCAGGCCCATACGGTCAAGCTCGCTCAGGTAGTTGTCCCAATCGCTCAGGGGCCGCACGCTTGTGATGAAGGATACGGCCATATCATAGGCGTAAGCGTCGATGGTAGTTTTGATGCTGGCGATTTCGTCGGTCTCTTCCTGGGTATAGGTGATCTTGGGCAGCAGCACCTTGGGCACGCAGGGGGAATACATCACGTAATGCTGCGCGGTGTAGTTGGTGGTTGTCCCTTCTTCGGAGCGCTTGATGGAGCCAACTTGCATGGCACTTTCCACTGGCTGGTAGCGGGGATGCGCGCCCTGCCAGTGGGTGTTTTGCGCTTTGCCCCAGATATTGGTCAGGCCTACGCGGTTTGCGGTAATGCCCATCAAGTCTTCAAAGGGTGTTTTGTATTCCTTCACGATTTCCGGGTCTGCCGTCCAGTCCACGCCCTCAATGCCCATGCTGGTCACGTTGAAGTTGTACTGGCTGAGCATGTAGTCGCCCACGGAGAAGGCTACATCCGGGTTTTCGCAGTCCTTGGTGATGAACCAGTAGGGTACGGGGGCGGGGGCGTAATACGCGGTCAAGCACACGCCCTCGGGGCCGGTTAAGGGGGCCATCAGCGCGTAGGAATCCAGCACCTGGTCAAAGGCGGACAGGCTGCCGGCGGCGATTACGCCCGCCATGCCACCCTCCACGTTCACCAGGGCGGTGAGCTGAGAATAATCCTGGGTGAAGCTCAGGGGAGAGAGCAGGCCTTCGTCGCACAGGGAAGCCATGTAGGCAAGGCCTTCCTTCCAGGCGTCCTGGGTATAGGAGGGATAAACTGTCTGGCCGTCTTCGCTCAGAGCCATATACTTGCGGGAGGCATCGGCATACAGGAAGGCGTTCATCAGATAATTGAAGGGCTGCTGGCCCCAGCCGTTGGTGGAGCCCACGATGCCGATCTCATCCAGCTTGCCGTTGCCGTTCATGTCGTTGGACACAAAAGCCTGCAAAACGGTGCGCAGTTCCTCGGTGGTGGTGGGCATGGAAAGCCCCAGCTTATCAAGCCAGTCGGTGTTGATAAAGAAACGGTTGCGCATGGTGTTCCAGGGATAGGGGGTGTAGGCAAACAGGGCGTACACATTGCCGTCGGGCAGGCGCAGGTTCTGGTATACGTAGTCCCGGTCCGCTTCCGGCATGGCCTTGATGTTTACCGCCAGGTCGCTGGAATAATAGTCATTCAGAGGGATAAAGATGCCGTTTTGCGCGTAGTCGTATGCGGTCAGGTCGTTCAGGTTCATGCAGATGATGTCCGGAAGCTTGGCGCCGGAGGTCACCAGCAGGGAAAGCTTTGTGGCGGCGTCCGTGGCATCGCTGGGCAAAAGATAGAATTCCAGGTCCACATTGTTGTCTTCTTCAATCTTCTTTGTCCAGTAATTGGTGTCATAGTTCTCTACCGTGGGCAGTGCGGAAATGGCCACCACCAGCTTGGTGCGCTGGGCGGAGGCATCCTGGGCCAGCCCTGCGGGCATAAGGCCAAGGAGCAGAACAAGGGTCAGCAGCAGGGAAACCAGCTTAAAAGGTTTTGCCATGGAATGCACCCTTCCTTCAAGGTCCGGATTGCTTTTCAATTGTAACAACCGGCCGTTTTCTGCCCCGAATATATCATGTACTCCCATGCATGGCTACTGTCATTTCCGCCATTTGCATTCACGGGGTATAATATGACCAAATAATACATGAAGATGGACATAACGGACATCTGTAAAGCCAAAACTGATGCTTAAGCGCCTTGAACGCGCCCCTATCATACCATAATCAAAACCATTCGCGCACTGGGAGGCATTCGCAAAGAGTATTGCAGGTACAGGAAAGCGGGCCTGGCAGACACCTCCAACAAAGTTATCTTCGTAAAAAGGCCTGCTCATCCCGAGTCGACTGCCTCCGAAAGACCGCCCGGTTTACCTTGGCATCATCTCCGCTCACTTTTGTTGGTTATTTGCCCGATAAACCCTAAGACCCTGTTTATCAAGAAGTAATTGCTGCCGTACGCACCGTGGCGAGGCACTGCGCACTCAATAGCCAGTATTTTTTGCTTGAGACCGGGCAGGAATCGACTGTCACACTTACTCGTGCCATTGAGGACATCGGCCTTGAAAATGATCCTGCCCCCGAGCGTTGTACCAAATTGAGAGTTAGCCAATCTGGTATAATGAACGCAAAGGAGTGGGATCAATGCCAAGGAAAGCATTTACGGTGGAGCAAATCATCATCAAACTACGGGAGACCGAGGTGCTGTGCGGGCAGGGCAGGACAATCGTGGAGGCGGTAAGGCAAAGCGATATCACAGAGCAAACCTACTATCTGTGGCGAAAGCAGTACGGTGGAATGAAAACAGACGAAGCCAAGCGGCTCAAGGAACTGGAGAAAGAAAACGCCAGGCTCAAACGGTTGGTGGCAGACCTGAGCCTGGACAATGCGATTCTACGGGATGTAAACTCAAAAAACTTTTAAGCCCGATCAAGCGAAAGGCAGCCGTCCAATATGCCGTGGAAGAACACCACGTCACAGAGCGATGGGCTTGTTGGGTTCTGGATGTGTACGACTAGCAGTCTTGTCTAACATCAAGAGGATATGCTAAACTGGTGTTAGACAAGACTGCTAGTCGTATAGGAGCTATGTTAAAGGATATTCCAGCGCATCAAGTGTGGAAATAAGGGTGAATGGTTATCCTGAACAATTCGTCTTTCATTTCGTTTGCGGCCAAAGTACTCTTTCCTCTATGGTGGCGAACCTCCCATGTCCAACAAGACAATCGAGAGGGGTCACTCGCCTTATTACCCCCAGCAAAGAAAGACAGCAACCACCGTTCGGCGCATAACTCAAAGTATCTAGGTCCATCGGGCCACATTTAAGCAGACAGCCCAGTTCCATAGCCGCAGCGGATATGACCGCATTTATGCATTATCGCATGGAATAGTCCCCCGCTGTTCCAATGTGCGGCGAAGCAGCACTGGATCCAGATCGGCGAAGCTTCCGCCCTGATCGCAATACTGAGCAGCCATGACTCCCGCTGCTTCCCCTACGGCCATCAAGGTCGCCTGCACCCGCAAAGACGCATAGGCTTCGGCATCGGCGGAGAGGCACCTGCCCGCGGCCAACAAATTGCAAATTCCCCTGGGAATCAGCGCTGTGTGGGGAATGTAAGCGTCAGAATCGAAATACTGCAAGGTCTGAGCACTGGTTTGAAGACTGTGACGATCCATGGGATGCGCGCAACGGGCCACCGGGCAGGAGTATTCCCGCCCCGCCAGCATATTTTCCCCGGTTACGGTTTCTATGCCAAGAATACGTTCGGTTTCCCGCACCCCTGCATTAACACCGGAAGTCACGATGCTGCAATGGCGAAATTCCGGAAATTCCCGACGCAGAAGGGCTACGATGGTAAACATATCCTCCCGCAGAAGGCACTCCGCTCGGGTCATATCCGCCCGGTTAGCCCCATTCCCCGCCCGGCGGGTCACGTTTACCACCAAGGCTCCCCCCTGTACCAGGGTGTTGAACCAGGGCCCGCCAAACTGCTCCAATTCTCCACGAGCCACACAACCATTCAAATAGTCATGTATTTTTTGATTCATTGAATGCGCGCTGTTCTCGCCCGTATGGTGGATGCAACTTCGCATGAGTTCCGTTTCGGTATCCACCCCCTCCAGCACAAAGCACAGGCTCATGGGCTGAAGGTTCTCTTCGCTCGGCGTCATGGGGACGCCCGCCATCCGGCATAGATCAGCCTCTCCCGTTGCATCGATAAAACATTGCGCTTCAACAGCTTCCCACCCATTTTTGCCAGTTATAATGCCGTGAGTGATCCGCCCCTCCCGGCAAAGGCAATCGGCCAGCGTCGTGTTGGTCAAGAGCTTTACGCCACTTTCCAGGCACAACCGCTGAGCTGTCAGCTTATAGGTTTCCACATGAAAGGACACATGGCCCTTGGGACATTCCACAATGGCTGCATGCTCTCTTTCCAGACGTTTGACCAGTTCCCAAGCGATGCCGCCCACCACCTGCCGGCCGTTTTGGAAAAAACCGCTGATGGGCACCACAAGTCCCATGGTGGCCGTTCCGCCCAGGGCTCCCAGCCGCTCCACCAGCAGGGTCTTCTTGCCTGCCCGAGCAGCAGAAACAGCCGCTGTCAGGCCCGCGGGTCCGCCGCCGAACACCGCCACATCGCAGGCTTCGGCCACCGGCGCATAGGTATTTATGTGTACCCGCTCTCTCATGCTATTCCGCTCCTTCTGCCAAAGCCAGGGTGTACAGGCTGCCGTCGCAGGTATTGCACAGCAATTGCCCCTCATACCAGTCGCAGCATTCGATTTCTTCATCGCAGAAGGCATCGTCCAGATGATCCACCAGATAGAGCGCTTTCTTTTTCCTTACATCAAAGGCCATCACCCGGTCGGGATAACCAATTTTGGGGCAGCCGAAGGTGTAATGTAGAATCCCGTTTGTAAGCTGGCCTCCCTGGGTAAATTCCACATCTGATTCTATTACAAACTGATCTTGGATATCCGCTGCGGCCAATCGAATCAAGGGTCCGGCTTTTAATTCCGGCAGGGGGAAACGTGTGATGATGTAAGCGTTTTTCTCGCCTTCCGGCACACAGCCCCGCTTGGTGCGGTACCGCGCGGAAAAAATGTACAGTGCTTCATCCGCCGTATCCACGAAAAAAGCCGGACAGCCCCAGCAGGGAGAAACCCAAGGTAACCCCGCCATTTCCGAGGGCTTGTAGACGACGGTCTGCACCGTTTGCGCGGTAAAGCCCTCGAGGGTCTGTACAATATTCTCCACGCTTAACCGGTAGTAGTAGCCATCCTCATCTGCACCGGTCCCCGTGCCTGTGGTCACATACAAAAGGGGAATAGGGTTTCCCTCATAATGAATCCCGCCAAACATACACTGGTTGGCATGGTTCAAATATTCCCGAATAGGAGTTCCTTCGTTGAAGGACCCCAAAGAGAAGGAGGCCAAAGGTTTCGCCTCCCGGGATTTCAGATCATATACAGCGCAGACACCGGTATCGTAGAGAATAAATACCTGATCCCGCCAGATGGCCATGCCCTGAGCTGAGCGCAGAACTTTGTCAAATTTCATAAATAGGCGGCTTTGACTTCCGTCATAAACGGGGTAGTCGTTCATTTTTTTCCTCCTTCAGCCCTATCTGCCCTTTCAGGTATGCTGCCACCGCTTTCCCCAAACACACATGAGACTTGGCGTCCAGATGCACTCCGTCCGCCGGGCAGGGGGCGGCAAACGCTTGGGCGTTGAGAAAATGGCAGTGCTTTTCCGTAGCTACTTTGGCATACGCCTGAGGAAACAGCAGGCTGAGTTGGCGACCGATTTCACCCCGAAACTTGGCATACACTGCCGTTCGGCCTTTGGGGTCCGAAGGCCGCACCTCCACCGGGGCCAAAATAAGCACCTGGGGAGGCGTTAGATCCCGGCCGGTCTTGCCGCAGCTTTGCACAATATCCACCATGCGGCTGATGCCCAGCGGCAGCTCGTTTGCATGGATATCCTGTTTTATTTGCAGATCGTTGGTACCTAGCATAAGCACCACCCAGTCCAGGGGGCGATGGGTGTGCAGAGCGACCTTCAAAAAGGGTTCGCCCATTTTCCATTCATCGCCTGGCTTGGCGTAAATAGTGGTACGTCCCCCCAGTCCTTCCTCCAGCACGCAGCAGCCCTTGCCCAGCTCTTTTTGCAAAACCCTGGTCCAGCGAACGCCGGGCTCATACCGAAGAGAGGGTATCTCCGACTCCTCCCAACGGCCAATGGTTCCCCAGGTATTGGAATCGCCATAACAAAGGATACGGAGATATTCAGCTTCTTTCACAGCTATTCACGCCTCCCCATCTTCCTGAAACAGCTGCGCGCCCGCTTCCAGCAGCGCCTGCTGAACCAGGCGATGGTCCAACTGCCGGGGCGTAACCCGGTGGCGGGCGCTGAGGGCTGCCGCGATACCCGCCGCCTGGCCCGTAGCCAGGGCGACCCCCATCACCCGGTAGGAGGCGTGGGCCCGGTGGGTGCCGGAAATATTGCGGCCTGAAAGGAGCAAGCCCTCTACCCCCTTGGGAAGGAGGCTGCGATAGGGGATATCGTAAGGGGTGGCGGGCTGGGAATGCTTCTCCGCCTGTCCGCCGCCGGTGGGATTGTGTATATCGATAAGGAACCAGGCTTTGTGGACCACCACATCCGGGAATCGGGCGCCGCGCTCCACATCCTGATCGGAAATCACGTAATCACCTACAAAGCGCCGGGTCTCCCGCACGCCCAGGGTAGTGGCGGAGGACTTGACCCGGCAGTTTTCAAAGCCGGGAGCGTATTTGCGCAAGAAGGCTACCACCTGGGGAATCTGCTCTCGGAGTAGGTATTCCGCCCCCGCGGCGCCATTTACCGTAAGGGTGTCAAAACCATTGGCCTGGGTTGCGTTGATATTTCTTTCCCCCGGCCTTAGGGTATAGTGGATCCGCACGATGGTTACGTTTTCTGGCAGTTCTCCCCTGTCGTGTGCCTCCCTGCATACCTGGCTGTAGCGCCGGCCGTCAGACAGGGTCACCGGGTCGCTGCCGCCGTAGCAGGCAAAATGCCAGGTTTCGTCGATCTGCTCCACGGTAAACTCCAGGGTGGCGGGCTGGCATTGCCCGTCCGCCCGGCCCACCTCAAAGGGGGCTCCCGCCATCGCGCCTACAAAACCGTCACCGGTCGCGTCCACCACGGTGTGAGCGGTGAGCTCTTCCATGCCGGTAGGGGTGCAGATGGTCACGCCGGTGATTTGCTCCCCTGCCTTAAGCACATTAACCACCGGAGTCTGGAGATATACATAGACCCCCGCCTCCACGCACAGCTTCAAAAGGCGGTGCTTGGCCTCCTCCAGATCCACGCCGACCTCCCAACCGTTGCGGGTCTTGACGGGAGGAGCCTCCTCATGACCCTCCTTCAAAAGCGCGACCACTTCGTCGTACATCGTACAGCCCTCCGCATGGCCCAGGATAGGCTGAACATGGCCGGAGGTGAGCATCCCGCCCAGAATGCCGTAACGCTCCACCAAAGCGGTCCTTGCTCCCAGCCGGGCCGCGGCGACTGCCGCCGCGATTCCCGCCGGGCCGCCTCCGGCCACAATCACGTCATAGGTGCTGGGATAAGCGTTTTTGAATTGATTCATGGTTCCTCCCACTTCTTTCACATATTCCGCCGTTCCTTGCTTCCAATAAATTTGTACCGCTCCAAATTTCCCTTTCAAAAGAGCGGCCGTTCCGGAGACAGGCAGACGGCCGCTGTGTTCGCCCTTTGGAGAAAGGGGCTTGAGTTATTGATTGTCAGTATAGGGGCAGCGGGTTAGTCTGTCAAGCCTGGGTTGGATATTTTCTCAATTCCGCCGTCATCGCGTTCATCAGGCCCAGATTCCATGCCAGGCGGGAAAGCACGTATTTATCCCGGATACCCTTGGTGGCCTGGAAGGTGAGGCCATGCCCTCCCGGTCATCCCCCAGGGGGCAGGCCGCCCGCTGATGCGGAGCAGCTTTATGAGCCTGGAAACCTCCTCCGCAGAGGGCAGTTCTTCCTCCAGGATCTTCGGCAGCCTCTGGCGGCGGCGCTCCACCGAATATTTTTGCTCTTTGACCTCCTGGGCGAACCGGGACACGGCGCCTTTCCCAGATAGCTTTCCACAAGCGCACCTCCGTTTCGATTTGCTGCCTCGCCTGAGCAATTATGCTTTATTGTGGAATCTCCTCCAGCTTTTGTAAAGTGAAAATCACCTCCCGAGTTTCTCAAATAAGTGATTGACAACCACATTAAAAGCCTATATACTAACCACACCGGCGATAGATGATTCGATTTTGTATTTCGCCATTTTTTATCCGTTGGATTTGGAGCGTTCCAAAAAAGAAGGGGGAGGTTCTCGTGGCTACGATTAACGATGTCGCCCGGCGGGCAGGCGTGTCCCGAAGCACGGTCTCCTTGGTGATCAATCATAGCCCGCTGGTAAAGGAAAAGACCCGCCAACTGGTGCAGCAGGTAATTGCTGAGATCAATTACGTTCCCAACAGCAACGCCCGGGGGCTTAGTGCCCGGGTCACCCACAACTTGGGGGTGGTTTTTATGCAGGATTATCTGCCCTCCACCACCCAGATCCCTTACGATAATGACCAGCATGTGGGGCTGTGCTCCTACAACCTTTTCAACGGCATCATGGCCGGGCTGATCGGAACGGACTACGGCGTGATTACCGAAAGGTTCTGCTCCATCGCCGTCCCGGAGGAACTGCCCCGCATGGTAAGGGAAAAGAGGGTGGACGGTGTTTTTATAGTGGGCGCTCCGTACAGCGACTGCTTCATCGAAAATCTGGGCCAAACCGGCTTGCCCTTTGTGATGGTGGGCGTTGGCAGCTATGTGGACGGCGTTGATTCCGTTTACGCAGACCCCGGCGTGGGCACGGCCTTGGCGATGGATGAGCTGATTGCCACAGGACACCAGCGCATCTGCCTGCTGAATTGCTCCAGCCGCCTTCTTTCCCACAATCTGCGGCTGGAAGGCTACCGGCAAAGGCTGGAAGCCCACGGGATGCCCTTTTCCCCCGAGTGGAACATCCAGGCGGTGTCCAATAACGGCAGCAGCGCCTACACGGCTTTCAAGGAATTCTGGGAAGCCAGGAACCGGCCTGACGGCATGGTGGCCGCCAATGGTCAAAGCGCCGCGGGGGTACTGGCCTACCTATATGAAATCGGCGTGCGGGTACCCCGGGATCTTTCCATCATCGCCTATGAGGATTCCTCCATCTGCGGCTATGCTACCCCGGCGCTTACCAGCATCAACATCCGAAAGGAAGAAATCGGCTGTCAGGCGTCTCAATGCATGCTTCAGCGGCTGCAGGATCCCACTCGCCCAGTGGAGCACTTTGCCCTTGCCCCTTATCTGGTACGCCGATCAAGCGTGCAGCCTAGAGACATTTAGTCCCTCATTTTTGGAGGTAGCGTCATGACCCATGTTCCGGATAGATTTAGCGCTGATGTCATTGTGGTGGGCGGCGGTCCCGCCGGGATGTGCGCTGCCATCGCCGCCGCACGGGAGGGCGTGAAAGTGCTGCTGGTTGAGCAGGGCGCTTTTTGCGGCGGTATGGCCACCCAGGGCATGGTGGGGCCCTTTATGACCTGCTACGATCGCAAAGGGGAGCGGATGATCATCCGCGGCCTCTTTGAGGAGATCGTGAACCGCATGGTGGCGCAGGGCTATGCGATCCACCCCTCCCAGGTGCGGGCCGGCACCGCCTTTACCTCCTGGATTGTGGTTGGCCACGACCATGTGACCCCTTTTGAGGCCGAAGGACTGAAGCTGGTGATGGATGATATGCTGGAAGAAGCCGGCGTAAAGCTCCTCTATCATACCCAGTTTCTAAAGCCCATGATGAACGGCAGCGCCATCGAAGGGGTGGAGGTCGTCTCCAAGAGCGGATCGGAAAGCATTCGGGGCAAGGTGGTCATTGACTGTACCGGGGACGGCGACGTGGCCGCCCGGGCAGGCGTTCCTTACGAGATGGGCAATAAGGCGCTGGGGCTGATGCAGCCCGCCAGCATGTTCTTCCATATCTGCAACTGCGATGAAAAGGCCATGGAGGCCGATATACAGGCCAATCTTCATAATTTCTACCGCAAAAACGGGGTGAACTACCGCTCCTTCCACTGGCGGGTTTCCGAGGCCCGGAAAAAGGGCGACTGGACCCTGAACCGGGTCAGCCTGGGGCTGTTTCGGATGCCTAAGCCTGACGAGTGGTGCGTAAACACCTCCCGGATCATGCATGTGGACGCCACTGATAACGAGAGCCTGACCCGGGGGGAGATTGAAGGCCGCCGCCAGGCGGAACATATCCTTAAATTTTTGCGCAAATATGTCCCTGGCTGCGAAAACGCAAAGCTCAAGGGCACCGCGTCCTATGTGGGGATCCGGGAAAGCCGCCATATCGAGGGCGATTACCGGCTCACTGCCGAAGACCTGATCTCTGCCAAGGTGCCGGAGGACAGCATCCTCTTGGCCGCCAACTCCGTGGATGTTCACGGCCGCTTCGGGCCTACCAGCAACGAATACATTTCCATTGAGGGAGACTATTACGGCGTCCCTTACCGCAGCCTCCTTGCCAGCAGGGTGGAAGGACTGCTGGTGGCGGGCCGCTGCGTCAGCGCCGATTCTACCGCCGCGGGGGCCATCCGGGTGATGCCTCCCTGCATGGGTATGGGGCAGGCCGCTGGAACCGCCGCCGCCCTGGCGGTGAAGGCCGCCGTTTCCCCCCGCAGGGTAGACGTTCAGGCACTGCGACGCCGTTTGAAGGAAAACAACGCCTATCTTTGATCTTCGCTTTAGAAATCCTTTTCCGGAGGCAGAGGCGAAAATACGACGCCCTTCCCTGCCAGAATCGCTGCCGCGCATGATTTAGAGCGCTCCAAATGCCGGTTATTATCGGGAGATCCCGATGATAAAATAAAAAAGGAGGCACTTCTCATGAAAAAAGTTCTCGCTATCCTGTTGGCAGCCATAATGCTGCTGCCTACCCTGGCCTATGCCGCGGGTGCGGACATCACCAGCTGGATTCTGGAAGACGACACTTCCATCTCCGGCGAAATCTCTTTCTGGATGCCCTTCAAGGGGAACCAGGGCATGGATGCCTTGATCGCTGAATTCAATGAGACCTACCCCAACATCAAGGTGAACCTGAACACCTACAACAACAATGCCGACGGCAACCTGTCCGTGAACACGTCCATTATGGCCGGTGAAGTGGACGTGCTGGCTTCCTTCGGCCTATCTAACGCATACAAACGCTGGGAATCCGGGCTGTATGAAGACCTGACCGATCTGGTGGAAGAAGAACAGATCGATTTGATGGCCAACTGGGGCTCCGAAGCCTTCAAGTATGACGACTGCATCTACAGCTTCCCCTGCGGCGGCCTGAGCTATTATGTTGCCATCAATATGGCCGCCTGGGAAAAGGCTGGTCTGGGGGCGCTGCCCACTGAATGGACCTGGGACGAATATTTGGCCGCCTCCAAGGCAATGACCGAATACAATGAGGATGGCACGGTGAAGGTGTACGGCGGCTCCAGCTACCATTCTCAGAACTACTACACCTATGTGTATGGCTCTGTGGTAGGCAAGAACGCCTATTATGATGAGGACGGCACCTCCTCCTTCGATAACCCCATCATGATCGACGCTCTGAAGACCGAGTACCAGGCCGAAGTGGTGGATAAGATCTGGTTCCCCAAGTCTGTGTACCGCGGCGACAACCTGCAGTCTCAGCAGACCTTCCTGGTGGAGCGCATGGCCAACTCCTCCTTGACCCCTAACATGGTCCGCTTTCTCCCCGATACCGAAAACTACGGCGTTGACTTCATCACCGGCTTCGCCCCCTGGCCTGTGCTGGAAAAGGGGCAGACCAACTACATGAGCGGCGTGTCTCCCTTCTCCCATGCCGGCATCTGCATCAAGGACGGCCGCACCGAAGAGGAATTCGCCGCCTGCTGGGCGTTTCTCAAGTGGTATTCCACCTATGGCGTAAAGTACCTGGCTGCCGCAGGTCATCAGCCCAACTGGACCGGCACTGAGGCTGGTTCCGCCCTGTCCCTGCTGTTCGGCTCCGAGGAAGAGGCCGCAAAGTATGTGGATGTGGAATCCTTCAAGCGTGTGGTGGGCGTTGCTACCAATCCCGCTTACTATGAGGATGAGCTGACCGCTTACGCTGATATTAACTCTCTCATGGCTGAATACACCATGTACGCCCTGAACGACAACATGACCCCTGAAGCCGCTCTGGCTGAATTGACCAAGCTGGCTGACGAGGCCATTGAAAAGGCCAAGTAATTGCACCCGGTGGGGAGCGTTCCCCTGGGAGCGCTCCCCCCTCTTCACTCTCGAGCAGGCGCTGGAGAAACCAGGAAATGAGGTTGGATCCATGAGCAGAGCAGGCCGCAACCACAACCATAATCAAATAAAGGAGAACCTGGCAGGGTATGCCTTTGTTTCTCCGGCGCTGATCACATATATTCTGTTGATCGCGTTTCCTTTCTTTCTCACGCTGATCCTTTCCTTCACGGAGTTCAATTTTCTGAAGGTCAGGAACCTTGCCAATCTGGGCAAATACATCGACTTCATCGGCTTTGACAATTTTAGAGATATCCTTACCGACCGCCGGTTCATGCAATCCATAGGAAACACCTTTATTTACGCCTTTACCACAGTGCCTGCTTCCATCATCCTGGGCCTTATCCTGGCTTATGTCCTCAACGGCAAGGTCTTCCTTAAAAAGGCGCTGCGCCTTGCCTTTTTCATCCCCTATATCTCATCCGTCGTAGCCCTGGGCGCCGTGTTTAAATTTCTCTTTCGGGAGGACGGCCTAGTCAACGCCTTTCTCGCCCAAATAGGCTGGATCACCGAGCCTGTCAAATGGACGGTGGACCCCAGCGTCACCAAGTTTCCCATTATCATGCTTGTCATATGGACCAGCCTTGGCTATGTGCTCATCATCTACATGGCTGCCCTGCAAAACGTGCCCCGCAGCCTCTATGAAGCCGCCACCATCGACGGTGCCAGCGGCTTTCAGCAATTTATGAAGATCACCGTGCCCATGGTCTCTCCCACCACCTTCTATTTGGTGATCGTGCGCCTCATTGCCATCTTCAAGATCTTCGGCTCGGTCAACGTCTTTACCATGGGTTCCTCCATCACCTCCAACACCTCCATCGTCCAGGAGATATACAGCACGGCTTTCGGCGTCTACCAGCACGGCTACGCCTCAGCCCAATCCGTGGTCCTGCTTTTAATCATCATCCTCTTTACTGCGATCAACTTTGCCGGCCAGAAAAAATGGGTCCACTACTAAGATAAGGAGGCGAACGTTAATGAAAAGCCGTGAAAAACTTTCAGCTTTTATCAAGACCCTGATCCTAGGGTTGGTTTCCTTGGCGTTTCTGCTTCCGCTGATCTGGATGGTCACCTCCTCTCTGAAAAATACCAACGAGGTCTTTTCTGCGAATTGGCACTGGCTGCCCGAGGTGTGGCGCTGGGATAACTACGCCACCGTCTGGACTGACCCTAATGTGAGCATGTTCAGCGCATATGCCAACACCGCTTTCATTACAGTAGTCGGCACCCTGGTGCAGTTGTTGGAGGCCTCCCTCGCCGCCTATGCCTTTGCCAAGATCAACTTCAAGGGCAAGGGCATAGTGTTTGGCCTGTTCCTGGCCACCATGATGATGCCCACCGAAGTCACCATCGTACCCCGTTTTATCTTGTTCAAAACCGTGGGACTGTACAATAATCTGTGGGCGATCATCCTGCCCCACTTTTTTAACGCTACTGCTATTTTCCTCCTGCGCCAATTCTACATAGGGTTGCCGGATGATCTGATGGAAGCCGCCAAGATCGACGGTGCGGGCCATCCACGGATCTTTGCCCAGATCCTCATGCCTCTGACCAAGCCCAGCCTGATCTCCCTGATGGTTTTATCTTATATTAGCTGCTGGAACGAGTACATGGCTCCCCTGATCTTCTTGGTAAAGACGAACCTGTATACCATCTCTCAGGTGATCCGTTGGTATATGCTGGACGACCTCCAACGCTATGACCTGAACATGGCCGCAGCCACCAGCGCCATCATTCCGGTGGTCATCTTATTCATCTTCTGCCAGAAGTACTTTGTAGAAGGCATCGCCACCTCTGGCGTGAAGGGGTAAGTCATTCCGGCTCGCTGCTATCTGATCAGGTGGCTGCGAGTCTTTCATTTCGCCCAAGTTTCCAATATAATGGATAAGAAGGCTTTGTCTAGCCGCCTGAAGGAGTACCGTTATGGAGCTTTCGCAGTATAAACAGGATCATCATGTCCAATTATGTGTTGTCGGCGGTGGCCTGGCAGGGCTGTTCGCCGCCGTTTCCGCCGCCCGTCATGGCGCAAAGGTGCTGCTAATGCATGACCGGCCCGTTCTGGGGGGCAACGCCTCCAGCGAGATCCGCATGTGGGTGCGGGGGGCTGCCGGCAAGGAAAACCGCGAAACCGGCCTTATCCAAGAAGTGGAATTAGAGAATATCTACCGCAATCCCACCATGAACTATTCCATTTGGGATACGGTGCTGTATCAGATGGCCATGCTGGAAGAAAACCTGACACTCCTGCTCAATACCTCCTGCCTGGGGTGCCAGATGCATGAAGGCCGCATTGCCAGCATCACCGGCTGGCAACTGAACAGCTACACCTTTCACCAGGTGTCCGCCGAGCTGTTTATTGATTGCTCAGGGGATAGCATTTTAGCGCCGCTTTCTGGAGCGGCCTATCGGGTGGGCCGGGAGGATCGGCAGGAATTCGGCGAATATGGCGCTTGTGAAACCGCCGACCGCTGCACCATGGGTTCCTCCTGCATGATCGAAGCCCGTCAGACGGACCGGCCCTGCCCCTTCAAAGCACCAGACTGGGCTTATGTTTACCCCGACGATGAAAGCATGTATTTGAAAAATCACGACATCATCGGAACCGGGGTAAACTTCTGGTGGATTGAGCTGGGAGGTGAGCAGGATACCATCCGGGATGCTCAAGCCATTAACGAGGAATTGATCAAGGTGGCCTACGGCGTATGGGATCATCTGAAAAACCATGGCGATCATGGCATGGATAACTGGGAGCTGGAGTGGATTGGCTTTCTCCCCGGAAAGAGAGAAAGCCGTCGCTATGAGGGGGATTATATCCTCAATCAGCGAGATCTGGAGGAGGGCCGTTCGTTCCCGGATACGGTAGCCTTCGGCGGCTGGACCATGGACAACCACAGTCCTCAGGGGCTGCGCTACATGGGTTACTCCTCCCGCCATATCACACCCCATGTACCCTATGAGATCCCCTTCCGCTGCCTGTATTCCAAAAATGTCCCGAACCTTTTGTTTGCCGGGCGCAATATCAGCGCCACCCATATGGCCATGAGTTCCACACGGGTCATGGCCACCTGCTCGGTGATCGGTCAGGCGGCGGGGACCGGCGCGGCCCTGGCCCTGCGCTATGGCTGCCTTCCCAGGGATGTTGCAGTTCACCACATAGCTGAATTGCAAGCATGGCTTTTGGAGGACGGCTGCTTCCTGCCTAGGTTCACCCGCCCATCCACTGGCAAGGTACTTTGCCAAGTCAGCCGGGAAGCTCAAGCCATCCTGAATAACGGCTGGGAGCGGCCTCATGGAGGTTTCTCCAATACCTTCACCCTGCCCGATGGTCAGGCGCTCACTGTGACCCTCATGGGACCCTGCCATAGCCTGCGGCTGGCCCTGGATCCTGATTTTTCCCGGGAGAGCATTTCCCAGGATCCCCGCTATCAAAAATTTTCCATGCGCACCCATATCGACCAGCCCGAGGCTCGGGTAAAAATGCCTGCCAATCTGTTGCGCAGCTGCACCGTAACCATCCGCCGGAAGGATGGCACGCAAACAGCTTACTCCATTGACGAAAACCGCAGGGCGGTGCTGACCCTGCCGCTTCCCCAGGATGCTACGGCAGTGACTCTGTCCGGCCTTGCAAGCTGGGGCGGTGAGAGCGTGGGCTTCTTCAGCGTGGATGCGGCCCGCTGATTCCGGCCCTCCTATTCCCCAAAAGGAAGGGATCCTATGCGGATAAATCTGGACAACCCCATTATCCATGCCCTGACCCGGGCGTATGATATTCTGTACGCCACGGCGTTGTTTCTCCTGGGCTGCTTGCCGGTAGTGACCATTGGTGCCAGCTATGCCGCCATGAACGCCACGATGATGTCCATCGCCGCAGACAGCTGTTCCGGTGTATGGACCCAGTACACCACCGCTTTCAAGGGCAATTTTTCCCTGTCTACCAAACTGTGGCTGGTATCCCTTCCCTTGGGGGCTCTTGTGATCACCAATATCGGCATCTGCTTTGTGATGGAACAGCCTGCAAGCCCAATGCTTTCTATGCTGCGCGGACTGACGGTCTTTACTACAGCGCTGTATGCAAGTTTATTCATTTATGTGTTCGCCGGCCTGTCTCGCTTTTATGTGACTTGGAAGCAGGCCCTTTCCAACGCGCTGATCTGGACGGTAAAGAAGCTCCAGTGGACGCTGTGCCTGCTGGCAATCACGCTGCTGATGGCCTTGTGCGTCTATCTGGCCTGGTTCTGGGCGCTGCCCGCAGTAGCGCTTGGCCTGTACGTTCAGGCCAGAATACTGAACCATGTCTTTGGTCTGAAGCCTGAAAAACTCACGGATGAAAATCCTGGCAACGAGGAAATCCATTATGACTGACAACGCCCGCTATACCATTGGTTTGGATTATGGCTCCCTGTCCTGCCGGGGGGTGCTGGTTCGTGTGTCGGACGGCTTCATCGCCGCCGAGGCCGCTTTGCCTTATCCGCATAACATCATTGACCGTACTCTGCCTGACGGAACGCCCCTGAAGGGACAATTTTTTATACAGCATCCGGGGGATTACGAGTTGGCCTTGGTTTCCATTGTGCCTAAGCTGCTCGCGCAAAGCGGGGTGGACCCCGCTCAAGTGGTGGGAATCGGCGTAGACTTCACTGCCAGCACAGTCATCCCAGTGGACGCCGCTTATCGTCCCCTTTGCGAAAACCCCCGTTTTTCCGCACGTCCTCACGCTTGGTGCAAGCTGTGGAAGCATCACAGCGCATCCCCCCAGGCGGAGGCGCTGACCCGCATCTGCCTGGATCAGCAGCGCCCCTATCTCGGTTGGTATGGCGGACGCATTTCTCCCGAATGCCTTACCTCCAAGGTGGCTCAGGTATTCATGGAGGATCGGGAGGTCTACGAGTCTGCCGATGCTTTTGTGGAGGCGGGAGATTATATCACATCGCTTTTGGCAGGCAAACCGGTTTTCGGCGCCTCCCTTGCCGCCGCGAAGGCGCTGTGGCATAAGGAAAAAGGCTACCCCGACGAAGCCTTCTTTGGCGCCCTGGACCCTGCTTTTGCACGGATGCCCCAGGAAAAGCTGGCCGGCCATTTTGCCGCAACCCCGGCGGCTCCTGGCAGCCGGGTCGGCAGCCTCTGTTTCCCTATGGCAAGCAGGCTGGGGCTCTGCCCAGGAATCGCCGTATCTTCCCCTCAAATGGATGCTTACACCCCCGTGCTGGGCTTGGGCATCGCCCGCCCCGCCGCCATGCTCATGGTCATCGGAACTTCCACAGGCATTATGCTCCTGGGAGATAAGCAACACCCTGTTGAGGGAATCACCGCTTGCCTGCAGGATACCTATTACCCCGGTCTGTGGGGATACGCCTCTGGTCAGGCCAGCGTAGGCGATGGCTTCCAGTGGTTTGCGGACAATTGCCTTCCCGAAGAATACTGCGAGGCCGCCCGCAAGCTGGGCCTTTCTCCCCAACAATATCTTTCCCATCTGGCTCAGCCCCTGGTGCCCGGCAAAACCGGGCTGATCGCTTTGGACTGGTTTAACGGCAACAAATCCTGTCTGGGCAACAGCCGTCTTTCTGGCATGATTTTGGGACTGACCCTGCAAACCCGGCCCGAGCACATTTACTGTGCGCTTTTAGAGGCTACCGCCTTTGGAGCCAGAGCGGTGCTGGAAGCCTACCGCAGTGCCCAGGTTCCAGTGGATGAGATTTTCATCAGCGGCGGGATTCCGGGAAAGAATCCGCTGCTGATGCAAATCTATGCAGACGTGTTGGGGATGCCCCTGAAGGTCAGCCGCTGCCAGCAGGCGCCTGCCCTGGGAGCCGCCATCTATGCCGCTGCTGCCGCTGGGAAAGAAGCTGGCTTCAAAGATATTTTTGACGCGGTAAACGCCATGCATTGCCGGGATTTCATTAACTATACGCCCAATCCACATAATGAAGCAATCTATGAATCCCTCTACCGGGAATACATAACCCTTCACGATTACTTTGGCAGGGGCGCTAACCGGGTGATGGAGCGGCTGCACCGCTAATAGCTCAAAAGACGCACGATACGGCTCCCCCACGTCTTTGCTGAGGGAGCCGTATCATGTATTGACAGCAGGGCGGCAGCCTAGCGTTTTGGCGCAACCCTAGCCAAAGATCATAGCTCGCCAACACAAGAATATCCAAAATACTCGGCTCCGCTTCCCTATCCACTACCGTTATAATTTACCGAAGGTACCTGCCAATAGCGAATGTTATCCTTTGCGCAGACAGTTAGCTTCATTTTACTCTCGTGTTCATCTCACACCCACGGTATCCGTTGCGATACGCCCTATGCTCATCGCATCGCTCATAGGGTTGCGGACCGACTTGCTCGCTGCCACGGCCCATTCGAAGGGGCCCGGCCATTTGTATGCGGCGTATGAGGCAACCCGGGCATAAGGCATACGTATGGGATAAAAGCAGAGGCGCCCGCGGGCGGTCCCTGCATTGATTTTTGGTGCACAGCCTGCTTTTTGAAATTTTCTGTGGCTATTCATTTGGGCCTTAATATGTTAGTATCATTATAGCATCACGCTTGAAATAGCGCTTGTCTGAAAGGAAATGTATGAAAAAGCAGCGAGTGAAGCGGCGGTCCCTTTTCATAGTCGTTTTGGCTTTTTCGCTGGTGTGTATTACGCTCATCACGCTGCTGATCCTGCGCATATCCCAGGGGGCGACCTATGATTTTGAGAAACAGTTCATCGATATCAAACAAACTGAAACGGACGCGGTGGGCAGCATGTTGGACCGGGACGTTTCCCGTACGTTCAAGCGGATGTATGATATCATGATCAACAGCTACGTGCAGCAGGCCGCGCTGTATCTGGCCGATGGAAAGTACTCCCTTCAGCTTCAAACCGTAGTGGAAAACATCCAAATGGAGCTAAGCTCCCTGGAAAGCAGCAATGGATTTTCCTGGGACGCGGCGATCTACCTGCCTCAAAGCAGGCGGATGATCACTGCCGGGGAAATGATCCCCTATGAGGAGGGGACCGACCAGCATCTGGCCGAATACCTTCAAAACGACAGCGTGTTCATCAGCGGTGATACGCTGATCCTTTGCACCTGGATGCCCTTCAACTTCCGTTCCAGCTTTGAAAAGAGCACCGCTATCCTGGTCTGCCGGCTGGAAATGGCCAGATTGCAAAGTTATTTGCGCTCTTTCAGCCAAAAGGATGACGGTACCCAGTTTGCCGCCTATGCTTTGGATAATCAGGGGCAGCCCGTGATGACCGAAGCCTGGGTTCCCTTAAGCGCCCAGGCGCGGGAGGCCGCAAAGAAGCTGCTTTCCGGCGTGGCCTCCGGCAACGGCTTTCACCGCCTGGACGGCGAGGAATACCTGATCACCTGGCGGCAGTCCGAAAGCCTTCCGGATTTTTACCTCTGGCAGATGACAAGGGCCGTTGGCATGTCCGACCAGATCCGCTCCTTTGTCAGCGGGATCGTGCTGGGCTACCTGGGCATCGCCGTCATCATGCTGGTGTTGATGCTGACCACTTTTTTGCTGATCAGCCGCCCCATTGCCCGCGTGAGCCGGGCGCTGATGCGCTTCAACCAAGGGAAGCTGGATACAAGGCTCGGTGCCGCGCATTATGTGGAATTTGAGGATATATTCAGCCAGTTCGACAACATGGCTCAGCGCATACAGACGCTCATCGAAACGGAGTATGAGCTGCGCGTGCTGCATTTTGAGGCGGAACTCAAACAGATACAGTACCAGATCAACCCTCATTTTCTGTACAATTCCTATTTCATCCTGCGGGCCATGCTGTACGAGAAAAAGAACAAGCAGGCTATCCAGCTGGCGGAGCTTTTGGGGAATTATCTGCGCTATATCACCGTCTCCGATGATGAATACGCCATCTTGTCCGAGGAGATTGAGCATACCCGGGCCTATGCCCAGATCCAGCAATACCGCTTCAAAGACAAAATGGAGGTGCGCTTCGCGGGTTGCCCCCCGGATTATCTTTCCATCCGGGTACCCAGGCTCATCCTGCAGCCCCTGGTGGAAAACGCCTTCGTCCATGGGATCAAGCAAAACGAGGGTCCGGGGATCGTATCCGTCCGGTTTGATACAGAGGGCGGCGACCTGCTCATCATCGTGGAAGACAACGGCGAAAGCACTGATGATGAAAAGATCGCCGAACTTCAGGCACAGCTGGACAAATCGGACGGCCTTATGGCAATTTCCGGCGGCGTAGCGCTTTTGAATATCCATAAGCGGCTGAAAATGATCTACCGTCAAAATAGTGGCCTGCGCGTATCCCGTTCGAAGCTGGGCGGGGTCAGCGTTACCATGCGCATTTCCAGGAGGGATGGCTATGTATAGGCTGATGATCGTGGATGACGAGGAGATCATCCTGGATTCCCTCTATAACTATTTGAGCGAGCAGTTTGAAGACGCCGAAGTCTATCGGGCGTCCTCCGGTGCCAAGGCACTGGAGCTGCTTCGCAGGATGAGCTTTGAGGCGGTGATCACTGATATCTCTATGCCCAAAATGGACGGGCTGGAGCTATTGGACATCATCGCGCGCCTGTGGCCGGACTGCAGGGTGATGATCCTCACAGCGTACAACAATTTCAATTACGCCTACCGCGCCATAGGCCATTCCAATGTGCGGTATCTGCTCAAGATCGAAAGCTATGAGCGGATACGCGCAAACGTTCGGGAAATGCTTAGTGAAGTGCAGGAGCAGCGGCAACGCGGCGAGCTGATTGTGAATATGGACAGGCGGCTGTATGAAAGCGCCTTTTCCCTGCGCAATTACCTGTTGGGCCGCATCGTTGTGCAGGGGGACAGGCTGCCCGCCCAAGCGGATCTGGACAGGCTTCACATCACCATCCGCTTGGGCAACCCGGTGCTATTGGCCTTGGGTCAGCTGGACCCCCGCCCGGGGGAGGAATACGCCGGCATGTTTCCCGATATAAGCGGCTGGCTGGAAACGCAGATTGCGGCCTTCGGGCTGGAAGTGTTTTGGGCTATGTCGGGCGGCCAGGCCGTCTGGCTGATACAGACCGCGGTGCAAGACGGCAGCAGGCTGGAGGAATCCTATGCCCAGGCCAGTGAGTATATGGGAAGGCTTCCGCGGCTTGTGGAAGAAAAAACCGGCCGTTCACTTTCCGTGGTGCTGGCGGGGGCATTTGACGGATGGAACCAGATCCACAGCCTTTATCAGCAGGCCCAACTGCTATTGGATCACATGGATGGGGAAGCGGGCCTGGTGATCCTACCGCCCGCGGACCCCCAAGCGTCTCCCCTGCCCGAGGGCTGCTTTCCAGACATGAACGAGATGCCCCTGCTTTGGGAAATGCTCAAGGGAGGGCGCATCCGGGAGATTGCAGAACTGATGCAGGAAAAGCTGCAGTATGTAAGGCGTGTAGAAAACTTCCGCCAGGCACTGCCCATCCCCTCGGTGACCGCTGTGACCTTCCTGCTTTCGGAGGCGGTCAGGGTATATGCGCCGGAAGGGCTGCAAGGCTTTGACCTAAAACGGTTCATGACCAGCGATTATCAGACCGGGGAACAATGGCTGAATCAGGCGCTGGCGCTTACCGCCATGATAACGGATCTGCACGCAAACATCAGTACCGCCATGTCCGCGTGGGTGGTCAAGGCGGTGGATGAATTCATCCATGCCCATTTTCAGCAGGACCTGAAGCTGACCGACATAGCCCAAACGGTAAATTACAACCCCTCCTACCTTTCCCGTTGCTATAAGGAGCATACGGGAAAGAACATCATGGCCTGCATCCACGAGGTACGCATGCAGCACGCGGCAAAGCTTCTTCGTGAGAGCACCATGCGGGTGAATGAAGTGGCGGAAAATTGCGGGATCTGTTCCACGCGGTATTTCAACATCGTGTTCAAAAAGGCGATAGGCATGACACCGAATGCCTACAGGCAGAAGAATAGGTAAATATAATGTACCGTTTGTCAAAATAGTTCCCTTTTCAAACATGAATTTGTTTTTTATAATGAATATAGCAACCTGTTCGGCATTGAACAGGAACAAAATAATGCTAGGAGGAACCCAAATGAAGAAACTGCTGGGTCTAGTACTCGTCGTCTGCATGCTGATGGGCTTTGCCCAAGCATCGCTGGCAGAGGCCGCGGACGTGTATGAAAAAAACATACAATCCCTGGTCGACAGCATGAGAACATGGTTTGCCGCCAGTGGCGAGACCGACAAGGTCACTCCCTATGAAGAGACTTTGAAGATCACCATGAGCAACGCCTACAATACCTCCATTGAAAACGCCATGCCCGAATGGAACAAGCTCTATGGCGAGTCCCTCTACGATAACCGGTATACCGACGCGATCCTGCGCGCCCTGAACATTGACATCGATTATACCTGGTTGGCCAAGGACGGCGCGGACTACGACACCCAGCTGCGCCTGGCCATGACCTCCAACGAGCTGCCCGACATCTTCTTGGTGCGCAACCAGGCCGACCTTCTACAGCTGGCCCAGGCCGGGCTGATCTGGGATCTGACCGACCTGATCCCGCAGTACGGGACCAAGCATGACTTAGAAGCCTGGGAATCCGCGGACCAGGCGCTTTTGAAGATGGCCACTTATGAAGGACGCATCTACGGCATGCCTTCCAGCGTGTCCGCCACGGATAACTTCTCCTACATGTGGCTGCGCAAGGATTGGATGGAGAAGCTGAACCTTTCCGCGCCCCAAACCATGGACGACCTCAAGGCCATCATGAAGGCCTTTATGGAGGCCGACCTAGACAGCAACGGCGCAAATGACACCTACGGCATGCTCATCGACAAAGACCTGTATTACGGAACCCGCGGCGTGTTCAACGCCTACGGCGCCTATCCCGAGGTATGGGTCAACGATGGGGACAACCTCGTCTGGGGCGGCGTGACTGAAAGCAACAAAGCCGCGCTTTCCTTTCTGAACGGCCTGTACAAAGAAGGCTACCTGGATCCTGAATTCATTGCCCAGACCAATTCCGACGCCCAGAAGATGGTTATGGCCAATCGCTGTGGCGTGGTTTACGGCGGCCACTGGTTTGTTCAGGGCGTGGCCGACATGCATGACTTGTATCCCGAGTGCGATTGGATCTGCTACACCCTGCCCACCGGCACGGGCGAACCGGTCAAATCCCCTTTGGTCCCCAGCAAACGCGGCTGGATTGCTGTGAACAAGACCTTTGCCAATCCCGAGGCAGCTTTCAAGATCCGCTCCCTGTGTTCTGTGGTCATCGAAGACCCCACAGTGGATGGCTCCTGGTGGTGGTTTGACAAGAACAACAGCCAGTGGCTGGAACCGGTACAAGCCAACGTGTCCTCCTGGGACAACCTTAACACCTACCTCAATTTGCGCGCGACTTACGAAGCCGGCGGCGACACCTCTTTGCTGCGCAGTAAGGCTGTCACCTACTGGGGCAACCTCCACGGCGAAGGCCAGTGGGAGTGGGAAAGGATGTTTGGCCCTGGTGAAGGCACGCCTATGACCGTACTGGAAGAAGCCGTAAACAATGACCGCGTTTTCTTTAACGCCTTCCTGGGTGCCCAGAGCGAATACATGCTGGACCGCTGGAGCACCATCCGCGACGAACAACTCATCGCCTTCACCAAAATGATCATCGGCGAAGTGGATATTGAAACAGGCTTTGCTTCCTGGGTGGAAACCTTCCAGAAGCTGGGCGGCGACAAGATCACCCAAGAGGTGAACGACTGGTATCAGGGCTCCAAAGAGTAAAGCTGTATCAGTACTTGATTAATCCCGCCCACTTTTCTGGAAAAGACAGGAGGGCAATCCCCGGACGCCGCCGGCAGAAAGGCCAGGCTTTCCTTGCCGGCGGCGTTCATAAAATATTAGGAGGGCCCTATGCTGGGTAAAAACATTGCTGCTGTATCCCGGGCCAGGCGCACAAGGCTCAAACGGGAGCTTCCGCTGCATCTGATGCTGATCCCAGGGGTGCTGGCTGTGGCCATCTTTCATTATGTGCCCCTGGGCGGCCTGATCATTGCCTTTCAGCGGTTTGTTCCTGCAAAGGGCCTGTTTGGCGATCAGAAGTGGATCGGCCTGGAGAACTTTGATTATATATTTTCCATGTCCAACACCATGAACGTGCTGTCCAATACAGTGATCATCGCGTTTTTCAAGATCATACTGGGTCTTGTGGTACCCATCATTGTGGCGCTGATGCTCAACGAGCTCCAATCATCCAAGGTAAAACGCACCATCCAGACGATTGTTTATTTCCCGCATTTTTTGTCCTGGATCATTTTTGGGTCCATCCTGCTGGACCTCTTATCCCCTTCCACCGGTCTGGTCAATAAGTTCCTCAACACCATGGGTATAAAGTCCATCTTTTTCCTGGGCGACAACCGGTATTTCAGGTCCACCATCATACTCACTGATCTGTGGAAGAACTTCGGGTACGGCACGGTGGTCTATATGGCCTCCATCACCTCCATTGATCCCACGTTATATGAAGCTTCCTCCATTGACGGGGCCGGGCGCTGGCGCCAGACATGGCACATCACCCTGCCGGGAATGCGGATGATCATCGTACTGATGATGGTGCTCAGCCTTGGCAACGTTCTCAACGCCGGGTTTGACCAGATATTCAACATGTACAGCCCTGTGGTGTATGAAACTGGCGACATCATCGATACCATGGTATACCGGCTGGGCCTGGTCAGCGCCAAGTACGGCCCGGCCACGGCGGTCAGTCTCTTCAAGTCGGTGGTATCGCTTGTCTTTATCTCCACATCGTATTATGTAGCAGCCAAGTGGTTCGATTACCGGCTGTTCTAAAGGAGCGGAGCGTATATGATCAACACGGTTACCCGCCCGAAAAAAGGCAGCCACATCAAGGATTCGCCTGGGCGCAAGGCCTTTCGGGCCATCAATGTCACGGTGCTTGTTCTGCTGACGGCGATCTGCCTTTTGCCTTTTATTAACGTAATCGCCATGTCCTTTAGCAAAAACGGATATGTCATGGCGGGGCAGGTCACCTTCTGGCCCATGGGTTTTAACCTGTCTTCCTACAAGTTTATGCTGGACCGCCCGGCCTTCTGGTCCTCTTTCTGGGTGTCGGTGATCCGGCTCGCCGCTGGCACCGCAATCAACTTGGTTATGATCATCCTAACCGCCTACCCTCTTTCCAAGGAGAACCGGCAGCTTTCCTTCCGCACGTTTTATGTATGGTTCTTTTTCGTCACCATGCTCATCGGCGGCGGCATGATCCCCAATTATCTTTTGATTAGCAGGCTCAAGATGCGCGATACCCTCTGGGCGCTGATCCTGCCGGGCGCGCTGCCGGTATTCAACTTGGTGCTGATGCTCAACTTTTTCAGGCAGGTTCCACGGGAACTGGAAGAAGCCGCCTTTATCGATGGCGCCGGCCACCTGCGCACGCTCATCCAGGTATTCTTGCCGGTATCTGTTCCGGCCATCGCCACCATTTCACTGTTTTGCATGGTCAATCACTGGAATGCGTGGTTCGATGGCATGATCTACATTACCACGCCCGGGAAGATCCCTCTGCAGACCTATTTGCGGGGCATCATCATCGACCTGGACATTTCCCAGATGACAAGCGACGACTTAATGGAATGGCGGGACATTTCCGACAGGACGCTCAAATGCGCGCAAATCATTGTGGCCACGATCCCGATTTTAACTGTTTATCCCTTCCTGCAAAGGTACTTTGTCAGCGGCATCGTGTTGGGCAGCGTAAAGGGCTAAGTCTGGATTTTTTAAGATGTGATAAGGAGTAAGGAATATGCAAAGCACAAACGTCTGGAGCATGGAAAAGGCCTGGGCATGGTATGACGCCCACCCCTGGCTGCGGGGATGCAACTTTATGGGCAGCGACTGCGCCAACCGAATCGACCAGTGGCAGGAACTGGGCTTTGAGCAGCGCCTGGAAACCGCGGACCGGGAACTGAAGCTGGCCGCTGAAACGGGCTTTAACACCATCCGCATCATACCGGAATTCATCGTCTGGGATCAGGACCACGATGGATTTATGGAAAGGTTCGACCGCTACCTATCCACCGCCTGGAAATACGGGATCTCCTCCATGGTGGTATTCGGCAACGACTGCATGCCCCCCAAGAACGAATTCTGGAAACCACTCAAACTGGGCGAGCAGACCTACGACTGGGGCTATCACGGCGGGCGGAAGCATTCTCAGCATTCACAATTTGCCGGTATGGGCTATCATTTGCTGGACGAGCCGGAAATAGCGCAGCGCCATTATGAATGGGTACGCGAGATCATGACGGCCTACAAAAACGACGAGCGCATCGTCATGTGGGATATTTACAATGAAGTGGGCAATTCCAAACGTGAGCAGGCGACTGTGCCGCACCTCAAGAAATTCTTTGAAATAGCAAGGCAGATCAATCCCATTCAGCCTTTGACCTGCTGCACCTGGCGCTGCCCTGCGGACCCGGAGAAGGAAATACCCGAGATTGAGCGCATGGCCATCGAGAATTCCGATATCGTCTCTTACCACAACTATGGGACTTACCAGACCAATATCCGCATCATCAAGCGCTTGCAGCAATACGGCCGCCCAATTGTCAACACCGAGTGGCTGGGCCGGTGCCTGCACAATACCGTACAGGAGATGTTCCCCTTATTTTACCTGGAGAAGATTGGCTGCTACAACTGGGGTTTTGTAGCCGGGAAGTATCAGACCTACGAGCCCTGGAACAGCACTTGGCAGGCGTTTGATAAAAATCCTGATATGGATGTTGATTTCACCAAATGGTTCCACGATCTCTACCGCCCCAACCTTCGCCCCTATGACCCCAAAGAAATCGACATCATCAAGCGGTTCAGCCAGATGGCGGAAAATGATTTCGAACGGGAGCAGACGCGGAAGTAAGGGCGTATCCCCCTTTGCGATAGGTACATTGTCAAGTCAAGTGCAACAGCGTCTTGGGGAATTGGAGAAGAAGACCTCAGCAGGGGGTTTTCAGCCCATACAATTACGGGGAGGATTATTGAGCAAACCAGCAACAATCTCCACAGTCTTGGGTGTAATGAGAGCAGGACGTTTTCCCGGGGAAGAATTGGAGCAGCAAACCATACGCTTTCCAATAGTCTTCCAATCAACGCAGCCTGATTGTCCTTTAACCATTTCTTGTGCTTGCGATAATCCGGAATCACTTCTTGCACCTCCGCCCAAAACTGGTACTCTACCCCAGCCGCCTCGCAGGCGCGTTCCATGGTGGTCAGTAGATGCCTGTAACTGACATGCTCCCCGCTCTGGTTGGCGAAAATATAGGCGCAGCCCTTAACTTGCTGTTCTTTCAGGTGCATGATGGTCTCCATGGCCTTACTGTTCAGGGGGATGGTCCACTTGCCGGATGCCATTTTCGTGGTCCGCTGGATGACATTCTTTCCGTCCACCCGGACCATGTTTTTGTCCACCCGTAGCGTCCGTTTTTCCTCGTCGATATCGCTCCACTCCAGCGCCAACGCCTCGCCGGCCCGGAGTCCGGTCTCCAAAATAAGAACAGCTCCCCATCCATAGCGGAGGCGGAGCTTGTTTCCTTTCTGTTCGGTGAAGGCGGCTACCAGCTTTTCCTGTTCTTCTTTCTCGAAAGGGAAGACTACCTTGGTGTTATGGGTCATGGGCGGCATCTGTACGCCCTGCACTGGGCCATTTCATCTCTACAAAGTAATTGCAGGCAAAACTGATACCAAACATAGGAGGTGAACCAAACTTTCCCATGCTTGTATTTTCTCAGATAAATCGAATGGCAATCGACCAGCACAAGGTTTTCATCAGGGAAGGATTTAGTCTCAAGAATGCTTAGTATAATTACAAAGAACTTATGCGTCTTTCCTCTTTTTCTGGTCGTTCAGATAGATTTGGTACATGGTTTCCAAGGCGATTTTGTTCAATTGGGCGATGCGGTCCCCGCCATATTCGATGTTGTTGATCTCCAGCTGCCCGCCGTTGTCAAAATCATGGGTCAGGCTTGTTACGCACATGCAAATCGCACCGCCGCGCAGCCCAAACAGACGGGAAAGCACCATTACCGCCGCACTCTCCATCTCCCCGGCGATTACGTTCATTTTTTTCAGGTCGGACAGAAAATAGTCCCACTCATGGCGGCGGTATCCGCCAAAGCTGCAATTGGGGTCGGGGCGGTTGCTGTACAGCGCGTCGATGCAGCGCGAGGTGCCCACATGGTAAGGAATGTCCAGGCGTTCCGCCGTTTGTATGGCAGCCGCCACGATCTCATGGTGCGATACGGCGGGATATTCAGGCGGTACATAACACTTGGTGGTTCCCTCGAAGCGGCAGGCGCTGTCAAAAATGGTCAGATCGCCGGGATTCACATAGCTTGCGATCCCCGCGCTTGTGCCCATGCGCAGAAGCGTTTTCGCGCCGCAGCGGGCAAGCTCCTCAATGGCGATGGCAGTGGAGGGGCAACCCATGCCCGTGCTCGTGCAGGTGACCGGCATGCCCTTGTAAACGCCCGTATAGGTAACATGCTCGCGGTTGTCAGCCACAAATCTTGCTTCATCCCAAAGCTTGGCGACAAGCGGCACTCTGTGCGGGTCGCCCGGCAGCAGTACATAAGGCGCTACATCAGCCGAGGTGGCTTGGATATGGTATTGTTTCTTTTCTTCCATGGCGATATCACTTCTTTCCAATTTAATCAGCGTATTCACATCGTTGTCATGATTCGGTGAAACAAATATAGCATCACGTGCCGGGGTTTTCAACCGGTGTGGAGCAAGTGCTGTAAATCGTGGATGAAACCTTTATTTTCTGCATATTTTCATGGACGGCATTATGCTATGATAAATACATCAAAAAGGAGATGCCGGGCCGGCGTCTCATTATAAGACGAAAACAAGGAGGAAACCTGAATGAAAAAGGGCTCAAAATTGCTGTCCGTACTGCTTGTACTCATGCTGTCAACTGGTCTGTGCGCTGTCGGCGCCGCGGCGGAGGCCGCGCCATCCGGCACCATCACGGTGCTTTCGTTTACCGAATACCATGCGGCAGTTCAGGCGGCCATCGACGCGTACATGGCCGGGAATCCAGGGGTGACAGTCAAACTGGAGGAGTACCCCTACTCCGAGTACAACGATGCGGTAACCATCAAACTGGGCAGCCAAAGCCAGGATTTCGACGTGATTATGACCGATGCGACCATGGTCAGCAGCTATGCCTACAAGGGCTGGATCGCTCCTGTGGATATGTATTTCACCGAGGACGAGAAGGCCAAGTTTGCCCCCGCGCTGGTCAAATCTGGAACGTACGACGGCGAATTTATCGCTCCGCCGCTGTGCAACTCCTGCCAGGCGCTGTTCTACAACAAGGACTTGTTTGACGCAGCGGGATTGAGCTATCCTTCCGAGGACCCGGCGGAACGCCTGACCTGGGAAGATGTGGTGGACCTAAGCAAGCAGATCATGACTGCTGTAAATGACAAAACGGTTTATGGCTTGACATTTGAGCAGGTGGACCGCCCCTACCAAATTCTTCCGCTTCCCAATTCACTGGGCGCGGCCGCCTTTGGGGAGGACGGCCTGACCGTGGACGGCTATCTCAACAGCGACGCTTTCAAAAAAGCGATGCAGTGGTACAGCGATATCCACAACGTGGATATGATCGCCCCCAAGGGTACCAGCGCCGCGGATTCCGGCGGCCTGTTCATGGCCGGCAAGATTGTCTTCCTCACGGGCAACATCTTCAATTACAATACTTTTGGAAAGACCGAAGGGCTGAATTGGGGCTACACCGCCTTCCCCGCGTTTAAGGACGGCACCGCCGCCACGCCCACAGACAGCTGGCATGTGGGCCTGAGCACGGGTTCACAGAATGTAGATACCGCCATTGACTTTATCCGCTACTTCACCCTGGGCGAAGGCAACAGCATCTTCCTGGAGACCCGCGGGGCATTTGCCGCCAACGTGGCGACGCTGGATAAGTACATCACGGATGAGAAATACAGCCAGTTCCCCATGAGCATCTTCCGGCTCGCTTCTTATGAGGCCCAGAATACCGCCTATCCCCGTCCCTCCACGCTGGCCTACGGCGAGTTTGAAACGATCATCGGGAGCACCTTCTCGGATATCCGCAACGGCGTGGATGTGACCGAGGCGCTGGATTCCGCCGTAATGCAGCTCAATACCCAGCTGCAAATGTACAAATAACTGCAGGATCAAATCATCACCTTGGCTTTCGGCCCGCATGCGCCCTGCTGCCATGCGGGCCGAAAACCTTCAAAGGCAGGCGAAGTCCAATGATCAACCAAGCGGCCAATCTCAGGCGGATATCTGCGAGGCGGCGGAAAAACAGGCTGGAGCCCTATCTCCTGCTGCTGCCCGCCATGCTGCTGATCGGCATATTCAAGATTTATCCCATCCTATACTCGCTGGCCGGGAGTCTATTCAAAACCGGAAAGGGCAACGTGCTGCGCTTTGTGGGGTTTGGCAACTATCTGTCGCTCTTGTCCGAGCCCACATTCGGCAATTCGCTTTTTGTAACGCTCTGGTTCTGTGTTCTCACAACCGCGATTCAGGTGGTTTTGGCCATTGCGCTGGCCTTGTTTCTAAATCGCAAAAGCCGTGCCGTCCGTATTTCGCGCACGCTTATCTATATCCCCGTATCTGTCAGCATGGTGATCGCGTGCACGGTTTGGAATATGTTTTTCAGTACCTCCACTGGCATCTTTAACACGGTGCTGGAATCATTGGGCGTCAGGGACCAGCCGTTTTTGACGGGCAAAGGCCAGGCGCTGTATGTGATTATGTTTGTTTGCTGCTGGAAGGGCATCCCCTATTGGATGATGTTCCTGCTGGCAGGGCTGCAAAATATCAGCGCAAGCCTGTATGAAGCCAGCAAGCTGGACGGCGCGGGATACTTTACCACGCTGTTCAAGATCACCCTCCCCATGCTGAAAAACGCATTGGTGTTTGTGATTGTTTCCGATACGCTGATCAATGTGTTCATGTTTGTGCCGGTATACCTGTTAACAGGCGGAGGGCCATCCATGTCTACCGATACGCTGATGTATGAGGCATACCGTTCCGCATTCAGTTATGGCAACTATCCGCGTGCGTATTCGCTGGTAACGGTGATGATGGCCATCGCGGTGATCATTGCTGCGGCACAGATGCTTCTGACGAGGGAAGAAAAGCCCGAAAAGATTCGGGCACATAGAAAGCGGCGGTGAGGCAAGATGGAAAAAAGAAGCGTAACAGGCAGCATCGCATACTATGCCATCCTTGTTTTGATCGTTTCGTTGATCATGCTCCCCATTGTGGTAACAGCCGGCAACTCCTTTCGGACGCAGGACGCGGAAATTTTCAATTATACGCAGGTTCTTTCGGTATTTACCTTTTTCCCCAAAACTTTTACGCTGAACCAGTATGCCCGCCTGTTCACCGACGCCGGCTTTGGCGTGCCGGTTATGAACTCCCTTCTGGTCGCGGCAGTAACGGTGGCGTTGGGCTTTTTTGTCAATGGCCTGGCGGGCTTTACATTCGCAAAGTTTGATTTTTGGGGCAAGAAAGCGATTTTTCTGGTGTTCCTGTTCTCATTCATGATTCCTTTTGAGGTAATCGCCATTCCGCTGTATAAAACCTGCGACGCATTTGGCATTCTTGAAAGCCGCGCCGCGCTGATCTTGCCCATGGCAGGCAATGGCATGATCGTGTTCCTCTACATGCAGTTTTTTAAGGACATCCCGGACGCGCTGATGGAGTCTGCCAGGATCGACGGCGCAAGCACGCTTAAGATTTATTTTCAGATGATCGTTCCGCTGTCTCTTCCCGTCATTATCAGCGCGAGCCTCATGATGTTTATCCAGCAGTGGGATGCCTTTTTATGGCCGCTTGTGGCCGCGTCCAACAAACCGCTCAAGGTCATGCAGGTTGCCATCGCGGAATTCACAGGTGAAAACTTTACCGACTGGACACTGATTTATTCGGCCACCTCCATAGCGATCCTTGTTCCCGCGGCTATTTTGATACCGCTGCAAAAATACTTCATTCAGGGCGTGGCAGGCACGGGGCTGAAGGAGTAGGCGCGCCATTCCTTGCATTGAATATCGGTTTTTGCTAGAATAAAGATACACTTTCGCGCTCCTTCTTGAATGACTATCGCGCGAGGGGGAAAACCGAAATGTTTGGAAGGCTACGGATGCGGCTGAACACCATACCGTATAAAAGGCGTCTATTGCTGTCCTATATTGGGCTAACCTGCCTGTTAACGCTGACCTTCAGTATTCTGACCGTGCTTCTGACCAATATCATCGCGCAGAGCGAAAGCCGGCATCTTCGTCAGCTGGTAACGGTCGTCAACGCCGATCTGGAAAGCCGCCTTGCCGATATCAACTCCACAGGCTTCGACATTGTTATTGATACCGCCATCCGCGAAAGCCTGAACAAAACGGAAGATATCGATGTGGCACGGGCGCGCACCAAGGTGGAATCCATCCTGAAAATCAAGCTGATCAGCAGCAACTATCTGCGAAGCATAATGATCATGGATACCTCGCTGCACATGTTCTCCCCGAACGTGACGCTGCTGCTGCCCGATGATTACAACCTTACGGACACCCAGGCCTACCGGGACGCGGAGAAAGAGCATGGCAGCCTTGTCTGGCTGAGCGAAAACGACATTTATGACCGTTATGCGGCGGGCGGTATGTACCGGCCGGATACCAACATCCACGCGGCTGCAGTCATCATGGATTACTCGCATCAAAAATTTCTGGGGCTTATGATTCTTTCCCTGAATCAAACCTATTTCAACAGCATTACCTATCCCAGCGAGCTGCTCAGCGGCAGCCGGCTCTTTCTTGTTTCCCCCGACAAAAAAAGAGTATATGGCGTGGCGGGCAATGACTCGGGCCTCTCCGGGGAAGATCTGTCCCGCCTCAGCCTGACCGGCGGGGATGGGCAGCTCATGGATCAGGACAGGCTGTTGGTCTATCGTTACAACAATACAATGGGTTGGTTTCTGGTCAGCGTAACCAAAATGACGGTGCTCAACCAGGGCGTGACGGAAATTACCGTCTCGCTGCTGATTGTGCTGGCGGCATGCCTGGCGCTGGCGTTCCTGTTTTCCCGGCGGCTGGCCGCTCAGGGCTCCCGCGGCATCGCGGAGCTGATCGAGGGCATGGAAAAGGTGGAACATGAGGACTTTGACGTGGAAGTGCCCGTCATACGGCAGGACGAGCTGGGACGTATCACACAGGCATTCAACCACATGGTGCGAAGGATACGCGAATTGATCCTTACCGAGTACCGGGAAAAGCTCCTTATGCAGGAAGCGCAGTTCAAGGCGCTCCAGTCGCAAATACGCCCGCACTTTCTGATGAATACCTTCGATATGCTCCATTGGAAACTGGTGGAGCACGGACAGAATGAGCTGGCTGAAACCGTGGTGGCGCTCAGTCACCTGATGCAGTACTCCATGGCCAGCGGAAGCTGGCATGTTACTTTGGAACAGGAGCTGCAAAACGTAAGGGAGTATTTATCCGTGCATATCATTATCCGGGGGTGTGACATCCGGCTGGAAACCGCAGTTGAAGGGGCAAGTGAAGTTTATCTGCCCCGCCAGACACTGCAGCCCATTGTGGAAAATGCGGTTCTGCACGGCTTTGCGGGCAGGGAACACGGCAATATACTGCGTATTAACGGCAGGTTTGAAAACGAGTCCGGGGTGTATGCGCTTGGCATAGCGGACAACGGCGCGGGAATGCCCAGGGAGGAGGTTGAGGAAATCAACCGCCTGCTCCGCGAGCCGGGCAAGGCGGCGCAGCGGCATATAGGCCTGCAGAACGTAGCCGCGCGCCTAAGCTACATGAACGCAGCCTCCAGCATATCTGTGGAAAGTGAATACGGTTCCGGCACGCAAGTATTGATCCGCATACAGGATGCGCGGAGGGTGGGCAGCGAATGAATATCGTTATTATCGATGACGAACAGGTGATTTTAAGCGGGCTTTCCAAAATGATCCCGCAGATTGATCCCGATTGGAATATTTATGACATATTCAGCGATGCGTCGGAAGCGCTGAACAATTGCAATTGGGATCTGGTGCAGGTTGTGCTTGTTGATATCAGCATGCCGGGCATGGATGGGTTGTCATTGGTCAGCGCCCTTCGGGAGAACGGCTTTGACACGCTGGTGATCTTCATTACCGCACACGCCAATTTTCAATATGCCCAGCAGGGCGCACATCTGCAAATGTTCGATTACCTTCTGAAGCCCGTTTCCCGGACAGAGCTCAAAAATGTTCTTGCGCGCGCGCAGCAGCATTACGGCAAAATCAAAGCAGGATATGAAAATGCGGACTATATCAGACAGAACCTTCACACGCTGCGAAAACATTTTTTAAGTGACATCCTGTTTGAAGAACGGTTTATTCCAACAAAAGAAAAGGAACAGAAGCAGCGGGACTATCAGCTGGCCGGCGCCCGCTACGTGCTTGCGCTGCTAAAGACCCAGCTTGCGCGCAACGAGGTAAAAAGTGTGCTGGGCAAGGCGCTGGAGTCGCAGACATGGATGCTATACGGACAGGAGCTATGTTATGAACTGCTTGCAATTTCAGAGGGAAGCGGCGACGTGCAGTCAGTGGAAAAAGCGTTATGCAAGATAAACGGGCAATGGGTTGTAAACGGCACCGCCCTTGAGCTGGAAGGGCTTGCAGGTGCTTTCCGCCAGATGCTGCCGGATGGGCAATCTGTACCGCAAAGCGAAGAAACCTGGCCGGAAAGAGCATTGGCGGAAAAAGAATTATCCGCCTCAGTCCGATTGGCGATGCAATATATCAACCAGCACTACATGGAGCGCCTGTCGTTGAAAAGCATTGCGGAAGCGGTATACCTGCATCCTACCTACCTCTCCAACATATTCAAGAAGCAGACAGGCTATGCGATGGTGGATTACATCAACATGGTTCGCATAGAGCAGTCAAAAAAACTGCTTCCGGACCCGCGTAACCGCATCTATTGGATTGTGGAGCAGGTGGGCTTCTCAAACCAGCGGTATTTCAGTTCTGTTTTCAAAGCGCTGATAGGGATGACACCCATGCAGTACCGGCAGAACATACTGATGAACGGCGTATCACTTCTTCCGGTAAAGTACAGATAATAGGGTCTATCCCGGGAGGGCAAGCAGGGGGGCTATTGCTTTGATTTTTCCGCAATCCACAAGCTGGACTGCTCCGAGAAAGAGACACAGGCGCTCAAAGAGCTTGCATCCTTTTGGCTGAAAATGTGCAGCGTGTCAAAATTCAAGGAAAGCCTTGACGGCGATATGCGCAGGTTTTGCGTGGAAAACGGGCAGCTGCCGGGTGGCAGTGTAGGGTTCCTGTTCGCGGGCGATACGGACCGGCTGCTGAAAAAAAGGCATTCCCGGCCTGCTGCGGGATGTGGAAATGGGTTGTAAAAATGCCGGCGATTCAGATGCGCGAAGCTTTTTTGAGGGCTTGCGCACCGCCCTTGACGTAATGGTTGATGTATGTGCCCATTACGAAAAGCAGGCGGCGGAAAAGGCCTTGGCCGCGGATGGACCAAACCGGCGCCGCCAGGTCATACCGCAGGTTTCCGTCCGCCTGTATGATGGGCTGGACCCTGAGATTTGGGAAAAATCCTTCGATACCCTCGGACGGCACAGCACCTTCCCAACGCTGTACAATGATGAATGCATCCTTCCCGGCATTGCCACGGTCTTTGGTGTGGATCAGGCGGAAGCGGAAAAGTATCATCCCCTGGGCTGCGGCGAATACATGCTGGGCAGGGTGAGCCCCAGCCTGCTGGATGTGTCCTGGAACGTGCCCAGAACGCTGGAAGCCGCGCTGCACGACGGACTGGGCATGGACGGCGCGCAAATCGGGCCGCCCGTGGGCAATCTGGAAACATTTTACACCTTTGAAAAACTGTATGGCGCGGTTGTCAAACAGATACGGTTTACCGCGGAGCTGTCGGCGAAGTATTATGCCCACCTGATCAGGGCGATGCGCGGGGAATGCGCGTTTTTGTACCAATGCCTTCTGACGGACGGCTGCCTCGGCCGCGGCAAGGCGTATTTTGACGGCGGTTTGCGCTACGTTGGCGGATGCGCCATGGGGCACGGCTTTACCAACGCGGCGGACGCGCTGACGGCGATCAAAAAGGTGGTATATGAGCGGCGCGGCATCTCCCTTACCACTCTGGTGCAGGCTTTGGACGCCAACTTTGAAGGGCATGAGGATGTGCGCGCATGCTGCTTGCGGCGCCCAAGTATGGCAACGACGGCCCGGACGCCGACGGGATGGTGCGCAGGCTCTGGCAGGATATAAATGATGCCGCCAGACAGGCGGGCTTGGAAAACGGCCTGGATTTTCACAACGTGAGCAGCGTGAACCCGGGCGGGTACCACCTTGGCAGCGTAACCGGCGCTACGGCCGACGGCCGCCTGGAGGGGCAGCCCTTCGCCATCGGCAACTCCCCCACGGGCTTTGACGCAAACGGCCTGACCGCGCTGATGAACTCCGTGTGCGCGCCGGGCGCGGCCAACAGCGGCGCCATCACCAACTTCAAGCTCTCCCGGGAAATGCTTCATGGCGAACGGCTAAAGTGTGAGACGCTGTTTCATGCCTATTTCCAAAAGGGCGGACTCCAGGCAAACATCGCCGTGGTCAGCAAGCAGGACATGGAAGCCGCGCTTGAAACAAGCGGGTTTGCGCCAACCGGGGATTTTGCCCGGTTGATGCCGGTAACAGGCCTGTTCCTGTACGATTTCAAGGAAAACGACCCGAAAAGGCACGCGGAATATACGGGCGTCCCGCCCAAGCTGGCGCTGGACAACCTTGCGCTGCTTAACAGCGCCGGCGCGGATATCATTTTGCGCTGCCCAATCATCCCAGGCCTTACTGACCGGGAGGATCACTTTGCGGCCATCGCGGCGCTTTCCATGAAGCATGCGCACATTCTGGAAGTCAACGTGATGCCCTATCACCCCATGGGAAAATCCAAAGCCCACGCAATCGGCCGGGAATACCCGCTGCCGGATATTGATTTTCCGGCAAAAGGGCAGGCGGACAAGTGGGTGGACACCATACAAAGGCAGACGGACAAACCCGTCAAGACCGGTTGACAGAATGAAAAACGGAGGAAGGTCGGAGGAAGCAATGCACCCTGTTTCCTTTGACCGCACAGGTTTTTTTCTGCGCGGAAAGCCCGCGTTCCTGGCGTCGGGCGAGATTCACTACTTTCGCGTTCCCAAAAGCGACTGGGCCCGGCGGCTCCGCCTGCTCAAGGAGGCCGGGGGCAATTGCGTGGCCACGTACGTTCCCTGGCTCATTCACGAACCGGCGGAGGGGGATATCCGCTTTTCCGATATCCCCGAGCAATACTTTGTGTCTAACTGGAGTGAAGCCGCTTCATTTTTGCCCACATGGTTGCCATCCGATTTCAAACAAATCGGATGGCAAACTTTTCTGACATCAAACAGCTCCCAACACAAAAAAGCACCGATGTCAAACACCGGTGAACCCTTTGATTTATCAAGCTTTTTTCGCATGCCTTAGACTTTCAAGACCAGCGCCATCAACCGCTCGGACATCTCTCCATCAAAAAGAACCAGCGAAGGTTACTATAACAGGCTTTTTGAGCCTAGTCAACGGGAAAAGTGGGCGTTTTGAGGGTCCGGGAGGGTGATTTCGGCTCTCAGAGGTGATTTGGCAGCGCTGGTCCAGGATCATATGACAGGGAAATTTTGGATGGGGAAAGCAGAGATATCTGGATTGAGAATTTTGGGGTTGATGCCATAGGATGTCAGCAAGCAACAAAATGGTGCCGTTAGATGGATCCGCAGCATCACTTCCAGGTCGTATGGCTTGTTCCCGCGCTCCCCCTTGTAGCAGTGAGGTTCGATGATTCCTATCCACTCACTCCATGGAATAATGCGGTCAATCTGCTGCAGAAATTCCTTCTTCCGCGTGCTCGTCTAACCAAGTTCATCGGTGATCGCCGACTGCGTTATCTGTTTGTTCATGCTACCATTATACCACATTCCCCCGCTCCTTGGCCGTTAAGCTTTTGTGCGGCGCTGCCTTAATTATGCGCCCTATAAAATAAAGACAGCTCTCCATACATAACGGAGGCGGAGCTTTTTGCCTTTTTGCTGGATGAAGGCGGACCAGTATTTCCTGTTCTTCTTTCTTGTAGGGGAAAATAACCTTGGTGCTGTGGGTCATGGGCGGCATATCTATGTCGCCGCATTTATTCCTCTCACGAGATTACCTGAATGCTGCTCTATTTCCGGCACATTTCCAGAACCTCAATCTCATTGTCCAGATGAACGAGGGCGTCCATTCCCGTCTGGGCTGTAATATACGCACAGATGCTGTCCAGGATCACAAGCTGCGTCAGCCGTGCCACCACGGCTTCCCGGTAGGCGGTGGCTTCGTCGGAAACGGAGATCAGCCGGATATTGGCCATATCCGCCAGGGGGCTTACGGTGAAGCTGGTGAGGGCGATCACGCAGGCGCCGCGTTTTTTGGCGATCTCCACGGCGTTAAGGGTATTCACGGTCCTGCCCTTGTGGGAGATGGCCAGCACAACGCTTTCCCCGGGAAGCTGCGAGGCGGAAAGGCAGGCCATCAGGGGGTCGGTGATCAGCTCCACGGGCAAGCCAAGGCGTTTGAGCCGGTAATAAGCGTCATGGGCCACCGGCAGCGAGCTGCCGGCGCCGTATATTTCGATATGTTTGGCGTCCATCAGCCGTTCGGCAGCCTCGCCAAGTTCGTTTCCCATGGCGTCATATGTGCAGGCGAAGGACGCGGTAGCGTTGTCGATCATCTTGCGCATGGCGTTCTTGGGCACATCCTCTACCGTTACATTGTCAAAATTCAGGCCGCAGAAGCCCGCGAGGTGCTGCGCCATGTTGATCTTCAGATCCGAAAAGCCCTTGTAACCCAATGAAATGGCGAAATTCACGATGCTGCTCACGGACACGCCCGCCCGCTGCCCAAGATGTCCGATGGTTTCATTGACCGCCTCTCCGGGATTTTCCAGGATGCACGCGGCGATCTTCTGCTCCACAGGCGACATGGCCGCCAAGCCCTGACGCATTTGCTGAAGGCTGTTCACAGAAATGCTCCTTTCCGGTTTGCTTCCGCGTTTTACAGAGTAGCACAAGGCTCGCGCCTGCCGCCAGCAACCCCGCCGCCATCCAAACGGCAGCGGTGAAGGATAATCCGCCGCTTGTGATCTGCCTGCCCAATGCATAGGCGGATACGGCGGCGCCCGCATAGGAAGCGCAGTCAAAAATACCTGTCAGGGACGCGACCATGTTCTCCCCCGCATATTGCATGGGCAGGAACGCCATGATGATGGTGTTCAATGCATAGGAAAGGCAGGATACCATCGCGATCAGTCCAATAGACAGCGCACCGCCACCTGTCTGCCAAACCGCCGCGCAGGCCAGGGCCATCAGCGCAAAAGTGCCCGCCAGAATGGCCGGTGTGGAAAGGCGGCTTTTTTGCAGGAGCCTTCTGGAAAGGAACATGCCCGCAAGGTTAGCCGCCGGGATGACGGCCAGCGCAAGCACCGGGGAAGCATCCGGCAAGACAAGTATATCATGAATCAGCGACGGAAACCAGAAGGCGATGCCCTCTTTGATCAAACCGTGCAGCACGCATACCGCGCACACAAGATACAGCTTTTCCCGGCGGATGAACCGGACCGTATCCTTGACGCTCCTCTGCGGAATCCGCCCCTCCGGACGCGCATCCACCCCGGCTTTTCGGGAGACCGCGAACCAGGCGGCCGCCATGAAAAGCGCTGGCGCGGTGGGAATAAGAAAGTACAAAGCGTAGCCGTGCCCATCAAGCCACTGCCCCAAAAGGGACCATGACACAAAATATCCGCCGGCGATGGAGGTGGATATGAAGGTGGAAGCCGCCGCGCGCCTGCAGGGCGGCACGGCCCCGGCAAGGATTCTGATGATAACGCTCCAGACGATGGATTGGAAATAACCGTTCAGGCCCCAGAAGATCAAGATCCCCGGAAACGACTTCCACAGCCCCACGGCCAAGTTGCACAGCGCCATACCGGAAAGCGAAAAGAGCAGAAAACCGGCAGGCCGTACCCGATCCCCCAAAAAGCCGTTTACAAGCTGCCCGGCCGCGTACACGCTGAAAAAGACCGCTCCAACCATGCCCAGCCTGTCTGCCGAAAGGCCAAGTTCCCCCGACATGGCACCCATGGCCACGGAGAAGTTCACCCGGCACAGATATGCCGTCAGGTAGCTCATCCAGCAGAGCGCGAAAACCCCTTTGTAGGAAAGAAGCCGCCCTGAACGCCGCACGTGCATCGTCACACCCTGACCTCCGCGTACAGCTGGGCAAAGCTTGCACTATATGCCGCCGATTGCGTCTGGCATTCGGGCTTGATTTCCACTTTGCCGCTGGCATAGCCGACCATTTCCTTCCCCTGCTTCGCGCAAAGCTCGTCATGCCGGGGAAAGAACCGCTCCATCAGGAAATAGGCGTACAAAACCAGCCTGTAGGGGCCATATACCCTGCCGTCGGAAACCGCTGCGCAAAAACCCTCCCGGATGGCGGTCTTGATCCCTTCCACTGAAAATTCCCCCGCGAAAACGATGGAGTAGTTCCCCAGCGACAGGTGGCCCTCCGAGGCGGTGCAGTGGGCGTCGGAACTGCCGACAATGGGCATGCTTTCCTGCCCCTGATAATAGCTTAATTGAAGTTGGGTACCCATTTGATCTGCGCCCCCGGCAATCAGTTCCAGCACGTCAAAGCCCCGCAAGGCAAAAAGGCAGTCCGTGATATCCTGCTCCTGATGGAGCAGATTTTTCTTGATCCATCCAGGATGGCACAGGATGGAGACACCCTCGGCCTCCCGTATCTTCTCAAACACGGCCATGCTGGCCGCCGCGGCATACCGGGCTTCCGGCGCCATGCACTCCGGGATGGAGGGCATATGGCGCAAAACCGCGGCTTCATAGGCGCCCGGCTCCTTCCTGTACCAGGTGTTGACGCTCTTTTTCCCGCCCAGGCCGATAATGTGCACAGGGTTGTCAGGGGAGTGGATCTCCTCTCCCGGAATTACCAGAAAATCGCTTTGGAAGGGAGCCATGACCTGCACAGCGCGCAGCGAAGGCTCATATTGGTGATGGTCCGTGATCACCACATAGTCATACCCCAGCCTGCGGCAGTAGGCAGCCATATACTCCGGGGAATCCGAGGCGTCATGGGAATAATAGGAATGCAAATGGTTGTCGCCCTTGTAGGGCAGCCGTGCATACAGATCGTCCTCCAGGGCATAGACTGCCAAATCGGCCACGGCAATCCCGTCCGCGAACACCGTCAGGATATAACGGTCCTCCTGGGGAAAAACGATGTCCAGCGCAAGGTGCCCATCCGCTTTTTTCAAGGGGATACGCGCTTCAAAGCGTGCAAGGGTTTCGGGCGGGATTGTGCGGCCCTTCCTGTGCAGCTCCCAAAGGAGCCATCCCGAAAACGGCCTGACAGTGATGCAAAACTCCGTCAGGCTGTTCACTATGCCTGGATAAGCCTGATCTATGTGCAGACGGCATGGCGTATACGCGCGGTACAGAAGCTGCTTAAGTTCAAATAGCATGTAATATTCCGCCTTTCATGGCCGCTTTTTGCCCTGCGTGTTCATTTTGGCAATACACTACCATGGCATTGCGTGTTTGTCAATGAAATAATTTCAGTAGCTATATAAAAAGTAAACTAATTTTATTACTTTCACGGCAGGAGGCCCATACGGGTACGGTCCGGGTAGCACGGTCCAGTTAGCTTCGGCGCGGGCAACCAGACTTGATCACCTTACAATTTTAATACAGCTTTGAAAATCTTTCCAAAATATTGCCGATTATATATTGATTTCTGGAAAAATCGATGGTATTATGATACCAACCTCGTGAGATCATCCGTGAAACCCACATAATCTGTATTGTTTACGTCAAAGCTGTATTAAAAATGAGGTGCGTCATATGGCAGGCAAGTTCAAATATGCACAGACGAGGGAAAGGCTCCTTGGGCTGATCGGCACGATGCAACCGGGAAGCGCGCTGCCCAATCGCACGGCTTTGGCCGCCGAGTGCGGCGTATCCCGCGTTACTCTGGAGCGGGCCATATCGGAATTGCTGGCCCAAGGCCATCTGGTCAGCAAGAACGGCAGTGGGACTTATATTGCCAAAGCCGGCAAGGACATGGAGAAGGCAGCACCTGCCGCCGCACTCCGCGGCCCCAGAGACGGGAAGACATGGGCGCTGATGGTCAGCAACCTGTCCAGCCGGATTGATTCCGGCGTGGTGTCGGGGGTGGAGTCCTTTGCTTCCCAGCACGATATCAACCTGATGCTGTACAACATGGACAACCTGGCAAAGAAGCAGGACGACTACTTGGCAAAGATACAGAACAATGCCGTATCGGGAGTCATTATCATCCCGGTCATTGAGTTCTTCGCCAATTTGAACTTGATCGGGCAGCTCCTTCATGATCATGTATCCATTGTTGCCTGCAGCCGTCCCATACCGGGATACGATCTGCCGGGCGTGTTCCTGAACCATTTTCATTCGGGCTTCTGTGCCACAGACCACCTGATTGCCAAGGGATGCAGGCACATCGCCTACATTTCGACGCCTTGGTACACCACGGTGCATAACCGTCTGGACGGGTACATGACCGCGCTTGCGGCGGCGGGCATTGTGGAATCCGCGCTGCCGCTGTACCTTCCCGAGCACAACCTCACAACCGTAAGCAAAAGCGTATTGAAGGATTTTTTTATGCAGCATCCCCAGGTGGACGGCATTTTCCTGTTCAAGGACCGTTTTGCGCCGCATGTATACGAAGTTTTGGAGCAGATGAACAGGAAGGTGGGGGAGGATATCCGCATTGTGTCCTGCGACAACAGCGAAATCTGCACGGCCCTTTCCGTGCCCCTATCCTCCATGCGCTTTCCTTCCGAGCAATTGGGAAAAATCGCGGCTGAATACCTTTTCAGGCTCATAGGCGGCGAGGACCCCTCCGCCCTGCCCAGGCGCTCCATGCTTCCGGAGCTGATCGTACGCAGGAGCAGCGGCGTGTAAGTCCATCGACAGGTTTTCCATTTCCAAAGCCATGAAGGAGTGAAACGCATGACTTTAATGACGCGGCACACCAAACGGAGAAAAAGCCAAATGCGTCTGTCCCAGATTCGGTCGGATACCGAGCTGTACATCATGATGATCCCCAGCATTGTTCTGGCGGTTGTGTTCTCTTATTTCCCCTTATATGGCATCACACTGGCCTTCAAGAAGTTTAGCGTCACAGCCGGCCTGCTGGGCGGGCAATGGGTGGGCTTCAAGTATTTCATACAGTTTTTTGAGGACCCCTTCTTCTTCAGGATCATCCGCAATACGGTGCTGCTCAACATCCTGGGTCTGCTGTTCTGCTTTCCGATCCCCATTCTCTTCTCGCTACTCCTTAATGAAATCAAGAGTTCAAAGGCAAAGCGCCTCATACAGTCCATCAGCTTTCTTCCCTATTTCATCTCCACCGTGGTCATCGTCGGTCTTTTGATGAAGCTCTTTGCCAACGACGGCATGGTGAATCAGTTCCTGGAAGCCGTCGGCGTGCCGCGGAAGATGTTCTTTTCGGACCCGGCCTATTTCCGCAGCCTGTTCCTGGGCTCCGGCGTATGGCGAAACCTGGGCTACAACGCGATCCTGTACATCGCGGCGCTGACGGCCATTGCGCCGGAGCTATATGAGTCGGCGGAACTGGATGGGGCTAACCGCTTCCAGAAGATACTGTACATCACCATTCCCGGCATCATGCCCACGGTCCGTATCCTGCTGATCCTTGAGATCGGCAACATGATGAGCGTAGGCCTGGAAAAGGTATACCTGATGTACAATCCATCCATCTATGAAACGGCGGATGTGATCGCCACCTACACGTACCGCAGGGGCCTTGAAAACGCGGAATATTCCTACTCAACCGCAGTCGGCCTGTTCAATTCGGTATGCAATTTCATACTGCTGATCGCCGCAAACAGGATCAGCAAGCATTTAAGCAACGAAGGCATATGGTAGGAGGCGTGCATATGGCGACCCGCACAAAAAAGCGTTTTCGCATCGGCATTTTTCCATTGGTGAACGGGCTGATTATGCTGCTGCTGTGTTCGTTGTTCCTGTTTCCCATTTTTCATGTCGTCTTCACCTCGGTTTCGGACACAGTTTCCATTGCATCGGGGAAGGTGCTGATCTGGCCCATTGGTTTTGAACTGCAGGGCTATAGGTATCTGCTGGCCAAGCCCGAGATACTGACAGCATACGCAAATACCATCCTGTACGCGCTTTTGAGCATGGCTGCCACCCTTTTCGTGACGGTGCTTACGGCATACCCGCTATCGCAAAAGAAGCTTTTTGGCCGCACCGGCCTGACCATGTTCTTTGCGGTCACCATGTTCTTTAGCGGCGGGTTGATCCCTACCTACCTTGTCATGCGGCAGCTCCACCTGATTAACAAAATATGGTCCATCATCCTGCCGTCCGCCTTCTCCATGTGGTATGTGGTCATCACGCGCACCACCTTCCAGCAGATCCCTGAAAGCCTTGCGGAGTCCGCCCGGATCGACGGTGCGAACCACTTTGTCATCCTGTCGCGCATCGTGCTGCCGCTGTCCAAGTCCATCCTGGCTGCGGTGGCGCTCTTCACCATTGTCAGGCAATGGAACGATTACTTCCACCCCATGATCTACCTGTCGGATACAAAGCTGATGCCGCTGCAGGTGGTACTGCGCAACTTTATCGCCCCGGTAACGGGCGGGTCCGACAGGGAGATGCAGGCCGAGATGAAAGCTTTTACCAGCGCCAGCGCGGGGATAAGTGCCCTGGGCTTTCGGGAGATGCTGCGGACCGCAGCCATGACCATCTCCATCGGGCCGGTAGTGCTGGCGTACCCCTTCCTCCAGCGGTATTTTATCAAAGGGATTCTTGTCGGCTCCATCAAAGGCTGACGTGTATCAATCATAAAAAGGGGGGAACAGGTTTACGGGATAGAGGTGCGTACTGGAAACCGCCATCCGGCCCATGCGTCCATTTCGGGAAATGGGCGGCTTCATTGCTTTCACCATGTGCCAGTCGACCAAACCAAAGGAGGTTGCCTATGAAACGGTTCCTTATGATCGCTCTTTGCCTCTTGTTCATCGCTCCCGCCGCCGGCGCATTGGCTGCAGATGAACCTGTGGAAGTGACCTGGCTGATGTTGGGCTTTGGCAATATCGCCTTTGACAATCCCGACCTGAAAATCTACCAGTGGATGAACGAGGTCGGCAACATCAAAATCAAGCCTGTTGTCGTTCCGGAAGACTCCTACAAGGATAAGTTCATGGTCCTGATGGCGGCCAATGAACTTCCGGATGTCATTTACACGGACTCCTCCATCCGTTCGGTGATCAAGGAATACGGCCCGGAAGGCGTGTTCGTGCCGATTACCAAGCACTTGGACGCACTGCCGGCCTTCAATTCCTTCTTGGAGGCTTATTCGGTGGATGCCAAGAGCCTGTATTCTGTAGACGGCCAAATGTATATGTTCCCCAGTGTATATCTGGAGGACACACCTACCTTCACCTACGGCCTTGTGCTCAGGGAAGACCTGCTTCTGGCAGGTGGCATGACTATGGCGGACATCAAAACAACGGACGACCTGTACCGCGCCTTTGAAGTGATCTATGCGCAGAACGGTAACAACCCCGTCATCAGCGCCCGTAAGAACTTGACGAACATGGGCTATCTTGCCAACGTGTTTGGCACCAGCTTCAACGTACGCTATAACCCGGAAGCGAAGGAGTTTGACTATCCGGTGGACAGCGATGCCACATATAAGCTAGTTGAGTTCCTGAATAAAATGTATACCAATAACCTGCTCCACCCCGATTGGGCCAGCATGTCTGACACGGTTTGGGAGCAGGAGGTAGCCTCCGGAGACCTGGGCGGCTTCTTTGACAACATGAAACTGCTGGCTTTGCGCAATGAGGACCTTAAGCTCAGCGTGGGCGAAAACGCCCGTCTGGTCCCCATCCTGCCCCCCTCCTTCGAAGGCAAAACGTATCCCTGGGCAGCGGGAGCAAAAATGCAGGCTGGCAACGGCGCCGCCATCAACGCTTCCGTCACCGGCGCAAAGCTGGAAGGCATCCTGAAGGTAATGGACTGGCTCTATAACTATGAAGCCAGCAATGTGAAGCTGCATTATGGCGAAGAAGGCGTCACTTTCAAGTACCGTGAGGATGGAACGCCGAAATATATCGTCAATACGGACTGGGAACACGGCGATGGCCCGCTTACCCTGGAATACGGCATCGGCACCAACATCTGTAATTACCACTTCCTCAGCGACAAATGGCGCCTGTACGATTTCGCGGTCACCCCGCCTGACGGCAACCCTCTGGTGGATGCCCTGGAACTGTATAAGAGTGTGTATACCTACAGCGCCCCCGCACTTACCTTTACCACCGATGAAAACGAGCGGCTGAGCGTGCTTCAAACCCCGCTGAAGACATTTATCAACGAAAACCTGATCCAGTTCATTAATGGCGTTAAGCCGCTCACGGATTGGGATAGTTTTGTCAAGCAGCTGCACGACATGAAGATTGATGAAGTGACGAGCATCTACAATACGGTGTATCACCGCATGTACGATTGAAAAGCGTCGCCCCTGCCGCCCAACTCCCCAGAAGACAATGAAGGCGGGGTCCAAGGTAACCCCGCCTTCTCCCGTCACAAAGCGTGATAAGCCGTCAGGAGAGGAAAAACACGATGCGGAAGATTCTGTTTTTTGACTATGATAGCATCGCCCTTGCCAAGGGCTTTTCCAAAACGCCCCACAGCCCGCAAAAAAGTTTGCACAACCCTCTGTTTATAGCGGACAAGCCGTGGGAATTTTCCAACTTTACCATGTATGGCACAGCCGTCTACAACAAAAGTGAGGGGCTTTTTAAGCTTTGGTATACCAGCGTGGACAGCCCCTGGGCGCTGCGCCTGTACTATGCGGAAAGCTGCGATGGGCTCTGCTTTGTCCGCCCTGAACTGCCGGTGCATCAGCATCACGGCCGCTGGACGAACCGCGTGCATCCTGAGGATCTTCACGGAGCCGCCATATTGCTGGACGAAGCGGACGGAAACCCGGACAGGCGGTACAAGATGCTGGCTGGAATCGGTTCCGGACCGATCCAGGCTTTTTTCAGTGCCGACGGTAAGAATTGGCAGACACCTTTTCCCTATCCCGCCATCCCCAGCAAGCCGGACTGCCCCATGGGGCTGTGCAGGCTGCAGGATGGGCGGTACCTTGCCACCTACCGGCTGAGGGGCGAGGGCAGGCGGACGTATATGTCGGAATCTTGGGATTTTGTCTTCTGGTCCGAGCCCCGCCTCATCTATGAATCCGATGCATCCGACCCGCCCGGAACGCAGGTGTACGGCTTTGGCGTAGCCCCTTACGGTGGGTATCTGCTGGGAACGCCCTGGCTGTACCATATGGATGCGGATGATTGGCGTACCATGAACGGCTGGCAGGAGACGGAGCTGGCCTATGCCAGGAACCAAACCTGCTGGCACAGGCTTGTCCCGGGCCGGCCTTTCCTTCAGGGGGCCGTCACCGGCACGTGGGAGAGCGGCAACCTTCAAATGTCCTCCATGCCCATCTACCTGGAAAATGAAATTAGATATTACTACGCCGCCACCAACAGAAGGCACAGCAAGCATTGGGAATTGGAGCCGCAGTCCGCGGGCCTTGGCATGGCCATCCTCCGGCCTGATGGATTTGTTTCCCTGGACGCCGGTGAAACGGAAGCATTCTTCCAGACACGGGCCATCAGGCTCTCCTCCGGCACCCTTAGGCTGAATGCTGTAACCGGCGCAGACGGCTATGTCGCGGTGAGCATCCTTGACACCGACAGGAAGCCTTTGCCTGGAGTTCAGGAGCTGCCGGTATTTTCCGGAGACTCCATCAACCATGTGATCCGGCTGGGCTTTGTACCGGAAGAGCCGGTGATCGTGATGCTTCGCGCAAAAAATGCCTCCGTCTACGCTGTCGCGTTTGACGATATGCAGGATGAGTGTTCGCCTTATTACCAGTTCTCCCTGATCAAAGGGGTGCGGACAGGCTTATAGTATCAACAGGGTTATCGCACAAGAAAGAAGGACACAGTATGACAAGCAGGGAAAGGTTTGGGGGAATCATCCCGCCGGCGGTGACGCCGCTTTTTGACGACGGCCGGCTGGATGAAGGCGGTGTGGAAAAGCTTACGGAGCACATGCTGGCGGGCGGCGTAAGCGGCATATTCATCAACGGAACATCGGGAGAGGCGATGCGGCTGCCGGACGACGTGTGGGAGCAGAGCACCCGGGCTTACCTGCGCGCGGCGCAGGGCCGGGTCCCCGTTTTTTGCGGGGCCATCGATACCTGCGCAGCCCGGGTGGTGGAAAAGGTCAAGCGCATCGAGGACATCGGCGGTAAGATCGCCGTATGCACCCCCCCGTTTTATCTTCGCAGCTTTGGCCAGGAAGAGATATTGAGGCATGTGGAATATATCCTGGACCACACAAGCATCGAGCTCGCATTGTACAACATCCCGGAAACGACCCATGCCTGTATCCAGCCGGAAACAGTAGCTCAGCTGGCGGCCTACGAGCGGATCATTGTGATCAAGGACAGCTCTGCAGACTGGCAGCATCTGCAGCGGATTTTATTTCTTTGCGAGGATAAGGATATCGCCATATTCAACGGCGCGGAGGAATTATGTGCCGCCGCCATGCTGTATGGCGCCAACGGCTGCATCCCCGGGCTTGCAAATTATCTCCCGAAGCTGTTTGTATCCCTGTATGAATCTTGCAAGGCCGGCAAGGTCCGGGAAAGCTATCTGATCCAAAAACAGATCTATGAGATCCGCAAGGTGATTTTCGTAAACGGCTGTTGGATGAGCGGCATGAAGTTTTTGAACAAGGCGTTTGGTCTTGCGTGCGACGGAATCTCGGCGGGGCTTGTAAAGCTTTCCGCCACGCAGGAAGCGCAGGCGCTGAATATTCTTGCCGATTCCGGTGTGGAAACGGTGCTTAAGTAATATGGCGCCAACAGGCTACGACGCCGGCCATGTTTTCCTGACGGCAGATGGGGAGGAAAAGCGTATCATGAAGCGTTCGCAAATCAACGGGGCCATCAAGTGGGCAAAGGAACTGCTTGAGGAAAGGGGAATCCGCCTTCCCCGCTTCGCCTATTGGGACATGGCGGAATGGCGTAGCCACCGGCTGGATACCGCGGTTCTGCGCAGCGTGATGCTCGGCTGGGATGTCAGCGATTTTGGCAGCGGGGATTTTGAACATACAGGCGCGGTCCTGTTCACCATCCGCAACGGGCTGCCGGACAATAGCGGCATAGGTACGCCTTATGCCGAAAAGCTGCTGATTTTCAGGGCAGGGCAGAAGCTGCCGATGCATTACCACATGAGCAAGACGGAGGATATCATCAACCGCAGCGGCGGGGTGCTGTATGCGCAATTTTATAACGCGCTGCCAGACGGCACCGTGGACATGCATTCTCCGGTATCGTATTACAGCGACGGCATGACCTATACCGCGCAGCCGGGGGAGAAAATAAGCATTGCGGCCGGCAACAGTGTGCGTATCACGCCGCGCTGCTATCATATCCTTGGGGCGATGGAGGGCATGGGGCCCCTGATTGCGGGAGAGGTCTCCACCATCAATGACGACCGCACGGACAACTTTTTTGCTGAGCATGCGGACAGGTTTACCGCCCTTAAGGAGGATGAGCCGCCTCTCCATCCTTTATGCTGCGAATATGCCCTTTTGGACTAGAGCCTGTACCGAAAACATTTTTTATCATCTTCAATACACTGTCTAAGCAGCATCCCGCTTTTCCCTGCAGGGAACGGTGGGGTTCTGCCGATTTAATACCGGTTAGGCATTTGATGCCGGTATTGCAGCCGGATACTTGACGGACGGGATCACACAGCGCACGCTTGACCGGTTTGAGCGCTACCGGACAGGCCAAATCTGCCCCAGAGTTGACCTCCTTGATGATGAAGGCATCCTGATGGCAAGGCGCCGTGGTTTCCCGGTCAGGGGCTGGGGCGTCAAGGATACCACGCTTATGGACCGGGCGCTTGCGCTTGGGATTGATGGCATGACGGTGGATTTTCCCGATCTGCTGGCGGCAAGGCTGGGTGTGGCTGAATAATGACTGATGAACGGAGAGGATACTGAACGATGGCGTATAAGTTGATTGCCCACCGCTGCGGGCCGGGCATTTATCCGGAGCAGACAATCCTTGCTGCTCGGCATGCCCTGGCTTGTGGCGCGGATATGGTAGAAATGGATGTTTCCTACACTTCGGACCGGATACCCGTGATCTGCCACGATCCCAATACATTGCGCATATTTGGTGTTGACGGCCTGGTATCCGAAATGACCGCAAAGGATTTTCTGGCGCTGCGCCATGTATCCGATCCCGCCTGTCCAGCCCATGCCTTGGAGGATGTACTCAGTTGCGGTATCACACCCATCTTGCTTCATTTCAAGGTGGGCGGTCCATTTCTTTATGACACAATTCAGAGAATCAAGCGCCACGATTACTGCGGCAAGGTGGTGCTGGGCGTTCAAAACCCCGAGGATGTCCGCCTCATCCGCGAAAGCGTGCCGTCTTTTCAGATACTGGCTTTCATGAAGAATCCTGCGCTGACGGACGTGTTTGCGGATGCTGGAGCGGACATCATCCGCCTGTGGGAGGAGTGGGTAAGCGAAGAAGCTATCCGGCATATCCATCAGGCTGGAAGGGACGTGTGGATTATGGCGGGGGACTCCGGCAAAAAAACCGTCGGATATACCACCGCGGAGCGCATCAACTGGTGGCGGGAAATCAAAGCGGACGGTATTCTTATCAATGATATTCCCTGGGCGCGAAGCGCGCTGAGGGTTGGGTAGCCGGTGATTTCGTGAAAACCGGCCACCTTGGCGAGGATGCCTGTGTTGCAGCCCATTTGGTTCATGCGAAGCTGGCTTGTCATGGAAATGCCCTCCTTGAAAGTGTAATGTGCCTTTCGGCATGCACATATTGCCTCTAAAGGGTTAGAATAGCATCGCACATCTGCGATAATTGCCACACTGGGACATGGAACATAGTGTATTCTCAAGACTACCTGTTCAACAATACCTCCAGGTAGAGGATATAACCGAAGCGCTGTGGAACGGGCGCGAGACACCTGGGAGAGCACGTTCTTCATGAAATGCACCATGCAGTGCTGGTCTTGGGGAAAGACTTCCGCAATGGCCTCTACGGCAAAACGCGCAGCTTTGGCACTTTGAGGCTCACTTCTCCGCCGGTGGTCAGCAGCTTTCCAGGCGTGATTCATATTATGAGCCAACAAAAAGCAGGGGATCGTATAAACAATCCCCCGCTTTTCGTTACTTCAGCGCTTCTTTTCCGTTTGATAGCAGGAAAAGGCTACAGCATAGATTTCCTGTGCTAACGTTGAGGACATGGCCCTATTTTACTTTCAACCGATCATACTGTGCTTGACGGACTGCTGTGACCTCGTCCAAGCCAAGGTCTTTCATTTGCTGTACATAGGTTGGATATTCGTCCAGTGAATATTGCCCCGTAAGCAAGCCGGTAAAGTGCTCGTCCATATAGGTAATCAGGTCATTCTCATAAAAGCTCAGGATGTCTGCTTCTTCCAGTGTGTTCATGGGTGCAGTCATATCCAGGTCATCATTCATGTTGTACATGAGCAGGGAATCCGCCTGTCCGCACCACTTTACCAAATTCTTAAGCTGGTTTTCCGTATACATCGGCACCATGACTTCCTTGTAATACCTGGACGCCAGAAAATCTGCGTTGGATGCCCAGTTCAAAGGACCGTAGTACTCCTGATACCAACCAATCTGAGAAGCGTCCGGCAGATAGGAGTCGATGACCAGGGGATAGCCTCTTGCCTTCTTGGTTTCCAGAATATCCGCGATTTTGTTGGACGCGGTAAAGGTATAGCCCCCTGATGCCTGATCAATGTAATATGTTTCACCCTCGACGCCAAAGGTGATCCACACCGCATAATCCTTGGAGCAGATGGTGTCCAGGAACGCAGCTACAGCCTTTGGATCCGCTTTGGCGGAAAAGCCCCATAGGGACCAGACTTTATATCCGACAGAGCTGATCATAACAGGATCAATATCCTCTACGGCCTTGATGGCGGGCATCAGCGTATATACAGCCTGTTCTGGCTGTGTGGCAAAATCATAGAGCATAACACCATAGTAGGCGCTGCAGCAATCATCCTGCATAATAGCGTCCAAATCCCCCGCTTTGCTTCCAGTGGAGCTTCTGGATACACTGTCGCCCAGGAACAACACGCCTGCATCAATACATTTGCGGAGGAATTCCACGTAGGGAACAAAACCTTCCTGCAGGAAAGGAACTTCAGTCTGCCAGGTCGCACGGTCGAGTGACCACTTGAAAGGTGCAAGGCCGAACCACTGGGCGACGCCGGTATCATAGCTGATACGGCTTGCGGCGCTGCTGGTGGAGCTGCCGGTAATCAGGCAAAGACGCTCATCCTTGATCCCATTGCCATTCATATCATTTTCCTGAAAAGCCACCAGGGTATTGATGAACTCATCCATGGTGGTAGGCATAGGCAAGTTCAGCCTGTCCAGCCAATCCTGCCTAATCAGCATACCCCAGTTGTTGGCGGTGGTGTTGCAGGGGCCAAAGACATCATTTTCAACAGATATTTGTTTGGATACGTTCCCAAAGAAATACATGTTTCCGTCCGTATAGGTGTTGTTCTGACGGCTGATGTAGTACAGGCCGTTCTCGGAAAATGCCTCTTTCGCTGTACCGTTGGAATACTGCAAGGCATCGCCGATGTTCATCAACTTGCCCGATTCGATTAGGTTGATGCAGTCAGCGTCACTCAGGGATGCGGCGTAAAAGAATTCGGGAATGTTTCCGGAAGCAATCTGCGCGTTGAGTACGGTGTTGTATTGGTCGCGCTCAACCACCGTATACTCCACCTTGAGTCCATTCTTGGCGAACATCTCCTCCAGCGCAGTCCAGGCATGCGTAGTCTTGGCATCCTCAAATGTGATGCCATCCCGCTGCCTTCCCAGAACTGACAGCGTCATAGCCGGACTACTTTCCGCCATTGCCATCGCCATTGGCAGGGCCATGATTACGGCAAGCATCAAGGAAACAAGCTTTTTCATGGTATAACCTCCTTAATTTAAAATGGAACTTACGTCCATTTTTTCCAATACGCCTGCCTATTCCTTAAGTGATCCCAGCATAACGCCTTTGACGAAGTATTTCTGGAAAAAAGGATAGGCGGCCAACATGGGTAATGAAGCAATCACAATGACGGTATATTTCAGTTGCGCATCAGAAATAGCGTTTTGTTGTGCAGCCCGTATCTCCTCGGCCGTCGTCAGTTCCGATACAAGATCGATGGATTGGCTCACCAATACACGTCGAAGATACAGCTGCAGAGGCTGGATATTCTGGTTGGAAATGAATACAGCTGCGCGGAACCAGCTATTCCATGCGCCGACAATGGTATACAAAGCAATCACCGCTAATATGGGTTTGGATATGGGCAGCATAATATGCCAAAGCGTCCTGTAATGGTTGGCACCATCTATCTTAGCCGATTCCTTGAGGGATTCAGGGATTGTACCAAAGAAGGCTTTGACCAATATGATGTACCATATGGAATATGCCCCTGGAAGAATTAGTGACCATGGGGTATTGTACAATCCCATTTGCATCACCAGAAGAAACAGCGGGATAATCCCACCGGAAAAATACATGGGCATCAACAAAAAGGTATTGACAAGCCTGCGATGCTTCAACTGTTTGCAGGAAAGTGAATAGGCAAATGTTACGCAGGTAAAAAGCATCAATACCGTCTCTGTTGCCGCATAAAATACCGTGTTTCGATAGGATATCCATAATCTTAGGTCGGTGAATACTTTTTGGTATCCGCCCAGATACCAACCATCGGGCAAAAGATACACACGCATGGTGGCAGCCGATTCGGGTCGACTCAAGGAAAGGATCAGCACATAATAAAATGGATAGATCGTTACCAGAGCAACTAAAACTGATGCCAGTATGATCAATACATCGGCCAAACGGTTTCCCTCTCGGATTCCACGGAAGGTTTTCCTTGCCACTTTATGTGCCTCCATTACCACAGGCCATAGCCGGTCAATTTATTACTGATCTTATTGGTAATCATGGTCAGCGTCAGGCCAATCACCGACAGAAACACGCCAACGGCAGCTGTATAGCTATATTTGCCGCCCTCTATGCCGATACGGTAGATATAGGTCCCTATTATATCGGAGGTCTGATATGTTGAGGAACGATACAGCAAAAGCACCAAATCAGTATTGGCATTCATGATCTGGCCCATTTGCAATACAAGCTGGACAGCGATTATAAACTGGATTCCAGGCAAGGTGATATGCATCATCTGTTGCCAGCGTGTCGCGCCGTCAATGCGCGCAGCCTCATAGAGCGTTGGGTCAATAGATGTCAGGGTTGAAAAGTACAGGATGCTTCCAAACCCAAAAGTTTTCCACACATTGGTAAAGGTGTAAATCGTGGGAAAGTATTCAGGGTACACAATCCACTCAACACGCTGCACACCGAATGCCGACAGGAGGTTATTGATAAGTCCATTTTTTTGCATAAACGACAGCATAAGCCCCGCGACAACAACGGTGGAAATAAAGTAAGGTAGATAGCTTGCGGTCTGCACAAACTTTTTGAAACGCAAAGCCCGCACTTCGTTGAGCATCAATGCAAAAAAGATGGGCATCGTGAACCCGAAGGCCAGGTTCAGCAAACTCAGGCGGATCGTATTGAGCATGGTGCGCGAAAAATAGGGGCTTCCAATAAATTGTTTGAACCATTTGAAGCCTACCCAATCCACCCCCGAAAGGGCAAACATGGGGCTTCCCGCCCGGTAGTTTTGAAACGCCAGAATCATGCCCCACATGGGAACATAGCTGAACAGGATAATCAGCAGGGTCGCCGGCAGCATCAGCGAATACAACTGCATATCCTCCCTGCGACGGCGCAGGGAACTCCTGCCGGATATAGGCATGGCCTTTTTACTCAAAAGAAGCACCTCCACATGATCGCTTTATACATTGGTGCTCAGACAGCGTCCACCGTCAATAAGGTAATTTTGCCCGGTGATATAATCCGAATCCGGCGAGGAAAGAAACAGAATCAGCGCCGCCACCTCCCAGGGCTGTCCCCGGCGTCCCAGAAAGGAGGTTGGCCCCGCATTGTCCCGGGACTCTATGGCGCCCGGAGACACACAGTTCACATTGATCCCGCAGCCTCCCAGTTCCTTGGCAAGCGCGTGGGTCATGGCAATGACGCCGCCTTTGGCGGCAGAGTAATCCACCATATTGGGGATGCCGTTCACGCCTGCGACTGAGCCCAAGTTGATGATCTTGCCATACTTCTTCTTTATCATGTAGGGGACCACCGCGCGGTTCATGATCATCGGGGCCAGCAGGTTAAGGCCCAGCACCCATTCCCAGGTCGACTGCTGCGACTGTGCAAAGGGGGTGACCTGCCCAATCAGCCTGGCGCTTCCCCCTGCGTTGTTGACAACGATATCAATGCCGCCAAAGGTGTCCGCCGCTTCGTCCACGATCCTGTTCACCAGAACCGCATCCCGCACATCTGCTGCCCTTTGCATCACTTTAACGTTCAAGGCACCGATATCCTCTGCCGCGTCCTTTAGCCCGGCTTCGTCAATATCCACCAGGACAAGGTTTGCGCCTTCCTTTGCAAAGGCTCGCGCTACCGCGCGCCCGATGCCCCGGGGATTGGCAGCGCCGGTGACGATGGCTGTTCTTCCTGACAGTTTCATACTGCTTACCTCCGCAGCCGCCACGCGGCCCCTTCACTCATACTTGTCGCCCAGGCTGGCGTTGCTTCGTCCGCCATCAATGACGATATTTTCGCCGGTGATGAACCCGGCCTCATCCGACGCAAGGAACAGTGCCAACGCCGCTACCTCCCAGCACTGCCCCGGGCGGCCAAGATATGTTTTCATGGCGGCCGGCCCCTCCCTGGAGGCGATTGCCCCTGGGGAAATGCTGTTTACCGTCACGCCGTATCTTCCCATTTCAATAGCCAGGGAACGGGTAAAGGACTGTATGCCGCCCTTGGCTGTTCCGTAGAGAATATTGCGGTCCCCCACCGTAGCGCGGATAGAGGACATATTGATGATCGTCCCGCTGCGGCGATCTTTCATCTCATTCACCACAGCGCGGGAACAGAAGATGACTCCCAATAGGTTGATGCCGATCATCAGATCAATGTATTCCCGCGTACAGTCAGAGAAAAGCGGGACCTTCCCTCCTACGATGCTTCCGCCGGCATTGTTCACCAAAATGTCTATGGGCCCATACGCTTCCCTGGCTGCCTTTACAAGTGCCTCGCAATCTGCTTGGCAGCTTACATTGCAGTAAACATCCAAGGCATCTCCGCCGTTTTCGCGGATCCCGCTGCAAACAGCATCAGCCAGTTCCATGTTGACATCACCCAGCACCACCTTGGCGCCTTCCTGGGCAAAACGTTCCGCCACAGCGCGTCCAATGCCTGCGGCACCGCCCGTGATCACAGCGGTTTTCCCTTGAAGCTTCATATCAATTTCTCCCTGCCGCGTACGGTTCACGCCGTCTGGCATGCGCCGCGTTTGGCAGTCTCCTTATCGTTGGTTTCATTTTATCATTTGCCGGTAGATGATGATAGTAAAATGTCGGCATATTATTGTATTATCGTATCAAACGGGGAGAGAGGACCTGGTCGATTTCCTCTGCCAGGCGCATGGACATACGGATACGGGAATCCTCCGTAAAGGTAGCGCAGTGGGGAGACAGCAGTACATTGGGAAGGCAGTACAGAGGTTTGCGGATATCCGGGGGTTCGGTTTCAAATACATCCACGGCCGCACCCGCAATATGCCCGCTCATCAGGGCTTCATAAAGGGCATCTTCATTGACCACTCCCCCGCGGGCGAAGTTTACAACAAATGACTCCGTCTTCATTGCCGACAGAAAATCCGCGCCTATCATCCCCGCCGTTTGGGTGGTCAGCGGCACATGGGGCGACACCACATCCAGCGTGGCGGCCATATCCAGAAGATCGTCATAATATGCAAAGCCCTGTTTTTCCACTTCTTCCCGCCTGGCAAAGGGATCATATACCGCTACTTTCATCCGGAATCCCTGACCCGCCATGCGGGCAAGGTTCTGGCCGATGCGGCCAAACCCGATGATCCCCAAGGTTTTCCCCATCACATCCCGGGCACCGGGAAGATCCCGTGACAGCCAGTTGCCTTTGCGCATCTGCCCATCCAGCATGGGAATACGCTTGAATAGGGCCCCAATGGCAAACATCGTATGCTCGGCCACTGTGGAAGAATTGGCGTCGTCGGTGGTAAGTACGGCAATGCCGTGCTCCTTGGCGTATTCCGTATCGATATTGTCCACGCCCACGCCATGCTTGGCTACCGCCTTGAGTCTGGGTGCAGCAGCCATCAGCCCGCGGTCCACCGCCGTCAGCCGCGTAACGGCGGCATCCGCGTCGGCAAGGGCTTTCACCAGCGTCTCCCTGCGCGTGTCCCCAGCCACAGCTACCTCATATTTTTCACGCAGCTTCTCCATGCCGCTGGGATGAATTGGCTGAATATACAGCACTTTCACATGCAAACATTCCTTTCAAACACGTTTTGGTAGATCTCGGTAATGCTCCCCGCATCCATGGGAATGGGCCCATTTTTCAAGAGCCGTTGCTGGTTTACCACTACGGAGGCGGCAAAATCGGCGATATCTTCCCACACCATCCCCGTCTTTTTAAGATCCCTTCGGGGATAAAAGCCTTCGGTCACGCGGGCCAGCCTGCCCTGCGCTTCTGCCCGGCTGCACTTTAGCACGTCCGACAGCATGCCATTAAGCATGGCAACAGCATCAGCGGAACACCGCGAATAAAAAGCTAGCACGCCCATGAAGAGCAGGTAATTTGCCTCGCCATGGGGCACGTGGTATTTTTCGCCAAGCGGGTAGCTCATCGCATGCACCGTGCCGCAGCCGGCGGTTCCAAAGGCCAAGCCAGCGTATGTTGCCGCCAGCTGAAACTCGCCCAGCATATCCGCGCCCGGCATTTCTTTCGTGATCCCGTCAAGCTTCGCCATGCTTCCAAGCAGGACCGATGCCGCCCGGGAGGACAGCATGCGGGTCGTAGGCGTTGCCTTGGGTGATACATAGGACTCAACGGCGTGCACCAGCGCATCCAGAGCCGATAGGGCAAAGACCCTGTAGGGCAGCGAATGCAGCAAGGATGGAATAAGCACAGCCTCATCGGCATACAAGGCCGGATCTGAAAGCCCCAGCTTGGCTCCCGTTTTCTTGAGTGTCACTACCGCAATGCAGGTGACCTCCGAGCCGGTGCCGCAGGTGGTGGGCAGCAGCGTCAGCCTTCTTGTACGGGCAATCTCCCGCTTGTTTGAAAAAAGCGCGCCCACGGGAACCAGTGTATCCAAGGAAAGCAGCTTCGCCGTGTCCAGCACCGATCCGCCTCCGATACCCACCACGCGGGCATAAGGCAGGCGGATAGCTGAGGCCATTTCCTCAATGGATCTGTCATCCGGCTCACCCTGGCAGAAATGGTCCAGATAAACCACTTGGGCTCTCCCCAAAGAATCACTTTGCGCCACGTACGCACGGGAGTCCATAAGGAACAAATCCCCGGGGCAGGGCTTGAACCACTCCGCAAAATCCCGCATTCCATCGAAACGGTGGATTTGCGGGCATCTGGACAACTCAAGCATCCTTTGCTTTCCTTTCCCAACTCCACATGGGGTTTTGCACACACAGCTTGCCTCCCGCCACGGGAAATGACACGCCGGTAATATAATCCGCCGCACGGGAAGCTAAGAACACATACACATCCGCCAAATCCTGCGGTTCGCCCAGTCTGTTGTCCGCGATGGCGGCGGTAAGCCATCCGCTGTTTTCCGCAATGTTCTTTTGTGTCATTTCCGTACGGATATATCCCGGTATCACTGACACCACGCGGATGTTGTCGGCGGCCCACTCGCCCGCCATGCTTGCCGTCAGGCTGTTGATGGCCGCCTTGGTGGCACCGTACAGGGCTTTGCCTGCCGTAGGCACAACGGAGGTAAAGGAGGATGTGTTGATGATCACGCCGCCACCAGATGTTTTCATATGGCTGGCCGCTGCTGCCCCGCCAAAGAAGACTGCCTTCAAATTTACATCCACCATCCGGTTAAAAGCCTGTTCCGGCATCTCAAGGATAGGTATGGTCTCACTGATGCCCGCATTGTTAATCCATACATCAATGCACCCAAAAGTGTTTACAACAGTCTGGGCAAACGCCCGGATTGCCTCAATATCCCCAACGTCCGCACAGTGGGCAAGAAAGGCCCCCGGCGCAAGCCCCTGGGACACGGCGGCCAGCTTTGCCGTGCTGCGGCCGCACACCGCCACACGGCAGCCTTCTCTGAGAAAGGCAAGCGCGGCGGCCTTGCCAATGCCCGATGTGCCGCCTGTGATGGCAACCACCTTGCCTTGAAGCCCAAGTTCCATTACACCGCCTCCTCCAGCGCTGCTGCCATCCCCCGGACAACATCAATCTGCCGGTCGATGGCCTTTTCTTCCTCCGGAGCCAGCCCGTCCTGCGGCTGTATCACACGTTTGTTGGTCAGGCCCAGTGTTGAGATGGCGTATTTTGCGCAGGCGGTCATATTCCGGCCGCAGGTGAGGATCTTCTGCGATGCGCGGATCACCTCGTCATACCGAAGAGCAAGCGCAATATTGCCCGACTTGCCAGCCTTATAAGCGGCTACAAACAGCCGGGGGAACAGCGGGGCAAGAGCAGGCACGAAGCCATCCGCACCCATGAGGAGCGCGCTCACCGCCTGCGGCGTCATACCCTGCAGGCAGGAAAACGCGCTGTCTTTGAACTGCGCCAGAATCTGCAGGAAATCCCCGTATGCTGTAGAGGAATCCTTGTACCCCATCACCCGGTCCATCTGGGCAATGCGTGTGACCGTTCCCGCGGAAAGCGCCATGCCCGTCATAGAGGGAATATTGTACAAAATCAGGTCGATATCTGTCTGCGCCGAAATTTGTTCAAAATGCCTCACTGTCTCCTCCTGGGAGGTGTGGCGGGCATAGAAAATGGACGTTACCACGGCACAGGTGCCGCCCATTTGTTCCAGGCGCCTTATATTGTCGGCAACGCGGCGGGTGGAGGAGTCCATTACTCCGCAAAACAACGGGATTCGTCCGGCCAGCTGGTCAAGCGCAATGGCGATGGCCCTGTCGCGTTCCGTCTGTGTCAGCGCCAGCGCCTCGCCGTTGGTACCCGCCACAAAGATTCCATGCAAACCGCCCTGAACACAGTGCTCCAGCAGTGCGCGAAAGCCCTGTTCATCCACATTCTCGCGCTCGTCCACAGGCGTGATGATCGGCGGGATGACGCCGTGGTATTTTTTGACCATCGTTCAAACCTCCATGCCATCCGCGTTTACTTTTTTTGCTGGCCGCCCTGCTCCAGCGTCCTGCGGTCCACATGCCAATCCAGGTTGTCAAGAACCGCTTTGGCTGCACGCACCAGCGGCTGTTCCTTGTGCCCTTTGGGGGTATACTGCTGCACGGTGAAGATCAGGGAAGATCCCAGCATGGGGCCTACAAACCGGTGGAGTTTGCCGTAGGAGCCCATACAGATATGAACGAAGGGCACCTTCAGCTCCCGCTTAAGCGTTACGGTGGTTTGAAACGCCTCCAGGAGTTCATCTTCGCTGTTTACGCTGGCGGCCACCTTCACCATATCCGCCCCGCGGGACTCCAACTCCTTCAAATGCTCCACCACCTGTTCGGTGGTCATGTGGACCCAGGTATGGGAGGACATAAGCACCTCTGCGCCCAGGCCATGGAGCTTGTCAATGAGCCGCTTCTGCTTATCAATGGCCTCCGGCTTCCTGGTCAGTTCCATGGGCGAAGGATCGAACAGATCACCCATCAGGTCGCATGCGGAAGCTCCGGCATCAACTGCGGTCAGATGCGAGGCCACACGCTCCTCATCGGTGGCCTGCCCCGACCATTTGTTATCGGAACGGTAGTTGATCATCAGCATGGGCTTGTTTGTGCATTTAATAATCCGCTCCAGGTCGTCCCGGTTATGGTATTGCCGCTCCAGTGACCGCAAGTGCAGGTCAAAGGCATTCGCACCGTCGTATTCCGAATTCCTGATGGTGGCTATAGCGCTATCAGGATCCGATTCAGTGATGACAGAAGCGATAAAGGGCTTGGCTTGGTTAACAAACGAAGGACGCATACTATGTTCCCCTTTCCATCCTTGTCTTGCTATTGACGTTAGTATAGCATGCAAGTATAATCTAAAATAGTAATATGTGTGCGTTTTGTTGTATTATCATGTCACAGGAGGATTCTGTCATGCAATGCCCAGAATTTCTGCCGGATTATTCCACGCCCATATGGACCCTCCACGAATGGCTTGGCGAAGGCGTGCTGCGCTTTGTGCGCTCCTATTACCACAGGATGGAATCACGGATTGGCATGCATGCCAACGAGTTTTATGAACTGGACATCATCGCCGATGGAGAGGGTTGGCACTACCTGAATCAGGAGCAATATCCCATCAAAAAAGGAGACGTATTCATCGTCCCTCCGGGCATGAAGCATGGTTTTTTTTCTGAGGGGGGGATGATCGTCTTCCATTCGTTGATCGCTTGTGCGTTTTTTGAGCAGTACGACCGGGAATTGTATAATCTCCCGGGATTCGCCATTCTGTGCGAGATCGAACCGTATTTAAGAGGGAAATCCAAAGAGCCCATGCAACTAGGGCTTTTTGAGGAAGATTACCGCGAGATCGTGCCTTCCATGGATGCATTGGCGGCGCTGGAAAAAAGGCGGTATGCCGGCCGCGATACGCTGATGAACGCGCAGTTGCTGTACTTGCTTGGCCTGCTGTCCTCGTATATGCACAGGCGGCAAAACGGCAATGCTGTTACCGGCGAGGATGAAATAGCAAAAATTATTGTACGCTGCATGGAGTACATCCGCGTGAATGCCAGCAAAAAAATTTCCATTGATGAATTATCCGCGCAGGCCAACATGGCCCGTTCCACTTTTATGCGCCACTTCCAGCGGATTTGCGGCTGCACGCCCATCTCATTCCTGACCAAGTGCAGGATCACCAATGCCCGTAAGCTGCTTTGCTATTCGGATCTCTCAGTTGCGGTCATCTCGCAGGAATGCGGGTTTTATGACAGTTCCCATTTCATGCGCATGTTCCTCCGTGAAGAATCCATGACACCGCTTGATTTTCGAACGATTCAAAACAACAAGAAAAACTACGCACATTGTACCTTGTGTATCAGAAGGGATTAGCACTGCAGGCTATCGTTTATATCCGCGCATATACCGGCCGGTGGTCCATACATCAAGGTACTAAGAAACCATTATTTTACTATTGGCAGATCGCATCAAAAATATAGTTTAGGACTTTTTCAACAACGCAAAAGCGCAAAGGGGCCAAGAGAGATCAAACGCTTTATGGCATAATGGATGCAAGAGAAGCAGGGGCTAAGCCCAAGAAACCTTGCATGCGAGGGGGCCGCCATGTATCGCAAAAGAGACCAAAAACAGGTAAGCGTAGATGAATGCACCGCACCGTTTGAAGGGAAGCTGCCCGCTGGCAACCGCTGGGTCAAGCTATCCCAGGTGATACCGCGGGACAGGATCGAGGATCGGTACGCGGCGAAGTTCGGTGCATGCGGGAACGTAGCGATACCGCTGCGGTTAACCTTGGGCGCCTTGATCATCAAGGAGAAAGGTGGGTTTTCGGGTGGGGAAACGGTAGAAAACATCAGCGAAAACAACCGCAAGGAAGACCAACTCGGTGAACAACTGACATTTGAAGATAAAGGCCCGTTTACGGGTGGCAAGTAAACTGCTCTTCGCGCGTGCCAGACCGTACCAGCGCCTTTAGGCATGGCTAGTTGACACGGGCTATGCCCACAAAAGAAATACCCCCGGTTATGCCGGGGGATGGTTATTGTCTAGCCTTTTCAAGTGCTACGTTGCAGCCGCCGCATACTACGTTGACCTGCTCCGTCGCCCGGATGATCGCGCTGCATGTCGGGCAGACGTACTTGATGCTGCGGCTCTTGCTGGTTTGGCGTCATCCCTTGATCGTGGCCGTGGCTGGGGCTTTGTCGCTATCTTCATCGCCGGAAGTGGTCGTTATGTGCAGGAGTGTCTTGCGGCTGGCGGTAATGCTGTCCATGTTGGGCTGCGCTGTCAGCCAAGCCATCGTTTCCTCGGCCAGCGCCGTGACCGTTTCGCCGCAGGTTGTGGGCCTTGGGCATCTCCCTGCATGTGAGAGCTATTGATATAATGCGTCTGCCAACCACGCATCATACCAATAGTTGTCATTATCCTCCAATCGTTTGAAGCGGCCGTCAAACAAATTCGTATACCAAGCCGAATCCTTATACAGTTGACTTTTCAGCAGCACCGGCATATTGTCCAGCGAGATATCCGGGTGGTGGTAGCAATATCCAATCCCATACTCCCGAAATCCATTGGCAATGAACTCGACGCACGCAAGCGTTTCGTTCGGATAATGGATGTTCTGTTCGCTCCCAAAGACCCCAAATTCCATAATCAGCATTCCCACGTGGTTCTCTTTTGCGATATCAAAAACTGGCTCCTTTAGATACTTGATGTACAGATCTTCAAATGCCAATTTCTTGCTGCTGCTCCAAGTCCCGTTCTCATTGACCGTCAGCGTGGGCGACTCGGTCACATCCGGCTCCGACGTGCTCGTGGTAATCGTGGAGGTTAATCCGTTCTCAAGCTCAATGACAATCGCGTTAAAATAAAGACAGCCGCTGCTCATCGACATTGTCATTTCACGCGCTCCACTAATATCGAAGCTCAAATTCTCATTCGAATCACTTGAGAGAAGAATGCCATTATCCGTCTTGATTGCGAGAAGGGAATCTTCCAGAAGATTTCCAATGATGCTTATGGATTTTGCCGGAGCGTTAAATTCATAATGGATCGGCGTTCTGCCGTCATCAAAATACCCGGATAATTTATCCAGGCTAAACAAATGATATTTTTGCATTTCCCCATAATTCTTCAGTTGATCATTCGCGAACGGCGACGGCTCATAGAAGGAATAGCCAATCGGGCATCCGATTTCCGCCATGCAGGTATAGGCCCCATTCGGATAGGATTGATAGCAAAAGACAACCCTGTCTTCATTGTAACTGCGGATCGCCTCGACAACCGGAATAAATGTATTCCCATACACTTCTTCCGATTCATGAGTGGACTCAATCAGCAAACAGAAGCTAAGGTATTTGGTTGGCAACTTCGCATAGCGGCTCGCGAGGATCTCCCAATAACTGGTGAAATTTTCGCGCAATTTCTCGCCTTCTGCACTGTCCTCATAGAGCAGCTGCATTGGGAATGAATTATAATAGCTGTCATAATCAGCAATGCTTCTCGGGCTGTTTTGAAGGCCACCGTCCTCTGGAAATCTGGAGCATTCAATGATCAAATGGATATTATATTTTATGCACCAGGCGATGAGTTGGTCCAATTCCTCCAATTCATTTCGGTTGATTTGGGTTATGCCGAAGTTCGGATAACCCAATGTTGCAAATGAAAGCCAATACGCCAATTTCCGATAGCGCCTTAATCTGTTGTTCCGTATTGGAACTGTACAGATACCCGCTACTTTTGTTTTGTATACAGGCGCCGCGATATTGCGGGACCACTTGATTCGAAATTTCCGGCAACGCCGAGTGATCGTTCGCCCAATTCAACAATTCGTCCGTGATAATCTCCGGATTGTAGCCTTCCGTCTTGGCGGCTTCCACGGTGATATAGTCAGGTGTCTCTTCCCTGGAGGTCATCAGCCTCCAGACGCCAAGGATAGCATCCTTGCGACTTATGGGCTGACTGCACAGAAACTGATCCGCGGCCGGCACGATTAGGTTCATCCCCGACTCCAGGGATGCCTGCGTGCAGGCATAGGAAACGCCCCAGTGCAGCATTCCCAATTCATAAGAATCCATTTGATCGACATAGACGGTCTGAACGTCCGCATTTGTATATGTGAAGAGTGCTGAATTTTCAACCAGGTCGTCCATTTCATAGAAGCATACATTGTGGTTATTGGGAATCTGCGAATTGATTCCGATTCCGGTTGCCGCCAATGCCAGAGCCAGGGCAGCATCCTGCCTCATAACGGATTGTTGGTTCAAGGAATCCTGCCTCAGATGCTGTTCGAGCACTGTGCTGTCACCGCTGCATGCACGAATCATGTTTTGAATCAATTCCACGAACTCTTGCGCGGTGATATCGCCTTGATATGATAGTGTCTCCGGAATAATTCCCGAATCCATCGCCAATTCCCACTCGCGTTGTTCCCATTCGGAGGACTGCAATTCATATTCCAGTTTAAAGTCTTCATCCTCTGTACTGCCCTGAGCCGCCATTGCAGTATGGAAAGAACCAATCACGCAAATCATTACCAAGATTGCACCAAAACGCTTGATTTTCACACGCTCGCAATCCTTTCTTTCTCTTGGAAAGCCCTCACATTCACGCTTTCACCTTGCCGCCAATACCACGAAATTAACATGCATAGTCCAATACAATCCATCGATATCCTTGTCAGGTTTTCCGGGTGGTTACTCCAAACGCCCTTTAAACCTGCCTCCTCCCGCAGACAAATGGCTTGGTATTTTTGGCAGCCGTTTATTTCTTGTTTTATATTCAAATATGATACATTTGCTGCTTTCTCGGCAGGGATAATAGGCTTTTGCACCTGAGTCCCCACCGGCTGGCAGGGTTCTTGTTGCTCTGCCAAATAAAGATTGCGCCAAAGCGGCGGAAGATTTTTGCGCAAAGCAAGGAGCAGAACCAATGGAACAGCAGCGCCATTTCAAGGTTCAGCGACGCGGCTATGCGTGAAAAGATCCGCCGCGACGCGCAAGATATAGTTGGTAGAGCAATAGTTCGTTTCTCCGCCATAGACAAATACGCTGTAGTCATACAACGGCCACCCTTATCAATTTGCTATATTATACCACCCATATGCAAATGAGCAATGCATTTTAAAGAAAAATAACATTTCCTCCATAATAAGGAAAAGCACGGCCCGCCGGCCGCCTCGCAAGCGTGCTTCAGAACCTGGCTGAGCATAAGCTTCTGCTTCTTGATGGCGGAAGCGCTCAAGCCAACCCCCAGGCGGTTGATATACTCCCGAATATGCTCCAGCCTGATCTCCCGGATATCCATGTGGCCAGTTCATCCTTGCATAGGAGTTGCAGGCAAAACTGTTACCGGGTATACGAGGAGGGGCTGACTACGCAAAGCGCCGCGGAATGAATGTGCGATTGACACGCCCGATGTCATGGGGTACAATTTAGCAAAATGTAATCTGGAGGCTATATAAATGAAAATACTGGGCCGGTGGATACTGCCTATGCTTTTGCTGATAACGCTGCACACGGTCTGCGCATTAGCAGAGGAAGGGACTCCTGTGTCCATGGCGGATCTGCAGGCTGGCGGGACATACCAAGCGGCGGCAACGCTTGCGTCCGACCTGATGCCGCAGAAACTGAACGGTGAAGCGGCGGACTGGTACAGTGTGCAGCAGGGTTGTGCGACGGATGGTACATATGCTTATTACATCCTGGAAAATCAGGCTCAGAAACTGTGTGCGCTGTATAAAATGCGCATTGCGGATTGGACGACGGTGGACAGCCGCTTTGAGCTGTACCTAGGCCATGGCAACGACATGACCTACAACCCGAAGATCAGCAAGCTGGTCGTATCCAACAACAAGCCAACCTACAACGTGCTGAGCATAATCGATCCCGACACACTGGAAATTGTACAAACACATGAGCTGCCATTTAATGTGTATGCCATCGCGTACTGCCAGGAGCGCGATCAGTATGTAATGGGCCTGAGTGACGGCTATTCCTTCGTGATTACCGATGGAGCGTTTAACGAGGTGGCGCGCTACGAGGGCTACGACACGGGCAAGCTGCGCCAAGGCGCGGACTGCGACGTGAACTGCATCTATTTCCCGCAGAGCCGTCAGGCGGGCGCTGCCGGCTATAATGGCATCGCGGTGTTCGACTGGGACGGCAATTTCATCACGCTCATTGATGTTAAAAAGAACAAGCTGGAAAGCGAGAGCATGTTCCATATTGGCCAGGACTACTACCTGGTGTGCAACCTCGGCGGCAGTTATACGTTCAAGCTGGATGTGTTTAAAAAGTAAATACGTACCCTACCGCGTTGTGAACTGCACCCCAATTGCCATACAGTATAGTTCCCTAAAAACATTTGAGGTGAAGTTCACAACGCAGTTTATTTGTTTTTTCAGGTTCCACTTGGACGTAAGGTACCCCATGCTCAGAGGTTCATCTCCAAAAGCTCACTTGCAAGCAATAAGATAATGCCCGAACCGTGGTCATCGTTTTTATGGGTCGGAATTTCTCGGTAGTACTTGGAATCCAACGAGCACCCAGAACCCAGGCATACGCCATATATGTTTCCTTCTGCGTCGATGCTGGTGCGCTGCAGCGCTTCCCATCCCTTTTTGATAAACCCCATGTAGTTTTCATCCAGCCAGCCGTATCTTACACCGCGGGCCATAGCGAGGGTAAACATCGCAGTGGCGGAGGTTTCTTCGTAGGAAAAGTCTTCGTTCAGCACCTGATGCCACATGCCGGTTTTATCCTGCACTGCGGCGATCCCTTGCATAAATGTTCTGTAGCGCTCAAGTACATACGCGCGGCGCGAATCGCCTGCGGGCATATGCGTAAGTACTTCTGTCAGCGTCATGGCAATCCAGCCGTTGCCGCGTCCCCATGGAATGCGGTTTGGCGTTTTTATTGACGGGAAGTAGATGTGCGAGTAGATGTTCTGGTCCGCCATAAAGAGCCGAGAGTGAAAGCCTTCAATCTGGCGTACAACCTCGTCCAGGTACTTTTCATCACCGGTTAGCGCCGCCATACGAACAAGGTACGGACAGCTCATGTAAAGATCGTCTGCCCACATGGTTTTTACGCGATAAAACGTGCCGTCTTCAAAGCGGGGGATGACGTTCCTCATGGCGTTTTCAATGTGGTGTATCACGCGCAGGTGCTTAGCATTCCCACCGCGCCAGTACGCCTCAATCATCGAGACACCGATGGTACCACAGGGGTCGAGTTCCCGTAAATCACAGGCACGCGGAATCAGCGTCGGATTTTTAAAGCGCTTTGCATCCCATAGCGCGTAATCAAAGTATTCCGCCATAATGGAAATGCTGTCCATGAAATAGCGGCAATACACGTTTTTACCCAGCGCCTTGCCTGCTGCGTATAGCCCAATCATGCCAACCTGAATCGCGTAGAACCACTGTCCAAAGAAGTAAGCATCCATATATGGGCGGATATACGTATCCGGTTCATTCAACTGCCAAAAGACCGCTTTATCCTTGCACACCGGATAAGGTGCGGTAAATTGCACGCCGAGCTCAGGGCCATATGGCACATCAAGAATTCTCGCGTCGCCCAACAGGTAATCCCCTTCGCCAAACACGCCGAGTAACGCCCAATCAAATCCGCGCCCGTTGCGCTGTGTAAGGATTGGATGAACGTTTGCCTTATCCCCCTGCGCAGAGCGCACGCGCGCCGAAAAAGCCCAACGCGATGCCTGCAATACGCTCTTTACCAATATGGCCTGGAATGTTTCATCCGCTTTTTTTGAAAGCTTAACCGTCGTCTTGCCCGGCTGTTTCGCGGAAAAAACACATTCGCCGTCTACAAACACTTTCACCGGCGAATGGTACTCGATCTCCATAACCGCTTGGGGAGCCCGCTTCGCGTCATAGTGCGTAAGTGCATAAGCGCAGCCGTCCGTGGCTTTAAAGATGCGGGTAAAATCAACGTCCTCTTCATTCCAATGGGTAAAACGCGGCATCCAGCAACGCCTGCTATCCCCATCTTCATAGGTGACTTCATAGGCGACGGCTTTCCCCTCAACCGCGCCTGTTTCATTCAGCACTGCAAGAACACCGGATGCTTCGCCTTTGCTAAATGGCCCAATCCAAGAAACACCCTCCATGCCCGCCATGGCTTCACACGGAAAGGTCGCGCGAACGGAATAGAGATAGTCGCGCAGCCATATCCACGGGTAACGCGGAAATGTTACGTTCAAGCTGATGCCCCAGCGTTCCGGCTGATTGATGCATTTTATCAATATCTCGTTGCGTCCCGCTTTCAGCATGGTCTTCACGCGCACCTGACCGCTCGCGCATTCGCAGCCAATGCCCTCTATATGCTCACCTGCGCGCGTAAAAAGGCATTTGCCATCAAGCCACAATTTACCATCGCCTTCAGTAACAAACAGGACCTCGATCTCTTCTTCCGCGTCAATCCATGTTGCGGCATAGATCACATCGCCCAACTGCGCATCCGGAAAGCGTTCTTTAAAATCAATGTCCATCGGCCCCATCAGGAAACGCTGCGCGATGTTCGCCTGCTCAATATAGGGCTTGTATTCCATGGTCTTCCTCGGACGGGAATCAAGCATCTTCGTGGCAACGCATTCTATCACCTCATGCGGCGTCTTGAGACCCCGCGCATAAATTGAGTCCTTGGGCAGTAATGTTTCGTTCATTTGTTTTCCTCCTTCAAAGACCCAAAAAGATCATACGAAGCAGCGTTTACCGCGTGCATGGGCAACTCGCCGGCGGCAGCAAGCGGCGAGTTACCCATTGTAAGCGGAGCCTTCATTTTCGCGCCTTTTTCGGGATTAACCGCTAACCATAAAGATCTTCAGCCTGACTGTCCATTGGCCGCAAAAATGCATAAGCAATGGAAAGAAATGCGCCCGGAAGCAATGCGCAAAAAGACTGCGCTCATTCACTCGCCGGGAAAGTCCAATGTGTTTCCTTGAAGCCATGGCAGTCGTATGTGAAACGGCCGCTGCCAAAACGGGATGTAAGATACGGGCTCTTCACCGTGTATTGCTCAATCGGTACATCCACACGGTCTACCGTAAAGCCCTCGGTGAGGCCAAACTCCATCAGGCCGCTTTTTTGTGAATTCAGGTGATAGCCCTTGTCGTCCTGCCACTTTTGCGCGGCTGTGATGCATTCCATGAACGAATCAAAGCTTCCGTCCTCTTCCTGACTGCCGCATTCCGCCAACCAGATGACCTCATTGCCCGGGCAGACAAGCTCGCGTCCCGCGTAATTGCCCTGCGTGTTCATGGTGTGCGGCACTGTTGAATAAATGGCCACGTAGCCGTCACCTTTGCGACCAAATGTCCAGCCATCCTTCGTGACCACCTCGTCAAACTTGCGGGCGTTAAAGTGGCAGTGCGTCATCCAGATGTTGGCATCCTTGACGTCATGCCAAATGACAGCCAAGGTTCTGCCCGTCATCAGAACGCGCGGAAGGAACGCCTGTCCCGCCCAGTAGTCCGGGCGCAAACCGCTGCCCTCCGCCATGTTGTTGGGGGCGGAGAAGTGAATCAGCACATCGCCGCGAAGCACGATCATCGCGGAGATGAAGTGCATGTCGCACATCCCCACGTTGTGGTCACGGACGCCGCCGATTACGTAATCCTTCGTGCGGCGGATGGTGAAGTCCGCATTATGCTTATCAAAGTGCATCAGGCCCTGCTTGTAGGTGAAGGTGGCAGGCGCAAAGTCCTCAGCCAGCGCGCACAAGCCCTTGGGCGGCACGTAGTAGCTAAAGGCCAGTTCATCGTGTATGGCGCTCCTGCTCGCCGGGCCATTGCCAAACATCATCCAGAAGATGCCGCCGATGCCGCTGAAGTAGCCGCTGCGGAGCGGACGGTTGTAGCTGCGCCCTCGCGGGGTCGCCATAACGCCGTCAAAACTTCCAGCAGCGAAGATAAACGTCATGAAGTCCAGCAGCACGTTAACCATGTTGCGCAGGGGATATTCCTCCCACGGCAGTACCTCGCGCAGCACCAGCAGCGCCGAGAGCGTAACCGGCATATAGCTGTCGGATAACGGCTCGTCAAAGCCAAAGCGGCAACGCTGCTCCAGCCACTCCATCAGGTGCATGCGCCCCTTCATGGAGTGGTACATGCCGTTTTGCCCGCAGTTGGTGAACATGTCCCCGGGGTACAATAGACCCGCCAGATACTCACAAACGTGAAAGCCGACGCGGTGGTTTTCCGAGCAGTAGAACATGGAGGAGGTCCCTGGCTCGTCCACCCAGTAGCGGAAATTTACAGCCGCCTCGCGAATACGGTTATGCAGTGCCTCGCTCATGCGGCGGTCCTCGCGGTCTTCCCACACGAGCCACAGAAGCGGGAGCAGCTCAAAGTCGGCGCAGTCCGCGCGCTTGAGCACCTGATCGCACATCGAAAAGACGCGCTCCTGCGGTATTTCATCATACCGTCCAAGGCGGTAGAGAGCCAGCGGATTGCCCTGGTCTGCGAGTTCTTCCAGCATGATCTGCCGCCGGCGGCCAAAGTTCTCATAGCCCGGCAGGGCCTTGCGGATTTCGGTAACGGCAAAGCTTTGCTCCTGCTTGGACAGCAGCGTGCCATCTTTCAACACCCAGCTAAACTCCACTTTGTATTCCCCCGCAGGCAGATCAGCGGGCAGCGCCGTGTCGCTCTTTGTCACAGGCAGCTGCTGTGTCACCTTGCCGCCTGTCGCGCCTTTTTTATCGCTTTTAAAAACCTGGATGCTTACAGTGCAGCCGGAAAGCGGCACGCCGCCAACGTGAACGCGGGGTGCCTCCCCCATCTTCCAGCAGTCATCCACCAAATACGTTTCCATCTGGCTCTTTGCGGTTTCCGCCCGCTCCTCTTCCTTGATGCTGAGCGGAACGCGCGCGGTAATGGGCGCATCGCACTCCAGCAATTCCATGCTAAAGCTCATGCCTGTGCCGCGCCCTACGCAGCCCATGAGCACAGCCAGACGGTTTTCACCTTTTGAAAGCTTCATCTGCACATCTTCAAACATTCGCTTTTGCGCATGTTCAAAAACGTAGATGCGCTCTGTCTTTCTTTCATGCAGGTCGCTATTGTTAAGGACAGTTTCACCGTTTAAGAAAACGCATACTCGCTTTGCATTGAAACGGATGGCTACTGTCTGCTCAATTTCACTTTCAAGCACAGTATATACCGGCATAAGGCCGATTTTTTCCATGATGTAGTAGTGTCCGTCAGCGTATTGCGGGGCGTCCACCGTCGAAAAGCGCCACTGGCCCTTCATGCCGCAAAGGTCAAAGGTATCCATCTCCCGGTAGGCAGCATTCTTGGAGAATACTTGCCCAGCATCACGCATCGCGTCTTCAAGGCCACCCACAAAGTCGCCGCGTGTGCGCCCGCCTTTGTAGTCTTTTTCCAGCACGCCAGTTACGAGAAATGGACGGATCATTTGCGCTTTATCAACGGTTCGACTAAACAGATTTTCTGGTTTCATAACGTATGCCACCTCATCGTTGCGTCGCTTAATCATTGCTGAATTCGTGTAAAATCAATAAAAAAGATAACTCTGGCGCGCTTAGCATGCTTTAGAACAGGGTGGGAGGGCACAGCATGCCGTGCCCTCCCGGCCTTTATTCAAGGCAAACGGTATCCATTGCTTACTTCGCTTTGGCAGCTTCCAGTTCTTTGTACAGTTCAAGCTTCTGGTCGATGATTTCCTGCCCGCCCTGCTCGAGCCACGTATTCATTTCGGCATCATACATCGCGTCAAACTGATCGGCGGGCGCTGAGATGAGCTTCGCAAGCGGAAGCTTGTCATCAAGGTTGGTAATCAGGCCTTCGTACATTTCCTGGGCTTCGGTCTTGATTCCAGCAAAGAAGTAATCGGCAACGCCGCCAACCTTGCTCATTTCACGGGTGATGTCATAGAGTTCAGCAGCCCGGATGTACGGGGCAGTGGGCTTGGACGGAACATTTTTGTAGCCAAGGGGGGAACCGTTATACGCGAGATTCAAATCGCCGCAAGTGATGCGTTCAAGGCCCTCGCCGTTTTTGATCTGCTCTTCGGTGTATGTAATCACTTTGGGTTCGCCGTCAACCATATTGTAGTGGATGCCTTCAAAACCGTGGGCGAGCACCTTGTAGGTATCAAGATCCGCCAGGAAGTTGATATACTTGACAGCCGCTTCCGGGTTTTTGCAGGTCGCGGGCACCGCGAGGAACATACCGATAGGCTGGTAGACGTTTATAATCTGCTCACCGTGGATGTTGTCGATCTGCAGGCCCACAAACTCCGCTTCAGGCTTGGTTTCGTACAGGGCAATGATGCCGGCATTGTACATGTCATCCTGCGGCATGGTAAGCGTGCGGCCCGTGGAGACCATCGCGTTGAGCGAAGGGAGCGCCGTGTCGGTGTCAACCATGAAGTCAGGATCGATGAGCTTGTCGTTGTAAAGCTTATTGAGGAAGCGGACGCCATCCTTGAAGCCAGGCCACAGCATCTGCGGCGTGGAGGCGACCATTTCTTCCGTCACTTGCGCTTTGTCAACAAACGCGAAGATGAGGGGCAAGGTCTGCGTCGCGTTGTGCGCGCCGGCCAGGCCAACGGGGTACATTTCCATACCCGTCCCGTCGATGTCCCAGGACTTTGCGTCGTACACGAGCTTTTCGTAATCTTCAACGCTCATGTGATAGAAGCCGGCTTCGTTCACTTCAAGCGCAATGCCCTTCGCATCCAGCCAATCCTTGCGGATGAAATTGGTGTAGCGGCCGATCATTGAACGCAGCGCAGGAACTGCGTACTGCGTGCCCTTGTACACGCCGTAGGGCAGGGAGGCCTTGAGGTTTTCCTTGATATTGGGGCCATACTGCTCAATCAGATCACCCAGATCCGTCAAGCCGCCGTCACGGCCGTAGCCAAGGATCATGTTTGTGTCGTAGGAAAAGATAATGTCAGGTGCGGTGCCGGAAGCCATCATGGTGTTAATCTTCGCGGTGTCTTCCGACCGCGGGATCGGGATGTATTCGAGTTTAATGTTGTTGGGATCACCAAATTCCTTCTGCATCCAGCGCGTCCAGTAATTGTCCGTCGCGGTGCCGTAGGTGTTGGTGGTGTTGCCGCGTTCATACACACCAACCTTGAGGGTGATCATGTCGTCTGCCATAGCCGACATGGGCATTACGCCCAGCAGGAGTACCAAGGCCAACATTACACTGAGTATCCGTTTCATTGTTCTTCCTCCTTGATAATATTTCTATGCCGCACCCGCGGCATGATTAACCCTTGATCGACCCGATCATAACGCCCTTGACAAAGTACTTTTGCAGCCAGGGGTAAAGGATGATGATGGGAATCATGCTGAAGACCAAACACGCTGATTTTATGGTCTCGCCGATCAGGTCTGTTCTGTATTCCGGAACGTCTTCCATCATCTGTGTAACTTGACTTGCCTGAATCAGTTGGCGCAGACGCACCTGAACCGTGTACATGGATTCATCGTTGATGTAGAGCAGTGAATCCATAAACCCATTCCACCGGGATACCGCGTAGAACAAGCCGATCGTTGCAAGCGCTGCTTTGGAAAGCGGAAGAATAATATGCCATAGGACGACCAAATCATTTGCGCCGTCCACAAAGGCGGATTCTTCCAGCTCCTTTGGCATGCCAACGAAGAAACTTCGCATCAGGATCATGTTGTAAATGGACAGGCAGCTGGGCAGTATCAGCGCCCACGGTGAATTGATGAGGCCTAAATCGTTGATATTTAGAAAGATCGGAATCATGCCGCCCGAAAAATACATCGTGAGCAGAACGTACACCATCAATGGCTTGCGCATGACAAGATAGGAGCGCGAGAGCGGATAGGCACACAGGACGGTTACAAAAAGGCTGATGAACGTATAGACGACCGTAAGCCCTATGGTAAACCACATGGAACGTATCAGCGAGCTGGAGTTGAACACCGCCCTATACGCCTTAAGATCGAACTCAACCGGCCACAGAAAAACTTCACTGCGCAGCACAGCGTTCTTGCCGGAAAACGACACCGCGACGATGTATAGAAAAGGAAGCAGGCAGACAAGCGCGACCAGAATGACGACGCTGATGGTCAATCCATTAAATATACGGTCTCCTCTGGACTCTCTCATAATGTGCCCCCTCCTTTACCAAATACTCTCGCCTGTCATGCGGCGGCTGATGGTGTTGGCCGAAATCACCAGGATAAAGTTGATGACCGATTGTGCGAGGCCGACCGCCGTACCGATGCTGAACTTCGCCTGCTTAATACCCACGCGGTACACGTAGGTGGATACAACGTCCGCGACATCCATGACGACGCTGTTCTGCATGACAAAGGGTTGTTCAAACCCAATGCTGGCAAGGCCGCCAATGGCGAGGATCAGCATAATCATGACGGTGTTCAGGATGCTAGGCAAGGTAATGGAGACCATTATGCGGAATCTGGAACAGCCGTCTACTCTGGCCGCCTCGTAAATCTGCTGGTCGATGCCCGTCATCGCGGAGAGGTAGATGATGGTATTCCACCCGATCGTCTTCCATAGGCCGGTAAAAAAATAGGTAAATATCCACCAGCCGTTGCTTGAAAGGAAGGGAACGGTCGACACGCCGAACATGTGCAGGATGCTATTGACCAACCCTGATGAAGCAAAGATCTGATACATCATGCCGCCGACGACAACCCATGAAATAAAGTGTGGCATGTACATGACCGTCTGAACGGTCTTTTTAAAATGGCGCTGCTTGATTTCGTTGAGGAACAGTGCCAGAATGATCGGCGCCGGAAAGCCAAGGACAAGGCCTATGACATTGAGCACCAGCATGTTGCGCACAGAATCCCAGAACTGCGTAAAGGAGAAAACCTGCCTGAAGTATTTGAGACCTACCCAATTACTGCCCCAAACCCCCTTGAACATATTGTAGTCCTTGAACGCAATCGTAACGCCGCCCATGGGCAGATACGAAAAGAGAAAAATCAGGATCACCGGAATAATGAGCATCACATAAAGCCATTTGTGCTGCATAATTTCCTGAAGAGATTTTAAAAAATGCTGTCTTCGGCGCACTGAACCTATCATTTTCATGCTTCTTACCATCTCGTTTCCATGCGTTACCGCTTTGCTTTGTATCCCTATCATACAGGTATTATCAGCGAAAAGATATATAGAATCGGCATACAAATATATGTTTTCTGCTTTCTTTGGAAGCAGGGCTCGCTTTTGGGTGTAGCGGGCATGTCCCGTCCTGCTTTATACACATTGTATATTACCAAAATATTTTTTGCATTCAATAATCATGAAAACACTTGTGTAGCCGATGGAAGACTGCTATACTAACAAATAATGCTGCGCAGTATATAATACCTGATCTAGTATAACGCGCCCTTGCCCGTTACCCAAAAACCATGTGCCGTATTGCCGGGTTTACAATCCCACTTTTAAGGGACACTTGTCAAGGAGTAAATGATGGTCATTTTTAGACATTCCCACAAGCTGCCAGATTTTTTCATGCACTTTCATTCGGACTATGAAATTACGTATTGTATCTGTGGTACGTATGATTTTTGTTACACGACGGCTCAAGGCGCAGTAAAAACGGTGAAGGTTGCGCCCAAGACGCTCATTTTCATGCCGTGCGGCATCCAACACGGTGTAAAAAATGTAGAATATCCCTATGAAAGGTATTTTATCAACATCCCCGCGCATCAAGCGGGGGTATGGCTTGACGCCCCCTCTCTGCTCTCGCCTTTCCAGGCATACACCCTCAATGATGATGGTGAAAAAGAGCCGGCCCCGCGGTTTTTAAATGTATCTAAATTAGAAGCGGCCGTCGAAAAAATGTTTGAGCGCATCGAAGCCGTACAGCTTCAAAACGTTGCGGATAACATCAACATGGATTTTCACATCCGGTGCCTCTTTTGCGTCTTGTTTTGCGAACTGCGCAGTCAATATCCTGAATTTTTCATAACGAACGGCGCTAGCAACAACACCTTGGTTGCCAGAGTGCATAGCTATATCGACAATCATTACGCCCAGCAAATCACCATAGAGGACATGGCGAAACAGCACTATGTCCATCCCAATTATCTGACGCATTGTTTTACAAAACAAATCGGCTTGAGCCCGCGCAAGTACCTCACCAATCTCAGACTTTCCAACGCGCGAAGGCTTCTGGAATCAAGCAATGATACAATCCAAGACATTGCCTTGCAGGTGGGCTTTTCAAACGTCAACAATTTTATACAAAGCTTCAAGGCGCGCTACACCATTACACCGCAGTCCTACCGCAAAAAGGTTTCTACGGAGATTAGCGGATAAACGTACTGGGAAACAGCCAAGAACAGGGCCGTACACCGGCCATAAGGATGTGCCGCGCCTATGAGCAAGCGAAAACGAAGGCGCGGGTTTCCGGATGATCTTTGATGGGCTGAAGTCGGTGGGCGCGGAACAGAAGCTTTTTATCTGCGTCCATGTCCTCCCGGAGCTGGTGCGGGGCATTCTGATCATCTTTCCACAGGCGCATGTGCAGCACTGTTTGGTGCACATGGTGCGGGGTAGTCTGGAGTATATTCCCAACAAGCACTGCAAGGATTGCTATAATGCCCCCAGGAATTGCTGCACAAAAATGAGGGGGAAGAAGGTATACCCCATTGGAGAGACTGTCCCGAATTTTGTGTAAACCTCCAAGCTGTGATAGGCAGAAACAGCATGGAGGTTTCATTTATGGCAAAAAGCAAGATTACCTTGGAGCGGAAGGCCCGCAGGGCCCGACCAGGCCAACTCGCGGAGGGTGCGGAAATCAAATCCACGGAGGATATCCAAGAGCTTTTCAAGGACATGATCGCAACTTTTGTGGGCTGTAAATACGCAGGTGCCTAGGGATAGCAAAAGCCAGTTTGAACCTGAACTGGTCAAGAAGCGGCAGACCACCCTACCTGAAATTTAAGATAAATGAAGAAAGCAGTTGACACAAGGGGGATGATGTGATATATATTATTCAAATGTGCGGGTTCGATACCGCACAATGAATTGGGCGAATTGAAAGGAGAACTTGGGATGAAAAAACTCGTAACTCTGCTTGTGTGTGGTCTCTTGGCGTTTTCCATGGCTTTTACTGGTGGAATGATGGGTGGCGCTGTGGCTGACCAGGTTTATACTGTGAAAATTTCCACACAAAATGCTGAGGGAACGCCCATGGTCAAAACTTTCCGTCAGCTCGCGGACAGCCTTATGGAAAAATCAAACGGAAGACTCAAGGTAGATATCTATCCGTCAGGTGTTCTGGGATCGGATGAGGATCTTATCGAACAGGCTTTACAGGGTGTCAATGTAGTTGTTCTTACAGACGCATCCAGAATGAGCAATTATGTGCCTGACATGCCCTGTATGAGAAATATGGGCTGTATGATCAGCTGGAGAAGGGCATGCTGAAGGACGGCTTCTGGTTTGAATGCTCCAGCTGCTACCACTTTTTTGCCCTGATGAATTTCTTCATGTTTGAGAGGTTCGCAATCAACACAAAGTGGAGCAATATCCAGCATCCTAATTACCGGAAGATGATTCTGTTTGCATGCAAACTACTTAAGAGCAACTACAGGATCCCGATGCTCAATGACTGTCAGATATACCAGGGAAACCCTGACGCCTACGAAGTCTTTGAATTCGCATATCATCAGATGCGGGAAAAGGAAATGCTTGCGGTATTGCAGCACAAATATAGGGATATCCCGCGCTGCGGCATTGATTCCTTCTTCTATGGTGCGGAAGCCTTGCCGGCCGAACCTGTTGAGGCAGCAATGTCTGACTACCATGATGAAGATGGTTCAGGCCTTACTGTACTGCATCGCAAAAACGATCAGTACCTACTGGTAAAGCACGGTCCCTACGGCGGCGAGCACGATCATTACGATAAGCTTGAATTCTCCTATGCCTATGAAGGAAAATCTGTTTCTACAGACCTTGGGACTACCGGCTACGGCGCCCATCTTCACTATGACTATTTCAAGAACACAGTTTCCCACAATACCATTGTTCTTGATGAGGAAAACCAAGCCCCTGCCTGCGGCCAGGTGAAAAGGTTCGAAAACGGCAGTTCCCTCAGCTTCATTGATGCCCATGTTACCTGGTCCAAGGATTATCAGGGTCCTGATTCCTTCATCATCAAGCAATGGAGCGACGAGGCTTATGAAGGTGCATATTTCAGGCGTCAGATGATATTCTGTGATGACTTTATTGTTGATGTTGAGAAAGTGGCCTGTCCGCAGCATAGGCGGATTGACAGCAGTCTCCATTTTTCGGGTACTCTTTCGGAAGGCATGCGGCCTGAAGCGGAGGCCACAGGACGCATGGACCAGCTGAGCAAGAAAAAGCCGTATAGCCATCTGACAGACTGTGTCGCATACGGCGCGGACACAGCATCCCATCTGGTTTTCAAGTCAGAAGACATTCTTACGGATCTGTTCTGCATGCCATTTTGCGGTACGCTGATCCATGCAAAGGGTCCGGGCAATCCTTCAAACTCACTGATTCCATATGTAATTGAAAGAGCTGAAGGTACAGAGGCTTGTTTTGCGCACGTCCTTTCCAGCAGGAATGAAAAGGATCCCGCAAAAGTTCTTGGAGCAGAATTCGTAAAAGGGGATGCATGTCTTCACGTGACAGTCAGGACAGCCTCCGGTTGCCGCGAATTTGACTTTGATATGGAGTAAGCGTATGAAACCGTTTATGGACAAGGATTTTCTTCTTGAAAGCGATACTGCAAGGGAACTGTATCATAGCTTTGTGGAAGGTTTGCCGCTGTTTGACTATCACTGTCATCTTCCCGCAAAAGAGATTGCGGAGAATAAGCCGTTTTATTCGATTGGTGAGTTGTGGCTTGCGCATGACCACTACAAGTGGAGAATGATGCGTTCCTGCGGCATCCCCGAGGATTTGATTTCCGGTCAAGCGTCATGGTATGACAAATATATGAAATTTGCGTCCGCGCTTCCCTATGCCGTAGGCAATCCCATTTATCATTGGACGCACCTTGAGCTGCAGAGGTTCTTCAACATTGTGGAACCGCTGAACTCTGAAAGTGCGCAGATGATATGGGACAGGACTGCCGGCATGCTGGCCGGCGGAAAGTTTACGCCAAGGTATTTCATTGAATCTTCCAATGTGGATACGGTCTGTACCACGGATGACCCCGCAGACTCCCTGGAATACCATGCAATACTTGCCCAAAGCGGTCTGAACACCAAGGTTGTGCCTGCGTGGAGACCTGACAAGGCACTGAAACTCAATGAAGCAGGTTACCCGGAATATATCAGCAGGCTTTCAGCTGTCAGTGAAACCCCAATAAAGGATTTCAGGTCACTGGTCAGTGCGCTTGAAAAGAGAATGGATGCCTTTGCCGAAAAAGGCTGCTTTGCCAGTGACCACGATATGAACACTGTTTTCTATCAGGTCGCAGACGATGAAACAGCTGACAGCATCTTCCGCAAGGCTTTGGAATGCAAACAACTGACAAGTGAAGAAACTAATGTGTTCAAAGCAACACTGCTATGCAGAATGTGTGAAAGCTATTTCAAACGCGGTTGGGCCATGGAATTGCACGTTGGCTGCAACAGAAGCGTAAACGAACTGGGCAGCAGAAATGTCGGGCGTTCGTCTGGTTTTGATTCTCCGGGCGACCTGGAAGTTGCCGGTCCATTGGGTGCTATACTTAACGAACTGAATCTTCGCGGAATCTTGCCCAAGACGGTTCTTTTTTGCATGAATCCAAAAGATAACTGGGTACTGGCAAGTCTCGCCACGACGTTCCAGTCTGAAGGGACTCCTTCCAAAATCCAGTTCGGGACAGCTTGGTGGATGCAGGATCATATCCCCGGCATGCTTGCTCAGATGGAGGCTTTGGCAAGTACAGGTGTTTTTTCACACTTTGTGGGAATGCTTACTGACAGCAGATCATATCTTTCGTATACCAGGTTCGAATACTTCAGGCGCATCCTGTGTAACTATCTTGGAAACCTTGTCGAAAGCGGCCAATTCCCAGCGGATATGAAAATGCTCGGGGAAATTGCCCGCAATATCAGTTTTTTCAACGCAAAGCGGTATTTTTCAGCAACTATTGCTCTGCCAAATAAAGATTGCGCCAAAGCGGCGGAAGATTTTTGCGCAGAGCAAGGAGCAGAACCGAAGGAATAGCAGCGCTATTTCAAGGCTCAGCGACGCGGCTATGCGTGAAAGGATCCACCGCGACGCGCAAGGTATAGTTGGCAGAGCAATATATAAACGATACGGGATACCTTCTAAATAAAAACAGCTGGAAGATAGAAACTCTTTCAGCTGTTTTTCGTATGCTTGGTAAAAAGAAAATGCTGGATAAACCAGTTTTCACACATGTTTCAATAGTATCTTTCGCGAATTGTAGTTTTGTAGCTTGCAATATTCTCACTATAAAGAATGGTCACAGGTGCACGCTTTTCCATACATTCACGGCTTCCCAGAACCTGATGCAGATACAGTTGCTGTACAGCGTTATATCCCTGGGAGAACGGTTGTTGTGAAATTAGGCAGTCAATCCTATTTGATTCAAGAAGTTCAATATTCTTCGGAACTGTGTCGTAACCAATTATGGCAGGCCGATCAATAGTTAGCTGGTCGATATAATCCATATAAAGGTACGTGGATGTATTCACTATGAATATTCCGTCCGGCTTTGGGCATATGGAAAAGAAATCCTGTATCTGATTTTTGATGTTGCCATTATGGCTTATCACATGGTTGATTATGGTAATATCCTTTCTGTCACAAAAATAGTCGCTGAAACTTGCTGTTCTCTGTACAATGTTGTTAGATTTGCTTTCATGGCTGATGGTTGCAAAAACCTTCCCGGAGGGGCGGAGCATCGTCATAATTTTGCCGGCTGTTTTTCCTGCTATATAACAGTTCTGAGAAGTATCAATCAGCGGAGACGCTCCGGGATAACTTGTATTGATAAATGCATACGGAATGTCGCCTATCTCTGGGAGAAGTTTTTCGACCTCCTCCGGCGAGTTCGGCGCCAGAATCAAACCGTCAATATTCTGGGAGAGAAGTTGCATACCTGCTTTGTACAGGGATTTTTCAGGAGAGTCGTTAAAGTATCCAAAAACAAGCTGCGCGGACAGAAATTTTAAATCCACTGAGGCAGCGATACACCCGTCATGAAGAATTTCCCAGTAGCCATCATCACCATCATTGAACTCTCTGATGAGAACCCCGAATTTATACTGTTTACGCAGTCGAAGATTACGGGCAAACTGGTTGGGCTCAAAACCGTTTTCATTGATTATGTCATGCACACGCTGTATTGTCGCTACAGAAACACGGCCCCTGTTGTGAATAACACGGTCCACCGTTGCAGGAGATACCTTGGCCTTCTTCGCAATTTCTGAAATATTCATACGGTTACATTTTCCCATATACTTGAATGCTTTGTCAAGATTTATACTCTTGGAAAATATCATTTCGTCCATGGCGGCGAGAGATTTTTGATGCAGGGCAAGGAGCCGAAACGAAGCAGCGCCGCGCTGCGCTGGGTTCCGCAGCCCAGCCGCCCCCGGTGGCTCCGTAATCCCGCCCCCGCCTGTGGCAAAATAGCCGGGATGGAGGAGGCCGGCGAAACGGGCTCCGGAACCCGGCGCCGGCTATTGAGCTTCTGGGAGGTACGCAATGCGGCAATTGAGCAAGCCGGACCGGCCGGAAAGCCCTTTGGCCGCGTCCGCAGACGCGAAATCCTTCGCGTTGAATAGCAGCATGCAGCGTATGCGCTTCGTGCGGCAGCCACGCAGCGGTCATAGGTTATCTCCACACTGGCATGCCCCAGCACTTACTTCCACTCCCCTGGCGTATAGGTTGCTGGCAAAGGAATGCAGCAGCGCATGCAAACCGCGGTGCTCAACCCCGGCGGCCTCGAGGCTCTTTCCATGGGGGCCGGCAGGCGGCGGTAGCTGGCGTGCTCCCCGGTCCGGGTGGCAAAAACATAAGGACAGCCGGCCACCTGCTGCCCCCTCAAATTCCGAATATCCTCCATGGCTTTGCTGTTCAGGGGAACGGTCCGCCTGCCGGATGCCGTTTTCGTGGTCCGCTGCACGACAGTCCTGCCGTCCACCCGGACCATGTTTTTGTTTGCTCGCAGTGTACGCTTTTCTTCATCAACACCGTTCCACGCCAGCGCCGCGACGGCCCGGCACCCTGCCTCCAAAATAAGAACAGCTCCCCATCCATAACGGAGGCGGAGCTTGTTGCCTTTCTGTTCGGTGAAGGCTGCCACCAGTTTTTCCTGTTCTTCTTTCTCATAAGGGAAGATTCCCTCGGCATGTGGGACATGGATGGCATCTGCACACCCTGTGCCGGGTTGCGCCTTCATTTCCAAGCCTGCGGGTGGTCTGCCTGTACCATTTCCATGGAGGCCCTCACTGCCGATTCCAGTTGGGTTGTATCTTTGAATCCCGGGATCACAGCGCTCACCGCGTCGTTCCGCAAGCACCAGGCAAGAGCCCACTGTGCCATGGGAACACCTTTGGGCACCTCGTTTTGAGCGATACCGGCCACTCGTTGCAGGACTTCTTCCAAATTGTTGCGGAACTGAAAGGAGCGGACATCGTTAGTATCAAAGGTCGTGCCCGGCAAGTACTTGCCGCTTAGAAGCCCGCTGGCAAGCGGCACACGTGCGAGGACGCCCAGATCATCCCGAGTGCAGGCGGGGAAAACCTCGGTCTCAGGTTCTGTATTCAGGCGGTTATACAGCACCTGGATGGCTTGAGCGCCAACCCGTAGCGCCGACTCCGTCTGATATCGCAGCGCACCCTCCCTGAGGGAAATTCCCAGGTGACGGATTTGACCCGCCTTGACCCGCTGCGCCAGCATGTCCCAGAGCTCGTCGTTGTTGAAGGCCGCTACGCTGCCAGAGTGGAATTGGTATAGATCGATATAGTCTGTTTGCAGGCAGTCAAGGGATTCCTCCAACAGTTGGCGAACGCCTTCCACATCCCATACTTCCTTGCGGATGAACTTATTCTCAGGATCAAAACGCCGGCCAAACTTCGTGGCGACCACCCAATCCTTGCGGTGCCCCTTGATGGCATTCCCGACCAATCTTTCCGCCAGATGAGCACCATATCCGGGTGCTGTGTCCACAAGATTGATGCCCAGGTCATAGCCGCGGTCAAATATCTCCCGCACATCCTTCTCTGTGAAGCTTTTGCTCCATTCGCCCCCATACTGGAAGGTTCCGATGCCAATGACCGATATCTTAAGATTTGTCCTGCCCAGCCTGCGATACTTCATGGCGTTTCCCTCCTTGGTGTTATGATACCGTAAAATATCTTTCCTTTTGGATTCCGCGATTTGATGTGATATTTCTCCTGAGGCTTATTCGTTTTTGCGGGAATGCCGGCCAGCTTCGGTTTGGCAAATACTGCCCTTTCATATGCGTTGACGCGATATATAGGTAATAAGCAATTGAACGATCTGAGCGGCATACTCGTCCAGCGCGCTGTTCTTTTTATATGCCACGGCATAGGAACGCATCAGCTTTACATCAGATATTTTGTAATAGTTCAAGCGCGGGTCTGCATAAGGCGCGTGGGTTAGCAGCTCCGGAACGATGCCAAGCCCCAGCCCGGATGCAACCATGATGTGAACAGTATCCCATCCTATTGTTTCACATACGATGTTGTGTAATTCAAATCCGGCGTTTTTTAGGATTGCATCACACATCTGGCGGAACTTCTGCTCGCGCCGCAAATGTACGAAAGGCTCGTTCCTCACGTCTTTCAGGGCTAAACAGGGCGTACCGTTTGATGTAATAACATATTCGTTGATTGGATAATCTATAGGCGCGGCGACATACATCTCTTCGATGCATATCCTATGGTATTCCAATTCCGCGCGGGCGGGCAGTTCCGGCACAAAGCAGAAATCCAGCTTGCCCTCCAGCACGTTTTCCTCCAGATTCACCGAAATCTTTTCAACAATATCAAGCTTTACATTGGGGTTGCTTTTGACAAATTGGGTGATGATAGGCGGCAGATAAAATTTGCTGTAAAACGGGGACATGCCAAATCTCAGCACGCTCTGCCAATCGCTGCTCATGCGCTTGATCTTCTGCAGCATCTGCGAGCTTTTTGCAAGAATATCGTGGCCATATTGAACAAACACCTCGCCGGCCGATGTCAGCTTTACAGCAGAACCGTCTCTATCAAACAGCTTCACTCCAATGGAAGCCTCCAGCTTTTTGATATATTGGCTCAGCGCAGGCTGGCTGATAAACAACTGCCTCGCTGCCTGCGTGAAGGATTTGGTCTCGGCTACAGACAGTACGTATTGTATGGACTTCAGATCCACGAAATCTCCTCCGCTCATAATTAAAACTTATGCGGTTATTATATATATGTATTTGACAAAAAGCAACAGTTATGCCATAGTTGTTTCAATAAATTTAGGAGACAAAAAAAATGGCATGCATTAATTATGCGCATCGCGGCGCCAGCACCTATGCACCCGAAAACACGTTGGCCGCTTTTTATCTGGGCCTTGAGATGGGTGCGGACGGGATCGAGACGGATATACAGCGCACCAGCGACGGCGTGCTGGTGCTTTTCCATGACGACAGTTTGATGCACATCTGCGGGCTGCCCCGGCGTATCAGCGAATATACCTACCGGGAATTGCTGGAGATTGATTTCGGCGCCTTCAAGAACATGGAGCGCTACAAGGCCGAGCGCATCGTCACGCTGGAGGAGTTCCTGCTCCGCTTTGGGGGAAAGCCGCTGGCCTTTGCCCTGGAGATCAAGCAGGCGGGCGTGGAAAAGGAGGCGCTGGAGATCGTCAACCGCTCCGGCGCCCGCGGCAAGGTGACATTCACCTCCTTTCAGTGGGATTCCCTGGCCGCCCTCCGGGCCATGGACAGCGAAATCGCCATTGGCTATCTGACCTCCAACGGCATTGCGGACGAGGATCTGGACAGGCTGGAAGCCTATGGAATCAGGCAAATCTGCCCGGGCATTGACAAAATCCAGCGGGCGGATGTGGAGAAGGCTCACGCCAGGGGCTTTTCCGTGCGGGTCTGGAAGGTTGCGAATGCCGAATGGATGCGCAAGGCGATAGATATCGGCGCCGACGGCATGACGGTCAACTTCCCCGATAAGCTGACCGAAGCTTTGCAGCGCAAAAGCATGGCAAGTATTTGATTTGGTGGGAAGTATTTATGAAAATCATTGCGCACCGGGCGGGCACGGACCGTTATCCGGAACAGTCCCTGGCTTCCATCCATCATTCCCTTTCCTTGGGAGCGGATTACGCGGAAGTGGACGTGCGCTTCACAAAGGACCAGGTGCCCGTCATATGCCACGATGACAATACCCGGCGTGTATTCGGCCTGGATGAAAACGTATGGGATATGCCGCTGGAAAAATTCCTGTCCCTGCGCTACACCGCCGATCCCGCCATGCGCGCCTATTCGCTGGAGCAACTGTTCGCCGACGATCCCGGCCCCCTGCTGCTGCATATCAAGGACTACGCGCCGCAAGAGCTGGACGGCATTCTGGCGCTGATACGGAAATACCGCAAGAAAGACGGCCTTGTGCTTGGCCTTGTCGTGCCGGAGGCCGTTGCGCAGGTCAGGGCGTTCGATCCGGGGATAGCCACGCTTGCCTTCATGAAGCCCCTGGAATTGCTGGACGCGTTTCTCGCGTCGGACGTGCAGATCGTCCGCCTGTGGGAATTGTGGGTCACAAAGGAGAGGATCGGCCGTATCCATGGAGCCGGAAAGCTGTGCTGGGTCATGAGCGGCACACATGAGCGGCCCGGCTGTACGGACCTGTCCAACCTTACGCGCTGGCGGAGCATGGGGGTGGATGGCGTATTGATCAATGAGCTGAAGCCATTGTCCGGTTGGCTGCGGGGGCCGGCGGCCGGGGATGATTCCGGCGCTTCCGGATGCTCATAAGTTCTAATTATTATGTAATAAGGTAACTGTATTTTATTTTTAGGAAATATTATATATAATGTAATTTAATGAGTGGCGGACTGTGTATAATTGAATGAAAGGCAAGGGGAAGTGCATATGGAGGTCATGTCATGCGGGCTTGCGGATGCCGTGGAACGGGCCAATGCGGACGGCCAGGCGGACTACTCGCTGAAGCCGGTTGTATGCATGGACAGCCACGGCAACCCGCGCGGCACGATCAACGACTGCGATGCCGTTGTCTTTTGCTGCCGGCGCGGGGAAAGGGAGATCGAACTGACGGAAGCGTTTACCCAGGACGATTTCCAAGAATTCAGCCGCCGCCCGCTGGCCAATCTCTATTTTGCCACCCTGACCCAGTACCACGAAAAGTTCGCGGGCCTTCCCACCGCGTTTCCGCCCGTGAAGGTGGAAAAGACGCTGGCGGAATGCTTGTCCGCGGCGGGAAAGACGCAATTCCACTGCGCCGAATCCGAAAAATTCGCCCATGTCACCTTTTTCCTCAACGGCGGCAGGCAGTCTCCCTTTCCGGGGGAAACGGATGAGCATGTCCCCTCGCCCAAATGCGATTTTGCCGCCAAACCCGAACTGAGCCTCCCGCAGGTGGCGGACAAAACCATTTCCGCCCTTGGCCGGTATGATTTTGTGGTGGTCAACTTTGCCAACGGAGACGTGATCGGGCATACGGACAGCGCGGAGGCCAAATTCGCAGCCTGCCGCTCCATCAGCGAAAACCTTGAGCGGCTTGTCCGCGCGGCGGAAGAAAAGGACTACGTTGTCCTGGTGGCCGCCGACCATGGCAATATCGAGACTCTGCGCCGGGAGGACGGCAGGCCGCATGTGGCACATACGGCCAACCCCATCGTGCTGGTTATCGATGATCCCCGGGGATGCGCCGGGCTCCATGTGGCGGATGGTTCCCTTTGCGGCCTTGCCCCTACCGTGCTCAAAGCGATGGGCGTCGAAAGGCCCCCGGAGATGACGGGGGCAGACCTGACCGGCGGTTTTGATTTTGGTGGCGGCCGCCGTGTGCTGCTGGTGATTCTCGATGGCTGGGGGCTTGGCCAGGGGAATGACAATGACGTCATCCGCCTGAGCGAAACGGTTTACTGGGACGATTTTGTTGCGTCCCACCCTCATTCCCTGCTGCATGCCCACGGCCGGTATGTCGGCCTTGAGGAAGGGAAGCCCGGAAATTCGGAAGCGGGCCATCAAAATATCGGCGCGGGCAGAATTGTGCTGCAGGACGACTGCCGCATCGACGCGGCCATCGCGGAGGGCAGCTATCAATCCAATCCCGCATTGCTGGGCGCTATTGAGCATGCCAGGAGAAATCATTCCGCCCTTCATTTGCTGACCCTGCTTTCAAAGTCCTCCTCCCATGGCTCTATCAATTATGCGGTGGAAATATGCAAAATGGCAAAAGGCCTGCCCGTGTACCTGCACCTGATATCGGACGGCCGAAGCTCCACGCAGGGGCACACGCCGCTGGCCATCCGCGATCTTGAGCGCAGGCTGAAAGAGATCGGCGGCGAGGCGGTAAGCTGCGTCGGCAGGGGATACGCGCTGGACCGCGACAGGAATTATGACAAGATCAAGGCTGTGTACGACTCCCTGGTAAACGGTATAGGCAATATGTATTGCCTGGCGGAAGAAAAGTGACGCGAGGGTGAAACCATGAAGAAAGTGCATCATAGGCGCAGACCCTTCTCCTTCATACGGCTCAAAAACCAGGTGCTGAACGTGCTGTGCAACCCGTTCAACCTGGTTGTGCTCATCGCTATCGTCATGCTGGTCATCTGCGTGCTCCTGCCGCTGGGGTCCATCGTAAAAAGCACCTTTGTGGTCGTCCGGACGGACGCCCGCACCATTGGGCAAAGCGCCGGCAGCTTTACGCTGCACTACTGGAAATATGTATTTGCCAGCGTCATGTCCTCCGCCGTACTGCTGACACCGCTGATCCACTCCCTGACCGTGACCTTCTTTACCACGCTGATCTGCGTGCCTATCGGCAGCCTGCTGGCCTGGCTGATGACCAGGAGCAACCTGCCCGGCAGAAAGATCATCTCCTTCCTGATCGTGATCCCGTACATGATTCCCGTATGGTGCAAATCCTTTGCCTGGCTGTCGATTTTCAGAACCACCACCGCGGGGGCGCCGGGCCTGCTGGCGGGCATCGGCGTTATCACGCCAGACTGGCTGGCGTACGGGCCGGTTGCCATCATCATCATCATGAGCCTGCACTATTTTTCCTACTCCTACATCATGGTTTCCTCCGCGCTGCGCTCCGTCAACAGCGAGCTGGAGGAAATGGGCGAGATCCAGGGCGCCGGTAAAATACAGATCATCCGCAAGATCACGCTGCCCCTGGTCATGCCGGCCGTTCTCTCCTCCGTCATCATGACGCTGAGCAAATGCCTGGGCGGATACGGCGTGGCCAATTCCCTGGGCACGCCGGTGAACTATTTCCTGCTTTCCACCCGCCTGTACAACCTGATCTCCACCGGCTCCATGAAGCCCGCCGGCTATGTGATGTCCATACTGCTGGTGTTTATGGCCTCCGGAACGCTGTTCGCCAACCGTATCATGCTGGGCACCCGCAAGTCCTACGCCTCCATCAGCGGCAAGGGCTCCCGCAGCAATGATATCAGCCTGGGCAGGGCCAAAACGCCGCTGATGCTTTTTATCATCGTGTTCCTGACAGTTACCACCGTGCTGCCCTTTGGCGCGCTGATCATGGAGAGCTTGCAAAAGGCCGTGGGCGCGGGCTATCAGCTGAGCAACCTGACGCTCTATAACTGGATCGGCACCATTGACAAGGCAACCGGCTCCCAGGTTGAACCGGGCCTGTTCAATGACCCGCAGTTCCTGACCGCCCTTTGGAATACCGTCAGGATTTCGGTCATTTCCGCTATCATCTGCGCGTTTTTCGGGCAGTTCTTTGGATACATCAGCTCCCGCGGCCGCGGCAAGTGGTTTGGCGGGGTGGTGGACCAGCTTGTGTTCATTCCCCATCTGATGCCGGCTATGGCCTTCTCCGTAGCCATGATGACCATGTTCAGCGTGCGCTGGGGCCCTATTCCATCCCTGTACGGTACATTTGCCCTGGTGCTGCTGGTGAGCATCGTCAAGCACCTGCCCTTTGCCAGCCGCACCGGCACCACCAATATGCTGCAGATCCATGTGGAATTGGAAGAGGCCGCGGAGGTCCAGGGCGCCGGGTTCTTTACCCGCATGGCCCGTATCATTTTTCCGCTGGCCAAGAACGGCTTTTTCTCCGGGCTGATGCTGGTGTTCATCTCCATCGCCAAGGAATTGGATCTGATCATACTGATCGCCACAGCCAAAACGCGTACGCTGTCGATGCTCTCTTATTCCTATAAGAGCGGCGCCGTCATTCAGCAGTCCGATGCCTGCACGATTGTTTTGATCGTATTTGTTATGCTGGCATACTGGATTGCCAACAGATTCTTCAATGCGGATATCAGCAAGACCTGGGGCTGACCCTTGAAGCCGGGCTACCTTTACGTTCATGAAAGGGATGGCAAAAAGATGAGCAGGATCGAGCTTCAGCATATCAACAAGTATTATGGCAGCAATCATGTACTCAAGGATATCAACCTGACCATTGAAGACGGGGATTTCATGACGCTGCTGGGCCCTTCCGGCTGTGGCAAAACAACAACGCTGCGGATCGTATCCGGCTTGGAAAAGCCCCAGGACGGCATCTTGCTGCTGGACGGCCGGGCCATTATCGACTGCGACAAGGCCTTTTACGAAACGCCCGGCAAGCGCGGCCTGAACCTTGTGTTCCAGTCCTATGCCCTTTGGCCGCATATGACGGTATACAAAAACGTTGCCTTCGGCCTGCAGGTACAAAAAATGAAACGCAGCGAAATCGACTGCGCCGTCATGAGCTCCCTGGAAAAGATGCGGATTTCGGAATACAAGGACCGCTACCCCAGCGAGCTGTCCGGCGGACAGCAGCAGCGCGTCGCCATCGCCCGCGCCATCGCGTCCAAGCCGCAGATCCTGCTGCTGGACGAACCGCTGAGCAACCTGGACGCCAAGCTGCGGGTGGACATGCGCAGCGAACTCAAGCGGCTGCATGAGGAACTGGGCACCACCATCCTGTACGTGACCCACGATCAGGTGGAAGCAATGACCATGTCCACGCGGATCGCGCTATTCTCCATGGGCGAACTGGTGCAGGTGGCTCCTCCACTGGAACTGTATACCAATCCTGCAACGCTGACCGTGGCGGATTTCATCGGCAACCCCCGCATCAATTTTATCGACGGGAAGGCAACCTATAACGGCGGAAAGCTTTCCGTTGTCAGCAGCCTGGGTGGCCATGATTTTGAGGACGCCGTCCTGCGCGAGGATATTCCGGAAAGCAGCTTCGGCTGCGTGGTCGCCGTCCGGCCCGAGCAGATCACACTGACCGGCGCGGACACCCCCGGCGCCATCCAGGGAAGGGTCTTTGCCAATCAGCCCGCCGGCTCGGAAACCCTGATCATGGTGGACTGCCAGGGCGACAGGCTGCTGATCAAGCAGATCGGCATCCAGATGTACAAGGCCAACCAGCCGGTGGGGCTTGTGATCCATCCGGACAAGATCAATATCTATCATAAGGCCACCGGCAAGCTGATCAAGCGGGTTGTATGATTTTTCTGCGCCGGGCGGAAGGCTCAGGCGCATAAAAATAATTTGAACAACGGAGGGAGTACCATGATCAAGAAACTTGCGGCTGCCCTGCTGGCAATGACCTTACTGTTTTCAGCCTGCGCCGCGTATGCCAGCGCCACCTTCACCCCCGCGGAAAAAGTGGTCGCCGCCGACCCCGCATACAATGATATGAGTGCGGAAGAGCTGTACGATCTGGCTTTGAAGGAGACCGGCACCATCACCATCTACAGCCAGACCAGCCTCGTCGCCAAGGTGATCGACGCCTTCAACGCGGCATATCCCGGGCTGAAGGTGGAGTATTTTGAGTACGGCACCGGCGAATCCCAGGAAAAACTGATTCAGGAATATGAAACCGGCAACCAGACCGGTGACGTCATCCTGGCGGACGACGGCACCGGGCAATGGTACAATGAGTTCTACGATTACGGCTATGTGCAGGCCTATTACCCCACCGACATCGTCGCCCATATGGCCGAGGCGGATCTGGCCTATGGCCTGCCCGTGTACGACGCGCTGAACATCTGGTTCTGGAACAACTCGCAGTTTGACCAATGCCCCATCAAATCCTGGTGGGATGTGCTGGACAAGAAAGAGGACGGCAGCTACGTATACAAGCTGTACATCGCCGGCCCCTCCAAGTCCGCCGGCTCCGCCGTGTTTGCCAACCTGACCCTGTACAGCAAGGAGCTGGAAGCCTCCTACCTGAAAAAGTACGGCAAGCCCCTGGAATATACCTACGATGCTTCCGTGCTGAATGTGGAGCCCAACAACGCCGCCTATGAGTTCCTGTACCGCCTGGCGCAGTCCAACTACACCATCATCTCGGACGGCAACGACATCGTGGATGCTGTCGGCCGTTCCACCGAAACGTGCCTTGGCTTCTGCACCGCCAACAAGCTCAACGTAGCCCAGCAAAACAAACTGCCCGTAGCCTGGGTGACCGACCTGGAGCCCTATGCCTCCATGCACAATGCCAAGTACCTGTACTATGTGACTGATTCCGACAACCCCGCCGGCGCCCGCCTGCTGATCTACTTCCTGATGGGCGGCAAGGACGGCAACAACAGCGCGGTCCAGACCTTTGCCCGCGTCGGGGTGTGGTTCATGCGCGATGATACCATTGACCCCGCCGCCGATGTGAATCTCCCCATGAGCCAGATCGTCACCGTTCCGCAGAACATGGACGTTATCTATGAACGGATGGGCAGCATCGCGGATTTCTGGGTCTATTGGGCTGACAAATTCGCCAAGTAACCTGTCCCAAAGGGTATACCGGGACTGTTAATGCCGGGGCCGGGGGCCCCGGGGGGGGGGTTGGCCGCTTAGGGGGCCCGCGGCGTTATCCGGATTTTTGGGGGAAACGAAAGATGAACGGATATGACGGCTTTGGGACGGGCCATGACGGGAGTGAGAGATACCGCTTCAGTGATATGTTTATCATGGTCCGCAACGGGAAGCCCAAAAGCACGCTGCTGCTGTATTCCTTCAGCCTGAGCATCGTGCTTGTTGTCCTGTACGGGGCGGCGTTTATGCTGCTACTTGAGCCCCTGGAAGAAATATTCGCGGTTCGGCTGGCCTTTGGAACGTTTGCGGTCAACCTTATGGAGAGCCTTCTTCCCTCCATCGCGGCCACCGCTGTTTGCATAGTTCTTTCGTTCGTCATCAGGGACAAGCGCATCATGCCCTCGGCCTTCCTGTTCATTGCTTTCTTTGCGGTCCTGCTGCTTGTGTACCTGCTGATCACCGCATGGGAGGATGCGGCCCTGACCGCCTCGATGTTCTTATGGTTTGTGCTGATCCCTTTTTCCGTGGGAAGCGGCGCCGTATTTTCCGTTTCCTTCAGGCAGTTCAAAAGCCGAAAATGACAAAAACAAATTATGAACAAGGGCATGGGAACGAAAGATGATGTTTGACTTTACGCCGGCGCAGTGGATATGGGTCGCTGCGGCCGCGGTTTGCGTAGGCCTTTCCAAACTGGGGTTAAGCGGTGTAATGACCATGATCGTCCCGGTCATGGCCTCCATCTTCGGGGGAAAGGAATCCACGGGGCTCCTGCTGCCTATGCTGCTGACAGGGGATATTTTCGCGGTGATCCATTACAGGCAGCATGCCCAATGGTACGCCATAAGGCGCCTGCTCCTGTGGGCGGGGATCGGGCTGCTCATCGGCGCCGTTGTGGGAAATTACGTAAGCGACAGGCAATTCAAGACCATCATCGCCATATCGGTGTTGGCCTGCGTGGGTTTGATGATTTGGATCGAAACAAAGGGCAGCGGCTATGCCGTTCCCGACAAGACCTGGTTTTATGCCCTGACGGGGGTCTTAAGCGGGTTCACCACCATGGTCGGGAACGCAGCCACGCCCATTATGAGCCTTTATCTGGTGGCGATGGGATTTCGCAAAAATGACTTCCTTGGCACATACGCCTGGTTCTTTTTGATCGTCAACGCCCTGAAGATGCCGATTCAGGTGCTCCTATGGCGCAATATCACTTTAAGCAACGCCGCCCTGGCCGCCATGATGATCCCCGCAGTGGCGCTGGGAGCGGTGCTTGGCGCCCTGATCGTAAAGAAAATCAACGAAAAGCTGTTCCGGTACCTTGTGATCGTCATGACCTCCCTGGCGGCGCTGCGGCTGTTTTTTTAAGGGAGGGAGATAAATGAGAATCGGCATTTCCATGATATTCCGCGGCGAGCTTCCCCTGCTTGCCATGCCGCAGGAGGAGCTGCTTGCGTCTTTTGACCGCTCCGCGGAGTTTGAATCATGCGCCGCCTTGGGGGTCAGGCACTTCGAGCTGCCCGCCAATTTGACCCTTCTCTGGGACGAGGCGTTTTCCCAGGGGTACATCGCCAGGCTCGGCGCGCTTCAGCGGCGGTTTGGCTTTACCTGCTCCGTCCATCTGCCCTTCAGGGGCATCGACCTATCCTACCCGTCGAAGCAGCTTGCCCAGGGCTATGCCGAACTGTTTGCGCAGCTGATCCGCTTAACGGCGCCGCTTTCCCCCAAAGCGTACGTGGTTCACGCGTCGGGCCCCTTTCTGAAAACCTTCAGGGAGCAGTCCGTGCAGGATGCCATCCCCGCGCGCTGCCTTGAGGTGTTGGATTATTGCCTGTGCCTGATGGCGGAAAAAGCCGCGATTCCCGTTGAGCTTCTTGCGCTGGAGAACCTTGCGCTGCCCCTGCGCTTCAACGACGCGCTCCTTGACCGGCACAATTTTTCCGTCTGCATGGACGTTGGGCATCTGTTTGCCAACAAGGGCGGCGATAATTGGAGCACCGGCCGGTTTATCAAACAGTATCGGCGGCGCATGATCGCCGTTCATCTGCATGACGTGGTCCTGCGGGAGGGCATGGCGCCCCTGGATCATCAAAAGCTGGGGAGCGGAGCGCTGGATTACCGCCAACTGGCAAGGCAGTTGGCGGAAAGCGGCTATGAGGGCTGCGTTGCGGCAGAGATCAAAAGCTCCATGGAGGACGCACGCCAAAGCGCCCGGATGTTTGAGCAGGCGGTAAGCGCCTTGGCGCCGTGAGCTGCCTGGCAGGCCGGAAAAAAGAGATTGGATGACACGTGTCCCGCAGGCGCAGTCCATCAGCCTTTAAACGCTTGCTTCCGGTTGCACCGTAAGCTGCTGGATGCGCTGCATGACAGGCCGGCCATCCGGCGGCTAACTTTTTGTTGTGAAATACCGAAAGCGCTTTCTGTCCACATCATGGAGTAGAGGACCGCCTATATCTCCCTGCGCAAGTATATCAGCAGCCTTGAGAGGTTCTGTGGCTACCTGGCCGCCCTGGTGTATCCGGTCCTCATCCAAAAAAGATACGGGACCGGAAAGAACGCCGCTGTGATAGGATACGGCAACTCCAGGCTTGCCACCGCGCTGGCCCCGCCGCCGGCCTCGGTGGGTTACCTGGCCCGGAAGGCGGGGCGGCGCGCCGCCAAAGTGCTGCAGGACATGATCGGCGGCGGCACCGTGCACAGCCCGATCGTCAGGCTTGCCTGCCCACCGCTACGGGAGCGTCCCGGTTGCCTTCTGGCAAACCCTAAAAAAAAGGATGAGGTAGACCAGCATGAACAAATTGGATTACAGCGAGCAGCTCAAACTCAAGCGCTACAACACGCCCACGATCTACAACGGCCTGGAAAAGCTGGTCGGCACAGCCATGCTCTCCGAACTTTGCAACCAGGACGAGGTCAGGGATTTCATGCCGGGCATGGGATCAATGATCGGGTACGCCGTCACCGTGAAGATCCAGCCCGGCGAGAAAAGCCATGCGAAATGCAGCGCCAGGAAGTGGGAAGCGTACCGGGAGTATGTCGCCTCCCTTGACGGACCCAAGATCGTGGTGGTACAGGACCTTGACCGGCCCCTCACCTACGGCGCCTTCTGGGGAGAGGTGAACAGCAATGTCCACCGGGCGCTGGGGTGTGTCGGTACCATCACCGACGGCGCCGTGCGCGATATCGACGAGATGACCAACGCCGGGTTCAAAGCCATCGCCCGCCGCCTGTGCGTAGGGCACGCCTACAGCACGCCGGTGGAATGGGGCTGCGAGGTGTTTGTCTTCGGCACCGCCGTGCGCCCCGGGCAGCTGATCCACGCAGACAAGCACGGCTTCATCATCATTCCCGGACAGTGCGAGGATCGAATCCTGGATGCCGCCGTGTTCATGGATCACAACGAGTGCAACACGCTGATCAAGGCCGCGCGCCTGGCTTACTCCAAAACCGGTGAACAGATTGTGGCGGAAATCAACAGCGCGGCACGCTCCTTTGGCGCGGCGGCAAACGAGAAATTCAAATAGCCGAATGGTGCGTCCCTTGCGCGCCCGTGAGCACCTGGAACCCGCGCCTGTGTGCGTGACAGGCGGAGGAACAAACGGCCAACCGGAAGCAAGAAGGAGAACCGTGAAGAGGGAACCGATTCCAGTGCCCATGGGGCACCCGTTTCACGAGCGCCGCGCCCAGTGCACGCCCGTCTGCAAAACCAGGGAGCTGGCCCTTTTGGCTTCCTTGCCGGCCCTTTTGGCCACCCGCCATATACACGGTGAAACGCGTATGATTTGGAGGAATCATCATGCAAGAAACAGTCTGGGAGCCCCGGAAAGAAATCCCGGTTTTGGGGCACTTTGATGTCGCGGTGGTGGGCGCCGGGCTTGCCGGGTGCTGCGCGGCCATCAGCGCTGGCAGAAAAGGCGTGAAAACGGTGCTGATTGAGCGCGGCGGCATGCTGGGCGGCGTGAGCACGGCCTCCCTTATGTCTTCCATCACGAATTTCTTTTTTACCTCGGATGACCGCCAGGTTATCAAAACGCTCCCGGCGGAAATCGTCGAACGCATTGTCAAGGGCTCCCCGCTGGAGAACGTGTGGAAAACGCACAAAGTGAACCAGATCCCCCACAACGCGGAGAACACGCAAAACATTCTTTTCTCCCTTTTGCGCAGCGCACGGGTGACAATTTTGCTGCACAGCTTTGTGTATGGCGCCCTGCCCGGCAGGGAGGGGGATACGCTGGAGGGAATTGTGATCGCGACCAAGGCCGGCAGCCGGGCCGTGCTTGCCAGGCAGATCGTCGATTGCAGCGGAGACGCCGACATCGCCGTCCTGGCTGGAGATGACACCATCACCCACGCCGCCGATTACTCCACAATGATGTTTGAGATGAGCAACGTGGATACCGACGTCCTGATGCAGCATTTTATCGATCATCCCGGGGATTATGACGATCAAAAGGATATTCCCATCAGCTTTTCGGAATTCGTGAAAAATTACTATGAAAAAGGGCAGTTCCACATCCCGCATGGCGGCGGCAAGAAGATATCCGTTCTCCAAAATGCCATCGCCGGCGGGCGGTTTGAAAGGAACCGCGGCCTGGCGCGGGATCTGGACGCCCTGGGGCTCTTCGGCCTGCGGGGCACTGGCAGGCTGCTGGTGAACAGCAATTTCTTTGACATCCATCCCGTACAGGATATCGCCGAGACCTCCCAGGCCGAGCTGGAAGGCCGCGAGGCCGCGGCGTATGTGGCGGACTTTCTTATCCGCAGCATGCCCGGCTTTCAAAAAGCCATCGTCTCTAGGACGGGGGCCGAGCTGGGCAACCGGCTGGCGCGGCAAATTTTTGGCAAACGGATGCTGCGCCTGGAGGAATACGTGCAAAACAAGGCGTTTGACGACGTGGTGGCCTATACGTCCGGCTACTACCGCAACGCCGAAGACAAGGGGATGGTGGCATCTCCCTGCATCTTCGGCATCCCCTACGGCATTTTGCTGCCGAGCAAAACGAAAAATTTGATCATCGGGAGCGGGAAATCCATATCCGCTGAGCGGCTGCTTAAGCGCTATTGCCTGCGGGGACAGGCGAATACCATGCTCTTCGGCGAAATCGCCGGGCTGGCGGCGGCCACCGCGGTGCAAAGCAATATTGCCTTGCCCGATCTTGATCCCGCCCGCATCCTTACGCATTTTGCGTAATATGATTGGAAAATATTGTTTCGTCCATGGCGGCGAGAGATTTTCGATGCAGGGCAAGGAGCTGAAGCGAGGCAACGCCGCGCTGCGCTGGGTTCCGCAACCCGTTTCGCCGGCTGTGCCGGATGAAGCGGGGTGAAGGAGGCATTCGAAAGGGAGCGATGCCAGCGGCGGCGCAGCAGCGCGACCATTGAGGGCGTTGGGGAAAAGGGACAGGTGGAAGTGGGAAGCGAAAAGGAGGGCCGGAAGCGGCAGCGTACCGGGCCTGCTATTGAGCTTCTGGGATATGAGCCGGGGTGCCGCTTGCGCAAGCCGGGCAAAGGCGGCACAGCCGGCGCCCTTTCGAAACAAATGAACGGGCGGTCCTTTCCGCGCGAAAAGGACCGCCGCAACGGCGAAATAATGTTTGAGGATTAGACACAGGCGCGCTTTGCCCGTTATTCTTTCCCGGGGGCACGCCCCATGACCACCAGCCGGTCTGTACTTCCCACGCGCCTGCATGTGCTCAAAGTAAGAATGCGATCCCCCGCCTGCGCCTGTCCCGCCTGGACAGCGGCATATTGGACGATATATTGGTTCAGCGCGTCCACAGCCTCTTGGGTTATGGTGGAGAAGGGGCTGTAGCACAGCATGGAGGGGTCGTCCAACGGTTTCAGGTCGATCGTAAACACAGCGATCACTTCGTATGACCCGCGCTGCGACAGTGTATCGAACATCACCGTGGGATGCGCTTTCAGAAAATCCGGGTCCAGATATTTGGTCACCTCGGCGAACATCTGACCGGAACGCATGTTATGCGCGTAAACGATCAGATTGGAGGAAGGCTCGTACGGGTCGCACCCGGCATCCAGAAAGGGCACGCCCGAGAAGGAGTACCGGCCCTCAAAATCCCTGTGGAGATATTTTTGCGGATCATCGGGCGTGTACATGACAGGGTAATCCACCACTGTATCTTCTATGGCGATCCAACCGATAAGCTCTTGATTTTCTGTTGCCAGGCCCTGGTAATAGGCAAGGAGCGCATCCTGCACGCCGGGGCTGAAAGAGGCTTCTGGTGTTGCCGCGACCGGTTTGCCGGAGGCATCTTGCCCCCAAAGCCCCTGATTTGCCGTGCCTCCGGGAAGAACAGTGTTCAGCGGGGCCGGCGTTACCTGCTCCGCCAGGGCGTAAGGGAGCGGCGCGGAAGGTTTTTCCTGCGCAGGCATGTCAGCCTGCATGGCTGCAGGCCCTGCTACCTGCATCGTTGCCTGCGCATCCGCCGGCACGGCGGTGGCAACAGGCGCCCCAGGGAGGGAGGGAGCATCCCGCAGCGCGGCGATCCGGCCGGACATATCCCCCAGTGTTTGGCTGCCAACTACGGCTGAATACAGATAATAGGCGGTCCAGGCGCCGCAAAAAACAAAAATGGCCAGAGCCCCCCACCATATCAGACGCCGAAGCCCCGAGCCCATTTTTTTCATTTCCCGCTCCCCCGCTTTTTTTCCCTTCACGCAATTATAGCATCTTTTTGGGCAGGCACACCCTTTTTGTGAATTGTTTTCCGCAAGAAGCAAGCTTCACACAAGACCAAGCCCTGGCCAAACGGCTGGGCCTGCTGTTTTGTCGCGGTTGCATTTCCAAAAAAAATAATGTATTATCTTGGCAAATCATGAAATGGCGTACAGAAAGCAGGTGAAACGCATGGCAAGGTATTCCGGCGGCAAGCGCACGGCTGTTGCCGTGAATATGCAGCCAAGGTAAAGCCGCCGCGCGGTACATCCACCCCAGATAACCCATGTTTTCTTGCGGACATATGTGTTTCCAAGAAAAGCGAGAGAAAAGCCGCCGGAGGTTAACGGGCTTCATGACAAAAAGAGCAATTGCGGACAAGGAATCCATGCACGGGGAAATGAAAAAACCTATAGATGCAAGCAAATGGTGCCGCTATATCGTAAATGCCGGTCATGTCGCAGTCGCTCTTATTATCTTTGCGCATGTCGTGTGGTATTTTGCGGCCAGAAGCGTTCTCACCCGGCCCGCGGATGCATATCTGCACGGCTACATCCTATGGCCCGCCATCGGCTTATGCATAAACAATATTGTTTTCAGCATATTGATCCACTCCTCCCGTATATCGCTTCAGGCAAAGGAATATTTGAGCAGCTTTCTTTTGTGCTCTATGCCTTTTACCTTACCATGACCCATGAGGTTGCGGTCGTTGTCATATGCACCTTTATACTGGCAATATTCACTTCCGCGGTTTTCTCCAAGGTGAAAATAACGCGCGGGGTTTTTCAGGCAAGTATTCTTTCTCTTCTGCCGTTCAGCGTGAAATTGTACGTTACGGGAAGATTGGTCAGCGGCATGATCATGCAGATATTTGTGGCATTCATCATGTTCAACGGTGCGTACCTGCTGGCCAGAGTATTGATAAGGCATGGGCAGGACAGCCTTGCTGCGCTGATGGATTCCGATGCGCAGCAGAGGTATATACTGGAACAGCTTAAGAAATCAACCGAGGAGGCGGCGAATACCGAGCTTGCTTTTCGCCAGGCACAGATCAAGCCCCATTTTTTATACAACACAATAAATACGATGGTGTCGTTCTGCTATACGGACAGCGAAAAAGCAGGGGACCTGCTGGTTAATTTCAGCAAATACCTAAGGCTGATATTTGATGTTGATCCCAAGTCGATGCGGATTCCTTTGGAGCGGGAGCTTGAACTGATCAAAGCCTATGCGGAAATAGAAAAAGCCCGTTTCGGCAGTCTGATCAATGTTGAATATGATATTGCGCCGGAATTGATGCGTACGGAAATTCCTCCGTTTTGCATTCAGCCTTTGGTGGAAAATGCAATTAAGCACGGCCTATGCAAAAAGGCTTCCGGCGGTTCTGTCCGCATAGCGGTGGATAAAAGAGAAGGTGCTGTCATCATAAGGGTCAGCGATACCGGAATAGGAATGCCGCCAGAAAAGCTTGACAGCGTAAAAAACGCCGAATCTACAAATCAAGGCGTCGGCTTTTTCAATATCATCAGGCGTGTAAAAGGATGGCGGGGTGCACAGATTGACATTCGGAGCACAGAAGGAGAAGGGACGACTGTCGTTATAAAGATACCGGGCAGCATTCTGTAAGGAGGTGGTGCCATATATGTTCAACGCCATTATTGTTGATGATGAATTGCCTGCGCTTAACGTTCTTCGGCGTGCACTTGAAAATACCGGCCAAATACGTGTCGTCGGTTCCTATCTGCAGGCATCCGGCGCGCTTGCCGAATTACATGCGCTGCAACCTGACGTTGCGTTCCTCGATATTGTCATGCCGGAAATGTCCGGCCTTGATCTGGCCGAAAAGATCATCGAGACGGACAGTGATACCGAGATCATTTTCGTGACCGCTTATCACCAATATGCCCTGGACGCTTTTCGGGTGAATGCCATTGATTACCTGCTCAAGCCATCGTCTTCCGACGATATTGCAAAGACTGTGGCAAGGCTCAAAAAAAGAAGGCCATTGCCGGCCGTTTCCCAAATGTCCAAGGATAAAGGGTGTATACGCTGTTTTGGCAGGCTGTCCGTTCGCGGAGCCGATTTGGGAAAATCCGTAAAGTGGCGCACGGCAAAAGCGGAAGAGCTGTTTGCCTTTTTGCTGCAGCACCTGGGCGAAGATGTATCAAAGTGGAGAATTGCCCAAGCACTCTGGCCGGAATGTGAAACAGAGAAGCTTAATATTTTTATGCATACGACCATCTATCAAGTCAAAAAGACATTGCTGTCGGCAAAAATCGGCTTTGATCTATCCTTTGCAAACGGCAGGTATAAACTGGAACTGCCGGATGTCTACATCGATGCCGCTGAATTTGCGGCGATTACAAATGATGATGATATGGCATTTACGGCGGCGTCTGTTGAAAGATACAAAAAGGCGATCGCCCTGTATAAAGGAAACTATTTAGAAGAAAATGGGTATCCCTGGTCGCAGAATAAAGCCGAAGAGCTCTCCAAGAGATACCGCGGCCTGATTTCCAGGCTTGCCGGTTACTACATGACCCAAGCCGACTATTTGGCTGCCGAAGAAATCCTTCAAAGAGCCCTGACAACGATTCCCCTGGACGACGATTTGAATGGCATGCTTCTGAGGCTGTATTCCCTGAAAAAAGATAAGGCCTCGCTGGTCATGCACTATAACAAAGTCAAAGAGCTGTACCGGATTGAGCTTGGCATTCTGCCGGGCAAAACCATGCAGGATTTGTTTAACAGCGCCTCTGAATTGTAATCAGCCCACAAAAGCTTTATCCGTATCATCCCAACGTACAATTGGCTGAAGGGACCGCCTCTCCGGGACACCGGGGAAGCGATCCCTTTGCTGCTGCATGTCCAGAAAATGTCCAGAGGGCGTTGGTATAATAAGCCATAAATTGAGCCTTATGGAAACGAGGATTTTCTATGAGAATGCGGCGGTTCCTTGCATGCCTTTTGACACTGATGCTGCTTTTGACAAATCTGGACGCCGGGATGCCTGCATCCGGACTGGCGGATGATGCCGAAATCCCGGAAGCGGCCCCGGCAATTTCTGAAAACAGCGGCGATGCGGCAACACCCACGCCATCCGAAGCGCCCGCGGAGGCTTTGCTTTATGGAGAAGACGCCTCCTTTTTTGTACGGATCGCCGGGGGGGAGGCGGCTTCGGGCGCCGCGCTTGTGGTGCGGCTGGAAACCCGCCTGGAAAGCGGCAGCTGGACGGCGGTTCAAAAGCCCGGCAGTCCGGGAGAAGAATTTTGTCTGGCGTTGACTTTGGACGGGAACGGGGAAGCGGACTCCGCATTCTCCCTTGAGGGGCTGCCTTCCAGCCAGTCCTACCGCGTCCGCAGCCTCTCCGGGCAGACGGCGGACGGACAGGCCTTGCCCTATACAGCCGCATACACGGATCAGCGTTTGGGGGAGGAGACCTTCGTCACGCGGATCACGTTGGATGTGGCGCAGGAAACCCCCGCGCCAGAAGAAACTCCATCGCCTGCGCCGGAACAGAGCGCCGGCGTGGCGGAAAATGCAACCCCGGTACCCGCCGTGACGGAAACGCCCGCCGTGACGGAAACGCCTGCCGTAACGGAAACGCCCGCCGTGACGGAAACGCCTGCCGCGACGGAGACGCCCGCCGTGACGGAAACGCCTGTTGTAGCGGAAACGCCTGCCGTGACGGAAACGCCAATGCCTTTGAGCGGCCTGGATTCCGGGGATGGATTCGGCATCATGGCTTTTGCTTCCGGCATACAGCCCCTTGACGCGCCGATGGATCCCTACACCCTGACGCTGCATCTTGCCCTGAATGGCGCGCCTGCGGTGGATGAGTCCGTAGGTTTTTCTGTGGATAAGGATGAGGTGAGCGGGGAAATCACCTGCTCGGTGGACAGTTTCAGTGCGGGACTGGCCTCCGTGACCTGCCAGGAGGCGGGCGGCATGGCGGTGCTGACAATCACGCCGTCCACGCCCGCGGGTGACCCTGTCCTGCGCTACATTGTCACCGTTGATCCCGATACGGGAAATTATGTGATCACCGGAAGCACGGCGGGATACGATTCCGATATTTCGCCCGCCGCCGGATCCATCTCGGGCGGCCAGGCGGAAGCGTCCGTTACCGCCATGGCGCTTGCCGATTATACGATTTATGTGAATTGGAATGACAATAAAGCCGCCAGCCGTCCAACACCTGAAATCGCACTGTTGGCAGGCGTGACGCCTGTTTCGCCCCAGCCTTCGCCGGTGGTAACGGAACTGAATTATAACACAGTCCGGTATGCCTATACAGACCTGCCCAAATATGCCGGCGGGGTGAAGATTGATTATGCGCCGGCCCAAAATCAGCTGGAGGACTACCTGACCGGCATTGGAAACGTTCCCGATGTTTCCGAGGAAACCATTGTCAACACACTGAAAACCGGCTTAACGGCCTATAAGCAGTGGTATGACGCTTCCACCTGGGAGCAGACCCGCCCCGCCGCATTGGATTGGCAGTCGGCATACGTAACCCTCCACCGCAAGTCCCGCCGGCCGGGAGCGGTGGACGAGGTGATCCCTGCTTACACCGGCAGCCTCACCGGCACCGGAGGCGACTTGTGGACGCTTCACATATCGGACCTTCCCGCCTATGACCCCATGGGCTATCCATACGATTACAGCGCAGTGGAGAGCAAGGTGGTTCCCGAGACAGAGGGCTTTGGCGAGTATGTGCAGACGGTGCTGAACGTTGGCGCGCATGGAGGCGAAACCGCGCCGGGCGTGGCGTATGACGGCGGTACGCTGATCAATACCATCACCGGCCAAACGGGCTTCTCCTTTGAAAAGCGGTGGCTGGACGGCGGCGCGGAGCCGGCGGCCCGCCCCCGGGTGAAATATTACCTGTACCGCTTCCCCGCCGGCAACGGCTTGTCCTATGATACGCTGGCCCCCGTCAAAGGAAAGGACAGCATGGACCTTGCGGATTATTCCGATGAGGCCACGGTGGTGTACGCCGCAGGCGGCGAGCTGCCCAGATACGACGCCAATGGCAACGAATATGTGTATTATGTCCGGGAAGTGATGACAAGTCCCGGCGATTACAGGATCAGGATCGAAAACGGAGACCCCTCCGTGACCGATTTCATCCTTGCTGGTGGCAGCGTGGTAAATATCCGGGAGGCCGACGCCGCCATCCCCTTCACCAAGATATGGCAGGCCAAGGCAGTGCAGTCCATGAACGGCGGCATCACCGCGGCGCTGGAGCGCAAGCTGGCTTCGGCGGACGATACGGCATGGACTCAGGTAACTCAACAAACGGTGACAGGCTTCCGGGCGGAAACCATGACCATGACCGGCGCGTTTGGCGGCATGCCCAAATATGATGAAAACGGCGCTGCCTACGTATACCGTGTCAAGGAGGTCGGCGCCACCATCAGCGCAACGGGGGGGCTGGTACCCGGCGGCAACGTTGCAGACGGTCAGTTTACTCAGGGGGAGTTTGACTTTGAAGTCATTCAGCCGGCGCCGGGCGACGGCACCAACACCATTGTAAACAAGCTGGTGGGCACAACGGGGCTTCGGATCAAAAAAATATGGCAGCCCTCCCTGGCCCCGGGTACGGACGCCGCCATAGCCGTTACGGTCCTTCAGGATGGATTGGGCGGATGGGACGCTTCCGGTGTTACCTTCCCTGCGGGCGTGACCTATATTTCCGGGAGCGATTTCCGCATTTCCGGGCAGGGGGATCTTGATGCGCTGCTGGAAAACCTGCCCCGTTTTGACGACGAGGGCAGGGAGTATGCCTATACCCTGGAGGAGACAGCCATCATCGAACCCGCGGGCTACTACCTGACGGATATCTTCTATTCAGTCGGCGAGGATGGCATAAAGGCGGGGACGGTCATAAACACCCAGGGCGAAGGGGAAGGGCTTGCCTTTGAGGTGGAGAAGGTCTGGCTGGACGACGGCGACCTGCTTACCCGCGTGCCAGTAACGGCCGGCCTGTTTTACCAGGGCGGCACAGAACCCCTGGCCCAGCTTACCCTGACGGCGGACGGGCTGTGGCGGGGCACCCTCTTCTACGTCCCCTCCGGGGAACAAAGCAGCGACTACGGCGACTATTCCATTCGGGAAATAGACAGCGCTGCGCTGGCCATCAACAGCACTTACGCGGCCTACCCGGATAACCCGGCCTATGGGATCTATCTGAGTACCGGGACAGGGTATGCGCGAACGCAATATCATAATTACAGGGTGGCCACCGTCGCATCAGAGGACGGCATCCATTATACTATTTTCAATCTGCGGGTGGGCAAGCTGAAGATCAGCCTCCAAAAGCAATGGCTGGTCAACGGCCTGGCGGACAAGGATAACCTTTCAGCCAGATTTGGGCTGTACGCAGGCACAGCGCTCCTGGAAACAAAGGAATTGTCCATATCCTCCCCCGGGGGCGGAATCTCCTTCGGGGATCCTGCCTCCCTGCTGGAAAAATATGACGCGTCCGGCGCGGTGATCCACTACAGCGTAAGAGAGCTCGGGCTAGACGGATTGGAGGGCGGGTATGAGGACTTTGTGAACGGCCGCATCGCGGTCGCCGCGGATGAATTCGTTCTTTCCTCCGTTACACCGGGCATGTACCAATATGGCGCGACGCTGGATGATCCGGATGAAATGGCGCATGCTTTCACAAACAGGCTCAGCGGCAGCGGTGAGATCACCATCAACAAAGTGTGGCGCGACCAGGCGTCCGGCGATCCCCGGCGGCCCGACATACGGCTGGACCTGTACCAGTATTATGAGGGCCAAACGGAGGCCGCCCTGCTGGTGGCTTCCACCCGCCTTTGGAATACCAGCTATTCGGGAAACGAATGGTTCTGGACCTGCGGTTTCGGTTCCTACCCCAAGTTTGACGCAAACGGCAACCGCTATCATTACTACGTGAAGGAGGCCATCCTTCAAGCGTCGGCGTACGCAGCCTCCTATTTCAGCGATATCGGCGGAACGGACGTGCAGCCTGACCCAGCCGGAACAACAACAGCGGAAACGTTTGAAATACAGGCGGAGGAGGGCGGTACGTATGCCTATGCCAGCTTTGACCCTGGCAAGACAGGCACCATTATCAACACCCTTGCAGGCACTCAGGATGTGCAGCTGAAAAAAATATGGCTGAATCTGCCGGCCTGGTTCAGCCCTTTGGATCTGCCCACGGTCAAATTGCAATTGTACCGTTCAACGCAGGCGCCCACCGAAAGCACAGTGGGAGAGGCGGTGCTGCTTGCCGGCCAGCCATGGACAGAGACCTTGGAAAACGGACAGACGACCGCCGTATTTGACGATGTCCCCACCTATGATGCATATGGCGGCCGCTATTACTACTACGTGGAGGAGTTGGATGGAGGCGGCGCTCCCTTTGTGCTGGACGGTTACGCCACCGTCAATGACAGGGCGGCGGACAATGTTGTCAATACCTATAGTCTGGACACGCCCAGCGTAGATATAGACGTTACCAAATCCTGGGATTTTAGCGCAGCCTCCGGCGATCAGTTCCTGTATCCCGGTGTTGTCCTTGAGCTGCATCAGACCTGGACCAACGGCGTGCGCTCAAGGGATGCGGTGGTAAGCACGGCTACGCTGCCGGGCGGGGAAATTGCCGCGCTGACGGCCGTGGGCGGGCAGCAGACATATCAGTTTACCCAGGACGGGAATGGCAGCCCGCTGATGCGTTACGCGCCGGATGGACAGGAGTTTGGCTATTATGTGCTGGAAAAGCCTTTGTCCGGCTATACCGTTTTGCCGGCGGGCGGCAGGGCGGACGCCGCCTGGGATACGAACCATGAAACAGGCAGCGCATCCCTGCTAAACACTTACACTCCTCAGGATCAAACCACCCTTCAGGCTACCAAGATATGGAACGATCAGGACAATGCATTTGGCACCCGCCCGCTGTTTGATGCGGGCAGCATGCCCCTTTCCTTTACCTTGATGCGCCGGACGTCCTCCGGTGTCAACGAAGCGGCGCCCGGTGCTACACCTTCATGGTCCCAAGGCACCGGCGGGGACGCCGACAAATGGTTCTGCACCTTCACGGGAAGTTTTCCAACCTACTCTTCATTGGGAGAAAGGTATACCTATTTCGTAACGGAAGCCCTGAACGCGCCCTATGACGCACAGTATGCGCTGGCGTCTGGAGCCGGGACGCTGGCCCTTACCAACAGCTTGCGCACGGTAAATGTGCTGGCAACCAAATCCTTTTCCAGCACCGACGGCACTGCGTTGGACGAAGCCGCCCTTGACCATTTAAACGATCTGGGCGTAATGCCCCAAAGCGTGCTCTTTTCGGTGTATCAGTCTGCCAATAGCGGCACGGATTGGACTGAAATGGCGGGCATTGCAAAAACAGTGACATGGACAAGCTTGAAGTATGCCGCCGTACACGGCACCAGCATCACAGTGGCGATGAAACTGCCCAAATATGTGCCGCATTCCGCGACGCCCTACAAGTATTGGGCGCAGGAAACCCAGGTGACCATGGACGGCGCGGACATGCCCCCCGCGGCCGCGGGATTCACGGTGGAGAATCCGTCTCCCACCGCTTCGGACACTGTAAGCGTTATTGCGAACAAGCTGCAGTTGCGCCAGCTGTATTTTGTAAAGAATTGGGATGATGAAAACGACAGGGACGGCGTGCGGCCGGACAGCATCGTCTATACCGTAACAAAGGACGGAGACCAGAGTACTGCGGTGACGCTCACCGCCTCCACTGTCTCCACCGATCCCATCACGGATGCGGATCACAGTTTGGCCGCCAACCGCTGGCGGGCCGAGCTGACCGTGCCGGCAGGCGGCGTCTATACCGTGGCGGAAACCGCGCCGGGCACCGGGTATATACAGGATACCGAAAGATCTCTTGCCGGCCAGGACGGTCTTTCCAGGGACAATTGGTGGAGCTTTACCAACACGCGGGATAAAAAGCTGATCTCCATCAGAGGCGCCAAGGCCTGGGCCGGGGAAGGCGCATGGGCCGGTGTAACACGTCCCGGCAGCGTAACCTTCCGCCTGGAGTACAGGGCAGGCGCTTTGGGACCATGGGTGGATCTGCAAAACAGCGCCACGGCGCCCGACCCCCTGATCCCCATTGGCAGCGCGGCGGTGCGGACCCTTGCTCCCGCGGGCTCTGAAGCCTGGGATACAGTTTTTGCCCTGTGGACGGACCTGCCCGCGTACGTTACAAAGGCTGATGACGCGGCGCAAACTGTGCCCTGCCAATACCGCGTGGTGGAGACAGTGCCCAACGGCTATACGGCCGGTTACAGCCCGGCGTCCATCTCCGGGGACAACGCCCGGGCGCAAGCCCCGGACGTAACAAATAGTATAACGGTGACCAACACACTGATCACCGTATCCGTAAGCGGCGCAAAGAACTGGACAGATCAAACCAACAAGTATGCCACCCGCCCTGCCAGCATCCAGCTGACACTTTTGGCGGACAGCTCGGAGGTCGCTCCCCAGCCCGCTGCGGCATGGAGCAAGACGGGCAATGCCTGGACGTATACCTATACCGGATTGCCCCGCTACCGCAAGGGCACGCTGGAACCTGTGGTGTATTCGGTGCGTGAAACGCCCGCCGCGGGCTATACACCCAGCGCCACAGGCGCCGTTTACGGCACCGTGGGCGGAAACGGCATTGTGACGGGCGCAAGCTTCACCAACACACTTGACACCGTTTCCATTTCCGGCAAAAAAACATGGACCGACGATGGCGACAGGTATGGCAAACGGCCTGACAGCATCACCCTGACGGTGCTGGAAGGTGGGAACGTCCTGCCCTCACAGCCAGCCATTTCCTGGACCAAGACCGGCAGCGAGTGGACGTACACCATTTCCGGGCTTCCCAGATACAAGGCCGGCACCCAGACGCCTGCGGTATATTCTGTGCGGGAGATAGCAGTGGCCGGATATGCGCCCTACACGGATACCACCGTTACGGGCACGGCCGACGCAAACGGGGATGTGACCGGCGCGGATTTTGAAAACACGCTGGTGACTGTTTCCCTTTCCGGCACAAAGACATGGGCCGACGTATCCGACCTGTACGGCATGCGGCCCACAGAAATCACCCTGACGCTGCTGGCGGACAATATCGCTATGTCACCCCAACCCGCCATCGATTGGACCAATACCGGTGACGCATGGACCTATTCCATACTTGGTTTGCCCAAGTATAGAAAAGGCACCACGGTGCCTTCGGTCTATACTGTGCGTGAAACGGCCGTAAACGGCTATACCCCCACCACCGATACGGCGGTGGGCGGCACGGTGGACGGAAACGGCAATGTTACGGATGCGGATTTTTCCAATACGCTGATTACCGTGTCTATCGCGGGAACCAAGGCCTGGGAGGATGCTTCCGACCTGTACGGCACGCGGCCCACGGACATCGCCCTGACGCTGCTGGCGGACGGTTTGGAGGTCAGCCCCCAGCCCGACCCGGTATGGGACAAGACGACAGACAGCGACAGCTGGACATACGGATATACAG